>CAUQBP010000026.1:0-5358 GCA_963516605.1 uncultured Veillonella sp. | reverse complement strand
ATAATGTTGGAAGTGACACCGTAGTGGTGTCACCCCAACATTTATTATAGAGCCAGAAAATACTATAAAGTGCTTTCATATTAATTAGTATAAACAGGATCATAATCAGAAGGCACCGGAGCAACGATACTCACAAAGACAATATCTTCCGTTCCAGTATTTTTTGCACCATGACATTCACCCTTTTTAGATACTATAACTTGCCCCTTTGTAAAAGGCACCTCCGTATCAGGCGTTGGATAAAATACCCCCTTGCCTTGCAATATAACCCATATATCATCAGAGTTATGATGGTAATGTTTTGGTAAGGTTTGACCAGGTTTAATAACCCATACTGAACCACCTGTGGAATCAGTTTGATAAAATGGCGTCCTAACAGCCTTCTCCAAACTTTCAACTTTCACAAGTTCCATATCAAAAATACGTTGATTACTCATAACACTCTCACCTTTCATCGATTAACAACTAACGAGTTCCAGAAGCATATTCACCCATATTTACATCAAGCACTGCTCTCACCGGTTGAACTAGGGAATCCTCATACTGCAATGTCCATTGCACATTTGAATCCAATTCCCCATTCTCTAGGCCGCTAATAGTATCACCATCACCAACAGGATTGTCATTTTCTAAAATAAAATACAACATATTATATGCATGAATAACTACATCATCAGGATTCATGCCATGAAAGTGATACTGCACATCAGGCAAGAATAAGGTGCTCATCCCCACCGAGTCAACCATCATATCGTCTGTACCTTGAATGTTAATGAATTATATCCTGCTTCGGATTTAATTCGGTCGAATTCGACTGAATTAAAATTTAGATTATAAACCTCCTCTCACCTTATACAAAATAAATAATATATTATTACCTAAATTATACAATAAATCTGGCTCTCTAGTAAATATTACATCATCTAAGATGAGCAGATAGGGCAGATATATTAACCGTTATATCCTTTAATTTTTAATGCTTCTACTAAACGACGCAATGCCACCATGTACGCAGCCAATCTTGGGTATACTTTAAACTCTTCTTGCATAGCCCATACTTCTTCAAAGCTTTTTTTCATGTTCTTCGCTAATTTTTCGTTTACTTCTTCTTCAGACCAGTAGAAGCCAGCTTTGTTTTGTACCCATTCATAATAGGATACCACCACGCCTCCGCCATTCGCTAATACGTCTGGCAATACAGGAATACCTTTTTCAAAGAAGTATAAGTCTGCATCTTTGGTTAATGGTCCGTTAGCACCTTCCAAGATTAATTTTGCTTTTACTTCTTTCATATTGGCTTCGTTCACTTGGTTTTCTAAGGCCGCTAAGTATAGCACGTCTACATCCAATAACAATAAATCTGGATTAGGGATTCTTGTCATACCTGGCCCTTCGTAGCCTTCTAAAGAACGGCCATGAGAGTTTGCATATTCGTAAGCTTTTTCTACATCGATGCCGTTTGCATTGTACAGAGATCCATGTACATCACCGATGGCAACGATTTTAGCACCTTCACGATGCATCAATAAAGCACCAACAGATCCTACATTACCAAAACCTTGTACAGCAATCGTCAAATCTTTAATAGATTTACCTTGTTTTTCCAAGTAGGAAAGTAATGTAAACATACAGCCACGGCCTGTTGCTTCATTACGACCTAAAGAACCACCAATTGCTAATGGTTTACCTGTTACGATCCCTGGTGTCCATTGACCAGTTAACGCACTGTACTCATCGACAATCCAAGACATGATTTGCGGATTTGTGTTCACATCAGGAGCTGGCACATCTCGTTCTACTCCAATGATAGGAGCAATTTTACGAACGAAACCACGTGTTAAACGTTCCAACTCTCTTTCACTTAGTTTTTTCGGATCTACCTTGATACCGCCTTTGCCACCACCATATGGTAAATGAGCAATGGCATTTTTGATGGTCATCCACGCACCTAAAGCGCGCACTTCATTTTCATCTGCATCTGGGTGAAAGCGCAATCCACCTTTAGATGCGCCAAGAACGGAGCTATGTTGGCATCGGTAGCCAGTAAATACTTCCACATGTCCATCATCCATTTGTACTGGAATAGCCACGTTCATTTCACGTTCAGGGTGACGCAACACTTCATAGTCATTGCGTGGAATGCCCAATGTGTCCGCTGCTAAGTCTAATGTTTGCAGCATATTTTCATAAGGGTTGTAATTTGCCATAATACCACCTCGTTTTACATATAAATAGAATGTGTATACCCTAATAGTAACACAACTCATTCCTTATGACTATAGGCTTTCAAAAATTCCTACTTAATTTATAGGTAAATTTAAATTTTAAAAATATTTTGTAACTATTTCTAAGAAAGACATGAATGCTTTCCTAGCAGGGTTACAAGCTATAAAAAAGCTGATTCTATCACGAATCAGATAGAATCAGCTGCTCTTTTGCATTAAAAAATTGTCGGCAACTCAAGTATCCTGCCATAGCAATGGCAATGGATACAGTTGAAAAGGTCATAAAAATAACGATAATCTGGTATTTGATGGCCTCTATAGGGCTCATGCCTGCCAAGATTAAGCCTGTCATCATCCCCGGCAAGGACACAATACCCAATGTTTTCGCAATATCGATGGTCGGTTGTAAGCTAACTATAAGGGCTCCTCGCAAAATAGCTTTACAGGCCTGCATAGGCGTAGCCCCTAAAGCTAACTTAATCTGAATCTCTTGTTGACGACTCTTAAAGCTAGTTGTAATTTGGCGAAAACATAGTCCTACCGCCACCATAGCGCCCGACATGACCATACCACCTACGGGAATCATCTGATAGGGAGTAAAGGATAAGACATTTGCACTCAACAATACCGCTAAAGTAATGATAGCACCAATGCCAATACTAATACCTGCAATCCACGATGCACGTTTAATTCCTTCCCCTCGTTTACCTCCATTGACAGCAGCACTAATCAGCATCACAAGCAATACGCCACCCGTAAAGAGCGGATGGTCGGCACCAAAGATGAAATGGAGTACATAGCCTACCACCACTAGTTGTACTACCGCTCGCAAGGCACTATGCAAGATTTCTAGTTCTAACCGCATTTTCTGCTGATAAGATACGATAACCGCCATGGCGATAAGCACAGTTGCCATCAATAAGGATTCATTCGATAAGGCATTAAAGCTCCCCATGTAGCACCTCACAATCTGTAATATGACCATCTTTCACAGTGATACGACGTTGCCCCATACGAACACTTTGGTCTAAATTATGGGTCACCTGTAATAAGGTTAAGCCTTCTTTATGCAACTGCATAAGACCTTGTTCTACCCACTCCGTATTTTCTGTATCCAAAGCAGACGTCACCTCATCTAATAGCAACACCTCAGGGGCAAACAGCAAACTACGAATCAAACAAATTCGCTGCATTTCACCACCGGATAACTCCGTATTCGACTTCTCTAACAATTGTAGATCCACATGAAATAAATCGAATAGGTCTTTGATTCTTGCTTCATCAACAGAACGACCTCGCATGGTAAAAGGAAAAGCTAAATTTCCTCGCACCGTTTGTCCGAATAAATAAGGTTGCTGAAAACAATAGGCTACTCGTTGGCGATATTCTGTAGGGGCATATTGATCCATCGGTTGTCCTTGAAAATAAATACTTCCCCCCGTAGGAGATACCAAGGAACTTGCCAATTTTAATATCGTACTCTTACCGCTCCCAGAAGGACCTACAATGGTGATGCTTTCTCCTTGTTGAACCTCAAAAGAAATATCCTGTAAAATCTGATGTCCATGAATCGCTAAAGAGATATGTTCAAAACGTAATATTGACATAGTGCACGCTCATTACAGAAACTATAAATCAATAACTAGTTCCACCGGGCAATGGTCAGAACCAAAGATATCCGCATGAATCTTCGCCTCTTGGATTTTATCAGCAATGCT
Organism: uncultured Veillonella sp.; assembly: GCA_963516605.1. GTDB lineage: Bacteria > Bacillota > Negativicutes > Veillonellales > Veillonellaceae > F0422. The sequence continues at coordinate 1,415 of CAUQBP010000026.1, read as the reverse complement.
ATTCGATACAAGGAAGTAGTCAATTCTCCATCCTACGTTCCGTTCACGAGCTTTGCCCATGTAAGACCACCAGCTGTAAGCATCTACCGCATCAGGGTATAAATAGCGGAAGGAATCTGTAAATCCTGCGGCTAGTAGTTCTGTCATTTTTTCACGTTCTTCATCACTGAAGCCAGCATTTTTACGATTTGTTTTAGGGTTTTTCAAGTCGATTTCTTGATGGGCTACGTTAAGGTCACCACACAGAATTACCGGCTTTTTCGCATCTAATGCTAGTAAATACTCACGGAATGCCACTTCCCATTCCATGCGGTACTCCAAGCGAGCCAATTCACGTTGGCTATTCGGTGTATAGCACGTAACTAAGTAGAACTTTTCATATTCCGCCGTGATCACACGTCCTTCTTGGTCATGTTCCTCAATGCCAATACCATTCACTACGGAAATTGGCTTTTCTTTTGTGAAAATAGCCGTGCCGCTATAGCCTTTTTTCACTGCACTATTCCAATATTGTTCATGGTTCAGCAAGACCATTTCAATTTGTTCTGGTTGTAATTTCGTTTCCTGTAAGCAGAACATATCTGCATCTAATGCAGCGAATGCATCCATAAATCCTTTTGTCATGGCTGCACGTAAGCCATTGACATTCCAAGAGATTAATTTCATTGTTAGTACCTCATAGTATTTAGTAACAAAAATATATATTGATTATATCATAAACTCTTATTATGTATTATTTAGTTTTTTATAGGTATTTATTATTTAAAATCAATAGATTTTATCCGTATAATCCATATTATTTGCCAAAAAAAATTTAACCCATAAATTTAGGTCAAAAATTGGTCATTTTTTTATGATGAATTGATCTATCTATTATATTACAAAAAGCTCTCTGACCGCAAAATTCCGTTAATTTACTACCTTATTCCTACTTTCTATTTTACTTTTCTGACAGATAAGATTATAATAAGTAGTATTTATTTTCGGAGGTTTTTATGTCATTTCTATCAAAAAATTGGGCAGGACTGTTAGCCTGTCTGATCATTTCTATCATCTCTTGGGTTTTAGGAGGCTTTCTGCCTGTTGTGGGAGCACCTGTTTTCGCCATTTTTATCGGAATGATTCTCCATCCCTTTCTCACTTCCTATAAACAACTGGATGCCGGCTTGACTTATAGCTCAAAAAAATTGCTTCAGTACGCTGTTATCTTACTGGGATTTGGACTCAATATCTCTCAAGTTTTCGAGGTTGGAAAATCTTCCCTTCCTGTCATCCTCTCAACTATTTCAATTGCTCTGATTATAGCTTTCTTTTTCCAACGATTTTTTAACCTTGATAGAAAGCTAGCTATCCTGGTTGGTGTAGGCTCTTCTATCTGTGGCGGTTCTGCCATTGCAGCGACTGCTCCTGTTATT
>CAUQBP010000025.1:0-7775 GCA_963516605.1 uncultured Veillonella sp. | reverse complement strand
CTTCTTAAATAAATCTTTAGGAGGTTGTGTCACAAATGTTTGACTACTATAGAATCTATAAGGGTATATCGAAAAAATTCCCTTGACATAGATAGGGTTTTTGTTTATTATAATTATATTATTATATAAGCAACAGTGATGCGAAGGACATGACCCTAACCATCTATACTTTCAGAGAAAGATACCTTGGCTGCGAGTATCTAGTGTAGACTTAGATGTTACCACCTTCAAACTGGTTTGGTGAAGGCTTAGCTTGTAATCAAATCCGTGTGGACCCGTTATCGTCCGTAAGAGTGAGTCCTATGAATAGGGACTAACTAGGGTGGAACCGCGAAGATCTTCGTCCCTTGGGTGGGAGAGGGTCTTTTTTTGTTGGTAAAAAGTATTGCCATCCCCAATGGCATAGTAGTATTAGACCTAGGGAGGTAACCTATGAGTGAAGTAAATATCATTTTACCTGATGGAAGTTCTAAAGCCTTTGCAGCTGGAACTACATTAGGTGAAGCAGTAAAACAAATTTCAAACAGCTTAGCAAAAAAAGTATTAGCTGCTGATGTAAATGGAGAATTAACAGACCTTCGTGAAGTATTGGTGGAAGGTTCTAAGGTAAGTTTTTTAACATTTGCAGAAGATGGTGGTAAACATGCATTCCGTCATACAGCATCTCATGTGATGGCGCAAGCAGTAAAACGTCTATGGCCTGATGCACAATTGGCGATTGGACCAGCGATCGAAAATGGTTTCTACTATGACATCGATATGGAACATAAATTAGTGCCAGAAGATTTGCCAAAAATCGAAGCGGAAATGAGCCGTATTGTAAAAGAAAACTTACCTATCGAAAAAGTATTGATGGAACGCCAAGAGGCATTAGATTTCTTCACAGCTAAACATGAAAATTATAAAGTAGAGTTAATCAATGATTTGCCTGCTGACGCAGTGATTTCTGCGTATAAACAAGGTGAGTTCACTGACCTTTGCGCTGGTCCACACTTAGCAAGCACTGGTAAAGTGAAAGCTTTCAAATTACAAAGCATTGCAGGTGCATACTGGCGTGGTGATGAAAAGAATAAAATGTTGCAACGTATTTACGGTACTGCTTTTGAAAAGAAAGAAGAACTAGAGGAATACTTACACTTATTAGAAGAAGCAGCTCGTCGCGACCATCGTAAATTGGGTAAAGAGCTTGGCTTATTCGTCATCAAAGAAGAAGGACCAGGATTTCCATTCTTCTTGCCAAAAGGCATGGCGGTACGTAACGCCTTAGAAGATTTCTGGCGTGAAGTACATCACGACTATGATTACGAAGAAGTTCGTACTCCAATTATCTTGAGTCAACATTTGTGGGAAACATCTGGTCACTGGTTCCATTACCGTGAAAATATGTACACAACACAAATCGATGGAGCAGAATATGCAATTAAACCAATGAACTGCCCAGGCGGTATCTTGGTGTATGCAAACGATATGCATTCCTATCGTGATTTGCCAATTCGTATGGCTGAACTTGGTTTAGTGCATCGTCACGAATTGAGCGGTGCTTTACATGGTTTATTCCGTGTACGTAGCTTTACACAAGATGATGCCCATGTATTCATGACTCCATCTCAAATTAAAGAAGAGTTAATGAGCGTTATCGACTTATTCGGTCGTATCTACTCTCAATTTGGCTTGTCCTATCATGTAGAGTTAAGTACAAAACCAGAAGGCGCTATTGGTGACGATGCGATTTGGGAATTAGCGACAGAAGCATTGCGTGAAGCGATTGAAGCAAAAGGTATTCCGTATCGTATCAACGAAGGTGATGGTGCGTTCTATGGCCCTAAACTAGATTTCCATATTCGTGATTCTATCGGCCGTACATGGCAATGTGGTACTATCCAATTGGATATGAACTTGCCAGAACGTTTTAACTTGGAATACATTGCAGAAGATGGACAAAAACATCGTCCAATCATGATTCACCGTGCTTGCTTTGGCTCTATGGAACGTTTCATCGGTATCTTAATTGAACACTTTGCAGGGGCATTCCCAACTTGGATGGCACCAGTACAAGTAAAAATCCTTCCAATTAGTGAAAAACATGTAGAATATGCTGAAAAATTACGCAAAGCATTTAAAGATGCCTATGTGCGTGTGGAACTAGATGATCGTAGCGAAAAAATCGGTTACAAAATCCGTCAAGCACAAATGGAAAAAGTATCCTACATGCTTGTGGTGGGTGATAAAGAAGTGGAAGAAGGAAAAGTGGCTGTTCGTAAACGTGGCGTAGGCGAACAAGGTGCGATTCCTTGGGAAGAATTCTTGGCTAACATCAAAGAAGAAATTAAAAATCGTGCATAGTGGCTAGGACCTCTAGGACATTTGTAATACCTTCTATTCTTGCTCTTTGAGTAGAGAAAAGGATATGAGCTACATGTCAATCATCCTAGTTGTTTTAGGTATTGAATGTATCGTGTATACATAGAAAAGCATCTTCACAAGAAGATGCTTTTCATCATATAATAGAGGCAGAAAGAAATTTGTCTTTCCTTTTCTAGTATTCCGAGTAGAGGGGATGGAATTATGATTACATTCGATGATGCGGAAAAACAAAAATTAAGTCCAGAAGATTTGGAAAAGTTGAAAAAGCACAATGATATCAATGAATGGCCTTGTCCATTAACAGATGATATGAAAAAGCAAATGCATGACAGCTTTAAAGTTGTGCCTAAGAAACAATAAGAAAAAGCCGTAGCGACCGATGATTAGGCTCGCTACGGTTTTTATGTCTTGACAACTTAAGGTATAAAAAAGAACCGACATCTTGGTAATGACGATTCTTGAATGTGGTTCTATTGAATTGTAAGTAAGGGTTACAATGTTTATCACTAGGGTGTTAGTAGATATGTATACCAATAGATATATTAGGTCAATGATATTTTTGCATAGATATGTATAAACACTATTGCAAATAGAATACTACATTTGCTGTTTTGTTGGCGGACATATCACCGTTTTCTACTGGAGTAGAAGTAGACATGTCTACAGATTTTAAAGACAACATAGCATATCGTGGATTAACCTCCATGGTGTGAGTGCGAGTCGTTCCTAAGTTAATAGACTTTACAGGGCCTACAGTATGACCTAAAGCACGGGCAATCACTTCTGCTTGATGGCGTGCATCACTAATAGCAGATGCAGATAATTGGTCTTCTATCTCTTGAGATACATCGGTTTGGAATGTAAGGGAATTAATATCAGAAGCGCCACTAGCGATCGCTGCGTCGATGGCTTTTCCGATAGAGGATGTATCATATACCCTAACAACAACAGTGTTGTTGACATTATAACCATTTAATTTTGAGTTCCCATCAATGTAATCGTAATTAGGGTTGATAGTAATGTTAGATGTTTGGATATTATTTCTAGATACGCCTAAATGTTGTAGGGATGAGATAAGTTTAGACATAATCGCATCATTTTGAGATTTTGCAGATTGAACAGACGTATTTTTGCTAGATACCCCAAGGTTAAGTAGTGCATAAGATGGTGCTACTTGGCGAACGGCTTGGCCTGTGACGGAAATTTCCCCTGGCGCCATATCTGCTGCCATAGTTCCTAATGCAACTGATGTCATGAGTGCTCCAATAGTGAAAGCTTTCAAAAGAAATGAATGTTTCATAATTTGTTCCTTTCTCTATGATGTACCTGTTGACAAATAAAAAATAAGTGACCTACAATGGTAGGAGTGCAGTACATCTTATATTACTATTATAATACATATCGTATATGAAAGTACGATGAAAGTTAGGAGAAAAACAATGAACCCTATTGATATTATGTTAGACCATAAAAGTATTCGTCAATATAAACCGATGCGTGTATCCCCACAACACCTAAGTATATTGTTAGATGTAGCGAAACGGACTGCCACAAGTATGGGGATGCAAACATTTAGTATCATCCGTATTGTGAACCCAGAAATTAAAGCAGCCATTGCAGAAGTATGTAAACAAGACTATGTGAAAGATATGCCTGAATTGTTTGTATTTGTGGTGGATGCCTATCGCAATGCACAAATTATGAAAGAAAAAGGGCTAAACCTTGATACGGCAAGTGATGCGGATCGATTCTTTCAAGGGTGGACTGATGCTTGCCTAGCGGCACAAAATATGGTGACCGCAGCAGAATTGGCAGGATATGGTACAGTATATTTAGGTAGTGTGTTAAATGATGCAGAGAAGATCATTGAAATTTTGAAATTACCTGAATTAACATTCCCTGTGGTAGGACTTGGATTAGGTATGGCAGATCAAAAACCGGCATTGAAACCACGCATGCCAAGAGAAGCGAATGTATTTGATGATGCGTATAGCACATTTAATAATTATCATGAGCTATTAGAAGACTACGATGAAGAGATGAACCAATATTATGATCTTCGTAGCCCGAATTACCCATTGCCAAAATTTACAGATCAAGTAGTGGGACGATTACAGATGAAAGATGAGAAACGCAGTGCTTTGGTGGAAATGGCAAAAACTCAAGGGTTTCACTTGTAATGCTATTCTGCCTTGTGGCATTTTTGCGATGTAATGAAAGAAAAGACCGCAATACACCTTCTCAGAAACGGTATTTCATAATGTTTCTTCGTAGGTATATTGCGGTCTTTTTACTTGAGTGATTTTATCAATGAAGGAACGCCACAAGGCGTTCTACGCATAACTGCGTTCTTTAGGGGGGAGTTGGGTATGTCCTCTCTAGGGGCATCGCGTTCGGTTAGAAAATCATAAAGCAAAAGAAGAGCAGGGTACATTCCTTCAGAAACGGTATTTCATAATGTTTCTTCAGGAACATGCCCTGCTCTTTGAATACATTTATTAATAAGATGGAATTAACGCGACAGGCATATGAATGTTATTATGCTAGTAGACCGTGCTCTGCCTCTATGGATATTAATTAGATACAGTGCCACAAGGCGTTCTACGCATGACTGTATTCTAGGGTGGGGCATGTGGTTGAATGACACTTTTATATATTGACGGGGTATGCTACATATATTATGATAGAATTATTAATTGTGAAAGTAGTGAATACTTTCTGTTGAGAGTTTTTAAGGAGGATGTCATGAGAAGAAAGTTATTAGGTCTTACTGTTATGGCCTGTCTTGTGGGAACATCAGTGTTTGCGGCTAATGATGATGTAAACAGTCGTTATGCAGCTAGTTATGCGGCAACTAATGCTATTTCAAATGTAATGCAAGGGGACAGTTCAGCAGACTGGATGCAACGTACGAATGTGAGTGTGAGCTTTCAAAAAATTGGAAACCTCAATATGAATTAGAGACGGTGCAACCCTTGACACATGTGGATAAGGATACAAAATCTGTTGTATTTACACAAGGTCGTGTGGCAAATGGCACGGATTTAGGAACGACAGTAAATGTAGGTGTTGGCTATCGTCAAATGAATGACAGTAAAACATCTATGGTTGGTGTGAATGCGTTCTATGATCATGGCTTTAGAAATCATCATAGCCGTGTGAGTGGTGGTGTGGAATATTTCCATGGACAAAATGAATTCCGTGCGAATGTGTACCGTGGGTTATCTGATGAACGTGAAATTGATGCAAAACATCATGTATTTGAAAAAGTAGTGAATGGTTATGACGTAGGATATGCTTATACATTCAAAGGTGCTGAGTGGGCGAAAACATATGCTAGTGTATATCGTTGGGATATGAAACATCATGATGATGCTAAAGGCTTCTATGTAGGTGCAGAATTACAAGTGACTCCGAATATTTCTGTAGATTTAGGATATAATAAGGTACAGCAACAAAAAGGCAGTACTTTCGGAAAAATCATGTATCGTTTAGGTAAATCTCCAGTGGCCTTATGGGGTGGAAATAGAACTGAAAGTGTAGAACGTACAGTAGAATCAAAATTATTGTCAAAAGTACGTCGCCAAAATAATATTGTGGTAGAACGCTACACAAAAGCAACAACTGAAGCAGCAGTGAATGATACAACAATTCAATATACGATTCGCGTAATTTAGGGGGATAGAGTGATGAAAGTAAACATCTTACGAAAACAAGTAGTAATGGCATTGCTAGGCTTGGGGTGTGTGAGTGTATTAGGTGTAGGTACTGTTCTAGCTGATGATGCAGTAGCGGCTACAGCACCAAGTACAGCTGTCGTAGCACCAGGTGATCCAGTGCCACCGCCACCTCCAGCATCAACAGATGGATCTGGGCTAATTGGTGAAAAAGTGAAAATTGTAAATGCTGTTACAGGTGTAAAAGGTACAATTACTAGTATTGGCTTTCATAATTCATCAGATTCTAAGTGGTATGACTTAGCTATAAATAAAGATATTAGTAGTGGAGAGATTCCTGGAATGGCAACCATCGAAGAAGTTGGCTTAACAGTGGGTGTATACGATAAAGTTCGAGTAGGTCATGGATTAATTCAGGCTAAAGGTACGATTACACTTACTGATGATAGAGGTCATACATATGTGTATGGTAGCCAAGCTAAAAAAAATAATGGCCCGTTGAAGTTTAAAAAAGGAGCTACGGAAGAATATTTTGATGTAAACCAAGCAAATTGGGGAGAGACCGATCCTCAATATACAGCTAACATAAATGGTGAAGAAAAAGTCGGTAGTTTCAAAGATGGTGAAACATATTATGATGTGAGCAAAACAAATCTAGAGATTGTACAGGGCGCAGACGGCAAGCTAACAGTAAAAGATAATAAACCGATTGTATTTGGAATCGGTGCTAGTTCATACCTTTGGGCTGGCGCAGGATGGAAAGATATGAAATTTCCTGGTATAGATGATAGTTTTGTAACTGGGGTTGTTGCAGAAAAAGATCCGAGTTCTACAGGGTATGCAGACTATAAATATATGATTAATAAAGTTGAGAAACAATATGGCGAAGGTACCGATAAATTTGGTGATGATAAATACTATATTAGTGAAAATGGAACAATCATTGAAACGGGATTTAACGATCCAATAGAGGTATATGGCCCAGATAATGAACTGTTACAAGCGGTACTAAAAAAAGAAGAATCTACACAAAAGGGAGTAGAATCAAAGTAAGCTAAATCTGATGCTGAGTATACATATCGTCAACGTGTATTCTAAAACGCAATAGAGATGGTATCGCCTTTGAGGCGTTGTAACTGAATAGAGCAAAGGGGAACGAGTAACACAATCCCATAAAACGGCTCTACATAATGAATTGGCAGGTGTGATGTTATTTTGCTTTGTGATAGTTATTAACTGAATATTACGAATGGAAGAGCACGGCATACTCCTCAAAAACAGTATTTTATAATATATGTTCGGAGCATATCGTGTTCTTCGTGTATTTGTGTAATTTAGATAGCGAGAAATACCACAAGATTAATGAGCATAACTACGTTCTAGAGAGAAAGAAAACAGGGTCTTGATCTTAAATACATATATTAATAAAATGGACTTAATACGACAGATATAAGGTGTTCTTAAGCTAGAATGTAATTCATCTCTATGCTATGCATTAGATATAAATCTACAAGGTATTCTACGTATAATTACTTTCTGGGGAGAAGCGATGCTGTTAGTATATATGTTTTAATTAGTAAGATTATCTTTGTAGATTTTAAGAAAGGGTAGCTTGTCTATATTAATTTTTATAGAAAATATATGTAAAATTTGTATAAAGAGGGGTTGCAAATTATTGGAAAATATCATATAATACATTCAGTGCTTGAGACACAAGCACTTTTAATTTTCTTA
>CAUQBP010000024.1:0-9074 GCA_963516605.1 uncultured Veillonella sp. | reverse complement strand
ACTCCCTTAGACCCATAGGTATACTTCGCCCTATTCTCCATATCCTTCATAACTAACTGTTTTGTTTTCAGTGTATTCGTATCTGTACGACTAGCTAAGAGGGCTCCTTCTAATGTGGTCGTATTGCCTACAGATATGTTGAATCCTGTACTTCCTGCATAGAGTCCAGATTGGTGGATTACAGAGGTGTATTTGCTATCTATATCAGTCCGTTGCAAAGAGCTTTGCAACGATTTGAATGCACCTTTCTTGGATAGGCTAAGTCCTATGCCACCAGATGTAGTACGGTCTGTATAATCATGTGTATCCTGTACAGAGTGAATCTCTAAATTACCACCAATATTTGCTTGGATAGCCTCCCCTTTAAGAACACCATCTTTGATATGTACATCCTGTTTTGTGTTCACTCCAAGGGTGTTCCTTGCAGTTATGTTTGATGGATCATGAACTATATCTATGCCTGCTATATTGCCTTTACTACCACTGGCATTAAGGGATATATCTGAGAATCGATGTTGTAATACATCATAGGAAATACCTAAGGAGCCTTGTTTCTGTTTCATACTCTGTGTCATCTCAGAAGTCGTTTCTTTGCCCTTCACATAGATACTGTTCGCCGACTCTAAGGTAATGTCCTTGCCTTGTACATCGCTTCCTTCTATGTGGATATCATCCTTCTTAGTGGTAACACGAATATGTCCATCGGATACAACGGTCGATCCTTTTGCTATCTTACTATCTACATTCGTAGAAGCTTCGCTTCGTTCTGTGCCTAAAGATAGATTGAGGTGTAAACTCTTGGCTTGGTCTTTCAGTTTAGATTTTTCTATAGATGTCTTAGCATCGTCATAGGTTTTGTAGGCTAATAGAGCTTTCAATCGTTCGTCTTTTACAGAGTTTGCTCGTGTGAGTGTACCCACTGCATTGGTTGTAGTATCTACTAAGCGATTCGACAAAGAGAGAGTAAGCCCACTTTTAGAAAATCTATGTGTTTCTCCTGTATGGGATGTGGTATAACCATTGCGTATTGTCACGCCAGAGCCTTGAACCTGAATATCCCCTTTAGATGCTACATCACTAGCTTCTATTTGTGTAGATCCTGTAGCACCTAAGGCGACAGAACCAAAGCGACTTCCAATCATACTGCCTTTGGCTACACTTCTCTTAGCATCATAGGTATCTGCTTGTCTTTGTGTACCAATGGTAAGGCTAAGACCACCATTACCAAAAACACCAGATTTACGTACTTCCTCACGATGAGTAGCTTTAGATTCTTTTTGAAATTGAATTAAAGCTTCTTTTTCCTGATTTATAACACGTTTATTTAATTCTACAGTAATAAAACTAGTAAAATTAGTATCTTTTAATCAATACCTATCCTTTAGACTTGATTATTGTATCAACACAAGAATATTCATTGCGTTGGAGACCAAATAGCAATTCCCCTATCTCTACCTCTTTTTTCATTTCTTCTCCAACCACTTCTATATATACCTTATAATTTATTTCTTGTTGTCTTTCATATCCTAGACGCTCCAATATACCTATAGCTTCATAATACATCTTTGTGGTGAAATCAAATAACACCTCTGCATCGTCACCAAAAACATTCCTTTTAATAGTTATTATATTAAATTCATTGTCCCTAACAGTTATTGTTTGTTGTACCTGTATATAAAACGTTTTTATATACAACGATACATATATATATGTTGCTGAAACAACTTGAATATCTCCTTCATTAGTACAATAGGTACCTATATGCCATACATAACTTTGTTCTTTATCTGGTAGTCTACTCCCTCCATATTTTTTACATAGGGAATCTAACTCTTCAATTGCTTGAGAATGCATACATCTAGGAATACATTCATCTACAACATACTCCTCGTCTATAAATTTACTGTGTTTTACTAAATGTATGATTTCTTCTGCAATATTAGTTAAAGATTGATCAATATCCTTTGCAATTTTACCATTAGAATCACCAAGTTCCTCACCGTAACACAATATATATCCCAAATAGTGTTGGCATCCTAAAAATTCCTCACCTGACCTTGATTCATCCATGGGCACTAAAGGAATCCTTTGATGTATATCAACAGTAGAAATGTTACTATAGCCATTTAATTTCAATAATTCTTCAATATATTGTCTTTCCTTTAAATAATCATAAAAAACATCCTTCATAGTTATTGCATATAAACTAAGGCTATTAAAAAATATACCATACTTTTCACGATTACTTAAAATCACCTCATATTCATAATAAATTTCATAACATGGGGACTTAGGATAAACCTTAACCTTCATAGTTGTCACAAATGTATCACAATCATTAAGAGTTAATTTTGGGCGCCCATATTGTATAAGTAGTTCTGGACCGAAACTATTTACTATATGATTTTTAAGTTTACAGTCTGAATATAAAAAATCAAACGACTTATAATTTTCTGTTTGATTCATTATTTCTTTCTTACTTATAATGCATTGATTAAAGGAATCCTTATTTTTCATTATAATACCTCATCGAATTTTTAAAACCCGATTTTTCTTTTGTTTGTTTTGTGGAATTAAATCGATATTTACCTCATCAATATGTTTCATATTTCTATCAAACTTTTCAAATCTGCCGTGCATTGTATCTATTGTATAATAAAATCCATTATTATCTTTATATACTATTCTACCATCTAATGACCTTCCTACTTTTTCCCATCCATAATCTGAAGCAATTCCTTTTAACTTAGTAAGTACTGTTCCTATTCTTTCATTTACTGGCATTTTAGAAATCGATTTTTCAAACTCTTGAGCTCTTGAATCGCTAGGTTGTGATGAATCTATTCCACCATTTTTACTATTCGTACTCCGTTTCATAAATAATGTATTAAGATTATGATTTATCTCTCCAGAAAATTTCTTTAATGAAAGTAAACCGTGTGTAGTAGAAACAATACCTTCACTACTAAATCCTAACACTGCGCTTCCATAGTTTAAATTACCAATAGATCCTACACTAGATTTATATAAACCACTAGCTACTTCAAATCCACCTTGTACTCCTCCAACTATATTTCCTATAACTTTGCCAGCTTGGTATTCTGTACTATTCGATGAAATTGGTTTAATTCCAAGTGCATTTTTAGCTACAGCATGACCTACTCCATAGGCTACAACATCATCATATCCTTTTATTGAACCTGCAAGAGTTTCTATTGTTTTGGTTAAAATAGGACTCGAAGGTTGACGATTAGCAGCAAAAGCTCTTCCATTGTAAGTAACATAGTTGACCTCTTCACCATCCCACTCCGTTCTTTGAACATTCCATCCATGATCAGCCAAAAAATCTCCAAATTGATTATAGGTATAGTCAGAATTTCTATTAGTAAACAAAAACTCTCCATTAATATATACATAGTTATTACCGTCGTATGATGTTACTACTCGATTTCTTCTATCAGCATAAATATCGCCATCATTTAAATATGAATTTTTTGACGAGTATAGAATCCCTGCTTCAATATCCCTTCTAACATCATTAGAAAACTGCACACTTACTGGGCTACGCTCAGTCATTTTCGCTAATGTATAATTGAGACCTTTTTTAAAATATTCAGGATTTGTCCATGTATATATACTATCAGCTACAGAACCATCTATTATTTCATCTTTTTCATCTTCTGTACCAATACCATGTTGAACCCTATAATTACTAATAGCAAAATACATTCCAATTATTTCAGCACGTCTTTTCTCACTCTCTGCTTCCATAAGTTGTCTCAAAAATGCTTGTTGCTCTTCATGTGTTAACCAGTTAAATTTATCTGCATAAGTTTTTAACGAGTAATAAGGATTTTTCGACTTTTCTGCTATAAAATTTGATATAGAATAAAGCCCCTTTGATACATTTGATGGAAGCTTTTTACTATACTCATTTATAGAGCCATAAAATCCTCCTTGAAGCATATTATATCCGCTCAATGAGCTGAGAAATCCACTCGCTATACCGTGAGCAATAACCTTATATAAACCTCCATCTCCCCATTTATGATAATTACTTTCAAGTTTATTTGCTAGTGAATTATTTCCACTCTTTTCAGCTTCTACCTTTTTTTGCAACAAGTTTTTTTGTTTTTTATAAGCCATATCACCAATTACGGTAAAGATTTTACTTGATATACTCCCTATATAATCAGACTTTTCTATAACTTTTTTCTTTTCAAAAATCTGAGGTAGTGGATATATATTATCCTCTATATTGCTATTTTCATTTTTTAAGGATACATTAATCTCTTCTGATACAATACTACCTTTTGCGATAATTGTTTTTGTTCTATTGGAAATGCCATCACTTATAGGGGGCAAGTGAATGCCAGTATATTGAAAATCTATTTTATTATTGGCTTTATTACCTATATTAATTCTATTACTTATCTTACCCAAATAAGTATACCCTGTTACACTATATTTCGCCCTATTCTCCATATCCTTCATAACTAGATATTTTGTTTTTAATGTATTCGTATCTGTACGACTAGCTAGTAGGGCTCCTTCTAATGTGGTCGTATTGCCTACGGATATGTTAAATCCTGACCCTCCTGCATAGAGTCCAGACTGGTGGATTACAGAGGTGTATTTGCTATCTATATCTGTCCGTTGTAAAGAACTTTGTAATGATTTGAATGTACCTTTCTTGGATAGGCTAAGTCCCATGCCACCAGACGTAGTATGGTCTGTATAGTCATGCGTGTCTTGTACAGAGTGAATCTCTAAATTACCACCAATATTTGCCTCAATAGCCTCCCCTTTAAGAACACCATCTTTGATATGTACATCCTGTGTTGTAGTCAGTGCAAGGGTATTCGTTGCACGTATCTTCGTAGGATCATGGACTATGTCTGTCCCTGCTATATTGCCTTTACTACCACTGGCATTGACGGATATATCGGAGAATCGATGTTGTAATACATCATAGGAAATACCTAAGGAGCCTTGTTTCTGTTTCATACTCTGTGTCATCTCAGAAGTCGTTTCTTTGCCCTTCACATAGATACTGTTCGCCGACTCTAAGGTAATGTCCTTGCCTTGTACATCGCTTCCTTCTATGTGGATATCATCCTTCTTAGTGGTAACACGAATATGTCCATCGGATACAACGGTCGATCCTTTTGCTATCTTACTATCTACATTCGTAGAAGCTTCGCTTCGTTCTGTGCCTAAAGATAGATTGAGGTGTAAACTCTTGGCTTGGTCTTTCAGTTTAGATTTTTCTATAGATGTCTTAGCATCGTCATAGGTTTTGTAGGCTAATAGAGCTTTCAATCGTTCGTCTTTTACAGAGTTTGCTCGTGTGAGTGTACCCACTGCATTGGTTGTAGTATCTACTAAGCGATTCGACAAAGAGAGAGTAAGCCCACTTTTAGAAAATCTATGTGTTTCTCCTGTATGGGATGTGGTATAACCATTGCGTATTGTCACGCCAGAGCCTTGAACCTGAATATCCCCTTTAGATGCTACATCACTAGCTTCTATTTGTGTAGATCCTGTAGCACCTAAGGCGACAGAACCAAAGCGACTTCCAATCATACTGCCTTTGGCTACACTTCTCTTAGCATCATAGGTATCTGCTTGTCTTTGTGTACCAATGGTAAGGCTAAGACCACCATTACCAAAAATACCAGATTTACGTACTTCCTCACGATGAGTGGCACCAGATTCTTCCTGCGCTGATGTAATAGTCACGTTGCCTGCACTCGTAACTGTAACATCTGCATCCCCCACTATATGGCTAGCTTTAACTAGTACGTCTTGCTTACCATCTACCTTAACAGTACCACTGGAAATCGTAGAGCCTACTACCGTATCTGTACGTTTATGGTCATAGGTATCCCTTGTAGTAGATGATAAGAACCCTCTATCTTTTTGATGGATTTCAGATAGTGTTTCATGGCGCTCAGTACCATATGCAATAGATACTCGACCTGCTTGTACATCTACAAGGCCTGTTTTACTATGTATGGTACTTGCTTTCATAGATACATTGTTATCCATACGCACCTTAACACCAGTCTCACCTTCAATGGTGGCTCCTAGGTTCTGTTCATCTATGACCATCTTACGGTTGAAATAGTCACTACCTCTAGCACCCACTGCTACATCTGATACAGTTTTATTCGTTACATTCTCAAGGGTTAGAGAGTTCCCTGTAAGGTCCACTGTATGTCCTATCATGCGAGAGCCTTGTAAGGTGATCTCTCCCCCTTGGACTTGTACCGTATGTCCTTGTACGGTACTTCCTAGGTACTTAGTGGACTCTAAGGTCACTCCGCTACCTATATAACGATTTTGTAAGGCAAGAGCAGAGACTTGTATATCTTTTCCTGCTAGACTTACCGTATTACCTCCCTCTATAGTAGCTCCTACAGAGCGTATGGAATCCCCTTGGATATGGATACCGCCGTCACTAGTGATACTAGCATTTCCATATGCTGTATCTTGTTGATGTCCAAATGAACTGTTAGTTGTTACTTGTGTTTCATTACGGATGTCCTTTCCTTCTATGTGAACACCATCTTTACCATGTATACGACCCGAAATATTTTGTAACATATCTGTGCGTATAGACACTAGATTGCCATTCATAGACCCACTGAGGTTTCGTACATGATTCCCTGTAATGGACAGAGAATCCTTGGCTTGTATGCTACCCGTATTATCTAGCTTTTGGCTTGTTACCTTCACATCTTTACCTAAGACGATACTACCATCTTTGCGCAAATCTCCCGGTTGTAACATGCTGTTAGGTATCCCTGAAAGTAAAGACTGATCATGACCTGTATATTTCGTAAAGGTATGACCACTTTGACGGAGTTCTTCTTTCGCTATTTCTTGGTTTTCGTATCCATTGCGTAATCGAGTATACACTCGTTCTGGGTCTGCTTGTAATCTAGTGACCATATAGTCACTAGACAAAAATTGCTTTTTATCTGTATATAAAGGATTATCTTCTACTTTAGCTACGGCAAGGGGATCCGTTGTCATGTAGAGTTGTTT
This sequence comes from uncultured Veillonella sp., assembly GCA_963516605.1. Classification (GTDB taxonomy): domain Bacteria; phylum Bacillota; class Negativicutes; order Veillonellales; family Veillonellaceae; genus F0422. Next base: position 2,021 of record CAUQBP010000024.1, on the reverse strand, counting down.
TGATGGTTCCAACACGGGGGGCACTAATTTAGAAACATCTGTAGGTGCCACCGCAGTTTCAACCTTTTTATCTCGTATGGCATAAGCTGTTCCATCTGCCTCAAGTGTTGTATTGGTAAATGCATTAGACTGGATGCTCGTAGTTCCGTGACTGCCTAATACAGCAATACGTTCACTGGATGGACTACTTTCAGCATCAAAGATGTGGTGATGTTCATAGGGAATATCTGTATGTCCATAGACCCACTTTTTACGTTTCCACCAACGTTTTTTCTGTTTATATTTCCAATAATGTCTATCTCGGCCTATATCATCATAGTGAACTGTCCCTTGATAGCCTGTGTTGGTAATGGAGTCTGCCGTAACTTGTAAGCCATCCTTCGCCATAATCTGGCTGTATGTATTTTGCACATCTTGCCCCGTAATATGGATGGTACCATCGCTCAGTATTCTAGATGTGGCGGTTTCCTCTTCTATGGTTCCTGTATGAATCGTTCTATGGTATTTTCTATCTGCCTCATAATAGTTAAGCTGGTCTAGATGCGGTATGCCCTCATACTTATCTTCTTCTGAAATGGTCCACCCCGTCTTAAACACATCCTTATGGTTTTGTATTTTAGGGGCTGTGATAGTGAGATCACCTTTGACAATGACATCTGATGACCTATTTTCAAAGCTCTCTTTTCCCAATACATAGGCATTACCTTTTACATAGATATCTGAACCAAAGTAAGAACCTTTGCTGTTGATATTCCGAATATGGCTCCCTTGCACGTTCAAATTCCCTAGTGTATGCCACAATCCATTGGTGTTCGTCACATCCTCTTTCATATCTATCTCTGCATTCTTTTTTGCAAATAGAATGCCTTTCGTATTGGCAAACGTATCTCCTTGTATCTGCAAGGTATCTTCTGCAATGATAGCCCCTGTTTTTATGTTTTCTAAGTTGCCCACAGTTACGTGCATCGTACCATGACTGACTACATGGGATACATCATTTTGTAACGTATCTCCCGTGATATGTAAACTGCCACCAGCTTCTAATACAGAGGAATTGCTATTTCGGATATGATGCGCTGAGATATGTACATTCTGATTTGCCTTCATAATGCCCTTATCTTGTACAAGCTCGTTTCCAGCAAATTGGAGAGTATCTTTACTTTCTACAAACCCTGTATTGTGCATAGTGTTAGCAGATATATGCATAGTCTCTGCCGCTATGTTCCCTGTATTCTCTAATGTGTCTGTGTCAATACGAAGATGACGACCCCATAGTTCGCTGCGGCGGTTACGTAAATTGTCACTGATGAAAGTACTATCTACCTGCTGTCCCCCATAGCCTTTGCCTACGATGTCTATATAAGATTTTCCTTGCAAGGTCACATGAGCGCCATTGATCACACCTAATCCATTGACGGTCATACCATTAGGATTCACAATGACTACATCTGCTGGATTTCCTGCCACTTCTATATATCCCTTCAAAATAGATGGACTCATAGAAGTGACCTCATTGATGATTGTCTTAGCACCATTCCCAGCTAGAAACATATTTTTATCTATATAACCAGCTAATTGAGTCTTTGTGTATTTCGTAGCATTATTGAGAATAAGGCCTCGGTCTTTCACATTAAACTGTGTATATGCATTATGAGAAACACCGTTTCCATCAACACCGGCAATGTGTAGGATATCTATCCCATTCCTCGTCGTATCTAGAATCGGTTGGCGATTCTTGGGGCTATTCGTATCTACAACAATAGGTAACTCTTCTTGTGTGTCCTCTACCACCACCTTGCTAGGTATATGAGGAATAGGTTGTATAGTAGGCGTATGTAAAGGGTTCTCCAAGACTGGCTTTGAAGTATCTACAGATTTTTCAGGGATAGGTGTTTGCGATTCTATATGCAGCTTATCTTTAGATACTACTTGTATATGGTTTCGATCTACTTCTACCTGTTTCCCACGTACAGTGATATCCCCAGATTGAGAGCGTATGCCGCCTTGATACACAATAGAGT
>CAUQBP010000023.1:0-9431 GCA_963516605.1 uncultured Veillonella sp. | reverse complement strand
TAGTATTTAACTAGGCTCATTGCTATTAAAACCAACTCATTTTGTCCTATAACCCCTCTTTTGTGATATGTGTAGTGTTTTATTTATTCATGTTTTCGATTGCTTCCGCTTCTGCTTTGTTGAATTTAGAAGCGATTACGATACGAATTAAGCAAAGTGCAACGAAGATGTATGCTGCAAATCCTAGCCATTCAGCTGTATCACCATAGGATTTTGCTTCAGTGAAAGCCAATTGAAGTGGAGCTTCGCTACCACCTGTACTTACGGAGAAGGCGATGATACCAGCGATGATAACGCCGATGATACTTTCACCAACGATCAAACCGGAAGCGAACAATACGCCACGGCGGTTAGATTGTTCTACGTCAGCATCTGCATAAGCGCCAGCACGTTCTTTCGCACGTTTTGTGATGTAACGATTTACGAAGTAACCGATGATGGCACCCATTACAAGAGGCATTTCCAAAGTTGGAGGTAAGTAGATACCCATACCAATTGCAAGTGGTGGCAATGTTAAGGATTTTGTTGTAGATTTTAGAATCAAGTTTACAACGATAGCGGCAATACCAACAAGGATACCGTAGAAGATGTAAGTCCAATCCATATTAGCATTGAAGATACCTTCTGCGATTTGGCGCATCAATGTAGCTTGTGGAGCGGACAATGCTTGCGCAGGATCCATTCCTTCACGAGGCATAGCACCTGTGAAACCGTAAGCATGGTATAACAAGTCAAGTACTGGAGCAATCGCTACGGCACCAGCAAGGGAACCGATTAATAGAGCTACCTGTTGTTTCCAAGGTGTAGCACCTACCAATTGACCAGTTTTTAAGTCTTGTAAGTTATCGTTGGAAATCGCTGCAATGGAGATAACCACGGAAGTCATGAAAATCGCCAAGGCAGTGGAGAATTTTACGCCTTCAGGAGTAGCTAACAAGTTGTTCGCGGAAGCGATAGTAAGCACTACCAAGGAAGACACGATGATACCGATGATACCGATACCAGAAATTGGACTTGCGGAAGTACCAATCAAACCAGCCATGTAACCACAAGCAGCAGCTACGAAGAAGCCGATTAACAATGCCACTACAATACCTGCAATCACAAGTGTCCAAGCAAGACCTGCGGACATTGGAAGAGCAGATACGAAAGAGTAGAAGCAAATGATTAAGCCAATAATAATTAATGCAAATACGATAGCGATAGTAGATGGTTTCATATCTGTATCCATACGGTGTGTATCGCGATATTCTGCGCTAGCCGTCATGGATTTGATAGATAATTTGATACCTTCAATAATTGGTTTGATCAATGTCAATAATGTCCAGATGGCAGCTACACCGATTGTACCAGCACCGATGAAACGAACTTTAGTTTTCCATACGGTGTTAGAGAATTTGATAGCTTCCAAGTTATCTGGATTTGGTAGATGGTTGGTTAAGTATGGTACGAAACCACCCCAAGCAATAATCATACCGATTAAGATTGCGATACCACTGGCAATACCGATTAAGAAACCGGCACCTAATAAAGCGGAGGAGAAACCAAATGGAATTTGTGTAGCTCCAGCTCCAACAGGGAACCAGAAAGATTTAGATTCGCCAAATACGCGGAAACCTTGTGTGACAAAGCTGATGATACCAGCTAATGCACCACCGGATATGATTTCTTTCATACCACCGGATTGTTTTGTAGTTTCTCCCGGAACAGTAGAACCTACTTTTAAAATTTCAGCAGCAGCGCGACCTTCTGGATATGGTAAGTCACTATTCATAACCATAGCGCGACGTAATGGAATAGTAAATAATACCCCAAGACAGCCACCGCAGGCACATAATAACAATGTTTCCAATAAGTCAAAGTTTTGCCAATACCCGATCATCAATAGACCTGGCAATACGAAGATGACTGCAGATAAGGTACCCGCAGCAGATGCTTGCGTTTGTACCATGTTGTTTTCAAGAACGTTGGAATCCTTGAAGAAGCGTAAGATTGCCATAGATATTACAGCAGCCGGAATGGAGGATGAGAACGTCAAACCTACTTTCAGACCTAGGTATACGTTAGATGCTGTGAAGATTAATGTAATAATCGCACCTAGTAACATCCCTCTGACTGTTAATTCCGGTAAGCTAATATCATGACTCATAAAATCATGCTTCATAGTTATACCTCCTTAAAATACACTACTATCTTACTCATTGTATCAGTATTCTCAAGGACTTTCAATAAAAAATATAGTAAATTTTGTATACATACGTCTATTTAGGAAAGTATATTAAAAATTTTCATATACGGTTCATGTAGTTGGTGTATATAATAGAGATATAATTATACCATATGTGATAAGGAGACAGACTATGAGAAGGAAAATATTTGGTGCGGTACTCATGGCCGCTTGTTTACCAATAGCATTGCAGGCAGCAGATATTACGGTGGTGAAAGAAACACCCATTGCGGTAGGCGAGCGTATCTCTACGACGGCATCGCCAGAAACCAATCGTATCATCCGCGAGGAAACGATGAAAGCTAGACAAGATAAAAAACAAATTGTAGCGCCAGCGGCAAAAGCGTTTACAGATCGTTTGCAAGTAACAGTTAAACCAGAGACAGTGAAAGAAAATCATATGGACCTGACGTACCCACGAGTGCAATCGGTTAGCCCTTACGTGACAAAAGCAATCAATAAGACTATCACGGACTATGTAGAAAAACTTCGTAAGCAAGTGCACAAAGCGAATGAAAAAGCAGTAGAGGGAGAAAAACAAAATCTGTATATGAGTTATGATATCAAAGCAGATGGCAATGGTATTTTTTCTGTCACTATCACATCCTATACAATAGAAGACAATGCGTCTCATGGGGTAAATGTGGAAAAAGGATTTACGTTTAATACGACGACAGGACGTACGTTGTCCTTAAGTGACTTTGGTGGACTACCACAAGAAACGATTACAGCAGGATTACAACAATTACCGAAAGACGGTAAGAAAGCTATCTATGCGGATGCCACAGCAGGTAAGCCAAATAGCTTCTTTGCCCGTGAAAATCATGACATTGTATTGATTTACGATCAAGGTACCATCGCACCTATGTCCAGTGGTAGCATCTACGTACCAGTAGGAAACTTAGGAAGATAAGCACAAGGTAATAGAACCATGGTATCGTTGTTAGGTATTCCTGTTTGGTGGTAGTCAATAGAAAAGATATACTTGTAGCTAAAGCTTGTAATACATAACTACGAAATAAAATAGAGGAAAGTTGATACATTTTGTTCAACTTTCCTCTGTTTTTTGTCCTATGTTGCCATAGATTCTTTTATATGTGGTAATAAGATAAGCGTACTTGTATCATCTAGGTATTAGCATATGTAACCTAGGTATATTAATCAGTAACTCTGTGTTTCTTCGGAGCATCAAGTCGCTTATAATAGGCTTTATCGATGTCTGCATAGGAGATAATCCCTTGTTGTGCCATTAAGGTTAACACCGTCCGTTGTCGTTGTTTCGTGGCATCTATGTTACTGATCGGATTAAAGTAGGATGGCGCCTGTGGAATGCCTGCGAGCACAGCAGCTTGACTTAAGTTCAGGTCCTTCGGTTCTGTCTTAAAGTATCCTTCAGAAGCAGATTTAATACCATAGTAATCGGTGCCATAATAAATGGTGTTCAAATACATGGTGATGATTTCATCTTTGCTATAATAATGCTCCATCAAATAGGCAAGAAATACTTCTTCTACCTTACGAGACATGATACGCTTGGAGGATAAGAATAAATTTTTTACCAATTGTTGGGTAATGGTACTACCACCTTCTACCGTTTGTCCGGCTATGGTATTCGTATACAAGGCACGACCAATGCTAAAGAAATCTACCGCTCCATGCTCATAAAAACGTTTATCTTCCGTAGCCACTAAAGCTTGTTTCACAATAGGACTAATGTCTTCGCTGCGAACGCGATGCTCTGGTGGCACCCGTTTATCCATAGCCTCCTCTACAGCTTCTTTAAAATGAAAGAGACGTTTGATGCGGTCGATCCTGGAAAGTTGATCTTCCCCTTGTTCTATAGTTTGTTCTTTTATCGTATGTGCTACATGTTGTGTAGTTGTTTTAGCATCCTCTGGGGTATACCCAGCGAACCAATATAAACCACCAGCGGCTAAAGCGAGCACAAGGATAAGTTTAAAAAGTGTTTTCATGGGTTCATCATATCACATCTAGGGGGTATCAACAATAGGGCGAATTCATTATGATAATAGAAACGTTTTGTCTGTTAGTATACATGTATAAAAAGAGCGTACTAAGTGACTAGAATGATGTAGAGTCGTGGATTCATTCGGTAATACATATAAATTGACATTGTGATGTAGCGCTGCAAGAATAAAGTGCTATTTGTTATAGGGAGTGACTATGAAAGTGGATGAAATAGAATAAAAATGTATATAAAAGAATTTTTATAAAAAATACTTGCATTATTATACGCATAGATGTATAATACGTTCATAAGATAGAAACAGGGTACTGCGTAGCAGTCATTTACACAAAGAAAGAGGTCAATTATGAGCAACATTAACAAAGTAGTATTAGCCTACTCTGGCGGTTTAGACACATCTGTTATTATTCCTTGGTTAAAAGAAAACTATGGTGCAGAAGTTATCGCTGTATGCGTAAACTTAGGTCAACCAGAAGATTATGACGCAGTAGAGAAAAAAGCTATCAAATCTGGTGCTACAAAAGCGTATATCATCGATGCGCAAGAAGAATTTGTGTCCGACTATATTTGGCCTGTAGTAAAAGCCGGTGCTGTGTATGAAGGTAAATACTTATTAGGTACTTCTTTCGCAAGACCATTGATTGCTAAAAAATTAGTAGAAATTGCTGCACAAGAAGGTGCTGATGCCATCGCTCACGGTGCCACAGGTAAAGGAAACGACCAAGTTCGTTTTGAATTGACTATCAAAGCACTTTCACCAAATACAAAAATCATTGCTCCATGGCGTGAATGGGAATTGAAATCCCGGGAAGATTGCATGGAATATGCAGCAAAACACGACATTCCAGTGGTGGCTACTAAAAAACACCCATACTCCATGGACCAAAACGTATGGCATTTATCTCATGAAGGTGGCGACTTAGAAGATCCTAAGAATGCACCTAAAAATGATGTATATTTAGTTAGCAAATCTCCAGAAGAAGCTCCAGATGTACCAACTATGGTGACCATCGACTTCAAAGAAGGTGTTCCAGTAGCGGTGAATGGTCAAGCCATGTCTCCACTTACCATCTTACAAACTCTAAATGAAATTGGCGCAGCTAATGGTATCGGCATCGTGGATATTGTAGAAAATCGGTTAGTAGGCATGAAATCTCGTGGTGTCTATGAAAATCCTGGTGGAGCTATCATTATGTATGCGCACAGAGAATTAGAATATCTTTGCCTAGACAGAGCCACATACCATTATAAAGAATTGGTGGCGAACAAATACGGAGAACTTGTGTATGACGGCATGTGGTTTGCCCCATTGATGAGCGCTTTACAAGCTTTCGTGGATAGCACACAACAAACAGTAACCGGTCAAGTGACATTGAAATTATACAAAGGTAACATCATGAGTGCCGGCTCTACGTCTCCATATTCCTTGTACAACCAAGAATTTGTAACATTTGAAGAAGATGATGTATATAACCAAGCTGATGCAGAAGGTTTCATCAACTTATTCGGATTGCCTTTAACAATCAATGCATTAATGAAAGAGAAAGCAGGTTTAAAATAATGGCGAAACTTTGGGGCGGACGCTTTACCAAAGGGACGGATAAGGCAGTAGAGGACTTCACGTCCTCTATTTCCTTTGATTCCCGCATGTATAAAGAAGATGTGGCAGGCAGTATTGCCCATGCCACAATGCTAGCAGAGCAACAGATCATTTCTAAGGAAGATAAGGATGCCATCGTAGCAGGCTTACAGGCGATTGAGCAACAAATTGATGCAGGAGACTTCGAGTTTTCTGTGGCATTAGAAGACATCCATATGAATATAGAAAAACGCTTAACCGATGCTATCGGTGAGGCAGGTGGACGTCTCCATACAGGTCGTAGTCGGAATGACCAAGTGGCGGTGGACTTACACATGTATATCCGTAAGGCCGTAGTGCACATGGGCGAGGAACTAGTGAACTTGCAACAAGCTTTCTTAGAAGTAGCAGAGAAATATAAAGATGTGATTATCCCTGGTTACACCCATTTACAACGGGCGCAACCGGTGTTATTTAGCCACCATATGATGGCGTATTTTTCCATGATGAGCCGTGATTTCGATAATTTGCCGTTAATCTTTAAACATGCTAACGTGATGCCATTAGGGGCAGGTGCTTTGGCGGGCACCACATATCCTATCGATCAAAACATCACAAAGGAATTGTTGCATTTCGATGCCATCTATGAAAACAGTATGGATGCTGTTAGCGATCGTGACTATGTACTAGAGTTCCTCAGCTTTGGGGCAAAAGTGATGATGCATCTAAGCCGGTTAAGCGAAGAATTAATCCTATGGTCTAGTACAGAGTTTGGGTTTATCGAATTGGATGATACCCATTGCACTGGTTCCAGCATTATGCCACAAAAGAAAAATCCAGACGTATGCGAACTCGTACGTGGTAAAACAGGTCGTATCTACGGTCATTTGATGGGACTTCTCACAACGATGAAAGGCCTGCCAATGACGTACAACAAGGATATGCAAGAAGATAAAGAAGGCGTTTTCGATACCATTGATACGTTGCATTTCGCCATCTCTATTACAGCTGACATGTTACGTCATATGAAAGTCAATGGAGATCATACAAAAGCAGTGTTAGACGATGATTTCTCCAACGCTACGGATATGGCGGACTACTTGGCGAAAAAAGGCGTGCCATTCCGGGAAGCCCATGCTATCGTAGGGGCAGCGGTGCAACATTGCATTGAAAAAGGATGTGTGCTGTTGGATCTTTCAGTAGAAGATTTCAAAGCTATTTCGCATCACTTTGAGGCAGATATTTTGGATGCCATCACTATCGAAGCTTGCGTAGCGGGACGTAGTAACTACAGTGGTACAGCACCAGAATGTGTAGATCGTCAAATGCAAATTGGACAAACAATCGTGGCAGACGAAGTGGAGCAAATTCAACAATGGAAAGAAAAAATTCACTTACAATAAATAGATTTGTAGTCGTTTAAAAGTCTGATGAATTTTTTTAAAATTAAAGCATGATATTGAGTTGACTGTTATTCATGTTGTCATCTCTTATCCGTATAAAAGTGGCATCTGTAAATGGTATATTGGGTGATTCTGGTTTAGCAAGACTATCGCAACTATGCAAAAAAGCAACGGCAAATCCGTTGCTTTTTTTAGATGCGTTCAATACCCTCAATCCTTGTCTTCTTCATTTTCTTTTACAATATCTTTTTGTGAATCTTTTTCAGAGAGTTTTTGATCGATATACTTATTAATATTTTCATAAAATTCTTTGGTAGTCTCACTATCCAATTTTGTCGAATTATGAATTTGATTCACTTGATTGACTTTTAAATGAACAGATTGAATACCGTAAGAGGCTTGTTTTTGACGGAGCGTTTCTAATTGTTCTTATGAAAGAGGATTGCCAACAATCGTCAAGACCAATTCATTTTTGCTTGATTTGTAGACTTGACTAATGACCGTATGATTGGTGAACTCTTTTCCTACAAACTGTTTGATTCCTTCTTTTCGAGCCTGATCTATGGTCAGCGTGATTGCTGAATAGGTGGCTGGAAGAATTAATACTACAATCAAAGATATCAAACCAATTCTCATTTTAATGTTTAGCTCTTTAAATGAGCGTAAGGGAGATTTTCTCATCAAAATTCTTGTTCCAACAATATTGGTTAGCATGATAAAGGCACAGTTAATTAAGAAAAGATAGAGAGCGCCATATATAAATTGTACATTTCCATTAGCTAAACCATAGCCGGCAGTACAGATCGGTGGCATCAGAGCTGTTGCAATGGCTACTCCTGGCACGATATTGTTCGCTTCTTTTTTTCTTGAACCAATTACACCTGCTATTCCACCTGCAATAGCAATGAGAACATCCCAAATGGTTGGAGAGGTTCGAGCAATCAACTCGCTACTTGCATAAGATATGGGAGAAATCCAGAAATACAGAGCTGACACAAGCAAACTGACCACTACTTGAGTCAATAAAACATTTAAAGATTGCTTGATTAAACGGGTATCAAAAATAGCTAAGCCGAATCCCAGTCCAACAATCGGTGTCATAAGAGGGGAAATCAGCATGGCTCCAATAATAACAGCTGTTGAATTCATATTTAAACCTATAGAGGCAATAAAAATCGCGCACATCAAAATTACTGTATCGCTTAATCGAACATGAAGATCATCATATAATTTATCACGGTATTCACGTGCTGAATAGTTTCCTGTCATTGGTTACTCCTTTTATTTCATATAATCTTGTTTCCGCATGGATGGTGGTAGAGCCTTCTGTCTAATCTTCTGTGTTTTAATTCTTACCGGTTATTCTATTGAAAGTTATCCATTACGTATCGCTCAGCCTAGCCTTAACATTATACCAAAATTTTATAGTATTTCTTTAAAGAAATCTATTAATTTAACAGATAGAAAAAGTAAGAAATTTTGCTTCATTTTCCAACAAAGATTTGCCACTGTAACCTGAAATATTAGGAAAGTAAATATCGAAAATATATGATAAAATGTAAGCGAATTCAAACAAAACGGTAATTTAGTGAATGCTGATTGCCGTTTTTCCATATGTTTAAGGAGGTAACAATATGCTTAAGGCAAAAATTTTTTATATATTTTTATTTTTGATCGTTGTCGAAACTATAGGCTTGTTGTTGTTGAAAAGAGGTCTAGAAATGGGCTATTTTGGCACAGAAGCTATTATCCTCGCAGTTTTTTCATTTGCTTTTTACAATCTATGTTCATTCGGTTGGGTCTACTTTACAATAAAAAACAATAAAAAATAAATAGAACAAATTGGAGGCTAACACCTCCGATTTTTTTGTATGCAGACCCCGAATTTTCGTTTTTTCATGCAAAAATAGCGCATTTTCGGTGCTGAGATGATGATCCTGGAGCTTTTTCAGATACTTTTGTGATGTATCTATCACTTGAAACGCCTACAGCGCCAAGGACTTTGGGCACTTTTTAGATACTTTCCTAAAGGAGTACATTTTTCCGAAAAAGTACAATTTTTCGGAAAGTTGTATGTTGTACCAAAATTGTCTCTACCACAACATATGGAAAAATAAGTGAAATGGATAGGGAATATCCCTTTTATTTTGCTTTAAATCAGATTTTTGGATGGAATAGTGGATGATAAGACAAAATATCTTTGAACATACAAAAAGACAAACGCCAAAAATGACG
>CAUQBP010000022.1:0-11565 GCA_963516605.1 uncultured Veillonella sp. | reverse complement strand
GGTGCCAAAGAAGACTCGTAGGGTGAATACCCCAACATTTGACAGAGAGCCTTTTATTTAATATGTTTACTACCACGTTCTGTCATCGGTGTGCCATTTTGGCAAAGTGGGCATGCATCAGCTTCAAATGTTGGTACTGTTAAGTTCAACAAGGCTTGTACTTTTTCGTTTGGTACGCCAAAGTCTGCTTTACCACCACTGCGGTTTACAAGAAGGCCTACGCCAACGATTTCACCGCCAGCTTCGTTTACAACATCTACTACTTCACGAACGGATCCGCCTGTGGTTACGATATCTTCTACGATAAGAACACGTTGTCCTTTTTCAATGCGGAAACCACGACGTAATGTCATTTTACCTTTTTCTCGTTCTGTAAAGATAGCACGAGTGCCTAAGGCTTTACCTACTTCGTGAGCCAATAAGATACCGCCAGTCATAGGTCCAATCACAAGCTCTACATTTTGGTCTTCAAAACGACGAGCTAATTCTTGGCATAATTGTTCAGTATATTTTGGATGGGATAAGACATTAAACTTTTCTACATACATTGGGCTGTGAAGGCCAGATGTTAACAAGAAATGTCCTTCTAAAATAGCTTGTGTGTCGATTAATAATTGTTTTACATTCTCTTCTGTCATCATTTTTGAACTGTCTCCATTTCCTCAACAATTAAACGAACTGCTTCTTGTGGATTTTCTGCTTGTGTAATTGGTCGTCCTACCACAATGCGAGACGCCCCATCTTGTAAAGCGCTACTAGGGGTAGCAATACGTTTTTGGTCGTTAGTAGCCGCAAACGATGGACGGATACCTGGTGTGACGATTAAGAAATCTTCACCGCAAGCTTCACGAATTAATTTCGCTTCTAATGGGGAAGCGACAACGCCATCTACACCAGCCTCTTTAGCTAGTTTAGCCAGTTTTACTACATGGTCTGAAATTGGTAAAGATCCACCAATAGCGGACCAGTTTTCATCATCAAAGCTCGTTAAGGCTGTAATCGCCAATAGTTTAGGACGCTCAATGCCTAACTCAGCAGCTTGCTCTTTAGCGGCTTTCATAGCGGCCTCCATCATCACTTTGCCACCTTGACTGTGGATAGTGATTAATTTTGCTCCTAAACGGGTTAATGATTTAATACCATGGGCTACCGTATTTGGAATATCATGTAATTTCAAATCAAGAAATACGGATTTATTGTGGTCCCGTAAAAATGCTACAGTTTGCTCACCTGCTGCATAGAATAATTCCATGCCAACTTTATAGTAGCTGACGGAATCGCCTAAGGATGTTACGATGGATTTCATCGCCTCTAGAGAGGACACATCTAAGGCTACAATTAAACGATCATCTGCCATAGGAACCTCCTTGTTTCACAAATCGTACTATTATTTCATAGTTTATACTGAAAGTCAAGGATTTTTAGATATTCGTTGAAATTTATATGACTATATTTTATAATGAAACTAAAATTAATAGGTGTTCGATAGGAGATGAAAGTATGAAATTAGTTGTCACAGTAGTAGGACAAGACAGAGTAGGAATTATTGCTGGGGTGACTCGTGTGCTAGCCGACCATGAAGTCAATGTAGTGTCCATTAATCAAACTATCTTAGATGGTATCTTTAACATGATCATGATGTGCGAAGTCAGTGATTCCGCCGATTTAAGTGGTATCCAAAAAGCATTAGCCGCAGAAGGGGAACAGTTAGGTGTTCAAATTTTAGCGCAAAATGCAGCCATCTTTTTAAGCATGCATCGTGTGGGATAAGCGAGGGTACCTATGTTAAGTATTGAAAATATTTTAGAAACGAATCGGATGATTCAAGACAATAAACTAGATGTGCGTACCATTACCATGGGGATTAGCCTGTTAGGATGCATTTCAGAAGATGGAGATTGCATGTGCACTCGCATCTACGATCACATTACAAAAGAAGCAGAATACTTGGTGAAAACTGGAGAAGATTTAGAACGTGAATTAGGCGTGCCCATTATTAACAAGCGTATTTCTGTGACACCTATTTCCTTAATTGGTGGGGCCTCTAACTTACCTAACTATGTGCCTATCGCTCGCGCCTTAGACAAAGCGGCAAAAGCAGTGGGTGTGAACTTCATCGGCGGTTTCTCTGCCTTGGTATCCAAAGGATATACGGAAGGCGATCGCAAGCTCATTGCCTCTATTCCAGAGGCACTAGCGACAACGGATATTGTGTGTAGCTCTGTCGGCATCGGTTCTACAAAGGCGGGCATCAACATGGATGCAGTGGCTGAAATGGGGCACATTGTGAAAGAAACAGCTCGCCTCACCGCAGATAGAGATGCTTTGGGCTGTGCGAAGTTGGTGATTTTCTGCAACCCTGTGGAAGATAATCCTTTCATGGCAGGGGCTTTCCATGGTGTCACAGAAGGACAGACCACAATCAGTGTGGGTGTCAGCGGTCCTGGGGTTGTGAAACATGCTTTAGAATCTGTGAAAGGCGAACCTTTTGATGTGGTAGCGGAAACGATTAAACGGACTGCTTTCAAAATTACTCGTGTAGGACAATTGGTGGCACAAGAAGCGTCACGTAGATTGAATAAACAATTCGGCATCATCGATATTTCCTTGGCACCAACACCAGCTGTAGGGGACTCCGTGGCACATGTGCTAGAAGAAATGGGCCTAGAAGCGTGCGGTACCCATGGTACTACGGCAGCCTTAGCTTTGTTGAACGATGCTGTGAAAAAAGGTGGCCTTATGGCATCCTCTCACGTAGGTGGATTAAGTGGGGCTTTCATTCCTGTCAGCGAAGATAAAGGCATGATTGATGCGGTTACATTAGGCAGTTTGTCTTTAGATAAATTAGAAGCTATGACTTGTGTTTGCTCTGTGGGACTAGATATGATTGCGGTCCCTGGGGATACGTCGGCAGCCACTATCTCAGCTATCATTGCAGACGAGGCAGCTATCGGTATGATTAATAATAAAACTACCGCGGTGCGACTCATTCCTGTACCAAATAAGACTGTAGGAGATATTGTAGAGTTTGGTGGACTCTTGGGATATGCACCGATTATAAAAGTGCATCCATTTAGTTCGGAAGAGTTCATTCGCCGTGGTGGACGTATTCCGGCTCCGGTGCGTAGTTTGACGAACTAATGAGTCTAAACTATGTGGGAGCTTCCATAGTAGTGACATGTTATAGAATATAGTGAGGTAAGGTTATGAAACAAATTTGTGTCATGGAACCATTAGGAGTATCCGAAACGTTGTTACAATCCCTAGCAGAACCATTCCAGGCGCAAGGCTATGAATTAGTCGTACATACTACGAAAGAAACTGACCAAGTGAAGTTACTAGACCGTGTTCGTCAGGCATCGATCATTATCTTGGCGAATCAACCTTTGTCAGGTGAGATCATTCGTCAATGTCCAAACCTAGAATTCATATCTGTGGCTTTCACAGGAGTAGACCATATTGATTTGGAGGCATGTCGTGAAAAAGGTATCATTGTGAGCAATGCGGCCGGCTATTCCACACAAGCTGTTACAGAATTGGTGTTTGGATTAGCTATTTCCGTACTACGTCATGTGTTGCCTTGTGATGGTCGCACACGTACAGGCGGTACCAAAGATGGACTACCTGGATTTGAATTGCATGGAAAAACCTTTGGTGTCGTGGGAACTGGCGCAATCGGTAGTGCAGTGGCACGCATTGCAAAAGCCTTTGGCTGCAAGGTTATCGCCTATAACCGTTCAGAAAAACCTGAGTTAGTGGCAGAAGGGATTACTTTTACAGACCTCGACACAGTAGTACAAGAAGCAGATATTCTATCCTTACATGTACCATTAACAGAAGAGACACGCCATTTAATCGATGCAACACGCATTGATATGATGAAAGATACAGCCGTGTTAATCAATACGGCGCGTGGACCTGTGGTGGATAACGAAGCTTTGGCGAAAGCCTTGCATGCCCGTAAATTACGTGGCGCAGGCATCGATGTATTTGAAGTAGAACCGCCAATCCCGACAGATCATCCATTATGTGATGCACCTCGCACCGTGTTAACACCACATATTGCCTTTGCGAGCCAAGAAGCATTTGTGACACGGGCGCATATTGTGATGGATAATATCGTGGCATTCTTACAAGAGGAACCTGTCAATCGGGTGTGTTAAATAGAGGTATATAAACTATTTAGCTTTGTTGTTTCAATAAGAGTTATTGAATAGGTAGTTTAAAAGTTAGTGTCTAACTAAAATGAAAGAGACTATGATAATAGTTGAATGCTATTGTTATAGTCTCTTTTTATTATTAAAATAAATTCGAAAAATTGTTCGAAAAAGTTTATTTAAATACGTATTTGTGTGTTATAATATAAATAAAAAAGTAGTATTAAAAACTTAAATCAATATATAATGGATGAAAGTTAAAGATTGATTGGAGGAAAATTTAGAGTGAATATAATAAGTTTGTTTGCAGGTGCTGGAGGATTAGATTTAGGGTTTGAAAAAGCTGGATTTAATGTAGTTGCAGCTAATGAATATGATAAAACAATTTGGGAAACCTATGAGAACAATCATGAGGCTGAACTCATAAAGGGGGATATTTGCAATATTTCTTCAGATATGTTTCCAGAATGTGATGGAATTATAGGTGGTCCACCATGTCAATCTTGGAGTGAGGCTGGGTCTTTAAAAGGCATTGATGATCCAAGAGGACAGCTGTTTTATCAATATATACGTATTTTACAAGATAAGAGACCTAAATTTTTTCTTGCAGAAAATGTGAAAGGTATGATGGCAAAACGTCATAGTACCGCAGTGGAAAATATAATTTTTCAATTCGAAGAGGCTGGATATGATGTCTATATTTGTTTGTTGAATGCCAGTGATTACAGTGTACCTCAAGATAGAAAACGAGTGTTTTATGTAGGCTTTAGAAAGGATTTAAATATTAAGTTTGAGCCACCTACTCCGCATGAAACTAAAAAAACATTCAAGGATGCAATTTTTGATTTAAAAGATACGGCAATTCCAGCTTTAGAAAAAAACAAAACTAATGGTGATAAGTGTAAAGTTTTAAATCATGAATACTTTACTGGAGCATATTCCTCTATGTTTATGAGTAGAAATCGAGTTAGACAATGGGATGAACCAGCATTTACGGTTCAAGCGTCAGGAAGACAGTGCCAATTACACCCTCAAGCACCAGTAATGCCTAAAGTAGAAAAAAATAAAAATATATTTGAGCCAGGAAAAGAAGAACTTTATAGAAGATTGACAATTAGAGAGTGTGCTAGAGTTCAAGGCTTTCCAGATGATTTTAAGTTCTATTATACAAATCTTAATGATGCCTATAAAATGATTGGTAATGCAGTGCCTGTAAATCTGGCTTATGAGATGGCTAAGTCAATTCTAGTAGCACTAAATAGAGAAAATAATTAAAGTAAAGGTTGAGTAGTGTAATTATGGGAGGGCAATATGAGTGTTAAAAGTAATAATCAAGGGAGAGCTTATGAGTTTGCGTGTTTGAATACATTGCATGAAGAAATATCTAAGTATAGAGTTTCAAAGATTGAGAAAAATTCAACTTATGAAGCAGCAAAACGGGCATGGAATACGTTAGAGGAGTCAGAAAAGAATATATATAGAATCAGTGCATTAGCAGGAACTAATACAATCTTAGAGCTTGAACCATTAATCTTGGACGATGGAGACGGGGAATTAGAATTAAAACTTCAATCTGATGATAATGGCGAAGATGGAGATGTAAGGGATGTTTTAATCATTCGTAAAGATATTGAATGGGAAATTGGCATTAGTGTAAAGCATAATCATTTTGCAGTTAAGCATAGTAGATTATCAAAAGGGTTGGACTTTGGTAAAAAATGGTATGGAATAGAATGTTCCGATAAGTATTGGTCAGATATAAAGCCTATTTTTAATTATTTGGATGTAGAAAAAGCAAAACAAACCTTATGGAAAGATTTGCCAAATAAAGAAGATGATGTATATAAACCTTTGCTAATAGCGTTTAAAGAAGAACTAGATAGACAGAACGAATTTGCAAATATTGCAAAAATGTTAGTTGAGTATCTTCTTGGAGAATTTGATTTTTATAAGGTTATTGGCATAGATAGTAAAAGAACGACTCAAGTTCAGAGCTATAACTTAAGGGGAACCTTAAATCAGGAAGGAAAAAAACGAAAAAGAAGTATTAAATTACCTGTCGCTTCATTACCTACACGGATTGTGAACTTAGAATTTAAACCTGATAGCAATAATACTTTGGAGTTATATTTAGATAGAGGCTGGCAATTTACATTTAGAATCCATAATGCATCTAGTAAGGTTGAGTCGAGCTTAAAATTTGATATACAAATTATTGGCATGCCAACATCGATAGTTTCGATAGATTGTAAGTGGAAATAGGGCATAGATAATATTATTGGTGTATAGTAAATAATATGACAATAAAGAAAATAAAAGCGTAAGGAGTCAGCTAGTATTTATAAAATTTTAGAGAAATAAAGGAGAGAAAATGAATAAGCTTATCTTTAAAAAGATAAAAAATGAAAATATTTTTGCGAAAGACTATGATAATTTTATAAAAAACAACGAAATAGAATTTTCCGATAGTGAAATTGCTGTTGTTTACGGTCCTAATGGAACTGGTAAAACTAGTTTGGTAAAAGCTTTGGCAAATGGTGAAAAAACTGCTATTCAATATTCATATAATGGCAAAGAGTATAATGACGGCTCACAATTTATTATAATTAATGATCAAAATAATAGAAATATTATAAAAGGTGAGACTTCAGATTTTTTACTAGGTGATGATATTAAAAGAGAGCATGAATTATATGAGCATATTACTAATGAATATGAAAATATTTGTACACAGAGTAATAAAATTCTAAAGGATAAATTTAAAATTACTTCAGGAAGTAGCAAATTAATAACGTATTTTTCGGAAAAAGATAATTTCCGAAAGAATATTCAGGACTTAGCTAATAATAAATCTAAAGGTAAGAAAACAAAGATAGATGATTATATTGTTGGCTGGAGCAAATATAAACCATATGAGATTTCAGCTTATGATGAAGCTAAATTAGAGTATTTTATGAGTGATTTGTCTACCTCAAAATCATTGATTCTTGATATTGAAAGTCTAGATACAACAACGTTAACTGAGAATAGACGTATTCGAGAGGTGGAAAAGAATACAGAAGCAATTAGGATATTATCACATTTTTGTGATACAGAAGAGTGTATAGTTTGTGATTCGATAAACATAGGTAGAGAACATCTATTAGCTAAAAAAACTGAAAATAAAAATAATATTCTAGAGACACTAGAGCCTAAAATAAAAGACATTCTAGAAAAATTATCCTCTAGTGGCGCAGATAAAGACCCTTTTAATATAAAAAATATTTTGATAGCAGCTATTGAAACAGGTGAATTAGAAGGAATTTGTAATCTTAGAGAAGAGATTCAAAAATATAGGGATATATTTGTAAAAAAGGTGATAAATGAATTACTAGATATATTGAATAAATCAGATATCAAGGATAAAAATGAAGAGTATAAAAGCCTAATAAATGAAAAACCAGAAATTAATGATGAAGATTTCTTATATATTGAACAAATCATTAACAATAGCATGCTTAAAAAGATCAAGATTGATAGAGATGATAAGAAGAATATTCAGATATTTATAGAGGATAAAGAGTTTCTGGGCATAGATAGAGAGGAACTGCCATTAAGCTCGGGGGAACAAAATTTTTTGTCATTAACATTAGAATTTTTAAAGGCGAAAAACTCTGATAAACCTATTGTAATTTTAGATGATCCTATCTCTAGCTTTGATTCTATCTACAAAAATAAAATTGCATATGCAATTATTAAAATTTTAGATAAGAAGAAAAGGATTATTTTAACTCATAATGTTGATTTACTAAGGTTATTAGATGGACAACTAAAAAAATGCTTTAATCTTTTTTTGTTTAATAATACTGAAAATGAGGAAAATGGGTTTATACCATTAAAACCTGATGAACGAGATATGCTTATAAGTTTAGATGCATTGTTAAAAGCATTTAGGACTAATATATATAAACATGTAAAAAATAAAGAGTTATTTTTAATTTCTTTAATCCCATTTATGCGTGGATATGCAACGATTATTAATAATGAAGAAGTTAAAGAGAATCTGACGCAAGTTATGCATGGATTTAAAGATGAAGTTGTAGATATTGGAGCATGTTATCAAGTATTATTTGGAAAGCATGATGGTATTAATGAACAATATGAGGTATCGGTTGATTCAATTTTGAGTCAACCGATTAATGAATGTGAAATAGTAGATAATGAAAAGTACCCATTATTAAATCGTACATTAAGACACTCTTTTATATATTTATATTTGAGGTTATTGATAGAAAAAGTTTTGGTTTCGAAATATAAGATAAATACAGAGGGACGAAATGGAGCTAAGCAATTAGGACAAATAATTTCTAAAGCGTTTCCTGACAGCTCTGATAAGGATACTATGAAGAAAAGAGTTTTCCTTACCACTAAGAAAACATTGCTTAACGAATTTAACCATTTTGAAGGAAACTTAAGTATTTTTCAACCCGCAATTGATATCACAAATCAGATATTAAAGGAAGAAGCCGAAAAAATAATAAATTTTCTGGAAAATTTATAAGAATATTGAACTCTTGACGAAAAGGTTGGGTTAAAGTAAATTATTATAAGGTGGTTTATATCCTCAGAATATAGATATAATATAGTGATTGCATTTTCCATACAATCGTCCTATAATACTTTGTATTACGTTTTAACATACAATGGTACGCCCTAAGTGGACTCGTAGAAAGGATGGTTGGATGAGACCTGTACATACATTGCCAAGCTATAGCTTTGGAGGACATGAAATTTTTGACACTATTGGAGATTACACAAAACAATTAGGCAAGAAAACTGTCATAATCGGTGGAGATACATCGTTATCCGTGGCATTACCTTTCTTGGAACCGGCCTTAGAAAAAGCAGGGGTTGAGGTGCTAGAAGTGGTGCATTTTGGCGGTGAATGTGCGTATGATGTAACGAATGAATTGGCGAAAAAGGAATCCTTGCAAGCGGCAGACTTCCTCATCGGTGTGGGTGGTGGTAAAGCCCTAGATACTACAAAATTAACGAGTATTGAATTAGGAGATATTCCTGTCATCACAGTGCCTACTATTGCAGCTACCTGTGCAGCTACATCTGAGGCCATTGCTATCTATAGCGTAGACCATACTTTTGATAGTGTTGCTTTTATGAAACGTCCAGCAGTGCATACGTTCATCGATGCAGATATTTTGGTGAAAGCCCCAAGTCAATATTTCTGGGCAGGTATGGGTGACACCATTGCGAAACATTATGAAACGCATATGGCTACACGTGGTCGAGATTTGTCTTATAATGTACAAGTAGGCTTGTCTTTATCTAAGATGTGTGCGGAACCAATTTTTGCACATGGTCGTGAAGCTCTTACCGCCAATGAGCACGGGGAACGTAATCGTCTCTTTGATGAATTGGTGATGGCCGTAGTGCTCACGACAGGTATCGTTTCTGGTTGTATGCCAGGGGATTTTAACAGTACTATTGCTCACGCTGTGTGCTACGGTTGTGCCGAAGACCCTCATACAGAAGAAAACCACCTTCATGGGGAAATGGTGGCCTATGGTCTCTTAGTGTTATTTGCAGCAGATAAGCAAGATGAGGAATTAACTCGCTGGCTTTCGGTGTACCGTCAAATTGGATGGCCTACAAAACTTTCTGACATGGGATTAACAAAAGAACATATCCCAATGATTGTGAAAAAAGCGGCTTCCGTTCGTGATGTGGTGATTAGCCCTTATGTAGTGACAGAAGAATTATTGACAGAAGCGATTTTGAAAGTAGAAGCGCATAATTAATCTATGTATCGTTAGGTTTCATAATATTTAGTAGTATGTTAATCTGTGTGGCTACAGCTTTCATAGTATCTAATAACAGTCGAATCTGTGTGAACATAGTTCGTATATCAGTCATCAACAGGTATCTCTAGTAGAAAGAGGTACCTGTTTGTGCTATGATGGGGGTATGTTTACACTATGAATTGGATAGGTATGGCATATGCTAGGAATGTGATCCAAATTTTGGGACGTATATTTTGGCGATTATCAAATATTGGTGTTAGGATAAAGAAGAGCGTTATTAGTAGAATTATCTTAATTTAGTGGATAGGGATTTAAAATGCCGAACTCATATAGAACAAGTTGAATAGTTTGTGTATCATTAGGATAATAACAAATAAAGTGAGTAGATAGGAGCAGAAGGCGCTATGGAACGAATATCATGGAATGAAATAGATTTTGTAAAGGTAGGGAATGCTACAGATTCTGATGGCAAAACAGGGCTGACCGTATTGCGCTTTCCTGGTGGTGCCCAAGGGGGCATGCATATTAGTGGCGGTGGTCCGGCAGCCCGAGAAAGTGGCGTTCTAGAACCGACGACGGCGCCAACGCCAGTGAATGCCTTGGTCTTAGGCGGTGGATCTGCCTTTGGGCTCTGCGCCAGTGATGGGGTTATGCAATCCTTAGAAGCGCGGAATATTGGCTTTCCTACTGCCTATGGGGTGGTGCCTATCGTGTGTCAAAGCGATATTTACGACTTGTCCTATGGCAATCCCAAGGCACGTCCTAACAGGAAAATGGCGTATGATACCTGTGAAAGGACTTTCACAAGCACAGAACCTATGTCTGGCAATGTAGGTGCCGGTACAGGGGCGACGGTAGGCAAAGTGTGTGGCATGGAACGAGCTATGAAGGGTGGCATAGGGTATGCAGCGGCGAAACTAGGAGACCTTGTGGTAGGAGCTGTCGTAGTGGTGAATGCATTCGGCAATGTGTACGATCGACAGGGTCATGCCCTAGGGGGCGTGATGGATGAAGGCCGTGGGCGCATTCTAGATGCATGTCAGCTAATGTATGACCAATACGAAGGTGTTATTGAAAGCAAGCCATTGGTGGGGAAATCTGTAATAGATAGCATGGAGGATGCGCTGCTAAAGGATAGCAATGCTCGAGATGAAGCGGTTCTAGGTTTGGAAAAAGGAAACACTACCATTGGAGCTATTGTGACAAATGCTATCTTTAATAAAGGTGAATTAACTAAGGTTGCTATGATGGCTACTAATGGATATGCGCGGTCTATTCGCCCTGTGGGGACCCTGTCTGATGGAGATACTGTGTATGCGTTCTCGGTGACTGGCAGCGTTAGTGAGTTTAGTAGGTGGATAGTAGCTGATGTGAATGTGGTAGGCACTTTGGCAGCAGAGCTAATGAGTGATGCCATAGAAGATGCTATGCAAGCTAGTAAGCTAGGTAATTCTGAATTTTTAGCGAATATAATTGAATTACACGAAATGAAAATATAAAATTTATAAAAACACTTGCAATTTAATTGCAAGTGCTATATAATAATTCTTGTATTATTCCTCGATAGCTCAGCAGGTAGAGCAATCGGCTGTTAACCGATCGGTCGTAGG
>CAUQBP010000021.1:0-23030 GCA_963516605.1 uncultured Veillonella sp. | reverse complement strand
AGCAATCGGCTGTTAACCGATCGGTCGTAGGTTCGAGTCCTACTCGAGGAGCCATACAAGGCCCGTTGGTCAAGCGGTTAAGACACCGCCCTTTCACGGCGGTATCGGGGGTTCGATTCCCCCACGGGTCACCATATGGACGATTAGCTCAGCTGGGAGAGCGCCTGCCTTACAAGCAGGATGTCGGCAGTTCGATCCTGTCATCGTCCACCATAGTAAGAACCATCCGATGGATGGTTCTTTTTTATACCCTCCAGGAATTTTTTGTATACTGAGGTATATACTGTGTGAGAAAAAGGAGGACATACTATGAACGGTATTATGCAACCAGATAAAGAGGTAGAAAAAGCTTTTCAAAAGATGGTGAAAGAAAGTGCTAAAGATCGGGAAGGTGAAAACTTACCTTATGTGAATGCTACTAGCAAAGTGACGGAGAAGTTTTTTAAAGAAATGGGGGCAAACGGAAAGTTAGAGAAGAGAAAAGATGATGATACTTTACTTGTCTATTAAGAATATGATTAGATACCATATGGAAAACATATATTAATGTTATAATAGATATTAAAATATAGGATCTGGATAGTAAACTATCTAAGATTAAAAGAGACTATGAGATGATGCGTTTGCATGATGTATAGTCTTTTTTTTAATATAAAATGCTTAAGTTTAGTGTAATTCTCATAATAGTTAGTGCATCTTATTAATATAGATGAAGATTGTTATTATCATTTATTTAAAATAAAATATAAATTATTCGAGATGAATAAAAATGTTAAAATAGATGAGCAAGTATAGGTATTTAGTGATATATATAGAAAGGTATATTTTATATACATCACTAGAAGAATATATAAATATGTCTAATTAATGGGGATATTAGGGAGTTGAATGAGATAGTTTGATTAAATTCATCTCCTACACTACTTCTATGAATGAAAAGAATAATTATTTCAAAATTAGCATAAAACATGAAGAAAAGATGAAGAAATCCATTGCGTAATTAAATTTATAGTGATAATATTTATTATATAAAGGTATAGAATGTATATCTTGGTAAGGTTTTTGTGTTAGGAGTATATTATGAATAACAAGACAAGAAAGCAATTGTTATCATTTGCAGCAGCCACGGGTGTCCTTTTCCAATTTGGTGGCACAGCGCATGCTGTACAAGTATTCGATTTAGGTGAATTTGTGGTGCATGCACCAGCTCGTGCGGCAGTAGAAGAAGCGGTTGCAACACCTTCAGTAGAAGGTGCGTATGCAGGTGGTCAAGTATCTCAATCTAGTTTAATGGGTGTGTTGGGTAACCAATCCTTTATTGATACACCGTTTAACGTTACTGGTTATACAAATGAGTTGATGGAAAATAAACAGGCATCCAATGTAATTGATATTGTAGCCAATGATGCTTCTGTCAAAGATCAATCCTTATCAGGTGCTTCTAGCGCTTGGTCGATTCGTGGATTCCGTACAACACAACAAGATACGCAATTTAATGGCTTGTACAATATTTCTCCACGCTTTTATACCGGTACTGAAAGTATTGAACGTGTAGATGTTATTAAAGGGCCAGCTGCTTTGTTAGGTGGTATGCCCCCAAATGGTACTATTGGAGGTACAATCAACTTTGTACCAAAACGTGCTACAGATAAAGATATTACAAAGGTGAAATTATCCTTCGGTAATGGCTCTCAATTCACACAACATGTAGATGTAGGACATCGTTTTGGTGATAATAACAAATACGGTGTACGTGTAAATGTGTTGAACCGTAATGGTGAAACATCTAATGATAACGAAAAAAATAATGCAAGTACAGTAGCAATTGGCGCTGATATGCGTGGTGAAAAAGTACGTGCAGCTATTGATTTGGGATATGTATATAATGAAATTGAAAATCCACAATACCGCATTACATTTGGCAATAAGTTCTTAGCTAGTACGAAACAAGATGTGTTTACTGTGAAAAATGCAGACCATCATAAGAAATATGGCGCTGACGGAACATATCGTCGTGTAACAGAGAAATATGGTGTTATCAGTGGTGAGTATGATTTTAATAAAAATTGGACGGCTTACGCAGGATTTGGTATGCGTTATACATCCATGGATTACCTATACAATGAATTCCAAGTAAATGATATTAATGGTAAATCCAATCTTCGTTACCGATATAACAACCAAATCAATAAATCTACATCCGTAGAAGTAGGTGTAAAAGGTAAGATTACTACTGGCGATGTAAACCATAATATTGGTGTTGCTTTCGCTCGTTCTGAATACAAACGATACATGGCAAATCGCAATTTAAATAATGTGGCAGCTAACTTCTATGTGCAAACTACAAATTGGGGTGCGCCACAAGGCGATTTAAACTGGTATACGCATTTGAATGACACAAGCATCCAAACTGGTGTATCCGTTACAGATAGAATTACTACAAAAGATGAAAGTTGGCAGTTTATTGTGGGTGGACGTTTACAAAAAATTAAAACACAAAACTTCCCACGTTTAAGTAAAGCCTTCAATGGTGCTGATACATATGCTTCTTATGATAAAACAGCATTCTCTCCAGCAGTAGGCATTGTTCATAAATTCAATGACAAAACATCTGTATATGCAAACTATATGGAAGGCTTACAAGCTGATACAGTAACCAATGCAAGCGCTGTTAACTTTGGTGAAGCAGTAGAACCATATAAAGCAAAACAATACGAAGTAGGTGCAAAGTTTGATTTTGGTAAATACACAGCAACAGTAAGTGCTTTCAATATTAAAACACCAGCTTTAAGCTATGTAACAGTGACACCAGTTAATAAGCTTGATCGTTACTATAGTTTATCTACTGAAATCCGCAACCGTGGATTAGAGTTTAATGTATTTGGTGAACCTACAAAAGGTACTCGTGTATTGGGTGGGTTCATGTTATTAGATTCTCGTTATACAAAAGATAATGCTGATAGTAATGCAAAAGGTCACCGTGTTGAAGGTACATCAAAAGTAAATGCTGTAGTTGGATTAGAACAAGACGTAAAAGCAGTACAAGGCTTAACGTTTACAACACGTTTGAATTATACAGGACCAGCATTTGCTAACCAAGATAACACAATTCGTGTTCCAGGATACTTCACATGGGATTTAGGTGCTAGATACACATGGAATAGCGGTCATGTTCCAATGACAGTTCGTGCAGATGTGTACAATGTATTGAATAAGGATTACTGGAATGCATTAAATGGATCTGTTTACCAAGGTAATGGACGAACAGCTATGGTATCTTTAACTGCTGGATTCTAATGATTATATAATCTAACTAGATATATCCATTTAGGGGAAGAACCTTCTGTTATGCAGAGGGTTCTTTTCTATGTCAAGATATACAAGAAAGGAGATACATGGTACAGAAAGATATATCTTCATCTTATGCACCTCAAAAGAATACGTCTTTCTTTGGAAAGTTTACAGGTCAAATGATAGTGGCCTTACTTATTCTAGGATTAGGCAGTTTCGTATTCTTATCGGTAGGGGCAAGGTCCATTTCACTAGAGATGATTTGGAATAGTATTTGGAGTGGCTCTGTGAATACAGATAGCATCGTCATTAATACAATTCGTATACCTCGATTGTTGGTGGCTTTCATCTGCGGTATTCATTTTGCCGTCGCAGGAGCGCTCATGCAAGGAATTACAAATAACCCGATGGCGAGCCCTTCTATTTTAGGGGTTAATGCAGGAGCTAGTTTTGGTCTCGCCATTGCTATGATTGCCTTCCCTATGGCAAGTTTAAATATGACTATATTATTCAGCTTTTTAGGGGCTGGATTGGCAACGGCTTGCATTTTATACTTAGCCAATCGAGGTATGGCGAAGGGATCTAAAGTATATTTAGCCTTAGCTGGTACTGCTATTAGTGCTATTTTTATGGCTATTACACAAGCTTTAGTTGTTTTCTTTGATGTAGCTCAAGATATGAGTTATTGGACAGCTGGCGGTATTGGTGGCGTGCGTATGGAGCAAGTGTTGTTAGTGGCTCCTTGGACTCTTATCGGTGTGCTAATTGCCTTGGCTATTTCTAAACAAATTACCTTGCTTAGCTTAGGCGATGAAGTGGTTGTTGGTTTAGGTGGAAAGTTAACCCAAATTCGTCTCTTAGCAGGTCTTACCGTATTACTGTTAAGTGGATCTGCTGTAGCCATTGCAGGACCTATCGGCTTTGTGGGCCTCATTGTGCCGCATATGGCTCGTTACATGGTAGGTCTCAGCTATGAAAAAGTCATTCCTTTTTCTGCTGTTTTAGGTGCCATTGTGGTCATCGTAGCAGATACGGTAGCACGTGTGGTATCGCCACCATTTGAAGTGCCTCTAGGGGCTGTGACCGCCTTAGTAGGGGTTCCTTTCTTTCTCTATTTAGCGAATCGGAAGGAGGCTAACTAATGCATCAAGGTAGACGATTTGCCCTGTGGGCGATTGGGCTGTTAATAGCGTTGGCAGTGATGTTTGTAATCCATTTAGGAACGGGATTTTCTGAGTTCTCTTACATGGATTTAGTGCGAATTATCGCCGGCTATGGGACAGAATGGCAAGAGCGCATTGTTTTTGACTTCCGTATGGTTCGATCCGTGCTAGCTATTTGTATCGGTGCTGGTTTAGCTCTATCTGGGGCTATCTTTCAAACCATCACTCGTAATGAATTAGCTAGTCCCAGCGTGCTCGGTGTCAATGCAGGCGCTGGTGTAGCAGTGATGTTATACATCTATTTTGAGCCAGCTAATGCCATAACTACAATTTGGAAAGCACCTCTCTTTGCCATCATTGGCGGTGGATTGGCAGCGCTAATTATTTTCCGTATGTCTTATCGAAAAGGTAGTAGTTTGTCCCCAATGACGTTAATTTTGAACGGTATCGCTGTATCGACAGGTATTCATGCAGTACAAATGGTGACCATGGTGACCTTAAGTCCAGATAAATTTAATCAAATCAACACATGGCTCATTGGTACAATTTTTGGCAACAGCTGGAACCATGTGATGGTGCTAGCGCCGATTGTGGCGATTGGTGCGATAGCTTTATATTGCTACTCCACAAAGTTAAATGTATTGAATTTAAATGAAGAAACCGCTATCGGCTTAGGGGCGCGCATTACGAAAGAACGAGTAACATTTCTTTGTATCGCTGTGATTGTTGCTGCATCATGTGTGGCTGTAGGTGGTAGTATTGGTTTCATTGGGCTTATTGCGCCACATATTGCACGGCGTTTAGTAGGTGTGAACCATCGTTATTATTTACCAGTAACCCTTTTATTAGGAGCTCTATTGTTACTTTCAGCAGACTGGTTAGGACAAGTCATCATTGCACCAGACGAAATGTTAGTAGGCATCATCGTAGCATTGGTGGGAGCACCCTATTTTCTATATGTATTGGCACGGACGAGAGGATAAGATATGGCATTTGAATTACAACACGTTTCTACTGGGTATGAGCATAAGATTATCAGTAAGGACGTAGATATTAGAATTCCCTTGGAAAAGGTAACTGCCTTGATTGGCTCCAATGGTTGCGGTAAATCCACTCTGTTGAAAACGATTTGCCGAATCATTGCACCCAAAGGAGGCTCCGTTATTTTAAATGGCGAGGATATTCATAAAAAAGATACGAAGGAATTGGCGAAACAGTTGGCGATTTTGCCACAGAACCCGATGGCACCAGGGTCTTTGACGGTGCGTGACCTCATTAGTTATGGTCGTGCGCCCCACAAATCTGGTATTTTGCAACGTGAAAGTCAACGGGATCGTGAATTAATTGATTGGGCCATTGATGTGACGGATTTACATAACTTTGCTCATACACCGATTCAGAATTTATCGGGCGGTCAACGCCAACGGGCTTGGATTGCCATGGCCATTGCGCAAGATACAGATATTCTATTCTTGGATGAACCTACCAGTTATTTAGATATTTCTCATCAAATGGATGTACTGGAACTAGTAGAACGATTGAACCAAGAATATAAGAAAACGGTCATTATGGTCATTCATGAATTGAATCAAGCGGCGCGTTATGCGGACCATATTATCGCTATGAAAGATGGAGATGTGCACTTTCAAGGAACGCCACATGAGGTATTAACAGAAGAAATGTTGAGTAAAATTTTTGGAGTGGACTCCATCATTTTGAATGACCCTCGGACGAATCGTCCGTACTGTATTGCCTATACCCATGCATCGGTGGAAAAAGCGAAACAAGTAGGTGGTGCATTATGATGGGACGTCGTGTTGGATCCTATCTCGGCTGGGCAGCTGCATTGGCGATTGTAGCAACTCTTCTGTATGGCTTAGTGAGCGGAACTTTCAGTAGCTGGGGCGCCCCTCGTTTAGGAGAAGGTTCGGTAGTGAAAGAAAAACGACTCGACACCGATGAGGCTATTACGAAAGAAATGAATGCTCGCTTCAAGAAAGTAAAACAATCTGCGGAGAAGCTCATTACCAATGAAGATGGGAAAATGGTATTGCACCATAAATATGGAACTACTGTCATCCCTGATAAGCAGGAACGCATTGTGGTCATCCGTATGGAAGACCCAATGTATGCCCTAGGTGCGCCTATGATAGGGGCTTACAATCGAGATAACTTTTACTTGCATAATGAACTAGAAGCGCAAGGTGTACAGCACATCAGTATTAACGAGGAAACGAAGACTATTAATTTAGAGCAAATTGAGGCGTTAAAACCAGACTTGATCATTATGCGTGATTCCTTCACCCGTAGTACCTTTGATGCGTTGAGCAAAATTGCGCCCACCGCAGCGTTTGAGTTACAAAATGCGGAGAGGGCATTGCTGACACTTGGTATGGTATTACATCGTGAAAAACAAGCAGAAGCACGATTGCGCCAATATTATAACCATGTGAAAGAAGCTCGTATGGCGATCAAATCTCGTATTGGAGATAGTCCGCTAGCCTATATTCGGGTGATGAAAAAAGAAATACGCTTATATCCGTACTCCTCAAGTGTAAATAGTCGATTCATTTTTGATTTGCTGAATATTACACCGGATACAGAGTCATTAGCGTTAGATGGTAAAAGTAACAATGCTGTATCCCATGAAATGTTACCGGATATCGATGCGAAATATCTACTAGTAAGCTCTGCTTATGGGGCGAGCAGTCGCAGTACATCGAATCAAGTAGGGAAAGAACTAGAAGATATACAAGCCATGGAAATTTGGCACACCATTCCAGCGGTACAAGAAGGACATGTACACGTGGTGACGAATCAGGTGTGGAGTTCTCATGGGATTATAGCGAAAGAACGGGCAATCGACGAGCTTCGCTTGTGGTTAGCCCCTTGAGATGCTATGTAGCCTGTGGTGTTCTGATCTAATTTAGAGGAATGAAAGACCGCAACATACTCCTTCTCAAACTGATACAGTGGTTAGGTTTGTTCAGGAGCATGTTGCGGTCTTTTGTGTTTGTGTGATTTAGGTAGAAAGGAACGCCACAAGCCTACTACGCATAACTGCGTGGCTTACGATGAGTTTTGAGTATGCCGTGCTCTTTTGCGATTGTCTGTATTAGCAAATCTTGCCCTATGTCGCTGATGAGGGCGCTCAGAGGTGGGTCTTATTCTGGATTTAGGGCTCCGGTCTAATTTAGAGAAATGAAAGATCGCAACATACTCCTTCTCAAACTGATACAGTGGTTAGGTTTGTTCAGGAGCATGTTAGGGTCTTTTGTATTTGCGTGATTTAGGTAGAAAGGAACGTCACGAGGCTGGTACTCGTAACTGCGTACCTCGGGAGAAAAGCAAAACCCCCACGGCGGCAACCGTGGGGGGTTGTTGTTCATGTGTGGAACTCATTAACTTTCTTTCTAAAATATAGCTATAAAATTAGCGGTTTGCTAAAAAAGTGCTATAATGAAAATATAGAAAAAATTTTTCGTTTCTTCAATAAGTAATGAAAAAGCCTAACGAATAAGGTCTGACACACCTTAGCACGTTAGGCATTTTTAAGTTTCCATTTTCTTTAGATGAGCCTAACGCCTTCGACACGTTGGTGGCTCTTCTTTTGTTATGTTTAGTATAACACAGTTGTCTATAAAACACAAAGTATTACTGGAATACGATGGAGAAGCGTATTCTAGCGGGTAATGGGTCGCCAAATTTGTTTGTTCCAGGTGCAAATGGCACGGTTGGTATATAGGCTGCGACTGCATTTTGTTGGGCTGCATTGGCATCACCAGAGACTTGAACCGATGCGACTTGGCCGCTTTCGTAAATATCGGCGGTTACGTAGACAGTACCAGATTGTCCAGGTGTTGGGTTAGCTGGTTGTATGTTGCCCAATGGAGTTGGACGGTTGACAACAGTGGTCCTAGCTTCTTCTTCGGCGGCACGGGCGGCTGCATCGGCTTCCGCTTTGGCACGGGCTGCAGCTTCAGCAGCTTGGAGAGCTGCATTAGACTGCGGTGATGCAATCGGTTGTTGTTTAGGCAAGGTACTTGGTTTTTGTTTTGGTATTTCTTGCTTTGGTTGTTCTGGTCGAGGTTCTGGTTTCATAGATTCCGGAATCTCAGGAACGGCTACCGCTTCTTGTGGCTCCGGCGGAGCACTTTCCTCTTGTGGAGGTTGCGCTCCTGTAGGTTGCTGTGATTCTGCTTGTTCCGGCACACTTTCAGCCATGCTCACCTCGTAGAAGGTTGTCGTCGATTCGTGAAAGGGTTCGGTCACCTTGTTAAAAATGGCAGATGCTACAGGAATGAGCGCGATATGACCCGCTAAGGAGATGTAGAGGGCGTATTTCCAAAATTTATCTTCCTTCACGGATTACCTCTTTTCTACGGCAATGGATAGTTTTTTCACACCTGCTTGTTTCAAAGCATCGAATGTTTCAATGACAAATCCATAGTTGACGTCTTTATCACCGTTTAGAATGACTTGTAAATCAGGATTTCGTTGCAACTCAATTTGCACACGGCGAATCAATTGTTCTTTATCGAGACTTTCTTTGTTGAAAGCAATATTGCCATCCGCCATGACAGTAATATTCGCATGTTGATTCATATCGAGTTGAGCAGAGCTAGCTTGTGGCAAGCCCACTTTGAAAGTATTTTGTTGTACCATGGTCATGGTGCTAATCATAAAGAACACAAGAAGGAAGAAGATGATATCAATCATTGGAATGATCATTAACTTCGGTTCTTCTTGTACTTTCATACTCCGAAGTTTCATTAGGCATTCTCCTTTTTATGAAGGAAACGAACGATGGATGCCATCATTTGTTCCATGTCAGATACGATTAAGTTTACTTTACGGGAGAAAATAGCATGCAACACAAGGGCCACTATAGCAACACATAAACCAGCAGCAGTGGCTACCAATGCTTCCCCTACGCCGGATGTAATTGCCATTGGTTGACCGTTGGATAAATCTAAGACGCTGAAAGAGTCAATCATACCTACAACAGTACCTAATAGACCTAAAATAGGAGCTAATGTAACAAAGGTACTCAACAAGCTTAAACGGTCTTGTAATACGTTTACTGTACGCATAGCTTGCGCCTCTAAGGTAGGTTCTACTGCGAATCCATCTTGGTGAGCATTCAGACCTTCTGTCACTAATTGCGCCAATACATTGTCAGGATGCTCCTTGGCAAAAGCAAGGGCTTCTGTTACATCGCCTTGAGCAAATTTAGTAGCCATTGTTTCCTCTACTAAACGATTAGCACTCGCTGTTTTACGGTATACTAAGACACGGTCAATCCCAATAGCGATGGTGAGCACAGAGATAATTAGGAACAGGTACATCACCGGTCCACCTTGTTGGAAAATAGATAACATTTGATTCATTAGAAACACACCTTTCTGTAAAAATTTACACCAAACCTAATACATAAAGAAAGACTACTTATATATAAGGGGAGAGTATAAAAAGTACCTTCTATATAAAGTAGCCTTACCTTTAGTGATATATATTATCATTGTATATTCTATGAGAATAGATGTCAACTGAATTAGCATTCATGTTTTAGATAGAATAATATAGGTTTTGCATGCTTAGTATCAGTATGTTTGAGTGTCATATATTTTTTTGTAAAGTAGAAAAATTCATATACGTATCAACCGTTATAGGTAATTATTATCATAGTATTAGATGCGCACTAGTTTATATAATAATTTTAGTAAGTAGCGTAATATATAAAGTTCTAGCATGAAGCGGAGCGCAATGCAAATATAGCCAGATGCTGTATATAAAATAAAGCTGCAACACAACATATTATTGCGTTACAGCTTTTATATTTATTCGAAAATAATACACATTATGACAAACATATGTTATACTGTTGATGAAGAGTAAAACGTGGTTTAGGTTCATCTCCGAAAGGGGGGGTGATGCTATGTCAGTATTTGAAATACTTTCCCTAGGGATTAATTTCTTAATGCTCATAGTAGCGATTATCACCTTATATGTAATGCTACGACGTAAGTAGTGTTCCTATAAAAGAAACCGTGCCTAATGTAAAGAGAAGTATCTCATCACGTTAGGCACAAAAGTCAAATTTTGATGAGCCTAACGCGCCACACGTTTTGCTCTTCTTTGTATATAGGATAGCATATTTTGTAAAAAAGGTAAATGCAATCATCTATAAGTGCTATCATAAGAATGTATAAAAATGATGGCATGAAAATGTAATAGATCTGTTACGTAGAGACGTTTTATAAGGTTAGATATGGTAAAATATAGATAGAATACCAGAGAAAACGTGGGAAAATATGGAAATGATTTTGCTATATTGGGATAAAAGCGTGGATAGATAGACCCAATAGGGTCAAAAAGATACGTATTGGAAGATGGCTTAGACACCAATAACGAAGATGAAATGGAAACTGTATGAAAGACAAACGAACGTTAACATATACAATTGAAAATACGATAGCACCGACGTTAGGGGAATGGCTAGATATTCATCAATTTCCTCGGAAAACGATGAAAGAACTCTTCGGGGCCAAGGATGTTCGATTAGATGGACAACTGTGTACGGCGAAATCTGAACTTTCACAGGGGATGGTATTAGAAATTATCCCCTTAAAAGAACGCATCGACCACGACCCAATAGAAATGCCCTTAACGATAGCCTATGAAGATGAAGATATTCTTATTGTAGATAAAGCATCGGGAATCACGATGAATTCAAAAGGACAAGTCTCCTTAGCAAATGGGGTAGCTCACTATTTTAAAGTACATAACATTTGCGGAAAGGTACGGTTTTTAAATCGTTTAGATCGAGATACGTCTGGATTGGTGGTAGTAGCCAAGCATGGATTAGCACAACACTTTTACCAACAGCAGATGGATGATAATCACTTGGAAAAATGGTACCGAGCAACGGTACAAGGGCGATTGGCACAACAGCATGAGGTACTAGAATTACCTATCCGCAAAAGTGCAGATGGCATCCATCAAGAGGTACACCCAGAGGGTGTGATGACAAAAACGGAATATGAAGTACTACACTATGATGCGGCACAAGATACAACAGATGTGCGTATTCGCTTGTGGACGGGCAAGACCCACCAAATTCGAGTGACTATGGCGCATATAGGACATCCCTTGGCACATGACCCGTTGTATGCTGATGAGGGAGTGTTGGAATCCAGACAGAGTGCATGGGGGATAGATGAGGCACAATGCTACAAAGGCTTACAACAAGAGGTAACAAATACAGCGAAAGGACAGATAAAAGACATAGGCAAGACGTTTGCTCTCAGGGCTTATCGTTTAGTGTGTTATCAGATGCGAACAGGTGAGCAAATCGTAATAGAAGTACAATAGCCGTATATTGTTATAGCTGTAGTTACTAACCTAATTCTTACCAATGCTATAAAAAACGCAAAAAAACACGAAAACTAAAATCGTGCGCGAAATCGCGGTTTTTGTGTGTGAAAATCTTAGAATCGTGCTTTTTTGTTCCATATTTAGTTTCTATGTGTGATATAAGAATCTATCGCTATTATGTTGTAGGGATGACCATGGCACTCTCCACTATTTATGGCAGGTAATGCACACCCAGTTGTTTTCTGTGGTGGTAGATAAATTGATAAATCCAGCCGCTGAGGCTGCATCGATAAGTGTTTGTTCCTCTCCCTCTTGAATGCCACTCATGATGAAGACTCCCTTTGGTTCTAGACAACGGTAGGCATCGTCTAATAAACGTAACAAGATAGGGGTAATAATATTAGCCACGATGAGAGAGGCTGTTTCCGCCACGCCTTCTAATAAATTATTTGTTTGTACAGTCACCACGGATTCCAATTGATTCATTGCCACATGGTTACGAGCGTTGGCTGTGGCTGTTTCATCTAGGTCAAAGGCTGTGACAGACTGAGCTTCAAGGGCTCCTGCGGATAAGGCGATAATGCCAGACCCTGTGCCCACGTCGAAGACCGTACTGTCAGGAGTGAGGTACTGCGCCATCGCTTGGATCGCTAAGCGAGTTGTAGGATGGTCCCCGGTGCCGAAGGCAATACCCGGTTCGATGCGAATGATGTGTTCCCCTTCACGAGGCGTATAATCGGACCAATCTGGAATAATAGTAAGATTGTCCGTCATAGGGATAGGTGGATGTTGTGTTTTCCAATCATCCCAACCAGACTCATCAGCCATAGTAATAGATAGATTGAGAGGGCCAAACTCCATAGTGAAAGTATTTTGTAATTGCTGGATCTCACTTTTTATGAGAGTCTCTAATTGGTCAATCTCATATAGGTCGGGATCGATATAAGCTTTCACAGTGACATCCGATGAATCGTAGAGCTCCTCACGGTCTGGTTTGATAATACCAAATCCATCATCTGTGAGTTGATCAAATTCATAGGGATCTTCCGTATAGACCCCTTCTGCACCTAGTGCGAGCAATGTATCTGTTATAAGTTCAGACGCTTCACGTGTCGTGGTCAGTGTAATTTCTAGCCATGCCATAGTGGTACCTCGTAAATAAAACGCAAATAAAACACAAATACAACGTAAATATAGTGTATATATAACAAAAGCATAACGTAATCATAAGCGGTTATATTATTATGTATACTAACGTATCTGTACTTCGAAGTCGTGTTCACCGTAAGTAATGACGACGTTAGTTATCACTAGTATACTATCACATCTGTCATACTTAGCGAAACCGCTTCTTGTAGGAAATTCCAAAATATAGTACTATCCAATACAAAGGGAGTACTTTCATTTGCAAAAATAGCGAATTTTTCCATTGAAGAAAAATTCGTTTGCAAAAAGCACGAAAATTTCCATTGAAAGGTTGTCTTGTTACCAAGGTGGGAAAAGTGTTACATTTTAAATTAAATGTGGGTATACTCAAGTCGTACTAAAGATTTATAAATTCATACTAGTAGTGTATAAGAAAAGGATAGCCGAGTCAATCTCAGCTATCCTTCTTAGCATTCATATATTATTTTTTCTTAAGTCGGTACGCAATGTACAGAGCGCCAATCCACACGGGAATGATGTAGATGGATGTGCGCATGGAATCCATAGTTAACATAACGCCTACTGCCATAGCGATGAAAGCAAAGCAGAAGTAATTTGTAAATGGATACAAGATGGATTTAAATTTCAATTCATCAAGGCGACCTTCACGAGCAAATTGTTTGCGGAATTTAAGATGCGTCACTGGAATGATGAACCATGCAATGATGAGACCAGCTACGATGATAGCCAATAATTGTAGGAACACATCACTAGCACTTGGGAAGATGTATGTTAAGAATACAACGATCAAGGCTAAGGCTGCACAGAATAAGGTTGCAATCAATGGCACCCCTGTAGCAGTTAAGTGCTTGAAGATTTTTGGAGCATCACCAGACAACGCCATACTATGTAAAATACGAGAATTACTGTATAGCAAGCTGTTGTACACAGATAAGGCAGCCACTACAACGACGAAGTTTAAGATATGTGCTGCTGCGGGAATGCCGATGTTCGTAAAGATTTGGACAAATGGACTCGCATGAGTACCTAATTCGTTCCATGGAGATAGTGCCATGATGATAGTCATCGTACCTACATAGAAAATCAGGATACGAGCTAACAACTCGTTAATCGCTTTTGGTAACGTTTTTTCAGGATTTTCAGCTTCCCCAGCAGTGATACCAATGAGTTCCACCCCACCAAAGGAGAACATCACCACAGCGATAGAAGCGATAAAACCATACGCACCATTTGGAAACAATCCGCCGTGAACCCAAAGATTAGAGAAGTTTTGCGGGAATGTACCCATATCTCCGAAGAAGATGAGGAAGATACCGAAGCCAATCATAGCAATGATGGCAACCACTTTAATGAGTGATGCAAAAAATTCCACTTCTCCATAGGCACGTACATTGATGAGATTAATCGCCGTCACTAATGTAATACAAGCTAGTGTAGTCATCCAATGGGGAATACCAGGTAACCAGAAATCTAAGTATACTGAAATGGCAGCAAGTTCCGCCATACTGGCAAGCATGTACACAATCCAGTAATTCCAGCCAGATAAATAGCCAGCAAAGGAAGACCAATATTTACTAGCAAAATAGGTAAAGGAGCCAGACACAGGTTCACGGACTGACATTTCTCCTAGCATACGCATTAAAAAGAAAATAAAGATACCAGTTAATAAATAGGAGAAAATAACACCTGGTCCTACCAGTTGAATTGTGGGAGCGGATCCATAGAAGAGGCCGGTCCCCACAGAGGCGCCTAAGGCGATCATTTGCATGTGTCGACTTTTCAGTCCACGATGCAATGACGTCTTTGATTCATTATCTTTCATACTATATAACTCCCTTCCCATGTATGTTCTGAAATGATATATCTAATAGAATACCATAAACTATAGAATTAACCTAGTAAAAATTTTAGTTTAGTAGAGAAGTAACGGATAAATATGTAACTATGAGTGATACTAGTTTTTTTCATACATGACTCTATACTATGCGTAATTTGCATATATAAAATCCAGTATATTCAAAGGAGTTTATAAAAGTATGTAGAATTACTTAAACAATAGACTGTTTTCGGCTGTAAAGGAGGACGATGTTCATGAAAGAATATACTAGTGATTTGATCAGAAACGTGGCGGTGGTCTCCCATGACGGGGCGGGTAAAACAGCATTAGTAGAGGCATTATTATTGTCTTGTGGTGCTGTAGACTTTGTTGGTAAAGGTCAAGATAATAAACATATTATGGACTTTGAGCCAGAAGAAATCAAACGGAATGTCACTATCCAATTAGGCATGGCGCCTTGTGAATGGAAAGGTCATAAAATTAACTTCATCGATACTCCAGGTTATTCTGAGTTTCATGGGGAAGTACGGTCTGCTTTGCGCGCAGCAGACGGTATGCTGATGGTATTATCTGCTGGTACAGGCGTAGAAATCGATACCATTCGTGCTTGGGAGTATGGCGTAGAATTGCAAATGCCTCGTATGGCTTTCATCAATAAAATGGACGTTGAAAAAGCAGACTTCTTTGGGACTTTGGAAAAAATGCGGGAATTATTTGGTAAAGCGATTATGCCATTGCAAATTCCAATCGGTGAAGGGCCTACTTTCAAAGGTGTCGTAGACGTAGCAAAACGAACTGCCTATGTCTATGAAAACGGTAATATGAGAGAAGTGGAAGTACCAGCTGAGCTAGCCGATAAAGTAGAAGAAATTCGTGAAATGACTGTGGAAGCGGCTGCAGAAGGTAATGATACATTATTAGAAAAATATTTAGATGGACAAGAATTGACCTTAGAAGAAATTCGTCAAGGTTTGCGTGAAGGCATGTTGACGGGCCGTGTATGTCCTGTCATGTGTGGTACTGCCTTGAGCCGTATAGGTATGGACCAAGTCTTAGATCGTATGATTCGCTATATGCCAGATGCAACGAAAAAAGTGATGACCGCTATCGGAGTGGATTCCCAAGAGGAGCATATCGTGGTGGCAGATAAACCATTTACTGGCTTCGTATTTAAAACAATTCTTGATCCATTTGCGGGAAAACAAAGTTTTGTCCGTGTATTCTCTGGGGAATTGAAAGTAGGAGATAAACTCTATAATGTGACCCGTGATGTAGAAGAAAAATGGGGAAAAATGGTGACCTTAATTGGTAAACAACAAGTACCAGTAGAGGTTGCAAAAGCTGGGGATATCGTGGTCATCCCTAAATTAGCAGAAACGAAAACAGGGGATACCTTTGGTACAGCTGAATTTAAAGTGAAATATGCACCAATCCGTTTCCCACAACCTTTATACCGCATAGCTATGGTACCTGAGAAAAAAGGGGAAGAGGAAAAATTAGCGAACGCTTTGGGACGTATTTCTGAAGAAGATCCAACTTGTGAAGTGGTGAAAGATGTGGAAGGTCGTCAAATGCAAGTGCGTTGTATGGGCGATGTCCATTTAGAACATATTTTACAAAAAATGGAACGTAAATATGGAGTACGTGCAAAATTGGAAACTCCGTATATTCCATATCGTGAAACCATTCGAGGCACAGTGGAAGTAGAAGGTAAACATAAAAAGCAAAGTGGTGGTCATGGTCAATATGGTCATGTGAAGCTTGGTATTGCGCCATTATATGAAGGTGAGTTTGAGTTTATCGATAAAATTTTTGGTGGCGCAGTGCCACGTCAATACATTCCGGCTGTAGAAAAAGGCGTTCGTGAAACGTTGGAAAAAGGTCTTTTGGCAGGGTATCCAATGATTGGTATCCAAGTGACATTATTAGACGGCTCCTATCATACAGTGGACTCCTCGGAGTTGGCGTTCAAAATGGCGGCAGCCCAAGCCTTGAAAAAAGGTGTGCCTGATGCGAAACCGATTTTGTTAGAACCAGTCTACAATGTGAATGTCATCGGACCAGAAGAATTTATGGGCGATATCATGGGTGATTTGAATAGCCGTCGTGGTCGCGTACTCGGTATGGATCAAGGTGTGCGTGAAGGAATCACTGTGGTGAAAGCCCAAGTTCCATTGGTGGAAATGCTAGATTATGTAACAGTATTGCGCTCCATGACACAAGGACAAGGTGTGTTTAATATGGAGTTCAATGGATACGAAGAAGTGCCACATAAACAAGCAGAAACAATCATTGCGAGATTTGCGGGTCACGAAGAGTCGTAACTTGTGATGCTATGTAGCCTGTGGCGTTCTTAACTTAATGCAAAAGGGAAGAGCACGGTATACCCCTCACAAACGGTATTTCATAATGTATCGTCTCTTGTTAGGTTATGCAGCCTATGGCGTTCTTAACTGAATAGGGCAAAGGGAAGAGCACGACACATTCCTCCGCAAACTGATACAGTGGTTAGGTTTGCTCCGGAACATGCCGTGCTCTTCTTGCGTATGTGTAATTTAGTTAGTAAAGAGACGCCACAAGGCTACTACTCGTAACGGCGTTCCTTAGGGGGTAGGTTTTTTGATAAAAATTAACAGTACGAGTAATTTGTAGTATAATGTTAATTGAAGAGTCAACGACGTGTTGTTGGGCTCATCTCTTCCTAATATGGGAGGGGGTGTTACTATGACTACATATGAAAAATTATCTTTATTGATTCAATTTTCTATGTTAATCGTAGAAGTTATTCGTTGCTTTTATAGCTAATGAAAAGGCCTAACGAGACGAGGTTTAACGGACCTCACACGTTAGGCAATTTCTGCTTCTATAGTTCTTGAGATGAGCCTAACGCTAGCTGCACGTTGGTGGCTCTTCCTTTGTTGCTTTTAGTATAGCATAGTTTATAACAGAATAAAAGTAGAGTTTCTTGTGTGGCATAATTTAGGGAATAATGGAATGCTGTAGGGTGGCTTTGTATTACTAGGATTCTCAGAATTTGTGTTTGACCATATATGGTGTTGCTAGTATAGTAGATAGAGATAGATATGATTCATAGGGCGCTGTGGGGTGCCCTTTATATATGGAGATAAAGGAGTAAGTCATGATATATCAAAATATTGCGCTTGATTATACACAGTTTCGGTATCCGAAAGCGGTAGAGAGGGCTCTTGGGTTCTTGAAATCTCATGATTTCACGACGTTTGCAGGTGGTCGTTACCCCATAGAGGGCGACTTGATGTATGCCAATGTGGATATTGTGAACACAAGGGTCTATGAGGAAACGAAGATTGAAGGGCATAAGGATTATATGGATGTACAATTTCTAGTAGCTGGAGAAGAGCAAATGGAGATTCTCATTCGTCAAACTTTTCCGGACGTGGTTGAGGCTTACGATGATAAGGATTGTTACTTTTACGATCCTACAGAAAGTGGTACGGTAAAAATTGATGTACGCCCAGGGGATTATTGTATTTTTTATCCTGGAGAATTACATCGCACCTTGATTGCACCGAATGAGGTACAAGAAATTCGCAAGGTCGTGGTAAAGATTCATAAAAGTCTATTAGCCGAGTAAGATTAGGCGTTAATAGGGTGTAGCAATGATGATAGTTAGATATTCCGTGAATTGTTAATAATTTGTAAGGGTTGTAAAAGGAGGGACTATGAACGCATATGTAATGAAAGGTATGTTACTAATTGCATTAGGCGCCGTTCTATGGGGCTTTTCTGGAATGTGCTCACAATTTGTGCAACAACAGCGGATGATGTCGGCAGAATGGGTAGTAGCTATGCGCCTTGTCATTGCTGGTGTGATTACGGTAGTAGCGGCCTTTTACAAAGGAAGAGCTTCTATTTTTAAGGTTTTTTCTGACTGGAAAGATACATTGCGGTTGGTTATATTTGGGGTCCTTGGTATGTGGATGTGTCAATATACCTATTTTAAAGCGATTGCCTATGCAGGGGCAGGGATTGCGACGGTCTTACAATATGTAGGTCCTGCATTGATTATTTTATACATATCTATTACACGTTTAACGTTACCAAGGGTGGCAGAAGTAGTCAGTGTAGTACTAGCTACGGTGGGGACGGCGATTATTGCTTTACAAGGTGTGTGGGATATATCAGCGTTAGATGATACACTTCTGACCTGGGGGATGTTATCTGCTGTAGCAGTTGGTATTTATACGCTACAACCAGTGCCACTATTGAAAAAGTATGGTACGGCACCTATCGTGGGCTTTGGCATGCTTATCGGAGGGGCCTTTGCGTGGATAGCTACACAACCGAGTTCCGAAGGAATTGTATGGGATTTGTGGACCTATGGTGGGTTTTGGAGTATCATCATTTTTGGCACAGTAGTCTCTTTTAATGCATACCTAGAAGGGGTGCGACGAGTAGGTGCTGTGACGGGATCGATACTTTCATCCATAGAACCTATTTCGGCAGCGGTACTGGCATGGTTGTTGTTGGGCAATGAGTTCACACAGTGGGATATCATCGGTATGACCCTTATCATTGTTACAATATTTATCTTGGCATGGGATAAAGGTCGCGCTACAAATAAAAGTTGACCGAATCTATAATTCGTGGTAGAACTAATAAATACAGAATGAAGGGTACAGATGCTTGTAAAAGTAGCTGTACCTTATTAGTAAGTGGGGGCATCTTAAAGCCTGTATAGGGTAGATAGATACGTTTCTTGAGGTTGCGTGTAGGAGGAATAGATGGCACGAACGGTTGGTATTATTGGATTAGGATTGCTAGGGGCCTCTCTAGCAAAAGCATTACGAGCATATACGACATATGATGTCATCGGTTACGCGCGGCGTCAGGAAATTTGCGACCTCGCCTTGGCTGATGGTTGTGTATCACAGGCTTTCACAGCGGTGGAACCTGTTATCATGGGTGCGGATATTGTGGTCTTTGCCTTACCACCACAGACAAATAGTGAACTTTTTGTGAAAGTAGCCTCACTGTTCCGACCAGGGCAAGTGGTGACTGATGTGTCCAGTGCGAAAGATGAGTTTGTTCATGCTGTGTATGCGCATATTCCTGAAGGAGTTCATTTCGTGTCGGTCCACCCTATGGCAGGTTCTGAAAAAGGTGGCTATGAAGAAGCTCATAAAGACTTATTTCAGAAAATGGGGTGGATTGTCCTAGAAGATGAGGAACAACCAGCCTACGATGCTACCGTGGCACAGGAGCTAGCTGACATGGGTAGAGCTGTGGGTTCTCGCATCGAATACGTGGACATGAAGCGCCACGATGGATGCTTAGCTATGGTGAGTCATATGCCGCATATGTTGGCATCTGTTATGATTACCGCCGTAGGTAATGATGAACTGGGAGATAAGCGCATGAGCTTGTCGGCGGGAGGTCTACGAGATAGCACCCGTACCGCCAGTGGTCTGCCGAGTATGTGGCAAGAAATTATCTACGGAAATCGTAGGAATGTGTTGAAAGCCATTGAACAAGTAGAGCAAGAATTAGCTGCTGTAAAACAATTGCTCCATGCGGATGACAATGGAGATAGTTTAGGGCAGTATTTAGAGCGAGCGAAACAGATACGAGATCGTTTGCCGAGTCTGACCATAGACAAGGAATCATTTTGAATGAAATATGTCGTAT
The DNA here is from genome assembly GCA_963516605.1 of uncultured Veillonella sp. Lineage (GTDB taxonomy): Bacteria > Bacillota > Negativicutes > Veillonellales > Veillonellaceae > F0422. Next base: position 2,528 of record CAUQBP010000021.1, on the reverse strand, counting down.
AGTCATGTGATATAATACAAGTAGAATGAATAGGAGGTATTGCTATGGCACAGATCGCTGAGCAGACAGTAAACATAGATAAGCTAGTTGGGCTTTGTCCCTATGTGACGATGCAAAAAGTATTGTCTGGTAAATGGACGATGCTAATTATGCATGAGTTAGAACAGGGGCTTGTACGATTTAAAGCCTTAGAGCGAGCCTTACAACCTATTACGCAAGCTACGTTAACACGGCAATTACGGGCGATGGAGGAAGATGGACTTATTGAACGTAAGGTGTATAGCCAAATTCCGCCGAAAGTGGAGTATTATTTAACGCCAGTAGGCGAATCTTTCAGAACGGTGTTAAGAGCCTTAGCAACATGGGGTGAAGAATATATTGAGTGGATACATAGAAAGGAGCGATACTATGATGGACACAGCACAAAGTATAGTGGATCAAGTGCTAGAGGAAGTACAAAATACACCAGGTGTAGGGGTAGACAATCCCTCGGAAGTGGCGAATCAAGCGTTGCAAGACACATTGGGAGCGAGTGTCATCCCTGAGGAGTATTGGCCTGAGATTGTATCTTGGGTATCCGAAACGGGTTTAGATACAGTCTATTTAGACAGTCGTGACCGTATAGGTGCATGGTGGGTGTCTAAAGAAGTGCGCTCCATGGGATATACCTTGAATTTTACGAAATGCAGTCAGGTACCTAGTGAATGGTTCCCCGAGGGAGAACATTGGAAAGAAGCTGAAGTGGAGGCACGGTATCGTCTAGTGGCTACTTGGGAATCTTTAGTGGAGAACGGCGCATTAGAGAAGGTTGAATTAGAATGAAAGTAACAAAAAGCATATCGTTATCTGTGGGGGCGCTTAGTGTCCCTATCTTTATAGAATTATTTTTGCAGATGTTATTGGGCAATGTGGACCAATTCATGCTTAGTCAATATGCAGAAACAGCGGTGGCAGCGGTAGCCAATGCGAACCAGATTATCAATGTCATCTTGTTTTTGCTCATTGTTATGAGTACGGCAACCACCATTTTGATTGCCCAATATTTGGGGGCTAAACGACCCGATAAAATTGATGAAGTGTACACCATTAGTGTAGTCTTTCATACGGTGTTCAGTGCTATCGCAGGGGCTGTGGTGATTATCTTTCATCAAACTCTCTGCGAATGGCTTGGTGTACCACCAGAGATTATGGAAGAAACGACGCTTTATTTGAATATCGTGGCGGCCAGTATTCCTATTACAGGGATTTATACGACCTATGTAGCGATGTTCCGGGGACATTCCATGCCGCGCATCGCCATGTGGATTGCCCTCGTCATGAATGTGGTTCACATTATCTTGAACTATGCACTTATCTACGGTTGGGGACCAATCCCAAGCCTGGGGGTATTAGGGGTATCCTTGTCGACGGTCATTAGTAAGGCCTTGGGACTAGGTATTATTATCTGGTGCCATCAGTCTTTGTTGACAGCCCGTATGAAAGTAGACTATCTTCTCCCATTCCGTTGGGAAACGCTACGACAATTGCTGTTTATTTCCGTACCGTCTGGAGGGGAAACCTTGTCATACCAACTGTCACAAACAGTCATCATGAAAATGGTGAATCTTATGGGGCTAGTAGTGATTACTACGAAGGTGTATGTATATATCATTGCTACCTTCTGTTACATGTATACCATTGCTTTGGCCAATGCGGCGCAAATCGTGGTAGGATTCCTCATGGGAGCTAAACGAGAAGAAGAAGTGTCCCGCCGTGTGTGGCTCACAACGGCAGCAGGCGTTTCCATTGGTGTCGGATTGAGTACCTTCTTTTATTTTGCCTGTGAACCGGTGATGCGCCTTGTAACGGATAATCAGGAGATTATAGATCTGGCGAAAGCGGTCTTGTTTATTGAAATTTTCCTAGAAATTGGACGTGGTGCCAATATCGTATTGGTGCAATGTTTGCAAGCAGCAGGAGATATTCGGATTCCCATGTTTGTCGGCGTCTTTGGCATGTGGGCATTTGCAGTGACTTTGTCCTACTACTTTGGTATCGTCCTTGGTTGGGGACTCGTAGGCGTGTGGATTGCTATGGCTATCGATGAGATTATACGAGCGATGATATTTGTGTGGCGGTGGCAGTCGAACAAATGGAGAGGTCGTTCGCTCATATCGGTTTAAATTCCATATCGTGAAAGCGAAGGGGAAGCCCCCATGTATTCCGCAAAAACTGCCCTACGCGAAAGTTTTTGACAGAATACACGGGGGCTCCTTTGCGTTTATCGAGAGAGGGGAATTTAAACCGATCCGAGCGGTGGGGCGACCTAGGGGGGAAGAATGTGGTTTGAGCCCCGTGTAGGCCCCGAAAACTGCCCTACGCGAAAGTTTTTGACAGAACACACGGGGGCTCCTTTGCGTTTATCGAGGAGGAATTTAAACCGCTCTGAGCAGGTGGTGACCTAGGGAGAAAAGAATGTGAGGGTCGCCCCCAAGTATTCCGCAAAAACTGCCCTACGCGAAAGTTTTTGACGAAGCACATGGGGGATC
>CAUQBP010000020.1:0-23965 GCA_963516605.1 uncultured Veillonella sp. | reverse complement strand
GTAATATCGCAGCTGGTAACATTGCAGACGGCTCTACAGATGCAATCAACGGTGGTCAATTACACAGTGAATTAGCGAAAAAAGCAGATGTAACAGCTTTAGATAGTAAAGTAGATAAAACTGCAGAATTCCATGTAAAAGCAGACACATATGCTGTTGGTGACGATGGCACTGTGACTGTAAAACAAGAAGATGGTACAGGTGCAGAAGCTACTGATAAAGCGTTCAAAATTAGTGGCTTAGCTACGAAAACAGATATTACAACTATTAACAATGCTTTAGGAGATAAAGCAGATAAAGCTACAGTAGATACTTTAAAAACAAGTCCAATTACTTTCACAGGCGATGATGCACAACAAGTAACACGTACATTAGGTACTGAGTTAACTGTAAAAGGTGCAGCGAACTTCACACCGGCAACTGATGCAACAGCAGCAGGCGTTAACATCCGCGTAGAAAAAGATCCAACTACAAATGCAAACGGTCTAGTGGTGAAATTAGCAGATACCTTAACAGGTATGAAAGGTATCTCCGGTAATGGCACAAATGACCTAGTGATCAAAAATGGTGACAATGCAGTTATCACAGTAAAACCTGGTGCAAATGGTGCTAAAGGTGACGTAGACTTTGGTGGTTCTAAATTAACAAATGTAGGAGCACCTGGTGCAAATACAGATGCAGCGAATAAGTTCTACGTAGATGAAGCAATTAAAGCGGTCAACCAAACAGCAGCTGGTAATGCTAACTTAGGTTACAAAGCAAATGCAGAAACTGGTAAAACAGTGGCAGTAACAACTGGCTTGCATTTCAAATCTGGTACTGGTACGATCAATGCCACTGGCGCTGAAGCAGCGACAACAAATGCAGCAACTGCAAAAACTGGTATTGCTATTTCCACAGAAGATGGCGGTATTGTTAACATCGGTTTAGATGAAGCAACTCGTAAAGTGCTTGATAATGCAGCAAAACTTGGTGATACAGCAGTGGATGGCCGAGATGGTAAAGCAGCTAATGGCAAAGAAGGCGTGGACGGCAATGCTGGTGATCATGGCTTAACTGGTAAAGATGGCTTGAACGGTAAAGACTTAACTACAAAAGTGAATGCATTACGTAACGGCGAAGCTGGTACTGTAGTGTACACAGATGAAAACGGTAAACGTGTTGTAAAAGCTAACGATGGTAAATGGTACTTAGCTGACAAAGTAGATGCTACAGGTAACAAACTGGATGGTGCTACTGAAGTCGCAACACCACAAGCTCGTTTAGTGAACCCAGATGGTACAACAACTGGTGGTACAACTAAGTTAAGTAATATCGCAGCTGGTAACATTGCAGACGGCTCTACAGATGCAATCAACGGTGGTCAATTATTCACTAAGTTAGCTGAAAAAGCAGATAAGAACCTAGGTAACCTTGATACTGAAGGGGAAAATAAAGTTAAAGACTTAGCAGCAGGCGCTGTAAAAGTAGCTGCTGGTAAAAATGTGAAGGTTACAGACGCTACAACAGACCATGTGACAACATACACAGTGGATGCTATCGATACTAAGGTAGAAGCTGGAGAAGGTCTTGAGGTTACTGGTGGTACAGAAGATACTGATAAAGTTCGTACTTACAACGTAGGATTGTCTCAAGCTACAAAAGCTACATTAGCGAAAGTCAGCGACATTGCTAAAGCAGTAGGCGCTGATGGTGCTAACGGTATCGACGGCCGTGATGGCAAATCTGGTACAGGCGATAATGCTGGTATGGGCAAAGATGGCTTAACAAAAGAAGATGGCCTAAACGGTAAAGACTTAACTACAAAAGTGAATGCATTACGTAACGGCGAAGCTGGTACTGTAGTGTACACAGATGAAAACGGTAAACGTGTTGTAAAAGCTAACGATGGTAAATGGTACTTAGCTGACAAAGTAGATGCTACAGGTAACAAACTGGATGGTGCTACTGAAGTCGCAACACCACAAGCTCGTTTAGTGAACCCAGATGGTACAACAACTGGTGGTACAACTAAGTTAAGTAATATCGCAGCTGGTAACATTGCAGACGGCTCTACAGATGCAATCAACGGTGGCCAATTACACAGTGAATTAGCGAAAAAAGCTGATGTAACAGCATTGAATGAATTAGCGGAGAAAGCGATTACTTTCAGTGCAGATACGGGAACGAATGCGACTCGTAAATTAGGTGAAACATTGGCAGTGAAAGGTACAGCAAACTTCACACCAGCAGCTGGGGCTACGGCAGGTATTAACATCCAAGTAGCTTCCGACCCTACAGCAGGCTTAACTGTAAGCTTGGCAGATACGTTGACAAACATGAAAGGTATCTCTGGTAATGGCACAAATGACCTAGTGATTAAAAATGGTGATAATGCCGTAATCACAGTAAAACCTGGTGCAGATGGCGCTAAAGGTGACGTAAACTTCGGTGGATCTAAATTAACAAATGTAGGAGCACCTGGTGCAAATACAGATGCAGCGAATAAGTTCTACGTAGATGAAGCAATTAAAGCGGTCAACCAAACAGCAGCTGGTAATGCTAACTTAGGTTACAAAGCAAATGCAGAAACTGGTAAAACAGTGGCAGTAACAACTGGCTTGCATTTCAAATCTGGTACTGGTACGATCAATGCCACTGGCGCTGAAGCAGCGACAACAAATGCAGCAACTGCAAAAACTGGTATTGCTATTTCCACAGAAGATGGCGGTATTGTTAACATCGGTTTAGATGAAGCAACTCGTAAAGTGCTTGATAATGCAGCAAAACTTGGTGATACAGCAGTGGATGGCCGAGATGGTAAAGCAGCTAATGGCAAAGAAGGCGTGGACGGCAATGCTGGTGATCATGGCTTAACTGGTAAAGATGGCTTGAACGGTAAAGACTTAACTACAAAAGTGAATGCATTACGTAACGGCGAAGCTGGTACTGTAGTGTACACAGATGAAAACGGTAAACGTGTTGTAAAAGCTAACGATGGTAAATGGTACTTAGCTGACAAAGTAGATGCTACAGGTAACAAACTGGATGGTGCTACTGAAGTCGCAACACCACAAGCTCGTTTAGTGAACCCAGATGGTACAACAACTGGTGGTACAACTAAGTTAAGTAATATCGCAGCTGGTAACATTGCAGACGGCTCTACAGATGCAATCAACGGTGGTCAATTATTCACTAAGTTAGCTGAAAAAGCAGATAAGAACCTAGGTAACCTTGATACTGAAGGGGAAAATAAAGTTAAAGACTTAGCAGCAGGCGCTGTAAAAGTAGCTGCTGGTAAAAATGTGAAGGTTACAGACGCTACAACAGACCATGTGACAACATACACAGTGGATGCTATCGATACTAAGGTAGAAGCTGGAGAAGGTCTTGAGGTTACTGGTGGTACAGAAGATACTGATAAAGTTCGTACTTACAACGTAGGATTGTCTCAAGCTACAAAAGCTACATTAGCGAAAGTCAGCGACATTGCTAAAGCAGTAGGCGCTGATGGTGCTAACGGTATCGACGGCCGTGATGGCAAATCTGGTACAGGCGATAATGCTGGTATGGGCAAAGATGGCTTAACAAAAGAAGATGGCCTAAACGGTAAAGACTTAACTACAAAAGTGAATGCATTACGTAACGGCGAAGCTGGTACTGTAGTGTACACAGATGAAAACGGTAAACGTGTTGTAAAAGCTAACGATGGTAAATGGTACTTAGCTGACAAAGTAGATGCTACAGGTAACAAACTGGATGGTGCTACTGAAGTCGCAACACCACAAGCTCGTTTAGTGAACCCAGATGGTACAACAACTGGTGGTACAACTAAGTTAAGTAATATCGCAGCTGGTAACATTGCAGACGGCTCTACAGATGCAATCAACGGTGGCCAATTACACAGTGAATTAGCGAAAAAAGCTGATGTAACAGCATTGAATGAATTAGCGGAGAAAGCGATTACTTTCAGTGCAGATACGGGAACGAATGCGACTCGTAAATTAGGTGAAACATTGGCAGTGAAAGGTACAGCAAACTTCACACCAGCAGCTGGGGCTACGGCAGGTATTAACATCCAAGTAGCTTCCGACCCTACAGCAGGCTTAACTGTAAGCTTGGCAGATACGTTGACAAACATGAAAGGTATCTCTGGTAATGGCACAAATGACCTAGTGATTAAAAATGGTGATAATGCCGTAATCACAGTAAAACCTGGTGCAGATGGCGCTAAAGGTGACGTAAACTTCGGTGGATCTAAATTAACAAATGTAGGAGCACCTGGTGCAAATACAGATGCAGCGAATAAGTTCTACGTAGATGAAGCAATTAAAGCGGTCAACCAAACAGCAGCTGGTAATGCTAACTTAGGTTACAAAGCAAATGCAGAAACTGGTAAAACAGTGGCAGTAACAACTGGCTTGCATTTCAAATCTGGTACTGGTACGATCAATGCCACTGGCGCTGAAGCAGCGACAACAAATGCAGCAACTGCAAAAACTGGTATTGCTATTTCCACAGAAGATGGCGGTATTGTTAACATCGGTTTAGATGAAGCAACTCGTAAAGTGCTTGATAATGCAGCAAAACTTGGTGATACAGCAGTGGATGGCCGAGATGGTAAAGCAGCTAATGGCAAAGAAGGCGTGGACGGCAATGCTGGTGATCATGGCTTAACTGGTAAAGATGGCTTGAACGGTAAAGACTTAACTACAAAAGTGAATGCATTACGTAACGGCGAAGCTGGTACTGTAGTGTACACAGATGAAAACGGTAAACGTGTTGTAAAAGCTAACGATGGTAAATGGTACTTAGCTGACAAAGTAGATGCTACAGGTAACAAACTGGATGGTGCTACTGAAGTCGCAACACCACAAGCTCGTTTAGTGAACCCAGATGGTACAACAACTGGTGGTACAACTAAGTTAAGTAATATCGCAGCTGGTAACATTGCAGACGGCTCTACAGATGCAATCAACGGTGGCCAACTATTCACTAAGTTAGCTGAAAAAGCAGATAAGAACCTAGGTAACCTTGATACTGAAGGGGAAAATAAAGTTAAAGACTTAGCAGCAGGCGCTGTAAAAGTAGCTGCTGGTAAAAATGTGAAGGTTACAGACGCTACAACAGACCATGTGACAACATACACAGTGGATGCTATCGATACTAAGGTAGAAGCTGGAGAAGGTCTTGAGGTTACTGGTGGTACAGAAGATACTGATAAAGTTCGTACTTACAACGTAGGATTGTCTCAAGCTACAAAAGCTACATTAGCGAAAGTCAGCGACATTGCTAAAGCAGTAGGCGCTGATGGTGCTAACGGTATCGACGGCCGTGATGGCAAATCTGGTACAGGCGATAATGCTGGTATGGGCAAAGATGGCTTAACAAAAGAAGATGGCCTAAACGGTAAAGACTTAACTACAAAAGTGAATGCATTACGTAACGGCGAAGCTGGTACTGTAGTGTACACAGATGAAAACGGTAAACGTGTTGTAAAAGCTAACGATGGTAAATGGTACTTAGCTGACAAAGTAGATGCTACAGGTAACAAACTGGATGGTGCTACTGAAGTCGCAACACCACAAGCTCGTTTAGTGAACCCAGATGGTACAACAACTGGTGGTACAACTAAGTTAAGTAATATCGCAGCTGGTAACATTGCAGACGGCTCTACAGATGCAATCAACGGTGGCCAATTACACAGTGAATTAGCGAAAAAAGCTGATGTAACAGCATTGAATGAATTAGCGGAGAAAGCGATTACTTTCAGTGCAGATACGGGAACGAATGCGACTCGTAAATTAGGTGAAACATTGGCAGTGAAAGGTACAGCAAACTTCACACCAGCAGCTGGGGCTACGGCAGGTATTAACATCCAAGTAGCTTCCGACCCTACAGCAGGCTTAACTGTAAGCTTAGCAGATACGTTAACAGGCATGAAAGGTATCTCTGGTAATGGCACAAATGACCTAGTGATCAAAAATGGCGACAATGCAGTTATCACAGTAAAACCTGGTGCAGATGGCGCTAAAGGTGACGTAGACTTTGGTGGATCTAAATTAACAAATGTAGGAACACCTGGTGCTGGTACAGATGCAGCAAATAAAGACTATGTAGATACTAAAGTGGGAGAAGCGACTGCAGCTGCCACAGGTAATGCTAAGTTAGGTTACAAAGCAAATGCTGAAATAGATGTTAAGCAAGTAGCAGTAGGCACTGGCTTACACTTTAAATCTGGTACGGGTACGGTTGGTGCCACTGGTGCTGATGCAGCAACTCCAAAAACAGGTATTGCTATTTCTACAGAAGAAAACGGCATTGTGAACATCGGTCTAGATACAGATACACGTACAGCTATCGATAATGCAGCAAATAAAAACTTAGATAACCTAAGTGATGAAGGTAAGAATGCAGTTAAAGACTTAGCGGCGGGTGCTGTAAAAGTAGCTCCTGGTAAAAATGTTGCAGTTTCAGATGCTACCACAGACCATGTAACAACATACACAGTGGATGCTATCGATACAAAAGTTATCAAAGGTGATGGTATCGAAGTCACTGGTGGCGATGAAGATGCTGATAAAGTACGTACTTACACAGTAGGCTTGTCTCAAGCGACAAAAGATACATTAGCGAAAGTAGCTGATATTGCTAAAGCAGTAGGCGCTGATGGTGCTAATGGTATCGATGGACGTGATGGAAAACCTGGTACAGGCGACAATGCCGGAATGGGCAAAGACGGCTTAACTGGTGCAGATGGCTTGAACGGCAAAGACTTAACTACGAAAGTGAATGCACTTCGTAATGGCGAAGCTGGTACTGTAGTGTACACTGATGACAAAGGTAACCGTTTAGTAAAAGCTAACGATGGCAAATGGTATCCAGCTGACAAAGTAAAAGCAGATGGTACAAAAGCTGATGATGCTGTAGAAGTGAAAACTCCACAAGCTCGTCTAGTGAACCCAGATGGTTCTACAACAGGTGGTACTACCATCATTAACAACGTGGCTTCTGCGATTCCGAATACAGCGAAAGATGGTGCAAACCAACCAATTGCTAACCCTACATTCTTAGATCGTTTGAACACGGCAGCAGGTGATGTGAATACAAAACATGCGGCAGTGAATGTAAGTGACTTGAATAACACAGCTAAGGACATTATTGCGAAAGGATTAACATTCCAAGGCGATGATGTAAAAGATGTAACACGTGCATTAGGCACTACATTAACTGTAAAAGGTGCTGCAAACTTCACACCAGCAGCTGATGCAACAGCAGGTGTTAACATCCGAGTAGAAAAAGATTCTACTACAGATGCGAATGGCTTAGTAGTGAAATTAGCAGATACTTTAACAGACATGAAAGGTATTTCTGGTAACGGTAAAGAAGATCTAGTAATCAAAAACGGTACGAATACAATCACTGTTACACCAGGTAAAGCAGCGGATGGAGCTACAAAAGCAGATCCAGGCAAAGTAAACTTCGGTGATGCTACTGTGACTGTGAAAGACCTAGATGCTCCTATTACGTATCGTACGAATGGTGATGCCGATGAAAAAGCAAAAACAGTATCCTTGAAACAAGGTTTAGATTTTGTTACTGGAGATGGTACAACAAACACTGCAGAATCTGCTAAACCAGGTCTAAATATCGTAACTGGCGAAAATGGCAAAGTTATCATTGGCTTGTCTGACGATGCAGCAACGAAATTAGGAAAAGTAGATGGCATTGCTGCGAAGGTAGATGCTGTTGAAAAAGCTCTTGATAACAAAGCAGATAAGTCTACTGTTGAGGATCTTGCGAATAAGTTAGCTGATAAAGCCGATAAAGCAACTGTTAAAGATTTAGCGGACAAAGTAGATGGCAAAGCTGACAAATCTGAGTTAGACAAAAAAGCAGATAAAGGCGAAGTGACAGCATTAGCTAATAAAGCAATGACTTTCACAGGCAACAAAGCAGATGAAACAGTTGATCGTAAACTTGGCGAAACATTGCACTTAGTGGGCACTAACAACATCACTGTTGAGAAGGATGCGAAGAAAGAAGATACATTAAATGTTACGTTGGCATCTACATTGACTGGTATGGAATCTATTACTACAAAATCTATTACTACAGGAACTGTGGATGGTTTAAGTAATACAACATGGGATCCTACGAAAGTAGCCTCTGCTGAGGAAGCGAAAGCTAAACCTGATTCTGATGCAGCTAAAGAACGTTCCAAAGCAGCTACACAAGGTCAATTGAAAGACGTAGCAGATCGTGTAACTAAAGGTCGTGTATTCACAGCGGATACAAAAGATGGAAAAGACCCATTAAAAGCTGAAGTTGGCTTAGGCGATACATTGGCTATCCAAGGTGGTGCAACTGGTGAGTTAACAGATAAAAACATCGGTGTTGAATTGGCTCCAGCGAAAGATGGTAAACCAGCTACGATGACTGTGAAGTTGGCGAAAGACCTTAACATGGCTGATGGTAAATCTAAGTATGATCGTTACTTACCTGAGTTTGAAAAAACTGACAAAGGTCTATTAAAATTAGATGCTAAGGGTAACCCTATCCCTAAAAAAGATAAAGATGGTAACGTAATCCTTCAAAAAGATGGCAACGGTAAACCAATCGTCAACTCTTCTACAGTGGTAGATGGTAATGGTACAACATACACGATTAATAATTTAATCAGTAACGGAACTGTTCAAGTAGACAATGCGAATAAACCTGTAGCAGGATTGGTAACAACTACGACAGCAGCAGGTACTCGTTATGAAGAACGGTTAACTACAGAAGATGGTCATGTTATCTTTAAACAAGACGACAATACGAAAGAGTTGAAACCAATCTTAAAAACGGTATCTGTAGTGGATAGTCGTGGTATCCGCATTGGAAGCAATGACAAACCAGTGGTAAGCTTGACGAAAGATGGCTTAAACAATGGTGGCAATACGATCAGCAATGTAGCACCTGGTGTATACGAATCTGATGCAGCGACAGTAGGTCAATTAAACGCAGCTACCAATACTGTGACGGCGAAAGTGAACGAAGCTGGCGCTCATGCAGCAGCATTAGCAGCGATGAACCCATTAAGCTACGATCCACTTAAAAAATCACAAGTGATGGCAGGCGTTGGTGCTTACAAAGGCAATAAAGCTCTTGCGTTAGGGGTAGCTCATTACGCAAACGAAGACACTATGTTCAACGTAGGTGTCAGCGTTGGCGGCGGTAGCAACATGATGAATGCAGGTGTGACATACCGATTCGGTGGTGAAGATAGCATGATTCCTGAACGCTACAAAGGTGGTCCAATTTCTTCCGTCTACATTTTACAAGACGAAGTATCTGCACTTAAGGCTGAAAATGCACAAGTGAAAGCAGATAACGAGCAAGTAAAAGCAGACAATGCACGCATGAAAGAAAACTATGAAAAAGTAATGCAAGACAATGAAGAAATGAAAGCACAAATTAAAATGCTTATGGCTCACATGGGTATTAAATAATAGAAGTAATTCTATTCCCCATAAAGAAAGGTCATAGACTTTCATAAGAAAACCCTCCTGAGGTACATACCTTGGGAGGGTTTTTCTAATTTATGCTTTGAGTGTTATCTGACATATGATATAATTGAAATATAAAAAGAGAGCCAATAACGTGGTGGTAGCGTTAGGCTCATCTGGGATATAGAATGGCCTAACGTGTATAAGTAGTAGGAATACTTATTATAGCGTTAGGCTTTTCACATGTTTAAAGATTATTTCTTCAAATATGTGAGCAATGCTAATACGAACATAGCGAATAAAATCATGATAGAAATTGCTTCGAATACGGTCATATTACTCACCTCCCTTACTAAGTAAGAAAGATGAACCTAACTCACGTTAGAGACTCTCATGGCTATAGTATATCATAATAATATTCGTAATGTGAAAAATAAAGTAATAACTAATACAAGAGCAATCTGTTCTCCCATTATCTTTAGATTGATTAGGAGTGACAGATTGCCTTTTTATATATGTGAAAAGGAAAATATGTTATAATAAAAGTAATCAATAAAATTATCAATTAGGAGTTAATATGAAAGTTACCTATTTAGAGCATAGCGGTTTTGTCATCGAAGAGGGCAAACGGGCCTATGTATTTGATTACTGGAAAGATCCAGCCGGAGTGATAGATACACTAGTGGAACAAGGCTACGAGTTACATGTCTTTGTATCCCACATCCATCATGATCATTATATGAAATCAATTTTCAAGTATTTACCATATATATACAGTGTTTGGTACCATGAAGATGTGCCAGCTTTGCGAGATGCTTGTCAGCAAGTACAGGATATGCTGGCCCGTCAGCAAGATGGTGAGAAAGCTAGCTTACTGTTAGAAAGAATTAACAATGTTGAGCCTACGGAAGGTCAGATTATATCAGAGGAACGTCTAACAGAAGAGTTGGTTCAACAAGTGTTTTCTTTGCACTCCATGAAAGTAGGCGACACATTAGAATCGGATAATCTGACTGTCACCATGTTTGGTTCCACTGATGAAGGCGGGTCATTCTTGGTGGATACAGGTACGCATCGCATCTTTCACGCAGGAGATTTAAACTGGTGGCATTGGTCTGGAGATACGCCTGAGAATATTGCAGAGGCAAAAGCGTTAAAAGAGAAAGAATTCGCCCCTCTATTAGGTTTGTCTGTAGATATCATGATGTTTCCCGTGGATGCTCGCTTAGAAGTAGCCCGTGAATGGGGGGCTTTAGAAGTGTTAGGTATGATGAACACGAAACTATTTATTCCTATGCATGCCAATGGACCTATTTGGGTGCCATCGGACACATTCCGATACACATACCCAAACCAACGTTGCTGGATTCCAGAACAACCAGGAGATGCAGTGGTAGAGGAAGTGAAGTAAATGACACCATGGTTACAACGACATGGAGCGACTGCTCTACTAGTCTTGATGGCAGTCATATTTTTAGTGACCTATCCCTTTCATAGAGATCCCTTTTGGGGGCTCATCACGCATATTTCAGGGGCTGCCATGATTGGTGGTTTAGCTGACTGGTATGCGGTGACGGCGCTGTTTACGAAGCCTTTGGGGATTCCTTTCAAAACGGCGCTCATCCCTAGGAATAAGGAACGGTTCGTGGAAATGGCACGTCACATGATGGTGGATGAACTCCTTCGGGTGTCTCATATGTACGAGGTACTGAAACAGGAGCGTGTACCAGGGCGGATAGTTTCATTTATGAATAGTGCTACTGGGCGTGGATATGTTCATGTGTGTTTTGAGGAACTGAAAGACCATGTATTGCCCCATGTGAAAGAAAATTTACTGCAAGAGCAATTGCTAGGGCATATCAAGAATGGTGTGGAATCTTGGCGAGTGACACCTTTTGTGGTTAGTTTGTGCCGTCAACTCTTAGTACCAGAACGAGCAGAGGTGCTATGGATGCACATCAACCGTATGCTTCAACGATTGCTAGCGGCGGAAGGGATTCGTCCCTACTTATTAGGGCTAGTATCCTCTGTGATGAATCGCTATGCAGACCATTCTTTTTTGCGAGAATTGGCGTTAGCATTAGGTGGGGAGTCACTTTCACCGGAATACATTACACACATGATACAGGTGAAAGGCTGTGCCTATTTAATGAGCCAAGAATCCTTGCAGTCGCCCTTGGGGTCTGCGGTATACACGAAGGCTCGATGGGCAGTGGATGAACTTGCACAGAATGGACAGTGGCAACAAAAACTAGAAGATAAAAAGAATGCTTGGTTCCGGGAGTTTATCGAAGACGGCTATGTATTGGAAGATACCTTAGACTTAGCGCGCTATGTAGAGCAAGGGGAAACGGAATTATACTATTTCTTTGAGCGCTTGGAAACGAATGCTGTGAAAGGTCGTAAGGCAGAGCGATTTATTCTATTCCAATTGTTGCATGTCTTAAATTATGTACGCCCTTGGATTGAACAGATCGTCGTGCGCGAGATGAATCGATTCACACCAGAGGAAATTACCCGCATATTACAATCTAAATTGGGCTATGATTTACAGATGATACGCATTAATGGGTCCTTGGTAGGTGCTATTTTAGGCGGTCTATTCTACGGATTGACCTTGCTGAAAGGAGGGATTGTATGAGCCCTCGTGTTATAGAAATACCAAGAACGCCCTATACAACCTATGCGAATCGCTTGCTCCTCACTATGGCGGTTTTGTTTGGCTTGGTGTGGTGGGGACAGTGGTATATCACAGCTCCTTGGTATGATGGTTTGTATTGGTTTGTTCAATCTGCCCTCATCGGTAGCGTAGCGGACTGGTTTGCGGTGACTGCGTTATTTCGAAAGCCTTTGGGTGTGTCCTTTCATACGGAACTGATTCCACGGAATAAGAATCGCCTTATTGAGGGGATTATCTGCATGGTGAATACGAAACTCCTCACCTATGATCAATGTAAAAGTGCCATTGAACGGGTACAGTTTGTACCGTTTATAGACCAATATATCCGCAGTGATGTAGGGCGGAATACGGTGCGCCAAGGGATTGCTACCGTGTTGTCGGAGTTGTGGGAGCGACGTAGTGATCGGGAGTGGGCTCAATGGGGTGCACAACGGTTGCGGAAATTTTTGCATAATCAATCTTTTATCGGTCCTATGCAACAGACTTTACTGCATGTGTGTGAGCACAATCGTTATGAAAGTGTGGTCATTCGAGGTATCGACTATCTGCAGCGGGCTCTGTATACACCGAAAGCACAGCAATGGTTAGAAGCGGTTATTGAGGAAGAAATCGAAAAGCGCAAGAAAGATGTAGTGTCTGCCATGCTCATTGGACTTTCAGAAGGATTGAACATCGTGAACGTCCAAGAAATGGCACGGGCCATCATCGAAGAAGTGCATCAAATGTTGGAGCGCTGGAAACAGCCGAACAGTACGGAACGCCTGGTGTGGTTGCATCAATGGGTAGGACCTTTGCAACACATGGCGTCGAACCGAAGCATCACAAAGACCTTGGATGATGCTATTCAACAGTGGATCGATGTGCAAGATTGGGAGCTCATGTTAGAAGAGTATGTATGCCCACGGATTCGTGAAGACATGGTATCTGCGGATGGGACATCGCCAATGGCCATTGCGTTGGAATCGAGCTTTCAAGAGTTGTGGAATCATTACTGTGAAGAGCCGGGCATGGTGGAACGGTTAGAAGAAGCCTTAACTCATATTATGCTGCACATTGCTTCGAAGAGTCATGGGTTTATCGGTATCATCATCCGTGAAGTGCTGCAAAGTTTAAGTACGGAACGGTTCATCCATTTTATTGAAAGTAAGGTGGAAGAAGACCTTGCTTGGATCCGTATTAACGGTGCCCTCGTAGGCGGCGTAGCAGGATTGGGGACATGGCTGTTCCTGTATTATGTGTATGAGCCAGTATTGAAAGGTGTGGGAATCATTTAGGTCTGTATATAGGTTTTAATGAGCTCAATGCTAGCATACCGATACATTGCCTTAGATAGATACAGTGTATGCTCATACTGTATATATGGGGATTGGTAAGCAATGATGAATAGAGGTTTAGTACAAATAATTTTAGGAGTTCGTGCTTGCTGTATCTAAGGTATTTATTATAAAAATTATATATAGCAGAAAACAGGGGACCCAGATTCGATGGAATCGGGCCCCCTGTTCTCATTTGAAAGTTCTATATGGTTGCAGCTCTCTAATTGAGACATATAGGTAATGAAAAAGTCTCGTTGTTACCGTGATAGGATTAAGCTTCTTGTACGGTGTTAAGGTTGAGTTCTAAGTCTTTGATCATTTGAAGATCATCTAATGGAGAACGACCAGCCGTTGTTAGGTAACCACCTACCATGATACCGTTCAAGCCGCCTTTTAATGCGTAAGCTTGTAAGTCACGAAGGTTTACTTCACGACCGCCCGCCGTACGAATTAAGGCCTTTGGCAATACGAAGCGGAACACAGCGAAAGTTCGAAGGATTTCCAATGGAGGAATTGGTTCATTGTTTTCGAATGGTGTGTTCTTGATAGGGTTAAGAATGTTCAAAGGAACGGAGTCTACCCCTAATCGTTTTAACTCGAATGCCATTTCAACACGTTGCTCTTTGGTTTCATTCAATCCCAAGATACCGCCGGAGCAAACACGAATGCCAGCTTTTTGGGCATTGGAAATAGTGGACATTTTATCTTCATAAGAATGTGTGGTACAAATATCTGGGAAATGGCTTGGTGCAGTTTCGATGTTGGAGTGATATCGAGTCACGCCGATTTCTTTCAATTGCACTGCTTGCTCGTAGGTCAATAGACCAAGGGAGCAACAAATTTCTAAGCCAGTTTCTTTACGAATGCGAGTGAGAGCACTCAAGATTTGCTCGAACTCTTTTGGGTTGTTTGTGTTACGGCCACTTGTAACGATGGAGAAGCGGATAGCGCCAGCTTCTTTCGCTTTTTTAGCAGCGTTAACGATTTCATCCTCTTCCATGAAAGGATACACAGTAACACCAGTGTCATGATGGGCGGATTGAGCACAGAATTTACAGTTTTCTGGGCATTTACCGGAACGGGCGTTCACGATGGCACATAGGTCTACTGTATCGTCATTGAACTTTTGACGGATTTTATCAGCCATAGCTAAAAGAATCATAGTGTCTTCGTCAGACGTGTGAATCAATTGTTCTGCTTCTTCACGAGTGATTTCGCCACCATCTAATACTTTTTGTGCGTATGCTATGATTGTTTCATATGAAATAGATTTTGATACAGTTTCCATAATTACACCTCGTAATAGTTGTTTGATTTTAATGACTACATCATAATGACTACATTATATATCTATTGTTAACTTGAGTCAATAGAGATAGTGTTAACATTTAAGTCGTCACTTGTTCCGCTATGAATCGTCACTTGTTATGCTATGCAGCCTGTGGCGTTCGTAACTGAATAGGGCAAAGGGAAGAGCACGACATATTCCTCCACAAACTGATACAGTGGTTAGGTTTGCTCCGGGACATGTCGTGCTCTTCTTGCATTTGTGGAATTTAGCTAGTAAGGAGCGCCACAAGGCTGCTACACGTAATGGCGTTCCTCAGGGTTAGGGAAGACCGTAACACACCCCTTTTCAAACCATATAGCGGCTATGTTTGTTCAGGGGGGATGTTACGGTCTGTATTTGTGTGATTCGGGTAGTAATGGAACGCCACAAGTTTACTACTCGTAATGGTGTTTCTTGGGAATTGAAAAAAGGTGATAAGTTCTTATCAAAGGAATCCTGAGGTTGGCTTATTTAGGATTATATTTTGAATTTCTGCGTTTGTAGAATTTTATTCTATATGTAGAAATTTATGATATGATAGATTCGTAGAAGAGTTAATGACGTGTTGTTAGGCTCATCTCTTCCTCGTAAGGGAGGAGGTGGTTGCTATGACTAAATATGAAAAAATCTCCTTGATGATTTCTATTGCTAGTTTAGCAATTCAGTTCATTGATCTAGTAAAATAGACAATGAAAAAGCCTAACGGATAAGGTCTCACACACCTTAGCACGTTAGGCAATTTCGGTTGAATAGTTTTCGAGATGAGCCTAACGCCAGCACACGTTATTAGCTCTTCTTGCTTATAAGCTAAGTATAGCATTGTTTATTGCTAAATGCAAATATTGCTAGAGTTTACGTGAATATATGGAGAAAAATTGTTGAAATTATAAGTGATAGGTGATACAATAAGCGTAGCTAAAGATTTAATGAATAACACACAAAAACTCCCTAGGGTGCGACCTAGGGAGTTTTACTTTGCATTATTTATAGAGGCTCTCTCTCAATGTCGTCGAAGTGTCCCTCGAAAGAAATTCATACTTTTGGTGTAGTCATTTTTCGTGTTTACTTTTATAATATAAAGTAAGAGTCTATTTTATAAATAATGGTTCAAGTTTTTGGGATCATGGGGTGATGAAAGGAACTACCCTAGAATCGAGAGTTAAAGATAGATATATGTGTAAGGGCGTAAGCTTTGTTGTTTTGGAGGGCTAGATGATTGTTCTAGATGCGAATGCAGGGGTTCCCATGTACGAGCAGGTATATGAGGCTGTAAAAGTGCATATTGAACAGGGTTTGTTCCGTCCAGGACAACGCCTTCCTTCTATACGTGCTATGGCGGCGCAGTTAGGTGTGAGCAAAATTACGGTGGAGCAAGCTTATTTGCAGTTGGCTACGGAAGGGTATATTCAAGCCCATAACAGGGCGCCTTATGAGGTGCTGGAGATTCCCCAGCCTTTGATTGGATATTATGATGGGATGACTCCTATTAATAGTACGTCTGATCGAACATGTGGAATCGTGGGCAATCTAGGAGAACCTAAGGAAGAGGTTCTTTCATCAGTGAAACCCAAAAATATAGTGCAAAGCGTAACGGATACTATGGAACAGAAGGTAGAAGAGACAATAGCATATCGTGATAAGAGTACGATTTGTGTAGCAAATCATGCTTTGCATAAAGAAACGAATATACAAGCAGCGCCTATCCTCTACAACTTCGCTACTGGCGCGATGGATCCGGAGGGATTCGACTTCAAACGGTGGAAACGGTTCATTGGCTATGCCTTACGAGATACGAAGAGGCTCATGACCTATGGTCAGCTAGAAGGGGAACCTGAGTTGCGATCAGCGTTGAATCAATATTTACAACAGGCGCGAGGTGTTCGAGCTACAGCGGAACGGATCCTTGTGACTAGTGGTACTCTCAATTCGTTGCATATGATTGCATCTTTGTTACAAAGCCAAGGAAAATCTAAGGTAGCCATAGACCGTCAAAGCCCTAGTTTTGCTAAGGCGCTATGGAAAGATTACGGATTTTCTGTATTAGAGGTTGATACAGGAGCCCCACAATTGATTGCCACATTGCAAGCGGCGAATGTGGAAGTCCTATACTGTATGCCGTCTCACGGCGATAGTATGGGTCGTATTATGACGATCCAAGAGCGGACAGAGTTATTGCGATGGGCGCAGAGTCGAAATGCTTTCATTATAGAAGACGATTATGACAGTGAACTTCGCTATTATGGAAAGCCTGTGTTATCTTTGCAAGGCATGGACCTTCAAGATTGCGTCATCTACATGGGAACGCCATCGAAGGTGTTACCGCCGTCGATTCGGTTGAGTTATCTAGTACTACCCGTAGTTCTCTATGAGGACTTTCACAAGCATCGCAAGGCCTATGGGCAAAGTGCCGGTGTGTTAGAGCAGCTGGCATGGGCCATGTACATGGATGAAGGGGAGTGGCATAAGCAAATTCGCCGTCTTCGCAAACATTATTTAGAAAAAAGTAAGTATTTTACGAGTGTATTGCGCCACTATTTGGACGATGCGTATGAGGTTATCGATCCAGAAGGCGGTGTCTACGCTGGGATTCGCAAGGCCCGCAGTCAGGGAGATGTGTTTCGCACACGAGCTTTAGCCGCAGGTTGTGATATCAAGGTCATAGATAGAGATGAGACCGGCATAGTAGAGGTGTTGTTATCGTTTAGCGGTATACCGACCCGTGACTTAGAACGGGCGGTACAAGTATTGGCTGAGGCTTGGAAAGGGTTATAATATGGGCATACCATTTCGATTCATACAATGTGGGGATCTCCATTTAGGGGCGCCCTTTCGCTATTTAAAATCTTTTGGCAGATCCTTGGACGAGGCCATGATGCGCGCCACCTATGGGTCCTTTCAGAATATCGTGAACTTGGCCATCCGTCAGCGTGTGGCTGCGGTGCTGATCACGGGGGACGTCTATGATGGGGAAGATCATCCCCTTGAGGCGGAGATGCATTTTGTACGTGCCTGTGAAAGTCTCGCCAAGGAACACATTCCTGTCTATATGGTACAAGGCAACCACGATCCTGCGGACAGTTGGAAACGTCACATGCCATTGCCAGACAATGTCCATATTTGTTCAGCGGACCGAGTGGATCGGTTTTCTCTCCTGGTGCGAGGCCAAGAGGTGGCTGGTATCTATGGTCGCAGTATCTCCAGTGATACCCAGTATGAGGACCTAGCATCGGACATCCATCCTTTGCGCAGTGATCCTTTTTCTATCGCCCTTGTGCATGGAACGGTGGGCAGTCATGAGGGACATGACAAGACGGGGCCTTGCTCTATGGATGCGTTGTGTCGTATTCCTATTCAGTATTGGGCGTTCGGTCACATTCATAAGCGCCAGATTCTGAGAGAACAGCCTCATATCGTCTATGCGGGCAATACGCAAGGGTTGCACCGTGGTGAAAGTGGCCCGAAAGGGTGTTATGTGGTGGACGTATCTAGTCGTGGCACGGTGGAGGTACACTTTCACGAGACCAATACCATCCGATTTGCAGAAGACACGATTGACTTAGGACAAGTGCAATCCGTAGTAGAAATGCTAGAAATGTTACGACACAAAAAAGAAATGCTCCGAAAACCGGGCGTGTCCATCCTATTGACACTTAGAATGATAGGCGAAGGAGCTTTATCAGAAGTAGCAAGTGACAATGCAGTGCGTGCGTCTTGGATGGAGGAATCACAAGCCGAGGAAAGTGGCAAACACGGTGTGTATATTATCGGCATTGAATGCGATACTTTCAGTAGGGGTACACAAGGTGTTGCGCCGGGGATGGTCAGCGATTATGTGAAAGCCCTGGATGCCACGGATACTGGAGGAGATTCGTTATTGAAGATTGTGACAGAAAGACCAGAGTGGAAACGCTTGGGCATGTATAGTCAGTTGGTGACGGACGACATGGTGCAATCTGCCTATGAAAAGGCACGACGGGAAGGAATCCGTTTATTACAGGGGAATGAGTATGAAGATTAAAGAAATATATATAGAACACTATGGCCCCTATGAACAGTGGACCTTTCAGCCTCATGAACGGGGGTTACATGTGCTGTACGGGCCGAATGGAAGCGGAAAAACAACGCTGCTCCAAGCCTTTCGTGGCATTTTGTTGGGGACGAAACGGAAAGAAGAACCTGTAGAGGGTCATATTGTAGTGGAACGAGAAGGCAAGACGTACCACATCGGTCGCAAAGGAAAAAATTTAGACTTTTACGAAGTGGGTGGCCAGCGGTATACGGTGGAGCCTGCGGAGTTGTGGTGGCAAGGACTAGACAAAAAGACTTATGATCGCATTTTTGCCATTACCTTGGATGACCTACAAGGGGTGGACATTATCCAAGAGGTGGACGTGCGTACACGGTTCTTTGGTGCCGAAGGTGGTGAATCCTTAGGGACCCTCGTGAAAGATGTGGATGCATTAGCCAGTCAATTGCTAGTGGCATCCCCTACGGGAAAGCGGACCATCAATACCTTATTGGACCGACTGCAAGAGGTGGAACGAGATATCCGGAAGTTACAACAAGGAGAACAAGAGTACTATACGTGGCAATCTTCTTTGGAAGACCTAGAAAAGAAAGAGGCTATCTTGCAAGAACAACGGCAAGAGCGAAAGGAATATTTGCAAGATGTAGAGCGAGTTCTTCGTGCTTGGGATACGTATAAACGGGGAGAAGAAGCGAAGCAAAAAATGCTCCAATTCCACGTGGAAGAGTCCTTGGAGCGAGAGGCCTTTTTAGAATTAGATGAAGAAATCCGCCGTTGCCAGGAATATATGCGCGTGTGGCGTGGCAAGGAAGAGGGCTTGGTACCAGATAATTTCGACCCAGAAGATAGATTGGGTATGTATGAACAAGAGATTGAAAGTTTGTATCAAGAAGTATCGAAATGGACCCAATTGGAAAAAGAATGCCGTGAAGGGGATTTGTACTTAGAAAAAGTGAAAGCTCAGCTAGCATTCATTCGCAAATCCCATGTGTATTGGCGTGATGTGGAAGACTTTCCAAGTGATGTAAATTGGTACGATGGGGAGCAAGTGGCGCGCCAGTTGCGCAGTGCTCGTGAGGCCTATGAGGCGTGGCAACGACGAGAGCCCTTCCCACAAGATGATCGAGCTCGTGAGGTAACGGAAACGGTAACAGCCTTAGAAACCAAGCATAAGAACTTAATGGCATTGAAAGAGGCCTATTTAGCACAAGAATCGACGGATTCCGTAGTGGAGGTGACGTCTGGACGATCCTATTATCTAGGAGGCGCTGTACTGGCCGTGCTAGGCGTAGCATTGCTAGCATGGCATATGATCTATGCAGAAGGAATCGGTATACAGATCATCGGTGGCATACTCGCCTTGTTGCTAGGTGCAGGTCTAGTGTATCAAGGGAAACGTAGGGGTAACGGGGCTGCACAGGTGGTGATTACGGCGCCTAAGGATATGTCTGCGTTAGAAACAAAGGCAGGCCACTCTATGCCTACCACAGAATCTGACTATGAAAGCTTACTTTCAGAGATACAGGAAGTAGAGGACGAAATCAAAGGATACGGAGACGATGTGAGCCATTTCAAAGCCTACGAAGTAATGAAAGCGCAGTGGGTGGCAGAAGGTAAAACTTTGGAAGCGGCAGGTACTGAGGCCATGGATGTGTGGGAAGCTTGGTTGCCAAAGGCGGCCAAACAGACGAACCGAGATGATGCGTTCTACGGCATGAAGGAAGAATACCAAGCCTACCATGAACGATTGCGCGAGTTTGAAGGATACCAAAAACAAGTGCGGTTGCATCATGAACAATTAGAAGCCATCGTGAATCGGTGCCGAAACTTGTGGGCTTCTTTGCAGATACACACGGTGCCATCCATCGTGGAGTTACGAGTGGTGTATAATCAGCTACAATTGCACAAGCAAAATCGTGTGCGGTGGGAACAAAAAGAAAGCCAGCGTAAAAATTATCGCGAAGAATATGCCACGTGGAGCAAAAAAGAAAAAGAATTGTTCTTAGCCCAAGAAGAACTAATTCAAAAAGGTGGCATGAAGAGTGCCGCGGAATATCGTCAGCGTTTGTTGCAACAAGATCAGCATAAGCAATGGGAAACGATTTATCGCCAAAGCCAACGGCAATTAGAATTGTTGGCGCCGAAAGAGTTTCATAGAGATGTGTGGTACCGCCGTTTGCAAGGTAATGATAAGGGCAAATGGGAATTGGAGTACACCCGCAGTGAAACGGAATTGGCGAATATTGAATCGTCCTTACAAGCGTTGTATGAAGAACGGGGGACCTTGCAAGAATCGATGCGCCACCTGAGCACATCCCATGTAGTGTCCGAAGCCTTATTGAAAAAAGAACAGCTAGAAGCGGAACTCCGAGAAGCCTTGGAAGCATGGATGACCTATGTGTTCATCAACCATGGTATGGAACTGGCGCAACAAGAATACGAAACAGATCGACAACCGGCGATGCTGGCGAGGGCGTCTGAGTATGTGAAAGCCATGACGGGTGGCATCTATACATTGCACATGGACAACGCTCATAAGGGAGCTTATGTGAAAGATACGACGGGTCGAGAGATTCCCCTAGGAAAGTGGAGCAGTGGTTTAGGCGATCAAGTGTACTTGGCATTACGATTAAGCCTAGTAGAGTCCTTCGCTGAAAAGATTGAATCCATGCCGTTGCTGTTAGATGATGTACTAGTGCGATTTGATCTAGAACGGCAAAAGCTAACCTTGCAGGTCATAGAACAGTTAAGTGAACGGACACAAGTGTTCCTGTTTACTTGCCATGAGACGACGAGTCATTTGGCGGGGGATGCGGTACATAAGTATGACCTTAGTACAGCAGATTGTCACTTGTAATGCTATGTAGATCGTCTCTTGTAACGTTATATAGCCTGTGGCGGTCATTATCTGAATAGGGCAAAGGGAAACGAGCAACACATTCCTTCACAAACGGTATTTCATAATGTTTGTTCAGGAACATGTTGCTCGTTTCTGTGTTTTGTATATTTAGTGAGTAAAAGACCGCCACAAGGCTACTACGCGTGATGGCGTTCCTCAGAAGATTGGAAGAGCACGGTATCCTCCTCACAAACGGTATTTCATAATGTTTGTTCGGAGCACGCCGTGCTCTTCTTGTGTTTGTGTATTTAGCTAGAAAGAACCGCCACAAGGCTACTACGCCTAACTGCATTCCTCTGGGGGCTTTTTTTGTTGCTTCAATGATAGCAATTTTTAAGATTTACCTAAGAGTAAAAGTTCACGTTATGAGTAATTTGCAGTATAATAGTAATCGAAGAGTCAACGACGTGTTGTTGGGCTCATCTCTTCCTAATATGGGGGGAGGTGGTACTATGAAAAAGTTTAGAAAAATCGATGTATTGATTTTAATTCTAAAGTTACTAGTACATCTCATTGATTGGTTTAAATAAATTAATTAATGAAAAAGCCTAACGTAAAAGATAAGTACTGCTAATACTTATACACGTTAGGCTATCCATTTTGCAGTTTTTGAGATGAGCCTAACGCCTTCACACGTTGGTGGCTCTTCTTTTGTTACTTTTAGTATAGCATGGTTTATAGATGTATTACAAGACTAATATATATGATAGAGTTCGTGTGCTAGATATTCCGATGTAAGAGTAGTATAATACTCACTATATGAGAGGAGTACATGATGAACTATTCTTGGATACGGAAATATTGGATATATATAACAGTGGTGGCGGTGCTGATCATTGCTGGCGGTGTCTTCGCATGGATGCAGCCCAAAACGGTGCAAGTGGTGAACCCTGTGGAACGTCAAATGCCGGTGCGCATCAGTCATGAGGCGAATATTACGGCATTGCATAAGGCTAGCGTGGAACCGACGGTGTCGGGACCAGTGTCTACTTTCACAGTGAAAGTAGGTGACATGGTGAAAGCCGGTCAAGTGTTGGCTATGATTGATATGACGTCACTACAACAACAGTTGCAATCGCTATTAGGACAGTTGCAGGAGGCGCGGAGTCGGGCGCCACAACAGAGTACATCGACTACAGTAGTGGGTGGTAGTGTATCATCAGCGGATGTAGAGCGGGCACGATATATGCGTGATGCTGGCATTATTACGAATCGCGAATTTGAAACGATTGCGGCGAGGGCGCAAGCGCAAGTGGTAACAGTTCCGTCCTATTCAGGCGGATCTGGGGCGGATACCTCGGGTATTGAAGCAGCCATTGCAAAAATACAAACACAAATGGCATCAGCGCAAGTGCTTTCACCGATAGAAGGCAGAGTAGCAGCCATTTATAATGAAGATAGAAAGATTGCCATGGAAGGGAAGCCCCTTGTTCTTATACAACAAGATTCTCCAGTGGTGGCCACATTGAGCGTACCGCAAAGCTTTGGTGCTATTTTGAAACAGCCCAACATCACCGGTGGCGTGCAAGTCTATTTAGATGTCAATGGGCAACAGGTGCCGGGGCAAATTACATTTGTGGGGACGGAATCAGGACCGAGTATCACGGTGAAAGCTACTTTCAACGTACAACCTGGACAAGTGACGATTGGTGAGTTCTATACATTGGTGATTGAAACGAAAGCGGAAGCACCGGCGCTTACTTTACCTAAAGAAGTTATTCGTGATGGCGAGAATGGTAAGTTTGTGTATGTATTGACGGAAAATAATACTATAGATATAAGAACTATTGAGACGGGCTTAGAAGTAGAAGGTGTGGTGACCATACTAGATGGATTACATCCGACAGATCGAGTGGTCACAAGTAAAGGGAACTATGAACTAGGCGAAAGCGTTCGCTTGTAATGCTATGTAGCCTGTAGTGGTTTTAACTAAATATGATAAAGGGAAGAGCACGGTATACCCCCTCTCAAACGGTATTTCATAATGTTTGTTCGGGGGCACACCGTGCTCTTCTCGTGTTTGTTAGATTTAGTCAATAATAACACCACAAGGCTACTACGCATAACTACATTCTCTTCGGGGAAGAAATTTTTAAATTGGGGGTTGCTTTTTATTTGGAAATAGAATATACTATTAAACATGTTCGAGAGAACAAGGCATTCATGTTCATGTGAAACGACGAATGCAAAAAAGATTAAAAATAACTGTTGACACGAAATTGTGAATCTGTTATTATAATCTA
>CAUQBP010000019.1:0-26685 GCA_963516605.1 uncultured Veillonella sp. | reverse complement strand
ACGCCGAAAGTACTTGGCTGGAAACGGCCTGGGAGGATAGGAAGTCGCTGATTAATAAAAGAAGAGCACCCAATAGGGTGCTATTTTTTTATTACTTAGTGAGTTTACATACGAGCAGGTCGACCTGGGATCCCCAGTGAACCATCTTTGAAGGAACGAAGTGACGCACAAAGATGTGTGAATCGGGGAGTTCGGTCCGTAAGATTTTCTACGACCGAAGGGAGTAAAGAAAATCCACAGGGCAGAACAGGAAGTTGCAAACGATAAGGTTATACCCACTAAGCCGTTTCCAGCCAGATTAGAAAAATAATATCTAAGGTATGAATGATAAGGCCTGGGATAAGCAGGGCTCATGATTTAAAGGAGCAAAGCGACGCATAAATCATAGAGCATCGCTTAGTTCCTGGCGTAAGGTTTTAAAGCCCGAAGGGCGAATAAAACCCACAGCCAGGAACAAAGTAGGAAAAGGAAAATGTAAAAAGGTAAAAAAAGAAGAAGCGACGCATAAATCATAGAGCATCGCTTAGTTCCTAGCGTAAGGTTTTAAAGCCCCGAAGGGGCGTATAAAACCCATAGCCAGGAACAAAGCAGGAAGTTGCAAATTACAAGGTACAAAGAGTGCCCTTTCCATCCAATATACTAAAAAGTAATAGCTATGAAATAACTTATATATTACGACACCGAAAGGTGTCTTTTTTTATCGCTACACATAAAATAATAAAGAACAATTCTCATTTTTTAATTTGCATATTTATGTATATAGTTTTACCCTATATTGTTCTATAGTTTATATCCAATTGACTGCATAGGAATAAGGATATACAATAGTAGACGCTATTATAGCTTTGTATAGAGCGATAACTAGATGCTGTTTATAAACATATGTCGATACATATGTAGTAAATATAAAATAAAAATATATATTTATAAAATTAGATGTAGTTATTATCAATATATTAAATTTATAGATTAATGATCAAACTATCACAGCAGATAGATATATTTTCACTACATATTACGTAGTATATATTAACCAGCTAGTTATATACATAAAAAATACAGCAGTAAGGGGGAACCAATTATGTACCAACACGTAACAGATTTAATAGGCTCTACGCCTTTGGTGGCATTGGATGCTTTCACAAAATTATATCAATTAAATGGTCGTTTGTTAGGAAAATTAGAATATTTTAATCCACTGGGTAGTGTGAAGGATCGTGTTGCCTACGGAATGATCAAAGAGGGAATTGACTCTGGGGTGATACAAAAAGATACGGTGCTCATTGAACCTACTAGTGGTAATACGGGGATTGGTCTTGCCTTTGTAGCAGCGCAAATGGGACTTAAATTAATTCTTGTCATGCCGGACACGATGAGTGTGGAGCGTCAACGTATCGTACGAGCATTGGGGGCGTTGGTTGTGCTTTCACCAGGCATAGAAGGGATGAAAGGAAGTATTCGGGTAGCTGAGGAGTTACAACAAATACATGGCAATGCTTTCATCTTGCAACAATTCACAAACCCTGCGAATCCTAACACTCATTATGAGACGACAGGTCCTGAGATTTGGAAGGATACAAATGGTGAAGTAGATGTATTTATTTCCTCTATTGGGACAGGGGGAACTGTAACAGGTGTGGGGCGGTATTTGAAAGAGCAAAATCCATCGGTACAGATTATTGGCGTTGAACCTACTACATCGGCTGTATTATCTGGCAAAGAAGCTGGACCTCATGGTATCCAAGGGATTGGAGCAGGATTTATAGCAGATGTGTTAGATACTAAGTTGTTAGATAAGATTGTGACAGTCTCTACAGAGGATGCCTACACATGTACACGGACTATTGCTAAAACAGAAGGGTTGTTACTTGGTATTTCTTCTGGGTCTGCCTTACAAGCGGCTATACAAATTGGTCAGGACCCGGCCTATAAGGATAAGAATATTGTTGTATTGCTACCAGATGGTGGGGAACGCTACTTATCAACAGGTATTTTTGATGCTTAATACATATTATACTATGGCTCTTAAGCCTGTATTTACAGAGTTGAAATATTTAATGAAATGTATGGATATATCTTTTCTAGTTGCTAGTAGGTCATATATGGAATAAGTAGATTGTATGTCGTGTATTAATAGAACGTATGAAATCCTTTGTAAAAGTCAGTGGATTTTCTATAAAATAAGCACGGAATACTATGCTATAGTTTGCAAATCAAACTGATAGAAGCATGCCTTAGACATGACGATGGAGGGTATATATGAAACAAAAACGATATAGAAACTGGCTCATCGCCATGATAGGGGTTGCTTGTATAGGGACTTTCACAGGATGTATGAAAGAGCCCAAAATAGTAGGCAATGAGGTACACATTACAAATGTATCCTATGATAGTACCCGTGAGTTTTATGAAGACTATAACCGCCTATTTCGTGAGCATTATAAGGCTATCACTGGAAAGGATGTGCATGTCACGCAATCTCACGGTGGCTCTAGTGCACAGGCGCGGTCCATCATTGAAGGTAATGATGCCGATATTGTGTCCTTAGGGTCTTCGCAAGATATTGAAATGCTGAACCGTGTGCATTTACTTGATGCGAATTGGGAGAACATGTTTCCCAACCATTCGTCTCCTTATACGTCGACTATTGTATTTTTAGTGCGTAAGGGTAATCCTCAGCATATACAAGATTGGGCAGATTTAGAACGGTCGGACATTTCCATCGTAGCTCCAGACCCTAAGAGTTCTAGTGCGGCTTGTTGGATATTCATGGCGGCTTGGGACCATGGACTTAGGGCATACGGTACAGAAACGGGTGCCAAAGGGTATGTAAAATCTCTTTATGACCATGTGAAAGTTTTAGATGCTGGCGCTCGTAGTGCAGCGACGACTTTCGTAGAAAATAAACAAGGCGATGTACTCTTGATTTGGGAAAATGAAGCCTTGCAAATTGTGAAGAATTATCCAGGTCAATATGAAGTGGTCACACCGAAAACGAGCATCGTTGCAGAACCGAATGTAGCTCTTGTAAAAGGCATAACAGACAGAGATCAGACCACAGAGGTAGCTCGTGATTATATCCAGTATTTATATTCCGATAAGGGACAACGATTGATTGGTTCTTATGGATTTAGACCATCTAACCCAGCTATTTTAGAGGAATTTTCTTCGATCTTTAACCATAGGATAGAGTTAACAACGATCCATGCTTATGGCGGTTGGGATGCAGTATATAAAAAGTTTTTTGATGAAGGTGGGGTATTTGATGAAATCTATGGAACCTAATACATCGTGGTTTTCACGAATGATAAACCCTACATCGACACGGATTATTCCAGGTATGGGATTGTCTTTGGGCATTACCATCGCCTTATTATCTATCTGTATTATTATCCCCTTAGGGTCGGTGTTTTCCCATGGATTGTCCTTGCCTTGGGACACATGGAAAGTATTGCTTACAAAAGCGAATGTGGTAGAGGCTTTTAAGACTAGTTTATTAACAGCAGCTATTGCAGCAGCAATCAATGTGGTATTTGGTTTTATCTTGGCTTGGGTATTGGTGCGCTATACCTTTCCAGGAAAAGCCTTGCTGAATAGCATGATAGAACTCCCCTTTGCCCTACCCACAGCGGTGGCAGGGATTACTTTATCGAAACTGTATACCGATACAGGTTGGTTTGGGTCCATCTTGTCACAGTGGGGTATTCACGTGGCTTACAGTCAAATAGGAATTGTGGTTGCCCTCGTATTTGTAGGGATTCCCTTTGTGGTGAGGTCCTTGGAACCGGTGTTAGAAACCTTAGATCCTATTTATGAAGAGGCAGTTTTCATGATGGGAGCGAGCAAATTTAGATTGTACCGAGATGTCATTTTTCCTGAATTGTTACCACCCTTATTGACGGGCTTTAGTTTGGCCTTTGCTAGAGGGATTGGCGAATATGGTAGTATTATTTACATTTCAGGGAATAGTTTTAAAAATCACACGCAAGCTGTATCCTATGTGATTATGCAAAAGTTAAATTATGCCGATTATAGCAGTGCTACAGCCATTGCTATCGTGCTACTAGGCATTTCGTTTTCTATTTTGTTAGTAGTGAATTTAATTCAGAATCATCACGCGAAGCGTATTAAAGGGAGGTAATAGGTCTATGAAAGGACGATACGGTTCTACCTTGTTAATTCTATTAGCTTGGGTATTCATTATTTTTATGCTCCTTATTCCTATGCTTTCAGTAGTGTTTCAATCCTTGTCGTTAGGTTGGCGGTTCTATGTGCAGTCTATTAGTACTGTCTATGTGATGAAATCTTTGGGGCTGACCATACTGGTGATGGTCATTGCTATGTTGGTGAGCGCCATCTTCGGAGTGGCAGCTGCCTTTGCGGTATCGAAGTTCGATTTTCCTGGTAAAACATTGATCGCCACTTTGGCAGATATACCATTTTCCGTATCTCCCGTTATTGCAGGGTTAGCTTTTTTACTCACCTTTGGTCGATTGGGTTGGTTGGGGCCGTATATCAATCAGTTTAATGCGTGGACAGGATTAGATATTCGTATTGTCTTTGCTATACCAGGGGTTATCTTGGTGACTGTATTCATGACCATGCCCTTCGTATTCCGTGAAATCTTGCCAGTCTTGTTGAATCAAGGCAGAGAAGAAGAGGAAGCAGCGGCTTTGATGGGGGCCTCTGGATGGCGTATTTTTAAGGATATTACCTTTCCTCACATCAAATGGCCTTTGTTATATGGAATTATTTTGTGCGGTGCCCGTGCTATGGGTGAGTTCGGTGCAGTGGCAGCCGTATCTAAGGCGAGGGGCTCTACGTTCACCTTGCCATTAGAAATCGATGCTCTCTATATGTCTGGTACTGAAAGTGCCGTGGTAGCATCCTTTAGTGTATCGTCGGTGCTGATTCTGTTGGCTTTCATCATGATTGGTTTGCGTACCTATGCGGCGCATAAAGCTAGCCATCAATAAAGCAAGTCATTAATAATCGACAACGATACCAATCGTCATGATACAAATAGAGGGAGGAAATACATGTACGTTAGTTTATCGAATATATATAAAAATTATGGAGATTTTCAGGCTTCGAAAGATGTGTCCTTGTCCATTGAGAAGGGCAGCTTGGTAGCCCTCTTAGGGCCTAGTGGGAGCGGGAAGACGACCATATTACGGATGATTGCCGGTTTGGAAACACCAGATAGAGGGGATATCTGTATCAATGGTGCACGGGTCAATGACGTGGCGCCTGCAGATAGAGGAATTGGTTTTTTGTTTCAAAGTTATGCGTTGTTTCGCTATATGACGGTGTTTGATAATATTGCCTTTGGGTTGACCGTGAAGAAAGTGGGCAAGGAGGAAATTCGTCGCCGCGTGACGGAGCTTATCGAACTCATTGGACTTAGTGGGTTAGAAGATAGATATCCAAGTCAACTGTCCGGCGGACAGCGGCAAAGAGTTGCCTTTGCGAGGGCTTTGGCACCGAATCCAGATGTGTTGCTCTTGGATGAACCCTTTGCAGCCATCGATGCGAAGGTAAAAGAAGAACTTCGCATGTGGTTACGTAATACGATTCAGCAGATTGGGATTACTACTATCTTTGTCACACATGACCAAGAAGAGGCTTTAGAAATGGCGGATCAAATTGTGGTGACCAACAAAGGTCGTATTGAACAAGTGGGAACGCCACAGGAGATTTACTGCAACCCAGAGACTCCTTTTGTGGCTAAGTTCTTAGGGAAGTCTTCTGTTGTAGAAGGATATGACGTGTTAAAGGGTTTTCAGAAAATCGACAATGTAAAAGAAGCCTTAATTAGACCTGAATATATCAGTATTCATCCCCAAGGGTCATTACACCGCTATCGCAGCGTGGTGGAGCTAGGTCATATTGAACATATTTTGTTCAAAGGGAATCGTTTGGAAGTGACCGTACGTATTGGTGAGCTAGTACTGGTGGCGAATCATACTATCGATGGACATGCTTTCAAAGTAGGTGATGCGGTGGATGTGTTAATTTCAAGGATTTGTATCTACGACGATAGCGCAACGTATCTAGTGGAAAACGAAGGTATGAATACAAGTAGCTTGTTCTATATTTAGGAATCTATTAGGTATGATAGTAATGAAGATAGATGATATTAGCTAGCTATCTGTAGTTGTAGTATAGGCTACAAGGATGTTATGCCATATATATCAAATGCGTATGAAATGATTAGAAGATATAGCTGGTATGGAAATAACTACTAGTATATTTTAGAAATTATAGATAGAACAGAACCAATATATACAAGGGTATATACGCATGGAAGGAAAGGGTACATAGGATGTTAGGAAAGAAAGAGCGACTGCGCACAGATGTGCTGATCATCGGTGGAGGGACGGCCGGTTGTTACGCAGCCTTAACCATAGGAAAAGCCAGTGATGCTCGTATGATTGTGGCAGAGAAGGCCCATATTAAACGAAGCGGCTGTTTGGCAGCAGGGGTGAATGCCATCAACTGTTATATTTTGCCGAACCGCACGGTTCAAGATTATGTGGACTATGCCACAAAGGATGCGGAGGGTATTGTACGAGATGACTTGTTGCGTACGATGTGCGAACGAGTGAACGGAACGGTTCATGAGTTAGAACGGTTAGGCTTAGTGATTTTGAAAGATGGCCAAGGTAACTACGTAGCTCGTGGAAATCGCAATATTAAAATTAATGGTGAAAATATTAAGCCTATCTTGGCTAGTGCTGTGGAATCGTTGAAGAATTGTCAAATTATTAACCAACTAGTTATCACAGATTATATCGTGAAAGACAATCGCATTTATGGTGCTGTAGGATTCCATAAGGAAACGGGTACTATCTACGAGATTGAGGCGACTTATGTAATTTGTGCTACTGGCGGTGCCTCTGGGGTTTATAAGCCTAACAATCCGGGTTTCTCTCGTCATAAAATGTGGTATTCCCCGTTTAATACAGGGGCGGGCTATGCTATGGGTATCTTGCAAGGGGCGGAGATGACCACCTTAGAGATGCGGTTCATTGCCCTTCGCTGTAAAGATACTATTGCACCTACTGGGACCATCGCCCAAGGGGTAGGAGCGAAACAAATCAATGGTCTTGGCGAGAACTATGAAAGTGTATACGGTATCACTACTTCACAACGTGTATACGGTACTGTACAGGAACAGGTGGAAGGCAGAGGCCCTTGCTATTTAGGGACGAAGGGGATTTCTCCAGACCAAGAGCAAGACCTTCTGAAAGCCTACCTCAACATGGCACCAAGCCAAACGTTGCGTTGGGTAGAACGTGGTCATGGTCCAGCTACAGAAAATGTAGAAATTGAAGGCACTGAACCTTATATCGTAGGGGGTCATACGGCGAGTGGTTACTGGGTTGATACCCATCGAGAAACGACCATTGCTAACCTATTTGCTGCTGGTGATGTGGCAGGGGGAGCTCCTCAAAAATATGTAACTGGTGCTTTAGCGGAAGGAGAAATTGCTGGGGATGAGATTGTGCGACGATACCAAGAGCAAGGTAAAGTACCATCTGTAGGAAATGAACCGTGGTATCAGAAAGCAATTGATGCTATCGTGAAACGATATACTTCACAAATGGGGGCTAACGGTGGTGCTAGCATAAGCCGTACCAGTGATAGTAACCTACTAACCCATGTGAGGGGCGAATTTGCAGCAGTTAATACCAATGTTGATTCTGTACAAACCAGATCTAACGATAGTGTTGTACAAAACGGCACAAACATTGGTGTTGAACTATCCTATACTAATGCTGATTCTGCATTAGCCCGTATTGAAGAACAGGAACAACGATTGCAAGACATTATGGATGTCTATGCTGGAGGTATCAGCCAAGCCTACAAATACACAGAGAAAAGTTTAGGTGTGGCGAAATCAAAGCTAGAAGCCTTAGCTAAAGATATAGAGCAATTACAAGCTAATACGTTACATGAATTGTCTTATCTCTATGAACTACGAGATCGCATTGTGGTGGCCCGAGCTTTAGTGGCGCATTTAGGAGGGCGTAAGGAAACACGTTGGCATAGCTTTGGAGAACATGGTGATTACCCGAATTGTAGCGACGACGGATTGGTGTATGTGAACTCCGTATACAAAGATGGCGAATTTCAGGTCTTTCAACGGCCACTAGTAGAAAAGGGGGATACCTATGAGCATACAAATTAATAAGGATACTTGCATCGGTTGTGGTAGATGCCAACAAGTATGCCCAGGGACGTTGATTTACAAAGATGAGGCGAAGAAAGCTTATATCGCCTATCCCTCTGATTGTTGGGGCTGCGTGTCCTGCGTGAAAGAATGCCCGGTAGGAGCTATTTCCTTTTTCCTAGGAGAAGATATGGGTGGTAAAGGGGCTACGATGGTGGTAACAACAGAAGGTCATTTGCTGCATTGGGATATTACGAAAATAGACGGCACTGTGCAGCGAATTACAGTAAATGCAAAAGAAAGTAATGCCTATTAAGGAGGTTAATATGAGTCAATTCTCTCATTTAGATGAATTAGAAGCGGAATCTATATATATTATTCGTGAGGTAGCCGCACAATGCGAAAATCCAGTGATGCTATACTCTATCGGGAAAGATAGTTCGGTGATGTTGCATTTGGCGATGAAAGCCTTTTATCCAGCAAAACCGCC
Organism: uncultured Veillonella sp.; assembly: GCA_963516605.1. Lineage (GTDB taxonomy): Bacteria > Bacillota > Negativicutes > Veillonellales > Veillonellaceae > F0422. The sequence goes on along the minus strand of CAUQBP010000019.1, from coordinate 18,019 downwards.
ATTCCCATTCTTACATGTGAACACCACTTGGAAGTTCAAAGAGATGATTGAGTTTCGTGACAATGTAGCGAAGAAACTAGGTATCGAAATGCTAGAGTACATCAATCAAGATGGAGTGGATCGTGGCATTAATCCATTTGACTCTGGTGCTGCCTACACAGATATTATGAAAACACAAGCGTTAAAACAAGCGTTAGACAAATACGGTTTTGATGCAGCTTTTGGTGGCGGTCGTCGAGACGAAGAAAAATCCCGTGCGAAAGAACGTATTTTTTCTTTTAGAAATGAACAACATGCGTGGGATCCAAAGAACCAACGTCCAGAAATGTGGAAATTGTTTAATACAAAAATCAACAAAGGGGAAAGCATGCGTGTATTCCCAATCTCTAACTGGACAGAAACAGATATTTGGCAATATATCAAACGAGAAAATATCGATATCGTGCCATTGTATTTCGCAGCAGAACGACCAGTGGTAGAACGAGATGGAAACTTAATCATGGTTGACGATGAACGATTCCGCTTGCAAGAAGGGGAAACAGTAGAAAATAAATTAGTTCGATTCCGTACCTTAGGTTGTTATCCATTGACAGGAGGCATTGAATCCAATGCGACTACCTTAGATGAAATCATCGAAGAAACATTGAGTGCCGTATCCTCTGAACGAACTACACGGGTTATCGATAGTGAAGCGGCAGGTAGTATGGAACGACGCAAACGGGAGGGCTATTTCTAATGAAAAGTTTATTGAAATTCATTACATGTGGCAGTGTAGATGATGGAAAATCTACATTGATTGGACATATCTTATACGATTCCAAATTATTATATGCAGACCAAAAGGAAGCCCTTGAATTAGAAAGTAAGGTAGGCAGTCGTGGTGGCAAAATTGACTATTCCTTGTTGCTAGACGGTTTGATGGCAGAGCGTGAGCAAGGCATCACCATCGATGTGGCGTATCGCTATTTCACAACGGACCATCGCAGCTTCATCGTGGCGGATACACCAGGTCATGAAGAATATACACGCAATATGGCGGTAGGGGCATCCTTTGCTGACTTAGCAATCATTCTAGTGGATGCGAAGCAAGGTGTGTTGGTGCAAACACGTCGTCATGCTCGCATCTGTGCCTTAATGGGTATCCAACATTTCATCTTTGCAGTGAATAAAATGGACTTAGTGGACTATAGTGAAAGTCGATTTCAAGAGATTCAAGCAGATATTCAAGCATTACAACAAGAATTGCAACTGACGGACATTGCTATCATTCCTGTATCGGCTACAGAGGGAGATAATATTACCGTTCACTCTCCACATATGCCTTGGTACAATGGCAATACCTTATTAGGCCATTTAGAAACAGTAGATATCCAAGCTTTTGAAGAAGAAGGCTTCTATTTGCCAGTACAACGTGTGTCTCGACCAGATCATACGTTTAGAGGTTTCCAAGGTCAAGTAGAAAGCGGTACTCTTCGTGTGAATGATACAGTATGCATATTGCCAAGCGGTGAAACGGCAGTGGTGAAATCTTTAATTCGAGGATTTGACTCTGTTGAGGAAATTCATACAGGGGAAGCAGTGACCATCCAATTAGACCGTGAAGTAGACGTATCTCGTGGTTGCGTTATTGTGAATGGCACAGAGTTACAGGTCAGTGCGAAGCTAGAAACGACATTACTATGGATGGATGACACCACATTACAAGAAGGCAGAGAATACCTTATCATGGCAGGTACAAAACTAGTATCTGGGGTGGTGAGCAAAATCCGTTATGCTGTCGATGTGAACACAGGCGATCATGTAGAGCGCGATGGATTGAGCAAAAATGAAATTGCTCGTTGTGTCTTGACCTTACAAGAGCCAATAGTAGTAGATACTTTTTCTAAGCATAAAACATTGGGCGAGTTCATCCTTATCGACCGTGTGAGCCATATGACAGCGGCTTGCGGTGTGATTCAAGATACCCTCGATAAAGGAGAAGAGCTATATACATTTATCGGCGATTCCGTGCGTGGTCGTGGCGATATTTTTGAAGAGTTCTACTACGATGTGGAAGGGTTAACAGTAGATAAAGTAAGGCCTGAATGTGCCACATACCATGTGGGTGATGCGATTCCGCTTGCAGGTGATAGTTACGAATATCCAAGTACTTTCGATATCTTAATTCTACGTGATAAAGTCTATATTTCTGTGCGAGATGGCGTGATTACAGCCATCGCTCCATTGCGTGAGTATATCTACCAAGGTGTACCATTATTAAATGGTCGTGGCTTTGGTATTCAAGTACAATCTGCAGAAGAATACTCTCAGTTTATAGCAGATATTGAGGCATCCAAGAATCTTAATGAGACATTCGCGAAATGGTTGACTTTCACAAGCTATCGTCATATTGCTTTCAAAAAATAGATTACATTGTTAACCATCTAAACCCGTACAAGGTTGCCTATTGTCCTAAACCTCTCTACAAGGTATAATGAAGTAGATTGTAATACGAAGTAACAATTGTACTTACGTAGAGAGGAAACTGAAAACAAGATGAAACAAGTTATGATCAGTACGGACCATATGAGTCATGTGTACCAAGACGAAATGGGCCGTGAGGTACATGCCTTGCAGGATGTGAGTGTTCACATTCATGAAGGTGAGTTTGTCAGCATTATTGGGACAAATGGGAGCGGTAAAAGTACCCTTGCCAAACATTTTAATGTCCTATTGCAACCTACATCTGGTACCGTTACCGTTTTAGGAATGGATACAAAAGAAGAGTATTTAATTTGGAATATTCGCCAAAATGTGGGCATGGTATTCCAAAATCCAGATAACCAAATCGTGGCAGCCATTGTGGAAGAAGACGTGGCGTTTGGGCCAGAGAATCTAGGCGTGCCAGCCCCAGAGATTCGCAGTCGTGTGGATGCAGCCTTGGCGGCGGTAAACATGTCGGACTATGCGTTGCATGGACCTCATCTATTATCAGGGGGACAAAAGCAACGTATCGCCATTGCTGGTGTATTAGCGATGAAACCGAAATGCATCATTTTAGATGAGCCGACGGCGATGCTCGATCCGAAAGGTCGTAAAGAAGTGATGGATACAGTGTACCGTCTCAATAAAGAAGAAGGCATCACTATCGTGTATATTACGCACTTTATGGAAGAAGCAGCTTTAGCAGATCGCATCATTGTGATGAAACAAGGTAAGGTCATCGATGAAGGAGCTCCAAAAGATGTGTTTATGAATGTAGATACCTTAAAAGGTTTAGGTCTCGATGTGCCGGTACCAACTGAAATTGCAGTTCGGTTACAAGATAAAGGTGTAGCAATGCCAACAGGTATTACTACCAATGAAGAACTAGGGGAGGCCATATGTCAATTCAATTAGAGCATGTCACCTACACCTATGGGCAGGGGACACCTTTTGAAAAAACGGCTCTACACGATGTGAGCTTGACCATTCACGAAGGTGAGTTTGTAGGTATCATCGGCCATACAGGGTCTGGTAAATCCACCTTAGTTCAACATTTAAATGGCTTATTGCATCCTACTACAGGCACTGTAACAGTCAATGGTGTGGACTTAGTGGGTAAAACGGAAGAAGTAAAACAGACACGTCATAAAGTAGGCATGGTATTTCAATATCCAGAACATCAACTGTTTGAGGAAACCATTGCTAAAGACATTGCCTTTGGACCTAAAAACTTAGGTTTTGATGAGGCGGAAGTAGATCGCCGTGTGCGAGAAGCCATGCAGTTTGTAAGCTTAGACTACGATACCTATGCTGAGCGGTCTCCTTTCCATTTGTCGGGAGGACAAATGCGCCGTGTGGCCATTGCAGGGGTCATTGCCTTAGACCCAGACTATTTAATCCTCGATGAGCCTTCTGCGGGGCTGGACCCGTTTGGACGAGAAGAAATCTTTGGAGAAATCCTGAAACTACACAAGGAAAAAGGGATTACCGTTATTCTTGTATCTCATAATATGGAAGATATTTCCCGTATGGCGAATCGCTTGATTGTGATGCACCAAGGGCAAGTCCTATTGGACGGCAATCCTATCGAGATTTTCCACAATGACCGTGATAAATTGCAATCTGCCGGTGTGGATATACCGCCATTGTCGCAAACCTTGCAAGCTTTGGCAGAACGAAACATTCCGGTAAATATTGACCGTGTTCATGTCCATGAGGCAGTAGCAGATATTTACGACTATCTCAAGGAGGTGCACCATGCTAAGTAATATTACCATCGGACAGTACTTTCCAGGAGATTCCTTGTTACACCGCATGGATCCACGGGCTAAGATTATAGCTACTATGATTTTCATCATTGCCATATTCTTTGCGGACAGCTTGGTAACCTATAGTATTGTGGCAGCCTTTACCTTTGGCTGTTTGGGGCTGTCTCGCTTGCCAGTGCGGCTGGTGTGGTTGTCCATTAAACCGCTGTGGATTATCATCGTATTCACCTTGGCTATTCATGTGTTCACCACGCCGGGGGAATACCTGTTTACCTATGGTTGGTTACACATCAGTCGAGAAGGTCTTAATTTGGGCGGTCTCATGGCAGGACGATTGATTTTCTTAATCGTGTTCTCCTCCTTGTTGACGTATACAACATCACCAATTCGCTTGACGGACGGTATTGAAAGACTCCTAAATCCATGGAAACGTATTGGTGTGCCAGCCCATGAACTGGCTATGATGATGACCATTGCCTTACGATTCATTCCGACCTTATTAGAGGAAACAGATCGCATTATGAAAGCCCAAGAATCCCGTGGTGCTGATTTTACTACAGGATCCTTGCTGAAGCGGGCTAAAAATATGGTACCTTTACTTGTGCCGTTGTTTATTAGCGCTTTCCGCCGTGCCGATGAATTAGCAGTGGCTATGGAATCTCGTTGTTACCGAGGTGGAGAAGGACGTACTCGCTTGAAAGAATTACAATATAGTTCATTAGATACTTATGGCATTGGCGCCGTGGTATTGGTAAGTATTGTGTTAGCCGTATTGCGCTGGGGATTTGGTATATGACAAGAACCATACAACTCATCGTCGCCTATGATGGCACTGAGCTTTGTGGATACCAACGGCAACAGAATGGACCTACCGTACAAGGCTATTTAGAAGAGGCTTTGTCTAAGGTTTGTAATGAGCCCATCACGATTTACGGCTCTTCTCGGACGGATGCAGGTGTCCATGCTAGAGGACAAGTAGTGGCTTTCACCACGACCGGTAAGATTCCCGTAGATAATCTAATGAGAGCCCTCATTGCCCATATGCCACCCTATATCGTGGTCCGTGAGGCACAGGAGTTGTCATTGGATTGGAATCCACGGAATTATGTGAAAGGGAAGGAATACATTTACACCATTCATAATGATGCCGTGGTTGATCCACTACAACTGCGTTATGCCTACCATGTGCGCAAACCTTTGGATATATCGTCCATGAAGCAAGCCGCAAAGGCATTAGAAGGAACACATAATTTCAGTACTTTCAAAGGCCATAATACGACAGTACAAGATCCAGTGAAAACCATGTACGCTGTAAAGGTATTCCAAGAGGGAACGACTGTCAGAATCCATGTGTTAGGAGATGGATTCGTGTATCACATGGTGCGGAATATGGCGGGATTCTTGGTGGATGTAGGCTTAGGTCGCTTTCAACCAGAGGACGTGCCACGCATCATTGGTGCGGAAAATAGACAACTCATAGGAAAAACAGCACCTGCCCATGGACTGTGCTTAGATACGGTGTTTACCGATGAGGCTAGCTTACAAGAGCGGGTACAGCGCATAGCGAACTTATAGGCACATATGCATGTATGTATAAGGAATACAGGAACTGACTAGATGTACTTAAGGGTATGACCGATTTTGGTAGGTTACTATGAAAGTTGAAGAATGGATACAAGTAGTTATGTAATTGCCATGAAATATAACATTTGTTAGTATATAAGCATAGCCCTACTATAGGGCGTACAATGTAGGAGGTTATCATGAAAGAAGACGGAATCCACACGCATATTGCGATTAAAATGCCAGAGTATATTATTGATGTAGATGAATTGGTGAATGATCCTGTGAATCGTCGTAAATTAGCTCGATTCATTATGAAACGTCATTTAGATATGGATAAAATTATTGAAGAATTTGTAAATAATCCAGAGAATGAAGCGGAGTTAATGCGATTTGCTGCATCTGTGGTATTCTCCAAAACAGGCCGCGATATGAATGAATATAGCGAAGACTTGTTGCCATTGTTCTTTGAAGAAGCGGTGTACGAAGACGACTTGTTATAATTGCATAGATGGCAAGAAATAAGAAAAAAGGACTGTAACACATGTATCGAGTACATGTATACAGTCCTTTTTAATCGTCGTAAGATTCAATAAGTTATGTATTTAATTAGTCAAAGAATACATATTTAGCTAATACAATGGCACTCATAACATATACAAACCAGTGTACTTCTTTATGTTTACCAGTAATGACTTTGATAATTGGATAGATGATTAGACCTGCAGCTACACCGTTCGCAATGCTGTATGTGAATGGCATCAAAACGATAACTAAGTAGGCAGGGAAACCTTCTGTCCAATCGGAGAAATCGATTTCACGAATGGATTCCATCATTAATGCGCCTACAAGAATTAATACAGGTGCAGTCGCTGCATTGGGTACTAACGCAATCAATGGAGCAAAGAATAAAGAAAGGATGAACATAAGTCCACAAGTGACAGCGGTTAAACCAGTACGGCCACCAGCGCCAACACCAGCGGCACTTTCAACGAAAGCTGTAATCGTACTAGAACCAAGAAGGGCCCCAAAGCTTACGCCGAGAGAGTCCACAATCATAGCTTTTCCCAAACCAGGGAATTTGCCAGCTTTTGGATCAGAAATACCAGCTTTAGCCGTGGTAGCAATCAATGTGCCCATGGAGTCAAATAATTCCACAAAGGTGAACGAGAAAATGATAGTTACAAGCCCAATTTGAAAAGCGGAGCTGATATCTAGCTGCATAAATGCGACTTTGCTGAAATCAGGTATGGCCATAAATGTTAATGTTTCAGGCAGCGTAGCAATACCTGTTACATAGGCGATAATCGATGTGGTAATGACACCTATGAGTAAAGCACCTGTGATGCGGCGCGCCATCAAAGCAGCGGAGAAAAACAATCCGAATAAAGATAAGAGAACTTCTGGATTTTTAAGATTTCCCAAGCTTAGTAATGTTTCAGAAGCTCCAGGAGAGCCATGACCTTTAGCAGCAATAATATCATGCAAGGTGCCTGGTTGTAAGGATAGGGAAATGGTCATTAATCCGGATAGCTTTAAACCGATAATACAGATAAATAAGCCAATACCTACGGTGATAGCGAACTTTAACGACGCAGGAATTACCTTGATGATAAGTAAACGTATATTTGTTACAGTTAATACAAAGAAGACGAGACCAGATATGAAGACGGCACCTAACGCTGTTTGCCATGTTAATCCCATGCCAATAACTACTGTAAAGGAGTAGAATGCTAAGAGCCCTACACCTGGTGCATAGGCTAATGGATAGTTAACAAATAGTCCCATAATCATAGTAACCAAACCACCACCTAAAGCAGTAGCGATTAATACGGCATCTCTGTCCATTCCAGCTAATCCTAATAAGTTAGGTGCTAGTAGCAAAATATATGCCATGGTAATGAATGTGGTGAGACCAGCGAGGATCTCTGTGCGAACTGAGGTGTTCCGCTCTTTCAGTGCGAATAACCTTTCTAACATAGTAAAACCTCCTCCTCTATAATAAATTATGTTTACATTATAGCATAGCAACCATGAGAAAAAAAGATAGTTGATAAAAATTTGTGATAAAAATCACATAATTAAGAATTGATATACATATGATAGAAAGATAGGTAATAAAATAGGCATATATGGTTAGAATGCAATAAAATTCATACCATATATGCCTATATTTATTTAGTTGAGTCGTAATGAGAATCGATTAATCAAAGAATACATATTTAGCTAATACAATAGCTCCTAATACGTACATGAACCAGTGTACATCTTTATGACGGCCGGTGATACATTTCATCAACGGATATACGATGAGACCTGCTGCTACACCGTTGGCAATGCTGTATGTGAAAGGCATTAACACAATGACTAAATACGCAGGGAATCCTTCTGTCCAGTCGGAGAAATTGATTTCACGGATAGCTTCCATCATCAAAGCACCTACCAAGATAAGTACAGGGGCTGTTGCTGCATTGGGAACTAATGCAATCAATGGAGCAAAGAATAAACAAAGGATGAACATGATACCACAAGTGACAGCAGTGAGTCCTGTACGACCACCAGCGCCAACACCGGCAGCACTTTCAACGAAAGCCGTGATCGTACTAGAACCAAGCATAGCACCAAAACTTACACCTAGTGAATCCACAATCATCGCTTTACCAAGACCAGGGAACTCCCCTTTTTTAGGATCCGCAATGCCAGCTTTGGAGGCGGTAGCAATTAAGGTACCCATGGAATCGAATAGTTCAACGAAAGTAAAAGAGAAGATAATGGTTACAAGACCTACTTGGAAAGCAGAGGGAATGTCTAGTTCCATAAACGCAATCTTACTGAAATCTGGAATCGCCATAATGCTTAGAGAATCTGGTAAGCTAGCGATACCGGTAGCATAGGCAATGATGGATGTGACGATGACACCAATCAATAGAGCTCCTGTTACTCGACGAGCCATCAAAGCGGCGGAGAAAAATAAAGAGAATAGGGATAAGAGAACTTCTGGATTGCCTAAGTTACCTAATGTTAATAAGGTTTCTGATGCGGCAGGTGCTCCATGACCTTTGGCAGTCACAATATCGTTCAATGTGCCGGGCTGCAAAGATAAAGCGATGGTCATAAGCCCAGATAGTTTTAAACCAATGATACAAATGAATAAGCCGATACCTACGGTAATGGCAATTTTTAAAGAAGACGGAATAGCCTCAATGATAAGCTGACGAATTTTAGTTAGCGTCAGTACAAGGAAGACGAGTCCAGAAATAAATACAGCACCTAATGCTGTTTGCCAGGTCAATCCCATGCCAAGGACTACGGTAAAAGAATAGAAAGCCAATAAGCCAACACCAGGCGCCAAAGCGATAGGATAATTAACAAACAGTCCCATGGCGATAGTGACTAAACCGCCCCCTAAGGCTGTAGCAATTAATACAGCATCTTTGTCCATACCCGCTAAGCTTAGCAAGTTGGGTGCCAATAGCAAAATATATGCCATGGTAATGAAAGTAGTCAGTCCCGCAAGGACTTCTGTACGGATCGTAGTATTTCGCTCTTTTAGGGCGAATACGCGTTCTAACATGAGAAACCTCCTAAATAATTAAATAAAAATGCTCTTTTATTGTAGCATAGAGGAAGTTATAAGGATAGGTTTTTTGGTAGAATATATTCAAAAAAATTATAAAAGTTAGATAATTATATAAATATAACTAATAAATAAATGGAGAGTACACTGAGAGGTGACATTGGTTTTCAGTGTGTGTAAATATACAGCGAGATATTGTATATATGAGTATAATGCGTGGTAGTTATGCATTTTATATACTAAATATGTACACAATCTATATAGACAAATTTCGTTGTTATAGATATAATAGAGCCTAGGAATAAATCCTACTTTTGAAGAGGTATTATCTATGAAAATTTCTACTAAAGGTCGATATGCATTACGTGTTCTAGTGGACTTAGCAGAACATAGCGTAGATCGGAACGTATCTATTCGCGAAATGGCGGAGCGCCAAAGAATTTCTGATAAATATTTAGAAGGAATTGTAGCACGATTGAGTGCTGCAGGGTACGTAAAGAGTGTGCGTGGTAAATACGGTGGCTATCAATTAACCAAAGAACCAAAAGAGTATACAGTGTATGATATTCTTGCGGCTACAGAAGATTCCATTGCCGTTGTGGCTTGTTTAGAGGAAGAAGTGAACACATGTCCAATGAGCGATGGATGCCGTACATTACCATTATGGGAGCATTTACAAAATCATTTACGCGAGTACATGCAAAGTTTAACATTACAGGATGTCATCGACCGACATTTCTCAGTGTAAGCATTGAAAAGGGTAAGGGAAGTTGAAAGTGAAAAAAGAGAAAGAAAGATTAGACGTAGAAACCCATGTGGGGTTTCCTTTGTATGCAGCAGCTAAAGAAGTGTTTCGGGCATGCCAACCAGAATTGACTAAGATTGGGTTGACCTATACGCAATATTTAGTGATGTCTGTTATTTGGGAATTGAAAAGCGTGAATTTAAAAGCCATTGGAACTCGATTGTTCCTAGATTCCGGAACATTAACACCATTGTTAAGGAAACTAGAATTAAAAGGATTCATTGTGCGTGAGCGAGTAAAAGAGGATGAGCGTTCCATGGAGATTACTTTAACAGCAAAGGGACAATCATTACAGAAAAAGGTTCGCCACATTCCTGAGTTAATTGAGTCAAACATTGGTTTATCACCTGAGGACCTACAAGTATTGCAAGGCTTACTGTACAAAGTACTACACAATGTAAAAGGCTATAAAATCTAATTAAACTTACTTGTAAGGTGAGTAGAGGATTGTTGATACCACATCAACTATCCTCTATTTTTATTTCTTCAAATCCAGAGTGGTTTGTTGGACCAAGGAGTAGATGTGTTACAATAAGATTACAATCTGAAGTTACTAGAGGATGTGAAACATGAAACGATTACAACAAACAGGGATGGTGGCAGTGTGGATTCTCACGATAGGAATGTCGTTGCTAGCTATTTGCTATACAATGATTATTCCCTTCCTTCCCGTATACCTGTTAGAGCTGGGAGTGGAACAGGAACACTTAGCCCTTTGGTCTGGGCTGTCATTTTCTATTTCTTTTTTTATTGCAGCTATTATGGCTCCCGTATGGGGGCGACTGGCAGATCAGCATGGAAAGAAACTCATGGCAGTCCGGGCAGGGATTTTAATTGGCGTTTCCTATTTATGGAGCGCCTTTGTACAAGATGAATATCAATTTTTATTAGTGCGTGCGTTTCAAGGCTTTGCCAATGGATTTATGCCAGCCGCTATGACCATGGTATCGTTGTCGGTGCCGAAGGAACGAGTGGGCACCGCGATGGGTATCTTTCAGATGGGATTAGTTCTAGGGAATACAGTGGGCCCCTTAACCGGTGGATTAACAGAATTAGCGGTAGGGATGCGTCCTGTGTTTATAGTGGCGGGCATTACCTTATTTATCGTTACCGCCGCCATCGCCATCTTTGTGAAAGAACCACAGGTTGAAAGTGTAGCCCCAGTGAAAGTTACTTCTTTTAAAGAAGATTTACAAGAGGCGAAACGAAATAAGGTATTGATCCATATTTTAGGGTTATATTTTCTAGTGCAATCTGTCATGCTCATGCTACAACCTATCGTGGCAATTTATGTGGGCGAATTAAAAGGTTCCATGGAAGGGGCTGCCATGTTAGCAGGGTCTATTCTCAGTGGTGGCGGTGTGATGGGTATGATTATGACTAATGTGTGGGCAGCTTATGGACAACGACGAGGATATTTTAAGGTTATCTCGTATGGGCTGTTGGGTACGGGAACCGTATTATTATTGCAAAGTTTACCATTTGGTTTATGGTGGTTTGGGGCATTGCAACTACTCATAGGAGTGTTCATTGTGGGTATCTTCCCATCCCTTGGATCTGCTATGACAGTGAATACCGATCCGTCAGTCCGTGGTCGAGTATTTGGACTCGCCACGACATCGCAGCAATTGGGAAATATGATGGGGCCTTTATTTGCAAGCATAGTGGCGACCTATTGGGGTACCTCATATGTATTCCTAGTAGCAGGTATAGGGATGATGATCATTGGCTCTATAGTATTGAAAGTCCATGGAAATCGCCCGAACATTCTATAAGTTGATAGACGATATACACCAAGTGTGATATAATTCACTCATACATAACATGCTATATGTGCATACTGTTGTAAACTTCATATGGTAATTGTATAAGGTTATACACGGAGGTGGTTCTATGCAAGACACATTGATTTTGAAAGGACATATTCTGCACACACCGAGTCCAACGCAGTTGGTAGCTATACCACATGGATATATTGTAGCTGTAGATGGTGTAGTAGTGCATTGTGGTGAGACTTTGCCAAGATCTTATGAGGGATTGCCTGTAGTTGACTATGGAGATCAACTTATCATTCCGGGTTTTGTAGATACCCATGCCCATGCACCACAATATTGTAATCGTGGTCTTGGTATGGATAAAGAGTTATTACCTTGGCTTGAGACGTATACATTTCCAGAGGAAACGAAGTTTAATGATCCAGAGTATGCCCGTCTAGTATATAGTGCCTTTGTGCGTGATCTATGGCGACATGGTACCACCCGTAGTGTTCTATTTGGTACGATCCACAAGGATAGCACATTAGTGTTGATGAAACTATTGCAAGAAGCGGGATTATCTGCTTTCGTAGGGAAGGTGAATATGGATCGAAATAGTCCAGACTTCCTGATTGAAACTACGCAAGAGTCGTTAGCAGATACGAAAGCTTGGTTAGAAGAAGCAAAATCATTTGGTACTCTTGTGAAACCGATTATTACACCGCGTTTCGTGCCGTCCTGTACAAGTGAACTGATGCGAGGATTAGGGGAACTAGCCAAGGAATACGATGTGCCGGTACAATCGCATTTGTCTGAAAATTATGGGGAAATTGAATGGGTCGCATCTTTGCATCCAGAATCACCGAGTTATACAGATGTGTATTATGCACATCAATTGATGGGACAGACTCCAACGGTAATGGCTCATTGCATTCATTTAAGTGATGAAGAAATGGACCGTATGGAAGAAACGCAGACGATGGTATCCCATTGTCCATATTCTAATGTTAATTTATCTAGCGGTATTGCACCGATTCGTAAACTCTTAGAACATCATATCCCAGTGGGATTGGGGTCAGATATTTCAGGGGGACATGCGGTATCCATGGCGAAAGTCTTGATGGAAGCCATCGGCCTATCTAAAATGAAATGGGTAGAAGTAGACAATCAATATGCACCATTGACCTTAAGCGAAGCTTTTTACTTAGCCACTAAGGGTGGAGGAACATTCTTTGGTAAGGTAGGTAGCTTTGAAGAAGGCTATGAACTAGATGCTCTTGTTATCGACGATACATCTATGTTTGATGCCAATGAACGGTCTTTAGAAGAGCGATTGGAGCGATGGATATACATCGGTGATGATCGTCATATTATGAAACGCTATGTAGCGGGTCGCTTAGTAGAAGAACCAAAATAATTTATATATACAAATAGAGGAACGTTGATCAAGTTGGTCAATGTTCCTCTATTGTATATACAGTATTTTGTTACAGTGTCTTACTGACTATGTATGTTGTTAGATATATCTCTGTATTAAGGGGGTGATACGGTTCAGAGATTCTATACCTTTGTTTCCGGCTCTGTGCCCGTTTCGGATGGGATAGGTAAATGGAATCCAAAGACGGTGCGTACGTCTGGTATACTTTCTACTTCTAACGTACCTTCATGGAGTTGTACAACATTTTGTACAAAGAAGAGTCCAAGTCCGAGGCCTTTGTTTTCTTTTGACGTACGAGAGGGGTCTACTTGGTACAAGCGGTTCCAAACCATAGGAATGCTTTCAGGCGGGATGCCGATGCCATCATCTTGGACAAAGATATGAATCCTATCGCCTAAGGAAACTTTAAAATGGATTGTATGATGAGCAAATTTGAAGGCATTATCCAACAGATTGGCCATCGCTTGTTGCAACAGAATTTGGTTGCCATGTACAACGATGGAGGGATCAATATGACTAGTGAAGGTCAGTCCCTTATCCTGACTCAAGCGAGCATAGGTAGAGGCTAGTTGTTGTGCTACCTCTGAAAGGGGAACTGGTACCTTATCGATATTGGTTAAACTGTCTAGGCGTGCTATTTCTAGTAATTGGGATACCATATCAGCCATGCCCTTACTTTGGACGAAAATATTCTGAAAGCTTTCCTTAGCTTCTTCTAAAGAAGACACATATTGGCGGGCGTAATCACTTTCTGCTTGGATGACAGCGATAGGCGTGCGCAATTCATGAGATATATCGGAATTAAATCGTTTTTCCCGATTCGATGCCTCTTCCAAGCTACTGAGCATATGGTTGAAAGTAGATGCCAACTGATACATAGTATCTCCCGATTGCGGGATGTTTTCGATGCGTTCCGACAAATCTCGTTTCAATGAAATTTGTTCCGCTAAATTTGTTACAGTGCGCACTGGTTTTAAACCACGTTGGATAATCCAATACCCGCCAATGGAGGCAACGGTGACAAAAAGGATGCCCCCTAGCAGTAAAGCTAGGAACATATTGTTAGATTTTCTGTCCAGAAAACTCATCGGTACGACGCCACGAATGTAACCTTGTACGCCCGGCATATGTTGGATAGGTACATCATAATACAAGAAAGAATGAGCATCTTGGCTGACTTCGGTGATACCATCAAAAGAAGGTGGCGCATTTTTAGAGAATCGGTCTGGTGGATTGCCTCGTAAGATGATGCCGTCATGGGAGTAGACCAACAGAAAGATACCCTCATCAAAAGGTTTGTATTTTCTTGGATGATTAGCAGCCTCAATGACCTTTTCTTGCAAGTCCGTACGAATTTCGTTTTGATCCGAAATGTGGGTAAATTGCATTACGAATGTAGCAAGGAGCCCAATCATCAGCAAGAGAAAGATAGAATACCAACTAGTGATCTTATACACCAAAGGAACACGTAATAGAACGGTCTCTATAGAATTCCATATAGGCTGTATGACACTATGGTACATACGATTGACGATAGAACGCATAGATTATTCCTCGGTGCGGAATACATAGCCGACGCCACGAACCGTTTGAATTAATTTTTTGTTTTCATCGATATCGACCTTTTTACGCAAGTCTTTGATGTATACGTCGATGAGGTTGGAGTAACTTTCATAGTCGTATTCCCACACATGGTCGAGAATTTGTTGGCGAGACAAGACGATATTGGGATTGCTTGCTAAATAGAATAACAAGTCAAATTCTTTGGCAGTCAACGTTAAGGGTTCGTCATTAAGAAAGACAGATCGACTTTTATGATTGATACGCAAAGGGCCAGCAGTGATATCTTCTACCGCTTGGTTACGACCACGGCGAGCTAAGGCATAGATGCGAGCGATGAGTTCGTCAAACTCAAAGGGTTTCACTAAGTAGTCATCGGCCCCTAGGTTTAATCCAGACACTTTATCTTCTAGGGCATCTTTGGCAGTTAAGAAAAGGACCGGTGTTTTGTTGCCTTCGGCGCGCATTTGTTTCACCACTTCATGACCATCCATTTTTGGCATCATAATGTCCATGACGATCACATCATAACTGGACGTAGAAATATAATCTAATCCATCTTCGCCGTTATAGCATTGGTCTACAATCATAGACTCTACCTTCAAACGTTTGGCGATAATATTATTCAGCATTTCTTCATCTTCAATAATTAAGACTTTCATAAGAACTCCTTTCATAGGTTAGTATATAGTTGTATTGTATCGTATTTTTAACATACTTTAAAGAGATATATGGAAGTAGTATAGCCGTTGTACATGAAAAGACCATGAATGATTGCTTTATGCGGTAGGGTCACCTATAATAAAGGTAGAAATTATGATTTGTTCTTCCCTAGGAGTGGTTATTATGAATATTAGAACAATGACGGCCTACGCCTTACTGATTGCTCTTTGCGCTATTGGCGGACAGATCCATTTTGGAGTATATTCCATTGGATTTGATTCATCACCAGCCTTTGTGGGAGCCTTACTGTTAGGTCCTGTAGCGGGTGCTGTGCTAGGTGCTTTAGGACATATAGCAACAGCTGCCTCCACGGGGTTTCCTCTCAGTGTCCCCATCCATATGGCAGTCGCTATTATTATGGCAGGGACTGGGGCTAGCATTGGATATATAATGAAACGAATGACTTCATCTTTCTCTTATGTAGTGAGTGGTATACTGGGGTATATCGTTAACATTGGTATCGGACTCGCCGTGATTGCATGGATGACACAGAGTACTGAGATTGTGGCTATTTTATTTGTGCCTTTGTCTTTAGCCTATGTATTGAACTATGTAGGGGCGGCTCTTGTAGTGAGTCAGTTGAATCGAGTGTTTGGTGGTAAACGAAATGCGTGATATAACGAGACTTTCCTTGAAAGAGAATGAAGATTGGATCATTGCCAGTGATATTAGCAGTGGTATTGGGTTACAGGAGCATGATGTGCTAGCCGTACCCTATGCCATGGTAGGTGCCTTCGCAGCTCGTGTGGCAATGCTTGAAATTCTATGCGCTAGAGGCACTGTGAAAGCCATACAATACCTCATTGGCGGCGACTACGATACGGTGGTGACCTCTGTGGTACAAGGAATTCAAGAAGAACTGGATACACTAGATATTACTGTGCCCATTAATGGTAGCCATGAAAGTAATATGAAAGTGAGCACTACATCCGTAGGGATTACGGCTCTAGGAGTGGGTGCACCAGAAGTGCTTGGCACAGGAGAACCCTATGCTGTGTACGTATTAGGGAAACCATTAGTAGGTCATGAAGTGTTAGAACAACCAGAGTGGATTGTCACCTATGATGAGGTGAAACGAGCCTTGGCACATCCTGGTACATCTCGTGTGGTACCCATTGGTTCCAGAGGTATCCGTCAAGAGTTGACGGTGCTAAGTTATTTAGAAGGGGCATCTATGGAGGCCATAGAACTGACAGATAAGGAATTAGATCATAGGGGCGGACCTGCTACAGCGATACTTGTAGCTGTTCGTGCCAGTGGTGAAACAGCGTGGTTAGCAGAGTTCCCTAAGGCGCAGTATGTAGGACGGCATAGGTTATAGAAAGGATATAGATATGAAACAATTACGATATTATATAGCATTGGCACTAGTGGCTGGTGGATTGACGGTAGCTCAAGCAGAAGCAAACCCATATGGTGTAGTGAGTCCTCCTGATTGGGAATACCAAGCGCTCATGACCTTGGTAAAACATGGAGCGATTACGGATACTAAAGGGATAGACTTAGGGTCACGAGCATTCACTAGAAAAGAACTCATCCCTATGATGGCAGATGTGGTATCACGTCGTGAAACCATGAATGAAAGTGACCGCATGTTGGCATTGCGACTGTACAATGAAAATCGTCGGTCCATTATGAATTATGAAATTGAACAAGAAGAAGCAAAATCAGGTAAAGCACAGGCGGATAGTGCGGATGAGGGTACCTCAATCGCAGTGGAACCAGCCTTAACGAAAGAAGAAATCCAAAAGAAAATGGAAGCCTTCCAAATTGATACATCTGCGTTGCCAAATCGTAGCGGTGTACAAGTTCGCACCTCTCACCAAGGATCCTCTCAGCGAAGCCATTTGGAATTAGTAGTGCCTTCGGTGAAGAACCAAGGAAACATAGCCTTACAACCAATTGATGGAGAAGTACAAGCGGCTATGGCTGGGAGCCAATGGGATGCGTCCAAAAAGGAACAACGACCGCTTATAAAAGCCGCAAAACAAGAGTGGGTTCTATTGCAAAAAGCAGAGCGCAAACAAGAACGGGTAGATGCTCAATCCCAACGCCAATTAGAGAAAGCACAACGAAAACAAGAGGCGTTGGCAAAGAAAGAGCAACAACGATTGGCAAAGGCGGAGCGAGCTAAGTTACAAGCAGAACAAAAGTTGGCGAAACAGCAAGCGAAGGAACAAGCTCGATTAGCAAAACAACAGGCTAACAAGGAAGCTCAATTAGCAAAACAGCAAGCTAAGGAGCAAGAAAGATTGGCAAAACAAGAGCAAAAAGAACGAGATAGACTGGCGAAGAAAGCTAAGAAATAAGGGAAATTGTAAGAGTATAATACATTTGTGACAAAAAATAAAAAAATAAGAAGGCTCT
>CAUQBP010000018.1:0-30096 GCA_963516605.1 uncultured Veillonella sp. | reverse complement strand
ACTAATTGTAGGTGTAGTGGCGTTGTTAAAGATAGCCCCCGTATCTGTAGAAAAGGACTCATACCGATTATGGGATACACCATGTACTGGATTGGCAATCTGTATAACGGGGACAGACTGACTATTGTCCACCATTACCTCATGACTGACAATGCCCTGCGATGCATAGGTTCCTAACTGCAAAGACAAGGTAATCCATAACGTTAAGAGTTCTTTTCTTTCTTTTTTCATTGTATCTCCCCAATCTCTCGTTCTAAGGTGCGTAAATATATGCCTAACTTTAAATATATATACATTATATCATACATAAAAGAATTTTTGGAATATCTAATAGACATGTATACAAAATAAAGCCTATGCTCCATATACTTGGAGCCATAGGCTTTATGTATGTCTCATATGCTATATCATATACGATTCACAATATAGGTATGACTTATTCAGATTTTTCTGCTTCTAATTTTTTAGCCTCTGCTCGTTCTTGTTTTGCTTCCTCTAAAGCTTCTTCCAAATCTACAGAATTTAAGATTTCTTTTAATTCTAAGATTTCTTCTAGGCTTAATGTGACGCCTTTTGTCATTTGCACGTAATCTTCATCCCAAGCACGGATATCGAATTTAGGATTGTAACGTCCCCAGCTTGTGCATGTTAATTGTTTTTTCATGCCGTCTTTATTTTCAGACAATGTGCCTAGCACTTTATAGATCGAATAATTTACAACTCCCATGATTAGTCCTCCTCTACTTCCGTATTGACTTCTGTTGGTTCTGGTACAATGGCAGTGGCCAATCCCGCTAATGCATTGGCCCAGTTTGTTTCCGCTTGTGCTTTTTCTGCTTCATATTGTTCTAATGATGTGGTAAACGTTATGGTAAATGTAGCTAACGCTTCTTCTTTCACAACTTGGCGACGGCAGCTACCCATTAATTGTAATAAGGCAGGTGTTGTAGTCACCATAGATGCTAAGGTACGCACCACTTGTTTTCCTTCTTCACTATTAAAATATGTATACCACAAGAATGGCGCACTTGGATGGTTAAAGTACCAATGATATTCTACCGTATCATCTTGTAAAATAGATTGCTCCATAGCCTCTTGTACAGCTGCATCTTCTGGAGATGCTCCTAATGGGATGCCATTTTTGCGTTCTAATGTAACAGATACATCGATACCTTTCATAGATACTTGTAAATAGTATCCTTCCAAGGCTTCAAACATGCGTTGCATATAGGTTGGAATGCGATAATCAGCATGCATATATCCATCTTCACCCATGGTTGGATGTTTCGGATTCATGCTAACTTGTACACCATATAGTGAAAGTCCATAATGAGCTAAACTAAATGTTTCCATGGATGCCAAAATTTCGTGAGGCAATGGAATAAAGTTGGTTTGTTTATACCCATCTTCAACGACTTCACAAATGGACAAGTCTACTTTTTTCACAGGTCCTAATCCATAACGGAACTCATAGGTTTGTAAAGGAGCCCATTCTCGAACCGCTTCTAAATGATTTTGTAGAATCATAAACTGTAAGGCTACTCGATTCATATTTAATTGATCTTGCACAGCAGATACTGGAATAAAGTATCGTACAGTACCTTTTTCGCTCACATTATTGACACGAGCTGCCATTTGTTCCATCGTTGTTACTGGCGCCGTAAACATACCAGAAGTAGCTGCTACAATGTGGTCAAAGATAACATCTTCTGGCCACTCATTGATAACAGGCGCTAGTGGGTATAAACTGCGGAATAAATCATAGCAACTTTCAGAAGCTGTATAGAAGAGCAAACGATCTGTTGGAAGGGTTTGCATAATTTCTTCTGCGATAGCTGCGTATTCCTCGAAATAGGCAAAGAGAATGATTCCTTCAGTGTTCTTATGGAACTCGATAACTTCTTGCATCGGTACAGACCATTGACGACCGGCAGACACACCTTCATAATAGCCAGTAGCACTGATGAAGTCCATCAATTCTACACTAAAGGAAATCCCATAAATTTCCTTAAACCCTGCTTCATCATATGGCAAGGGTCCAAACATATCTACTGTAGATGTTTGAGCAAGCTCAAATAATTCTTTCGGTGTAATGCCCCACTCACGGACTTCACCACTTTGGGTAATGATTTGATCTAATACTCTAAATCTTGTTATTTCTTGTACGATAGCTGGTCCTGTAATACCTACTTTTGTAAAAGTCTCAA
Organism: uncultured Veillonella sp.; assembly: GCA_963516605.1. GTDB lineage: Bacteria > Bacillota > Negativicutes > Veillonellales > Veillonellaceae > F0422. The sequence goes on along the minus strand of CAUQBP010000018.1, from coordinate 27,889 downwards.
TGAGACGTCTCATTTGTTCTGTCATATTATACCTTCCCCGCCGATTGGCATACATCATATAAAGGGCATTCGTCACATAATGGTTTTCGTGCTTTACAAATCTTTCGGCCATGCCAGATCATCCAATGATGTGCGGCACTCCAGTGTTCCATAGGAATTGCTTTTTTCAGTTTCTTTTCTACTTCGTCTGGTGTTTTACCCTTGGCAATACCTAACCGATTGGACACTCGGAACACATGAGTATCTACAGCAATGGCTGGCGTATCAAATAGAATAGACACTAATACATTAGCAGTCTTACGCCCTACCCCTGGCAATGTGACTAAGGTATCAAAATCTTGAGGTACCTCACTATTGTATTGTTCCACTAGAATCTTGCATGTTTCGTGAATATGTTTTGCCTTGGAACGATATAGACCACAATCTTTAATTAATGCTTCTAATCCTGGAATCCCCAGTTCATACATATCTTTTGGATCGCTGTATTTAGGAAAGAGTCGTTTTGTTACAATATTAACCCGTTCGTCTGTACATTGTGCAGACAACGCCACCGCCACTAGTAATTCAAAAGGTGTTGTGAACTCTAAGGCTGGTTTTGCATCATGGTAGACTTCTCCCAATATTCGTATTTGCTCTGCCTTAATGGCTTTTGTGATTCGCATCGGAGCCTTCTCCTCTAAGATGAAAAAACTATATAAACTGTGTTATAATATAAATCTACAATGAATATCCTGGGTTAGATACTTTCATCTAACCTAGTATATAGAGTATCATACCATAAAGAAAGTCTAGTAACAAATAAGGAGATTATATATGACAGAACAAGAAAAAAAAGAAATGACTATGGAAGAAGCATTAACACGCATTAATGCGTTGGCAGCGAAAAAAAAATCTGGCCAAAACTTAACAGAAGAAGAGTTAGCAGAAAAGAAAGATTTATATGAAGTGTATTTAGGTTTTATCCGTGCCCAAGTGGTACAACATTTGGAATCTATTGAGTTTGTAGATGCTGAACCTGAAGCAGATACTGTGGAAGTTGATGTAGATTTAGATACGAAATACTTACGGAAGAAGCATTAAGATGTCTCAATACACAGAAAAGGATTTGCACATTTTAGAAAAACCCTTTGTGGAAATCAGAAAAAAGGTGAAAATTCTACTCCGTATGGGCTGTTTATTATCTGAAAATGGAGCCAATGCGAACCAAATTGTTCGAGATATGCGTCGCGCGGCCGCATATATGGGAATTCCAGCAGATCATCTTCATATCCATATTGCCTACTCTAATATTTTAATTAATATTCATAGTCCAGAAGATTGCTTTACATCCTTTAGAAATGTCCAATATTTAGGAGCTAATATGGATATTATTTCCTCCATTAGTGTCTTAACTTGGACTGCATTACGTAATGAGTATACTCTTGATGAATTTTCCCAAAAACTCGAAGAGATTGCTAAAAAAGATCCTCCCCATTCGAATGCCACATCTGCCATCTTTGCAGGATTTGCCTGTGGTGCTTTTCCTATCTTATTTGGGGGTACTATTATCTCTGCATGGATTACAACAGTTTGTGCTTTATTAGGATTCATAGTCCAACTCATCTTAAAGCGTTTTCAAATCAATGGCTATATTAGCATTGCTTGTGCTGCTGCGGTATCTTCTGGATTAGCCTTTCTATCCGGATGTATTTTTGACTCTACCGATGTGATTTATGCTATGATTGCTTGCACATTGTTTATGGTTCCTGGCATTCCTCTCATTAATACCGTCGATGATTTGCTAAACAACTATATTTTGGCAGGAATATCTCGAGCTGTACATACGTTACTCATTGTGGGCAGTATGACTGTAGGGATTAGCATGGCTCAATACTTCAATCATTCTTATGATTTTACCCATTTAAGTATTGTTCCAGACAGCATTTCCATTGTTTTATTAGGTGCTGCCATTGTGGGGGCTGCGGGCTATGCTGTGATGTTTTATACTCCAAAGCGTCTACTCCCACTCATAGGTATTGGTGGCCTCATTGCTATTTTAGTAAAAAATACGCTCATATTATACTTAGGATTTTCTGTGTTTGGCGCTACTTTTATCGCTGCTGCTATGGTCAGTTTATTTTCTCTGAAAGCAGCTCATTATTCCCATACATCCTCTAAGGTATTAGCGATTCCATCAGCGATTCCTCTTGTACCTGGCGTATTTATCTATCGATTTTTATATGCCATGTTACATATTAATTCTCTCACATCTGCAACCTTAGTCGAAGCCATTCAAAGTGGAGTCACTGCCATCCTAATCATCATATCCATCGGTGTAGGCGTTGCTATTCCTTCTATTCTAGCTGGTAAAATATTAGATGCTAGAAAAGAGAAAAAACTAGAAAGTTTATTAGATAAACGGTATACATAAGAAAAGCATGTATCTTTTGACGCATTGTCATTGAGATACATGCTTTTTCTATAACCCACAATTAATAATGTGCATACTATGTTTAAGAATACATGTTGTTACCTAATGCAGACGTATTAATATGCTAGAACTATAACCTCATTAAGGCAAACAAAAAGGACTGAATGCATCAGTCCTTAGTATGTATTATAGATGAGCTTCTACGGCTGCTTTTAATTCTTCTAATGGAATGAAACCGATTTTACGATCTACGATTTCACCATTTTTGAAGATAGCAAATGTAGGAAGAATTTCAATTTTGAAGAATTGTGCCAATTCAGGTTGTTCGTCAGTGTTCACTTTTGTTAATGTCACTTTGTCGCCTAAGGCAGCTGACAATTCATCATATACTGGCATCATGCGAACACAGTATCCACACCATGGTGCCCAGAAATCTACAACAGTTACTTTATCATTTGTTGCTACTACTTCTTTAAAATTTGCAGATGTTACATCAATAATTGCGCTCATGTAAGCCTCCTATTAAATTTGAATCAATACACAATCTTGAATCACTTCAAGACCTAACTCAGTTGCTTTTTTCACTACCGCCGGTTTATCCGCACCTGGTTGTAGCCAAACGGTCTTAATTCCTAACTCTTTACAACTATCTAGAGCTTCTAAACCAACTTTTTCTGGCACAACAAAGTCGACTACAGTTGGTACTACTGGCAACTCATGCAAGCTTGGATAGCATGGTACGCCATCGATAGATGTAATATTAGGATTCACTGGATACACTGTATATCCTTTATTGACAAGATGTTTGAAAATCTTATATCCGAACTTATCGGTTCTTGTTGTGGCACCTAAAACGGCCCACGTTTTTTCTTGGATCGCTGTTTCCATTGACATACGTATCACCTCATTACTGTACTATCATACCACAATATCGAAATTTGTCAATTTAATTGTATCTTGTTTTAATAGTTTCTTTGGAATTGTAATGTCCAATAGTTCTGAAAGCCCTATATGACCGCTAAGAGGTAAGTCCCCCTTTGTGAGCAATCCTGTTTCTAATGCAAACCATGCCCACAGTCTCTCTGGTGTAGCTCCTTGATTCTGTAGATCACGTATGGTGATACTTTGTTGACGTTTAGACAGACGATACCCTTCTACATCCACTAGCATAGAGGCATGACCATATTGCAAAGTAGGAAACCCCAAGGCTTGGGCCAGCACAATTTGATGACCCGTCACAGGCAGTAAATCATTACCACGAACTACTTCTGTAACACCCATCTCATAATCATCGATGACCACTGCCAAATGATAGGCAATCATTCCATCCCATCGCTTTAATACGATATCATCATTACAAGATTGGATTTCATAATCTACCGTGCCTCGATATATGTCCTGAAAGGATCCTCTTGTATTCTCCATATGAAATCGCCAGGAGGGTGGTCTTTCACCTATGGGCGGCTCATGGGTTAAACAATATCCATCGTACACATGATGGGCTTCACCTTGATGAGGAGCGCTACTGATTTCCTGTAAACGCGCTCGATTACAATAACACGGATATAACCGTTTTTGGCTACGTAATTCTTGTAAATATCTCTCGTATATATCCAAACGTTGGGATTGATACGTAGGTGCTTCGTCCCAAGTAAAACCAAGCCAAGATAAATCTTCTAGTATATGGTCTGCATAGATTGGTTTAGACCGTTGAGTATCTACATCTTCTATGCGCACTATATATTCACCATCTTGATGCCGTGCAGACCAATAGGACAAAAATGCCACCCACAAATTCCCTACATGTATATGACCTGTAGGGCTGGGGGCAAAACGACCTTTCATAGAAACCTCCTAAGCCTCTTCACCAAGGTGTTCCCACCGCTCATAGAGGGCCTCTAACTGTGATGTTGTATTAGCTAACTCTTGAGATAATCGTTCATATTCTGATATATCTCCTTGGATAGATGGGTCCTGTAGCTGTACAGTATACATTTTAACAGTCGCCTCATACCGTGCAATATCCGACTCTACTTTGGCTAATTCTTTTTCCAGCATAAAAGAATTCGTTTTCTTTTTAGGTACTGTCACTGCTTCTGAATAGCTAGTATCTTGTTCCTCTGTTATAGCAGTATCTAATGTACATGTATGTACCTCAGTATTAGAATCATTACTCACTGCTATATCTCTAGCATTGTCAGCCTTTCCTGCTGTATTGCTGGACATATTGTTGCGGTTCGTCTGCTCCACTTCTAATCGTTGTGCTGCTAACACAGATCGCTCCAGCATTTTTTCTTTGTAATACGAATAGTTTCCATGGAACTCTTCAATGCCACCATTATCTAAGACCACAATGCGTTTTGCCACTGCATCTAATAAATACCGGTCATGGGATATGATTAACAAAGTTCCTTCAAACTGTTGTAAGGCTTGTTCCACTGTTTCTCGTGTAGGGATATCTAAATGATTTGTCGGTTCGTCGAGGATTAAGAAGTTACGGCCTTCTAAAAATAACTGTAATAAGGCTACCCTTGCCCGTTCACCACCTGATAAATCTCCTATTAACTTGAATACATCATCCCCTCTAAATTGAAAGGCACCTAATACGCTGCGTGCAGCTTCTTCTGACATATCATAAGGAGCCATGATCTCTTGTAACACAGACCAAGTAGGATGTAACTCTTCATGTTCTTGCGAGAAATAGCCTGTCTGCACACGATTGCCTGTGGTAATCGATCCATCCAGTGTATTGAGTTCCCCCATAATTGTTTTTACAAGAGTCGACTTTCCAGCTCCATTCGCACCAATTAATCCTACCACATCTCCTCGACGTAGCGTTGTTGTAATATGTGTAGCCACTGGATGTTCTACATCATATCCAATAGACACATCTTCCACCATCAACACTCGATCTGCACTCATTTCCGGCTTAGGAAATGTAAAAGCAAACTCTCTATCTTGGTCTGGTGCCTCTAATCTTTCTAGTCTATCTAACTGTGATTGGCGACCCCGTGCCATTTTAGATTTTATGCCTGCTCGATATTTATCAATATATTCTTCCGTTTTACGAATGTGTTCCTGTTGCTTTTCATACGCACGTTGATACGCCACTCGTTGCTGCTCTCGTTGTTTCAAGAACTGGCTATAATTACCTTTATAGGTATGTACTTTATGATGAGATAATTCTACCACTTCTGTCGCCACTTGATCTAAGAAATATCGGTCATGACTAATGATGACAATGCCACCTTTATAGGATTTTAAATATCCCTCTAGCCACTCTAACATCGGCATGTCTAAATGGTTCGTAGGCTCATCAAGAAATAAAAAGTCAGGACGACGCACTAAGGCTTTCGCCAAGTTAATACGCGTTTTTTGTCCCCCAGAAAATTCACTGGATTTCTTCTTTAAGTCTTCGTCACTAAATCCTAAACCATAGGCGATACGTTGGCTTTGTTTTTCATAATCATAGCCACCAAGCCATTCTAATCGCTCTTGTAAATAGGATAAACGACGCAAGTCCTGTTCTGTGGCATCTCGATGTTCTAATTCTGTCGTTAACGCTTGTAACTGGGATTCTAAGTGCTGTACATCAGCCCAAGCCGTTTGAATTTCTTCTTCTAAACTAGCATCACCTAGATTTACATCTTGTTGCAAATAGCCTATAGTGATACTACTGTCTTTCACAATGATTCCCGCATCATGTTCTTCTATGCCAAGTATGCATTTCATCAACGTCGATTTACCAGCCCCATTCGGGCCAACTAAGGCAAGACGCTCTCCTTGTCGTATGGTAAAAGATACATTAGAAAAGATTTCTCGTACCCCAAAGGATTTTCCTAGTTTTTCTATTCGGATCTGTTCCAAAATACTTCCCCTATCCTATGTCTGTTCACTATACAAAAGTATTACCATTACATACTACCTAAAAAATGTACCATTTATCTTAGTAAATAGCATAAATAGTTTATAAACTAAGTAATACTTCTTGCAAATGATTCGTCAAAGCTTGCTCAAATTTATCTATCGTGGTTGCATCCAAGTCATGTGTAATTCCTGGATAGCCTTGTTGTCTAGTTTCACCAAAAAATTCATCCCGGAATGTATTATAAAATAAGACGACTCCTGTTTCCTCATTATCTTTGATATAGGTACCAATAATATAGGAACCATTAATCATATCTAATGCAGTGTGAGGCGTCACATCTAACTGATATCCTTCGATTGTTGATGGTAATACCTCTCCATAATTCCACTGGGGTATACCTTTTTTCTTGTACTCGTACACAAATCCCTTTTGAGGCTCCATGAATCGTGCTATCATAGATACTTTATAATTAGCTTTTAAATTCTCCATAAATGGTGTTAAAGACTCTCGTATGAAAGCAATATCTACAAACTCTACTAAAGGCACTGTGATACGCACCATGTAATCCCCTACTTCCGTATCATAGAGGACTGACCACCGCCAATTTTTATCATTTGTATAGTAAAAGAGACTATATACAGTAGATGATATGGCTTTTTGTTCCACCACTAAATGAAAATCTCCAATGGTGGGTTCTAACCATGATAAATCGAGGTTTTCACATTCTTTTATGATTGCATCCATGTATTCGTTCCTTATCGTAGTTGACTATATAATAATTGATACTGTGATTCATGCGCCATCACGCGTTTCACGTAATCTTTTGTTTCTGGAAATGGTATTTTGTCTACATCATCAAAATTATCATCCCAACCATAGGTCTGCATCCATGCCTCCACATGACCACGCCCTGCATTATAGGCTGCTAAGGCTAAAATTTCATTACCTTTGAACTCTTCTAATAAATATGATAAATACCAAGTCCCTAATTGTATGTTCGTGTTCGGTTCTTTAATATCTTGATCGGACAGGCTAGACTGATTTAATTGTTCTCCAATCCAGTGCGCCGTATCTGGCATCAACTGCATCAGGCCTATAGCACCAGGCAAAGATTTTGCATTCGTATCAAACTTACTCTCCGTATAGATCACAGCAGCAACCATAGATGGTCTTACATGATAGGTAGATGCATTTTTCATTACCGCGCTTTCATATACTAATGGATACGCATACTGTCTAGCTAAATAGGGTTGTCCATATTGCACATAATAGGCTGTAAGAACAACGATTAGCCAAGCAAATGCTGTGGATACCCTCATAGTTCCTCCTTCTGAAAGTGAATTTTCGCTGTTTTCCACAATGTACGTAATTGTTTTTCTAATTGTTTCATAGTCCCAGAATTATCTATGACCACTGTACTTAAATTACATTTGTCATCTAAACTCATTTGACTATGGATACGATCAAGTGCCTCTTGTTCAGAATAAGAATTTCGTTTCATCAAACGTTTCAGTTGTGTCACAGGATTTACGTACACAAGCCAAATCTCATCCATCTGTGTATACCAATCTGTTTCAAACATCAGTGGTATATCATAGATAACAGCCTGTTTTCCCTTTGCTTCCCATTCTTCTGTCAATTCTTGTATACGATGTCTAATATGGGGTTGCAAAATAGAATTAATAGTTTCTAAAGCTTTGGAATCTGAAAATACAAGACTACCAATATAAGCACGATGTAAGGTACCGTCTTCTAGGACTGTATTAGGTCCAAAGGCCTGTACCAATTCTTGCAAACCTGGCGTTCCTGGCTCAACAACTTCTCTAGCCACTACATCTGCATCAATATAGGGAACACCTTTTTTTTGTAACCATCGTAACACTGTACTTTTACCAGAGGCAATGCCTCCTGTGAGTCCGATTTTATACATATTTACACCCCACATTTGATTCTACTCATACTTAACTATTTTATACACAAACGATAGCATCGAAATTATGAAAGCCTACTATTTTACATCTGCCCAGTTCTGTGCACTGTGCACATCTACCTGTAATGGTACACGTAATGTCACTACTTGTTCCATACAATTACGCAACAGAGTTTCTACTTGCTCTTGTTCCGATTCTACTACTTCTAGCACTAGTTCATCATGCACCTGTAATAAAATACGAGATTGCAAGCCTTTCTCTTCCAGTGCTTGTTCTACTTGGTTCATGGCTAACTTAATAATGTCTGCCGCTGTCCCTTGAATTGGCGTATTCATAGCTGTGCGCTCCGCAAAGGATCGACGGTTAAAGTTACGGCTATTAATATCAGGTAATGGGCGAACACGACCAAACATAGTGCGTACAGTTCCAGTTTCATGGGCTTCTTGCACCATACGATCCATATACCCTTTAATTTGTGGATAACGACTGAAATATAACTCAATATATTCTTTTGCTTCTGCTCTTGTAATACCCAAGTCACGAGACAAGCCAAAGTCACTAATACCATAAATAATACCGAAGTTGATAGCCTTTGCATGGGAACGTTCTAGTGGCGTTACTTCTTCTAGGGATTTACCTAATACTTCTGCTGCTGTAAAACGGTGAATATCTTCACCATTTTGGAATGCTTGGATCAACGCTGGGTCCTCAGACAAATGTGCTAAAATACGCAATTCAATTTGAGAATAATCGGCGCTGACGAACATATCATATCCATCATGAGGTTTAAATAAAGCTCGAATTTCTCGGCCTTTTTCACTGCGTACAGGAATATTTTGCAAATTCGGATCAGAACTACTTAAACGACCAGTAGCTGTTACCATTTGATTAAAAGAAGTATGAATCCGGTTAGTATGAGGATTCACAAGTCCTTCAAACCCTTCTAAGTAGGTAGATACCAATTTTACCACTGACCGATAGGCCAAAATTTGTTCTACAATTTCATGGTCATTTCTTAGCATATCTAGGACTTCCGCATCCGTAGAATAACCTGTTTTTGTTTTCTTAATCACTGGCAATTGTAATTTTTCAAACAAGATAACACCCAATTGTTTTGGCGAATTAATGTTGAAAGTTTCTCCAGCCATTGTAAATATCTTTTCTTGTAGTTCACTAACTTCTACTTTGAAGCGTTCCAATGTAGTGTGTAATTGGTCTACATCCATGTAAATACCATTTTTTTCTAGTACACATAGAGTACGTAATAATGGCAATTCAATATCTCTATATAGGCCCCATACACCAGCAGTCTTCATCTCTTCCGTAGCCTTCTCGTGCATATGGTATAAAGCTTGTGCTTGTAAAGCCCACTCTGTTTCATTCTCCGTAGCTGGAATAGAAGATTGTCCAAATCGTTCACATAAATAGGTCATACCATAGTTTGCTCTTGTTGGGTCTAATAAGTATGCCATTAATGTTACATCTTTAATATGAACAGTATCTTCTTTCAAAATAGAAATACTACTTGGTGTTTCAGTACCTAACACTTCAAATAACAATTTCGCATTATCTGTAACCAGTTCCTTGGCCCCTTCAAAGACTGTTTCTAAATGCGCTACATCTACAAATCCATTTACAACTAATTGAGTATCCCCATTATATAGATATAAGGCTTCTATCGTCCTAAATGGATGTGTTCCAGCCTCTTTTAGAACAACACTGATTATTTTATTTTCATAAAATTCTCGTGGCACTTCTGTGACATGAGTTAATTCAATTTCTTCTGCTGGTGGAGCTAAAAATTGATCGAATAAAGTTCCTTCTTCTGCCACGCCCATCGCTTTTAGTAATCTTGGTGTTACTGCGTGAAAGCCTAACTTTTCAAATAAAGGTGTCACTTCGCCACGATGTACAACAGGAACAAATTGCTCTAGTTCATAAGGCATATCCATATCTGTTTTGATGGTAGCTAGTTGATGTGAAATGAACGCTAAATCTTTATTGTCTACTAATCGTTCTTTCAATTTTCCCTTTTGTTCCTCAATATGCTCATACACGCCTTCTAATGTACCATATTGATTCAATAGTTTAAGGGCTGTTTTTTCACCAACACCAGGCACACCCGGAATATTATCCGAAGAATCTCCCATAAGAGATTTCATTTCAATGACCATTTGAGGACCATACCCATACAGTTCTTCCATATTAGTCATAGTCACATGAAGCATATCAGTGATGCCCTTTTTCGTTAAAAACACACTGGTATACTCATCCACTAATTGCAGATTATCTCTATCACCAGTAATGATATGAACAGCAAGGTCTGATGAGCCCCATTTTTTGCTCAAAGATCCAATGATATCATCACCTTCAAATCCTTCTTCTTCAATGACAATGATACCTAAGGATTCTAAGACTTCACGGATCAAGCTAAATTGTGGGCGTAATTCATCTGGTGCACTTTGACGAGTTCCTTTATAGTCTTCGTAAATATCCATACGAAATGTTTGTTTACCTTTATCAAAGGCCACTGCAATGTAATCAGGATTAATTTCTTCATACAGTTTTGTAAGCATTGTTAAGAATCCATACACAGCATTGGTAGGAACTCCTAGGGCATTTTTCAGTGGTGGAAGAGCAAAAAATGCACGATATAATAAACTACTGCCATCTATAACCATTAATTTTTTCATATAAGCATCTCCTATTAATAGATTTATGTATCCTTAATTATACCATATTTCCTGCTGTTATGAGTGATGAAAATAGAGGTTATTCCTGTGTAAACCCTTGCTATATAAGCCAATATTCCTTAGAGTAAATATAAAAATAGTTGCAAAACTGTACGCCCTATGATATACTACTTTAGTAATAATACAGTAAATCACAAGGAGGTGACTCAATTGCCAAATATTAAATCCAGTATTAGAAGCGTAAAAACGGATGCTGAACGTCGTGCGAAAAATTCTGCTGTAAAATCTCAAATTCGTACAGCTACTCGTAAGACTGTAGAAGCTGCTCAAGCAGGCGCTGTAGAAGAAGCTAAAAAAGCACTAGTTCATGCTACAAGCGTAATTGATAAAGCAGCCTCCAAAGGCGTTCTTCATAAAAATACTGCAGCTCGCAAAAAATCCAATTTAGCAGCTAAAGTAAATGCTCTATAATGAACTCTAAAAGAGGGTTAACAAGGAGAAATACCATTTCTCTTAGTTAACCCTCTTTTTTATATATCATCTCTATGTTCTAGATCCACCGTAAGATACTAGTATGTATGCATGTATCTACTGATTCCAGTATTCCTCTATAAAAATTATCAAGTCAAGTATAACAAAAGGAGCTATTCTCATAGCTCCCCACGTCTCATACGTTCTAATTTTTCAGCGATATCACCATCAATGTGAGCACCTAATTCATTTCGCTGTAATGTCATAGCATCTCGTCTATGATGCCCTGTATAGCGTTTACGTTCTTCCTGTTTTGACAACTCTATTTGGTGACGTAATTCACGAGCCGAAATGCGAAGACCTCCAAACCCTAAAATTTGGTTTTGCTCCTCCCCATCACTAGTAACAACATATATTGTCTTGTATTGACCTTTCTTACTAAATACTTCTCGTTCAATATAAGCATCTGCTGTCTCATGAGTTCCTGTAAACACCTCAATAAAGTCAGATGATATACGTTGTTCATCTGCTGTAAATGGAGCATGCTTACCATCAAACACTAAAATAATTTTATATCCTTTATAACTACCATAATTGAGTAAACGATGGCGTAACTCTAATCTAGCATGTTCTAAAGATTCTTTACTAAGAGACTTTAAATCAGCCCAATCAAAAATAACATTATACCCATCTACAATTAAAATATCTTTTTTCATAGTATACCTATTATCGTTGACGTCTCGCTTCATATAAAAGAATCGCTGCTGCTACCGATGCATTTAATGAGTTAATGGTTCCAAACATAGGAATCGTTACCAATACATCACACAATTCCTTTGTCAATCGACTTAGACCTTTTCCCTCATTACCAATGACCAATACAATAGGACCTGTCATATTGACATCATACATCACAGTCCCATCCATATGAGCACCCATCACCCAGAATCCTTGACTTTTTAATTGCTCAATGGTCTGTGCTACATTACCAATTTGCACCAAAGGAATCGATTCTACAGCCCCTGCAGAGGTTTTACTTACCGTCGCATTAATAGGCGCATTATGGCGCTTTGGAATCAATACCGCCGTAGCACCTACACATTCAGCTGTACGAATAATGGCCCCCATATTATGAGGGTCTTCCACACCATCCGTTAAAATCAACAACGGATGCTCTTCCGTACACTTGAGCAATACATCTTGCAGCTCTTGAAACTTCACCGCATTCACCAAGGCTACCACACCTTGATTCGGCACATCACTAGGATACTTCTGTAAATCCCGTTCCTTCACGCGACGAACCTCAATACCCTTAGACCTTGCCAAACCCAATATCTCCGAAAGAGAGCCACCTTGCTTACCTTCCGCCACTAAAATACGATGAATCCCACGATCCGACTTCAGCGCCTCACGCACAGCATTACGACCCACAATAAACGTATCCATGAAAACCTCAAACCTTCCTGAAAGCAAACCTAACAATACGCAGTAACATCTTACTAAACATATTTGCGATTCACATTACTAAGCATACTAACTACAAATAGTATCTATACATACATGCTAAACATATCAATATGAAAAGTACATATTTTATATCATCAAAATCAATACAAAAGCTTAGAAACCATTAAGCTATTAATCTATTATACCACTAAAACAAGACAACTCCCAACATAACTCATGAGCGCCCCCCTGAAACGTTGTTATCCTATATACTTTTAGAGAAATACGCCATAGACTTCCAAGAAGATATATTTGCATCTGCTATAAGAAGTCTGTGGCTTTTTGATGATTAGCCGAAGACCTAGAAGAGCACGGCGTGTTCCTGAAGAAACATTATGAAATACCGTTTCTGAAGGAATATGCCGTGTTCTTCCTGTCCTCCTTCCCACCTGAGCACCACCCGCTTAAACGTTGTCACTCCCACTAGCATAGCGAAAAAACGTCATATTCTACGCCATGTCACGTTCAATTTTTTCTAATCTAGAAAACACAAGAAGAGCACGGTATGCCCCCGAACAAACATTATGAAATACCGTTTGAGAGGGGGTATGCCGTGCTCTTCCCTTATTCTAAATATCGATTATGAACGTGACAAAGCACACCAGAATAAATCGCGCGTTACAGTAATGCTACATACGTGACAACGTTTCAGTAAAAGCGAATTCCATGAGAGTAGCAAGCCTCTCTTCATCCCCCTTACGATAGGTATACCCCAACAACGCCTCAAAGGCTGTACTCATGCGGTATTCCTGTACACTGGCACTTTTCGGTACATGTACATTACTATTGCGAGCCCGTTTTGCTACAAGCAATTCTTCTTTTGTTAATGAAGGTTCCAAAGCTAATAATACTTTCGCTTGTGCTTTTGCATTGATAAATGACGTCACTACATCATGAAGTATTTGTGTTTTTGTAATGCCCGTTTCTACTACACGATTTCTGATAAATAAGGTATATACACCATCCCCAATATAAGCAAGCATAAGAGAGTCCTCTAAAGGACCCTCTCCATTTGCTTCTACTTTCACTGAAGATTTTAATTTATCAATCGCCATAGATCGTAGCTGTTTGTATCGATTAAAGTTCACGTTTTTTCCACCGTGCCCCTTGTTGAGAATCTTCGATGACAATTCCAATATTGGCTAATTCATCACGAATGGAGTCTGCAATGCCCCATTGTTTTTGATCACGAGCACATTGACGAATATTCAAGATGACTTCCATTAATTGATTATATTCTTCGTTACTAGTTTCTTGACCTTTCCAGCCCTCTTCTAATAAACCTAGAATATCTAACATCATTTTAAAGATCTCTTTAACTTCACCAATAGTACTATGGCATACAGTGCCATCACAGCTTTGAACAGATTGGTAATAGATGTTAATTTCTTTTGCCAAACCATAAATTGGTGCTGTTGCTAACGCTGTATTGAAATCATCGCTCATAGCTGCTTCGAACTCTTCTTTATAGTTACGAGCATTTTTCAACAATTCTGCTGCTTCTAGTTCACACAATCCTTCTGGACGACTTTCTAAGTACAGTAAGTTGTCAATCACGGTTTGGAATCGTTCAATAGCCTTAGTCGCTTCATCTAAGCGTTCATCACTGAAGTCCAATGGACTACGATAATGTGTGCTCAACAAGAAGAAACGCAATGCATCTGCACTATACTGCTCTAAAATGTCTTTCACCAAGAAGAAGTTGTTCAAAGATTTACTCATTTTTTCTTGGTTAATCGTTATAAATCCATTATGCACCCAATAGCGTACAGCTGGATGGTGTTCGGAGCAACCTTCAGATTGGGCAATTTCATTTTCATGGTGAGGGAAGATTAAGTCAGATCCACCACCGTGGAAGTCAAACTCTTCGCCCAAATATTTTTGACTCATGGCGGAACATTCAATGTGCCAACCTGGACGACCTTGCCCCCAAGGGCTTTCCCAGAATGGTTCGCCTGGTTTTGCCGCTTTCCATAAAGCAAAGTCCATTGGATTTTCCTTACGGTCATCTACATCTACACGAGCACCAGCTTCCATATCGTCTAAAGTACGACCAGATAGCTTACCATAATGCTCAAATTTCTCTACACGATAGTACACATCACCATCTACTGCATAGGCATAGCCATTGTCGATTAATGTAGTGATCATGGAAATAATTTCTTCCATATGCGTAGACACACGAGGATATACATCGGCACGACGCACATGTAATGCATCCATTACATCATAGTAGGCATCAATATAGCGATCGGAAATTACATTCCACGCTACCCCTTCACCATTAGATGTATTGATGATTTTGTCATCCACATCTGTAAAATTTTGGATATATGTTACTTTATAGCCTACATGGCTCAAATAACGACGGATGGTGTCCCAGGTCACGAAAGGACGTGCATTACCAATATGAGGATGATTATATGGTGTTACTCCGCATACATAGATGCTAACTTCCCCTTCTTTCACAGGTTGGAATACTGATTTTTCACGAGTCATCGTGTTGAAAACTGTCAGTTCTCTCATTAGAAATAGCCTCCTTGTATGCACTTAGCCTAAACGGCGAAGTACTTTTTCTTTGCCAAATAAAGTAATAATATAATTCAAATCAGGACCATGCATTTGACCTGTGGTAGCGATACGAATTGGCATAAATACAAATTTACCTTTTAAACCAGTTTCTTTCATAATCGCTTTGATTGCTGCTTTCACTGCATCTGGGGTAATCTCATCCATGGCTTCAATTTTTTCTTTGAAAGCCCCAATTACTGTTGGATACGATTCTTCAGCTTTCACAGCTGCAATCTCTTCTGCATGTTCTGCATCTTCTAGGATATCATTTTGGAAGAACATACCTACTTCATCTACGATTTGAGCACCATAACTAATATGGTCTTTCACACAAGTACAAAGCATTGTGAGCCATGCTTGTTCCTCTGCAGATGGGCTTTCACTAGCGTAGCCAGCTTTCACCAAATGAGGCAAGCATAATTCATACAATGCCTCTGGTGTCAATTGTTTCATATAGTTAAAGTTGATGTAATTCAATTTGTCGATGTCGAAGACAGCTGGATTTTTTGCCACTCGATCCATAGAGAATTTTTGACATAACTCTTCCTTAGTGAATAGTTCTTCCTCACCTTCAGGAGCCCAGCCAAGTAAGGCTAAGAAATTCACAATCGCTTCTGGTAAGTATCCCAACTCACGGTATTGTTCAACAGAAGTAGCACCATGTCGTTTACTCATTTTTTTGCCATCTTTACCCATGATCAAGGAAATATGACCAAATGTTGGCACATCCCAACCTAAGGCTTTGTAGATTACGATTTGACGTGGTGTGTTGGATAAATGCTCTTCCGCACGAATAACATGAGAAATACCCATTGTATGATCGTCCACTACTACGGCATAATTATAGACAGGAATCCCATCGGATTTTACAATAACGAAATCACCAATACCATTCGATTCAAAGGATACGTGACCACGAACCATATCATCAAATGCTACTGTTTCATGCAATGGTACACGTAAACGGATGGTCGGTTTACGACCTTCAGCTTTGTAAGCTGTCTTTTGTTCTTCTGTTAAATGATGGCAATGGCCATTGTATTTAGGCGTTTCACCACGACCTAATTGTTCTTCACGAACACTATCTAATTCTTCTTGGGAACAATAGCATTCGTAAGCATGACCAGATTCTAATAATTGTTGTGTTACTTTTTCGTAAATATCTAAACGTTCTGTTTGACGGTATGGACCTGCTTCGCCCCCTACGTCAACACCTTCATCCCAATCCATACCAAGCCACTTAAGAGCAGCTTTAATATTTTCTTCACTTTCACGAGTAGAACGAGCTTGGTCAGTATCTTCCACGCGCAATAAGAATGTACCTTGCTCCTTGCGAGCTAATAAATAGTTAAATAATGCGGAGCGAGCTCCACCGATATGAAATGGACCGGTTGGACTCGGTGCAAAACGAACTTTCATGAGTTATAACTCCTCTCTTTCATACATTGAAACAACAGCTTGTGCGGCTATACCTTCTGTTCTTCCCAAGGCACCTAACCCTTCATTTGTCGTTGCTTTAATACTAATTCTACTAAGCGGGATACCTAAATCCGCACTTAGATTTTCTTTCATGTTTTCAATATGAGGCTTCAATTTAGGAGCTTCTGCAATGACCATGATATCTGCATTGTAGATTCCAAAATTTGAGTCCTTTAATAATTGTACCACTTTTTCTAATAATAGCCTACTAGAAATCCCTTTGAAAGCATCATCTTCAGGGGGAAAATAATAGCCAATATCTCGCATGCCTGCAGCGCCTAGCATAGCATCCATAAGGGCATGAATCAACACATCCGCATCAGAATGCCCATCAGGACCAATAGGGCTATCAATAGATACTCCTCCTAATACACAAGGTCGTCCCTCTTTGAAACGGTGGATATCATAACCATAACCAATACGCATCATAGATTCTACTCCTAAATACTTCTTAGCAATTGCCACATCTTCAGGGACTGTTAATTTAATATTTTTTCTATCCCCTTCCACAATGTGCACTGGGTTTCCTTGAAACTCTACTAAAGACACATCATCGGTTCCTTTATATCTGTGTTCTTCCACATATACATAAGCATCTAATAAAATAGCAGTTTGAAACCCTTGTGGCGTTTGCATTCCATATAATTCAGAACGTACTAATGTTTCTTCTACATATCCCTCTGCATTCACACGTTTTATCGTATCTACTACAGGAATGGCTGGCACTGCAGCTCCATATACTTTAGCCCCCTCAACCACTCGATGAGCTAACTCCTTGTTCGCCAATGGTCTTGCACCATCATGCACTAATACAATCTCTGCTACATTCGATACTTGTGAAAGTCCAGCAGCTACAGAGTCTTGTCGTTCTGCACCGCCAATAACATATTGTACCATCCACGGTACCTGTATAGCTTCCACTTGTTCTTGAATAGCAAATTGATCTTGTTCCGATACAACCACAATGACTTCTTCTAAGCCTTCCCATTGCTTCATGTGATGTAAATTCCATTGTAACACTGTATACTGTCCCAATGGCATACATACTTTATTCTCTGTATAGCCCATTCGGCGTCCTGCACCTGCCGCTAATAAGATACAACTGATCATGGTACTCCCTTTCTAGGAATTTGGTTCCTCTACACGGGCAAAAATCATTCGTCCCGCACTAGTTTGTAATACAGAGGTAACTACTACATTCACCGTCTGATCCACGTAGTCTACACCATTTTCCACAACAATCATAGTACCGTCATCTAAATAGGCAACTCCTTGATGTGGTTCTTTACCAGCTTTCATAATACGTACTAGTAAAGTTTCACCGCTCATCATTTTCGATTTAATAGCATTCGCCAGATCATTTAGATTCAGCACCGCAACACCTTGCAAAGTAGCTATTTTATTCAGGTTAAAATCATTAGTTATCAGTTTCCAATGTTTATCCATACTAAGGCGAATCAATTTCAAATCTACTTCTGACAGATCTTCATAGTCAACATCAATGATTTCCATGGAATTTGTTAATTTTTCACGCATTGTCTGTAGTAAGTCTAACCCTCGTCTGCCTTTATTACGTTTCAAAGTATCCGCAGAATCAGACAATTTTTGTAATTCTTCTAGTACAAATACAGGTACTATGAAAGGACCTTCCAAAAATCCTGTATTCACAATATCTAAAATTCGACCATCAATGACAACCGATGTATCTAAGACCTTAGCAGAACAAGTTTGAGGTAGGGCTTTTTTATCTTTTGATTCTTTCATCGTTCTACCTTTACTGCGTAGCCCTCTAAACGTATACGATACCATGGCTTTATATAAGTCTGGCCCTTTATCCATGCCCAAACGAATCCCAATATATCCCAATACAGCACTGAGCACAATAGGTAAGTATGAGCCAATAATTGGAACACGTTCAAAAGCCATACCAATTAAATTAGCAATAATGAGTCCAAATAATAATCCTATCGTGCCAGCTACTAGTTGTTGACTAGGAACTCGACTTAAAATACGTTCAATTTGTTTTGCTACGCTTAAACCTATACGTAAAATATACTGGGACACTAAATAACCGATAAAAGCGGCTAGTAAGATACTTAGGGTATAGTACAATATCATCACCACAGAGATTCCAAATACCCCCATTTGCAGCATCTTTTCATCCCATATAGGTACCATAAGCGTTGATAGTGCATCCGCACCGACGTATCCCATACTACCAAATAAGATAGCAATAGCATAACGCAATAATTTATAGATCATATGGTCACCTCCTCCTTTTTATAAAAGTATACTATACCTATCTGTGATTCTCATGAATAAATCATAATAAGAACTCAGCAAATAGGTTTAGAATATACTTTTCATTACTTCTTGAATACTAGTTACTCCTTGTACGGAGATACCTTCTTGTATTCCTTTTAATTGTTTTACATTCCCGGCGGGAATCACAAATTGTTTAAACCCTAATTTCTTAGCTTCTGCAATTCGTTGTTCTATGCGTGGAATACTACGAATATTACCTGTCAAGCCTACTTCGCCTAATATCACCATATCTGGAGGTACTGGTTTATTCTTTAAGTTAGAAATGATAGCTACTGCCATAGCTAAATCACAAGCCGGTTCATTGACTTTTAAGCCGCCAATGATAGTGACATACACATCTTTATTACCTAAGGTAAATCCACATCGTTTTTCTAATACAGCTAGGAGCAAAATCAGCTTATTTAAATCATACCCAATAGCTGTTCTCCGTGGCATGCCAAACGCTGTAGATACCACTAAACTCTGCACTTCTACCAAGATAGGTCGTACTCCTTCTAAGTAAGCCATGATGGCAGAACCCGTCTCTTCTTCTGACCGCTCTGCTAATAGAGTCGCTGATGGGTTAAGGAGTTCTCCTAACCCTTCTTCTTCCATGGTAAATAATCCTGATTCCGATGTAGATCCAAATCGATTTTTAATGCCTCGTAAAATACGAAATTGATAGGACCGTTCTCCTTCAAAATACAATACTACGTCTACCATATGCTCTAACATACGAGGTCCTGCGATAGTACCATCTTTGGTAACATGACCAATGATAATCACTGGAATGTCTTGATCTTTTGCAAAGCGTAACAATCTAGCTGTGCATTCACGAACTTGACTGACACTTCCCGGTGCAGATTCTACAGAACCTACATACATAGTTTGGATAGAGTCAATCACAAGTAACATTGGTTGACTTCGTTTAGCTTCATTCAATATGGTATCTAAATTAGTTTCTGCCTGCACTAAGAGATTGGAAGAATTGATACCTAGTCGATGAGCTCTCAGCTTTAACTGCATATCTGATTCTTCTCCAGATGCATATAGGACTTTACCTGACTCTTCTGCAATACGACCAGACACTTGTAACAGTAAGGTAGACTTACCAATACCTGGGTCCCCACCTAGCAAGATTAACGCACCAGGTACAATACCCCCGCCAAGAACACGGTCAATTTCGCCATATCCAGAAGTAATTCGAGCAATGGCCCCTACTTCAATTTCTGTCAGAGCCTTTGGCTTGTTATCTTCATCTTGAATAGGTCGATACGATGCCACATGTTTTGTTTTCACTTCCGGTTGCAGTTCTTCTTCCACCGCCGTATTCCAAGCACCACAAGCAGTACAACGACCAAACCATTTCGATGATTCATTTCCACATTCCGAGCAGAAAAAAACTGTTTTCTTTTTAGCCATATATACCCTTTCTTATAAAAATAATGCGCGTCACTGAAAAGAAACGCGCACTACTCTTCGGGCAACACCGTTTATTTCGTACCGAAAATACGATCTCCCGCATCACCAAGACCAGGTAAAATATATCCATGGTCGTTTAATTTTTCATCTAATGCAGCTACATAGATGCGTACGTCAGGATGCGCTTTATTCACAACTTCTACACCTTCTGGGGCTGCTACTAAACACATTAGTTGAATTTCTTTAGCACCTTTTTCTTTCAATAAAGAAATCGCTGCTGCTGCACTACCACCTGTCGCCAACATTGGATCTGTTACGATAATGCGACGATCAGCCAAGTCCGATGGTAATTTACAATAGTACTCTACTGGTTGTAATGTTTCTGGATCACGATACATACCTACATGACCTACTTTTGCCATTGGCATTAATTCCAACAAACCATTCATCATACCTAAACCAGCACGAAGGATAGGAACAATACCCAATTTTTTACCTGCAATTTGTTTACCTATTGCTTTCACCAATGGGGTCTCTACTTCTACATCTTCTAATGGTAAATCGCGTGTGATTTCATAGCCCATTAACAAAGCGATTTCTTCTAATAATTGACGAAAATCTTTTGTCCCAGTATCCACAGATCGAATCAACGTTACTTTATGTTGAATCAAAGGATGTGTCATTACATTTACGTTCATTTTACTTACTTCCTTTTTATTAATTACGCATACATTGGATATTTTTCACAAAGGGCTGCCACACGTTGTTTAGCTTCTTCTAATACAGCAGTATCTTCTGGCTGTTTTAATACTAAAGAAATAATGCTTGCAATTTCTTTCATATCTTCTACATGTAAACCTCTAGTTGTTAACGCTGGAGTGCCTAGGCGGATACCAGATGTAACAAATGGACTTTCTGGGTCAAATGGAATTGTATTTTTGTTACATGTAATACCCACTTCATCTAGTACATGTTCAGCTACTTTACCAGTTAAACCAACAGTACGTAAATCTACTAATAATACATGTGTATCAGTACCACCAGATACGATGGTAAAACCTTCTTGTTGTAAAGCTTCTGCCAATGTTTGGGCATTCACTATCACTTGTTTTGCATACTCTTTAAATTCTGGTTGCAAAGCTTCACCAAAGGCTACTGCTTTAGCAGCGATGACATGCATCAATGGACCACCTTGAATACCAGGGAAAATAGATTTATCAATCGCTTTCGCATATTCCTCTTTACACATAATCATGCCACCACGTGGTCCACGCAATGTTTTATGTGTAGTAGTAGTTACAATATCAGCATACTCAACAGGGTTTGGATGCAATCCTGCTGCCACTAATCCAGCAAAATGTGCCATATCTACCATGAAAATAGCTCCTACTTCATGGGCAATATCCGCCATTGTTTTGAAGTCGATTTGGCGGGAGTAGGCACTGCCACCACCGATAATCATTTTAGGTTTATGCTCTTGAGCAATTTTACGCATTTCATCATAATCAATGCGACCTGTTTCTGCATCTACGCCGTAAGGAATAATATTAAAATACTTACCAGATACATTCACTGGAGATCCATGTGTTAAATGTCCACCATGGGATAAATTCATTCCCATAATAGTGTCGCCTGGCTCTAATAAGGCAAAGTACACGCCAAAGTTTGCTTGAGAACCAGAATGAGGTTGTACATTCACATGTTCTGCGCCGAATAGTTGTTTCGCTCTTTCAATAGCCAACTCTTCTACCATGTCGACATATTCACATCCACCGTAATAACGTTTATGTGGATATCCTTCTGCGTATTTATTTGTCAATACGCTACCTTGTGCTTCCATCACAGCTTGAGACACAAAGTTTTCCGATGCAATCATTTCTAATTTGTTGCGTTGACGACCCAACTCTAATTCAATCATTTCTTGAACTTTAGGGTCTTGCTGTTTTACATAGCTCATGGTAACCTCCTGTGAAAGAAACATTTCAATCTATCCTTTATTATAGTAATAATCACAGTCTTTTGCAAGGCAAATTACTGAATCACCCAACCGTGCTTAGAAGGCAGCACTCATCTGTATCCCTAGGATCCGATGTGGCACTCTAAATCCATTTGGTATTCTTAATGGTGTGGATAGAAATATATTGTAGTTAGCACTTCCATAGTGTCCTTTCATGCCAATGGCTCCACCCCATAGCTCTGTACCCAATATATCTTCTGTAGATTTACCGTACACTTTACCATAATCTAACCCTACATACACTGTATGATTCTGATTTAATGATACATCTAATGTGTTCCGTACATAAAATCCTTGTTCTGCTGATAAATTTCTATCGCCAGTAAACCCACGCACTGTATACCATCCACCAATGGTAAAGAACTCACTACTGTAAAGATTACTATTCGTATACTGTCCTTTAGCTTCCATTGTATAGGTAACTTTCCGATTCCAAAGGGTCAATGTACGCTGATAATTCACTTTCCCCGTATATATATGATATTGTGTGGTAGCTTCTCCTAAATGATCGGTAGGACCAGGACTAGCCCACCAAGGAACACCTCTTTCATATTGCACCAACCAATCTAAACTCCCATTCTTACCATATCGTTTTTGATGTATCCCTATGGACCAAGACGTGGTGTTTCTCCGTTGCACATCAATTTCGCTGCTATTGATAAAAGAATGCCTTGTCTTATGTGTAAGACCTTGAACTAATTCTGTAATCTGTTGGCTATTCCTATGTAATACATGCTTCCACCTTAGCTCATCGCTAGTAAAGTTACCGCTAGAAATAAATGGTTTAATGGCATAGCTAACTCGTTGTTGATAGTCTGAATTAGAATGGCTAAAGGTAATACTATCATATCCAATAGGTATTTGATATGATACATAATTTGATTTACTTGTATTGATACTATCTGAGTGTCTAGTTTTAGTTAAGCTATAGTACAAAGTATCACTACGATCCAATGGTCTGCCTACTGTGATGGACACATTCCCTTGCAAGCGCCCTGTCCCTTCATTACCGAAATTATCGAATCCGGTGTTGATTTCTACTTTGGACTTATTTTCTATCTGAAATACCACTATAGATGTACCTAACTTACTTCCCGGTTGTAACTGTACCTTAGCCTTCTGATGGGGTACTGTATTTAAATTATCTACAGTTTGTTCTATGTTCCGTATATTTAAGATATGCCCCTTATGAAAGGCTAATGCGTTTGTATAATTACCTGCCACACCCTTAAATTGTATTTCTTCCACAGTTCCTACCAGCAAGGATAAGCGAAGTGTACCACTCCCTATATTTTGAGGTTCCATATAGACCTTAGAGGTAACGTAACCTCTATCTAGTAAAGCTGTATTAAGTTCCTGCAACAAGGTATTAATTGTTTCTACCCCATATGATTGATGTTCTTTCTTAGCCACCATAGTTTGCAGAAAACTAAACTCTGGTGGAACCTGCGATAGCTCAATATGATGAATCAAAAATTCTGGTTCATCACTAGACAGTTGATTCATCTTTTGAGGTACTATTCCCTCTGTAAGGACTGTGAAAGATGGTGCTTCCTTTTGCTCCACATGAGATATAGAACGCTCCATCTGGTCTAGCAGTTTACCTTGCTCATCTATAGTATTGGCATAGGTACTATAATTGATAACACCCATAGGCAAAAGTGCGAGTGCTAAGAAGACTTTTCTCATGGTAATACCTTTCTAAATATGTTCAATCAAATATTCTCCCCTGTACAATTCTATACACCTTCTTATTAAAATTTTGCATATTCATTTTCTGGTACAATAGTTGCTATCTTGTCTTCAGGCAAGTTAGGACTCTTAATGCCTAATTTTTCATAAGACCATAGGTCAAAGAGTTCATTGTCATAGGTTTGCTCTGCTAATACATCGTAACCAAAGTTAGTAGAAATATGTCGTTCTTCATCTATCATATAGGAGAACACCGTCCACGGTTCAAGATGACAAGCAATAAATGCATTTCGCATGTAATTCGACCACAGTGCTAGTTGTTCCATTGTAGCATCATAAGTCGCCTTAGAAACCACCTTATGGTCTATCATTTCCTCAAAAGTAAGGTATTCACCATCGACAATGATATACCCTAGTTGACGACATACCGTTCCATCATTCTCTACATATAGGTATATCCGCTGATATGTACCTGGCAAGATAGAATACAAAATATCGTAACTATTTTGAAGATATTGTGGAATCAAATCGTGAATATCTTCCCCGGTAAATTCTATAGCTGGATCTACACTAACCATTTCTTCTTCCTCCTCTTCAATAAACTGAGACATATCTATGTGCAAAGACCCTGTGATACATCCCTCATGGGGTGCTACTGCATGCGTGTGCAGTGGTTCCCCTTCCGGTGAGAAATATCTTTCTTCCCAGTCATTTATCAAAGCTAGTTCATCAGTAAAATTATCTTCTGTTATATTGTCATATACATAAGAGAGTTCACCGGTGGAAATGTCGTAGACATAGTCAATATAGGAGCTAGTATTTCTACCAGATCTTGTATGTATTAGATAAAACTCATCTGCCCATTCCAAACAAGTATTCTTGATTTGTTGTTCACCTAGATTTCCCTGTAAACTTTGTATATTATCTATCACTTTCCATGTATCATCATTCATTTGAAGGTATATCTTAAGATTATATTTTTCTTGAATAATATCTAGATGAAAATAAATTTTAGTAGTATTACTCATTAAAAACGAGGCCATATAATATATGTTTTTAAACAATATATTCTCTATTAACGTTTTAAAAGGAACTGCAATGACTTTATTCTTCAAAGTCCTCTCTGGAATGATATTAAATTTTTTTATAAATTTAGTAACCTCTTCTTTCCCATACTCCTCATCAAGAACTCCTACTTTTTTATATTTCCATACTGAGAGTGGCGTGCCGTAATATTCATAGTCAGATAAATTCTCAAGATATTTTACAGAATATTCACCATTTCTTTTTATATCTAATAACATTAGATTCGTTGGACATGTTTCATCAACACTCTTATCATCGAATGTATCTCCTGCTATCTCGTAAAACCTTCTAGTAATATCAGGTACATCATCGTTTTTGTAATAAGAAAACATACATAAGTCATATTGATGTAAAAAGGTATCATCATCATATAGAACAAGGAAAGCCCCATCCATGCTAGAATGAAATTTTTGACTACATACTAAAACTTCACTCCAATTATCATCAAAAAGTAGTGTTGTCATATTATAAGCTTCTTGTTGGGTCCTTAATTCAGACTCTTTTTTCTTACTTTCAATATACATTCTTAACCTCCATTTGGAATTGTTAAATTATTTTTTTTCTTACCGATACTATAATTTATATTAAATTTATTTGGTCTTTTATTCGATCCATCATATACTAAATCTATCGTTACCTGCACTTCCTTGCCTTCTTTCAATGCATTTTCCCATTGTTTTTCTACTTTCCTGTATTTACTATTATTCACAATTGCAGCCATAGCAACTAGATTATCTATCTCTCCAGATCCAGCAAACACTTTAGCAAACAGATGCCCTCCATGGTCACCTGGCAATCGATCATCACCACCTGCTTTTAATTGATCTCCTTTATTTCTTACACCATCTTCTAATCGCAAATCACCTTGGGCAGCTTTTATACGACCTAATTCATCGGTTTGGTAATAATACCCTTTACTCTCATATATAATGTTTTCTTTTAATTGTCTAGTTCCCACTCCCGGTTTATATTGCTCACCATTCCGATAAATATTCGGGCTATCAGCTAAGTTTGTTGTGTTAATACCACACCATAACTTAGCTTTTCTGTTGTATGAGATATTTTAGATGATAATCTTCGTTGGATTATTCCTTAAGAGTAGAGTTTTCCCATTTTTTAGTCTTATTTTTTATTTCTCTTTTTATATTCCTTAATTAAGGAATCATTCAAAAGTCGGAGCCCTTGCCCTATCTTTTTCCCGTCTTTATATAAATCACCAGAATCTTCTAAAAAGTTATAATGTACTAATTCTCTCGACTTAGCTTCATTAAATAGTTCTATAAATATAGAAATATCTGTATCGTTTAATTTTTCAAAATTATTTTCCAATATAAGATTATTTCCATATTCTTCTCGTAATTCATTAATACTAGAATAAAAGGAACCTCTTCCATCTAATGTTGGTATATAATTATTTTCATACTCAGGATTTATTATCTTAATTATTTGAATAGCCAAGCCCAACTTTACCTTGGTATATCCTGACAATCCATATACATATAAAGTATCATTTTTCACGATATATCCAAACATCTCATTTTCTATTGTTTTTTGATTAAAATAATCTCTTAATTCAAAGACAAAGGTTATTTTGTACCTGAAAAATGTTTCAGTATTTATATATCGATGAATGTTGATATATATATGTATTCCCCCTATTATGGCAAAAATTATTAAAAGAATTGTCCATATTTTTCTCATTTATTATCACCTTCTAAAAATAACATCAATAACATCATAAGTTACATCATATGTCGTTTTATAGGCAAAAATTTTTTTCCGTTTTGATTGTTGTAAAATATATGCATCTTTTAAAAAACCAAGCATGGATTCATCTTTATCATGATCCCAATTATCTATTATAACAACTCTAGCATGTACCTTATTTCCCTCAATTTTGTATGATACTATCGAGGTTGCTCTTCCATATGCTAGAGCATTATCTACACCTCTCGTGTAATATATAGTAGTATCTATATAAGTTGATATTGGGAGCTTACTATTTCTAGTATTCATCCAAGCATTATTAATTAAGTCTAGATTTAATTCATCATTATTCGATAGTATTTTATTTACTACTGATTTTTCATTTAAAACATATAGAGGAAACCCTGGCGCAATCTCTTCAACATGATCTATTATATCTAACTTATTTTCTGGTTCCATAAATAGACCTAATAGCTCTGTAGCCTGTGGAAATATATTTGCCTCTTTATTCCATTTGTATGCACGCCACAACCTTTTCTCAGCTTGATTAACAGTCTTTTTATTATATGGATTACCTTCCTTTTTCATCTTTTGATACTGTTTAGAAAATTCTTCAAGTAATTGATTGTATAATTTTTGGCGTATTTTTATAGCATGTTCATCTAATAATAATAATTCATTCCACTTAACCCCATAGTGACTAATACTTCCACCTAGTTCTCCAGTTCCTCC
>CAUQBP010000017.1:0-39369 GCA_963516605.1 uncultured Veillonella sp. | reverse complement strand
TATCTTTGACAAAAGACTGGGATTAGTCTACCAACTCATTTTGTCCTATAACCCTACAATTTAGACAAGCGAAAAAGAGTAATGGTGATTCCATAAAGCTCACCAAAAAAACACCCAGGTGGCGAGACCTGGGTGTTTCTTATATACTAGAAAATATACTAGGAAAGTGATATAATGGAGATGGAATGAAATTGAGGACTTTCCAATTGCAAGCAAAAAAACCCCACGGTTGGCGGACCGTGGGGTTTTGCTTTTTATAGAGAGCTATCTCTTGTTGGGCTAGTTACTTCGTTTATTTCTGTTTAGCCACTTGCAAATATAGTTGCTGACTATACCTGCCACAACAGAAATAAGAAAATTGAGAAATAGATCCAATTGCAAACACCCCCTCTCTGTTACCAGTATAGGGGAAGTAACACTTATAGTATAACAGATTGTGGAAAATAACACACTTGCATGAGTAAAAAAATATAGATATATACTTGCATACAGTGGACAAAGGTGTTACAATAGTAGACAGTTATTTTATTTTTAAAGTATTACACTTATAGTTAAGATTCGTACGCATATCGTACAGAAAGGAGATTATCATGGTATTGTTAGCAATTCTCGTGCTCGTCCTGTTCCTAGTAGTGAACGTCATTAGAACTAACAATTCCATAGAGGTCGCCTTTTCTTCGGTAGAGCTACCATCTTAGGTTTCTTTGTGTACAGCATAAGGAATCTAGGTTGTTGTAGTCTATTTGATTAACGTGCATACATATATAGTAAAAGGCGATTCCTCAGGGATCGCCCTTTTTTATATCTATAACAAGTGTTATAACCAGTATAATATCAAGAATAGAAAGGATCATCATATGGTACGCAGTGATAGAGTAGCAAAAGGGGCAACACGAGCTCCACATCGTTCATTATTAAAAGCATTAGGTTTCATCAATGAGGAGATTGGAAAACCAATTATTGGGATTGCCAATTCTTTCAACGAAATCATCCCAGGTCATGTGCATTTAAAAAATCTAGTACAATCTGTGAAAGATGGTATCCGCGAAGCTGGCGGTATTCCTATGGAATTTAATACTATCGGTATTTGTGACGGATTGGCGATGAACCACATCGGTATGAAGTATTCTTTGGTGACACGCAATATTATTGCTGATTCTATCGAGGCTTCTGCGATGGCCACACCATTCGATGCGATGGTATTCATTCCTAACTGTGATAAAGTGGTACCAGGTATGTTGATTGCCGCTGCTCGTTTGAACTTACCATCTGTATTCGTTTCTGGTGGTGCGATGCTAGCAGGGGTGCACAATGGTAAAAAAATCGGTTTATCCGACGTGTTTGAAGCGGTGGGTAAATTTGAAGCAGGCCTCATTTCCGAAGAAGAATTAGAACATATTGAAAACGTAGCATGTCCGACTTGTGGATCTTGCTCTGGTATGTATACAGCGAACACTATGAACTGTTTAACAGAAGCATTGGGTATGGCATTACCAGGTAATGGTACGATCCCAGCGGTTTACTCCGAGCGTTTACGGTTAGCAAAACGTGCGGGTATGCAAGTAATGGAAGTCTTACAAGAAGGCTTACGTCCAAAAGATGTATTGACGAAAGAAGCTTTTGAAAATGCGGTAGCCGTGGATATGGCATTGGGCGGTTCTTCCAACACGGCGCTACATTTACCAGCCATCGCTCATGAAGCGGGCGTGTCCTTAACATTGGATGATTTCAACCGCATTGCAGGTGATACACCACAATTGGCTAAATTGTCTCCATCTGGAAAATATTTCATCGAAGATTTACATGCCGCAGGCGGTGTGTATGCGGTAATGCACCGTTTACAAGAACAAGGTCACTTGCATGAAGGTGCGAAATCGGTAAGCCTGGTAGACCAAGGTACGATTGCAAAAACTGTGAAAGTCCTAGACGAAGATGTAATCCATCCTTGGAGCGACCCAGTGTACACTACAGGTGGTATCGCTGTATTGAAAGGTAATTTAGCTCCCGACGGTTCCGTTGTCAAAGAAGGCGCCGTAGACCCAGAAATGTTAGTTCACTCTGGTCCAGCGAAAGTATTCAACAGCGAAGAAGAAGCAGTAGAAGCAATCATGGGTCACAAAATTGTAAAAGGCGATGTAGTCATCATTCGCTACGAAGGTCCAAAAGGTGGTCCAGGTATGCGT
Source organism: uncultured Veillonella sp. (assembly GCA_963516605.1). GTDB lineage: Bacteria > Bacillota > Negativicutes > Veillonellales > Veillonellaceae > F0422. The sequence continues at coordinate 37,186 of CAUQBP010000017.1, read as the reverse complement.
GAAATGTTGACACCAACAGCGACAATCACAGGCATGGGTCTTGGTAAAGACGTAGCCTTGATTACAGATGGTCGTTTCTCTGGTGCGACTCGTGGCGCATCCATTGGTCACGTGTCTCCAGAAGCAGCCTCTGGTGGCACTATTGCCATCGTAGAAGATGGAGATATCATCGAAATCGACATTCCGAACCGTTCCTTGAATGTGAAACTTTCAGAGGAAGAAATTGCACGAAGAAAAGCAAATTTAGCACCGTATAAATCAGATGTCACAGGATACTTGAAAAAATATGCTATGCATGTGTCCTCTGCAGCACAAGGTGCGATCGAAATCCTAGACGAAGCATAAGAGGGAACGCAGTCGGGATAGACATATCTATGAAGGAAGTACAGGTTCGTAGATAGAATACATACTTAGGAAAGGACATTTATATGCATAAATTATATGATTTCATGGAGGCTAGGGAGCGGCTTGCTACCATTGCCGTGAAAACAAAATTAATTCATAGCTCTGTGTACTCCCAAGAAACAGGCAATGATGTATATATTAAACCGGAAAATTTACAGCGCACAGGGTCTTTTAAATTACGAGGCGCGTACAATAAAATTTCCAAATTAACAGAAGCAGAAAAGGCGTGCGGCGTTATTGCCGCCTCTGCCGGCAACCATGCGCAAGGTGTGGCACTGGCAGCCCAACGCTTAGGAATTAAAGCAGTCATCGTCATGCCACGTCACACACCGCTCATTAAAGTAGAGGCGACGCGCCAATACGGCGCAGAAGTGGTGCTCGCTGGTGAAGTCTATGACGAAGCTTATGAAAAAGCCTGTGAACTACAAGAAAAACACGGCTATGTGTTTGTCCATCCTTTCGATGATGAAGATGTCATCGAAGGACAAGGAACGATTGCCCTAGAAATTCTAGAAGAATTGCCAAATGCAGATATTATCTTAGTACCAGTTGGTGGTGGCGGATTGATTTCCGGCGTGGCAGCAGCAGCGAAGTTGAAAAATCCACAAGTGAAGATCATCGGTGTAGAACCAGAAGGCGCAGCCAGTGCAAAAGCAGCGGTAGCAGAAGGAAAGCCTGTGAATTTACCATCTGTAAGCACCATTGCTGATGGAGCGGCTGTGAAATTAATCGGTGCAAAGAATTTGGAATACATCCAAAATTATGTAGATGAAATCGTAACCGTATCGGACTATGAATTAATGGAAGCCTTCCTATTATTGGCGGAAAAACATAAAATCATCGGTGAAAATGCAGGGCTACTTTCAGTAGCAGGCTTGAAAAAGCTACGAGTGCGAGGCAAAACGGTGGTCAGCATTTTGAGCGGTGGTAACATCGACGTATTGACGATTGCTTCCATGATTACGAAAGGATTAGTTGTACGGGGTCGTATTTTCACATTTGCTGTGAATTTATCAGATAAACCAGGTCAATTAGTGGCAGTATCTGAAATCTTAGCAGAACAAAATGCGAATGTCATCAAACTAGAACATAATCAGTTTAAAAACCTAGACCGATTCCATGAAGTGGAGTTGGTGGTGACCGTAGAAACGAACGGAGAAGACCATATCAAGAAAATTACGGCTGCCATGGCGGACCGTGGATATACGATTCACCGTATCAGTTCTAATGAATTTAATGAACATGACTAATGAATAGAATGGATATAGAAAGAGGATAAACTATGAGTGAACAGAAGATGATTCGAGGAGCTCGCATACTCCTAGAAACATTGAAGCGCTTGGGAGTGACAGATATATTTGGCTATCCCGGCGGCGCCGTAATTCCTATATACAATGAAATTTATGATTTCGAGGGGCTCAATCATTACTTAGCACGTCATGAACAAGGGGCAGCCCATGAAGCGGACGGCTATGCTCGTGCGTCTGGTAAATGTGGTGTTTGCCTAGCCACATCTGGTCCAGGGGCGACGAACCTAGTGACAGGTATTATGACGGCGCATATGGATTCTATTCCTCTCTTGGCCATTACAGGTCAGGTGTGCAGCCACTTGCTGGGAAAAGATGCGTTTCAAGAATCGGACATCGTGGGTATTACCATGCCGGTGACGAAAAATAACTACTTGGTGAAAGATATCCGAGACATGATACGCACTGTGAAAGAAGCGTACTACTTAGCGACGACCGGTCGACCAGGTCCCGTGCTGGTAGATATCACACGAGATGCGCAATTAGATGTCATTTCCTATGAAGAATTTGAATCTATTTTTAATGAACCAATTTCTATCGAAGGCTATGATCCGAATTACATTGGACATCCAAAACAAATTAAAAAAGCCATCGACCTGTTGAAAGGAGCAAAACGACCTCTTATCATAGCAGGCCATGGAGTACTCTTATCGAATGCTACAGAAGAACTTTATAAATTGGCGACTACGTGCCAAGTTCCAGTGGTGAATACTTTATTGGGCTTAGGGTCCTTTCCAGGAGAACACCAATTATCACTGGGTATGCTAGGCATGCATGGTACGGTGTATGCCAACTATGCTGTCAATGAAGCAGATGTAGTACTTGCCTTAGGCATTCGTTTCGACGATCGTATTGCAGGGGTTCCGAAGGAGTTCTGCAAAGAGGCTACCATCATCCACGTCGATATTGATCCAGCAGAAATTGGTAAAAATAAACTCATCGATATACCTATCGTTGGGGATTTGAAACATGTATTGAACGAAATGAATCATGAATTGACTCCACAAACTCATGAAAGTTGGTTGGAACGCATTCGTGAATGGCGTGAAGAGTATCCAATTCGCGTACGTCCTCATGAGGGAACTTCCTTATTACCACAAAAGGTGATTCAAGAAATCGATAATATCGTGAAAGGCAATGCTATCGTGGTGACTGACGTTGGACAACACCAAATGTGGACGTCTCAATTCATTACTTTCTCCAAGCCGAATACCATCATTACATCCGGTGGTGCCGGTACTATGGGATTTGGTTTGCCAGCAGCCATCGGTGCACAAGTGGCACAACCAGATAAAAAAGTAGTACTCATCACAGGTGATGGAGGATTACAAATGAACAGCCAAGAGTTGCTCTTATTGAAAGCCTACAATATCCCTGTGAAAGTTGTAATCATCAATAATGGTTTCTTAGGCATGGTTCGTCAATGGCAAGAGTTGTTTAATCAACGTCGCTATTCCTTCGTAGACTTAGAGGTGAACCCAGACTTTGAAACCTTGGCAAAAGCCTATGGCGTACAAGGGGTGACACTATCCACTATCGAAGACTTACGCAGCCAATTACGAGACCTGATCCTGTCTGACGAGCCAGTGGTGATTAACTGCGTGGTAGAACGAGAAGAAAATGTATTCCCAATGATCCCAGCGGGATGTACAGCCAAAGATATGATGGGATTGAAAGGAGGCCCTGACAATGAGTAAAGTACGACAACACCAAGTGTTAGTGATTACAAAAAACAAACCAGGCATCGGGGCTAGAATCCTTTCCTTGTTCAATCGTCGTGGCTACTCCGTGACCCAAATGACATCGGGCATTTCCATTCCAAAGGATCAAGCGCGGATTACCTTAACGGTAGAAACAGACGAAGTGCAGTTGGATCAAATCCAAAAACAAATCTACAAACTAGTAGATGCCATCAAAGTAAAAGTATTCTCTCCAGAACAAGTGGTGCGCCGTGAATTGATGCTTATCAAAGTGAAAGCGGACGTATCTGTACGACCACAAATCATCCAATTAGCAGATGTGTACCGTGGCAATGTACTTGATGTAGGACCTAGCTCCATCGTCATAGAAATTACAGGAGAAACGCAGAAACTAGATGCTTTCATAGAAATTATGAAAGAATATGGTATTCTGGAAATTGCGAAAACAGGTTGCACCGCTATGAGCCGTGGAGAAAAAATGTAATGACTATACCAAAACAAGGCGAGTTGTTACATTACGAAGGAGTGACCTTCGTCCGCAATGGGGAAGCGATTTTGCAAGGTGTAGATTGGCATGTGAACACAGGAGAAAATTGGGCATTGCTCGGTCTCAATGGGGCAGGCAAGTCCACCTTACTGAGCATGATTATGGCCTACACCTGTGCCACCCGCGGTGAGGTGCGTGTCCTAGGGCATACCTTTGGGCAATGCGTGTGGAAAGACGTGAAAGATCGGATCGGATTCGTCAGTTCTACCTTAGGGCAATTTGAACGAACCATGCGAGACGAAACAGTACGACAAATTTTGCTATCTGGAGCGCATGGTACCATCGGTGTGTATCGAGAGGTGACAGAGGAAGAAGAACAACGCTGTGATGCGGTCCTAGCAAGTATGGGATTACAGCATTTGGAACATCGTCACTTTGGGTTATTGTCCACCGGTGAACAACGACGAGCCCTCATCGGTCGAGCACTGATGACGAGTCCAGACTTGCTCATCTTAGATGAACCATGCAATGGGTTAGACGTACCGAGCCGAGAACAATTGCTCCGTCATCTCAATCAACGTGGAACTCAGGATAGTCCTTGTCCGTTTATCTACGTGACACACCAAATCGAGGAAATCCTTCCCACAGTGACCCATGTGGCACTATTAAAAGAAGGCAAAATCTTTCAATCGGGGCCGAAACGAGAGGTTATTACCGATGAGATTTTATCGGCACTCTATGGTTTATCTGTGAAAGTAACTTGGGTCCAAGATCGACCTTGGCTGCAAGTGCTTTCATAAAATGTTTTTATAGAGTGTACAAAGATATTTTTAATCATACCAATTTATCATACTAAGTATGGTAAATCCGTAAGCCGAAAGGCTGAAAATCAGTTGAATTTCACTAGAAAATCTAGTAAATTATAAACATCATTATGTATTACAAAGTAGGAGGTTATCACAATGGCAGGTAACATTTTAGGCACACAAGTATTTTATGATGCAGATTGCAATCTACAAGCATTAGCTGGTAAAAAAATTACAGTTCTTGGCTATGGTTCCCAAGGTCATGCGCATGCGTTGAACTTAAAAGAAAGCGGCATGGACGTACAAATCGGTCTTCGTGAAGGTTCCAAATCTTGGAAAGAAGCAGAAGAAGCTGGTTTCGTAGTAAAAGAAACAGGCGAGGCTGTAAAAGGTGCAGACGTTGTGATGATCTTGATTCCAGATGAATTGCAAGCAGAAACATATGAAAAATCCATCGCTCCAAACCTTAAACAAGGTGCGTACTTGGCATTTGCTCATGGTTTCAACATTCATTTCGGTAAGATTAAACCATCTGCTGACGTAAACGTATTCATGGTAGCTCCTAAAGGACCTGGTCACTTAGTACGTCGTACATTCCAAGAAGGTTCTGGCGTTCCTTGCTTGTACGCTGTATACGCAGATCCAAGCGGAGACACTAAAGAAGTGGCATTGGCATGGGCATCTGGTGTAGGCGGTGGCCGTTCCGGTATTTTGGAAACTGACTTCCGTCAAGAAACTGAAACTGACTTATTCGGTGAACAAGCAGTACTTTGCGGCGGCGTATGTGCGTTGATGCAAACTGGTTTTGAAGTATTGGTAGAAGCTGGCTACAACCCAGTTAATGCATACTTTGAATGTGTTCATGAAATGAAATTAATCATCGACTTGATCTACGAAGGTGGTTTCGAAACAATGCGTAAATCCATCTCCAACACAGCTGAATTCGGTGACTATATTACAGGACCAAAAGTAATCCCAGCATCTGCAAAAGAAGCTATGCGCGGTGTATTGAAAGATATCCAAGACGGCAAATTTGCTGATCAATTCCTTGGTGACTATGCAGCAGGTTACCCATACCTTAACGAACAACGTAAACAATCTGCAGCACATCAAGTAGAAGAAGTAGGCGGCGAATTACGTAAATTGATGCCTTGGATCAAAAAGTAAAAAGTAAATAGCCTTCATATAAATCATGAAGTAGTATAAGGAAAGCACGCAACACACTCCTTCACAAACGGTATTTCATAATGTTTGCTCAGGAGCATGTTGCGTGCTTTTTGCTTACAGGATACTTAGAGGAAAAGAAGGCTATTTACTTTTGGGGGCTTTTTATGACGGAACTTGTTCCGCTATGTAGCCTTGTGGCGTTATTAACTGAATAGGGCAAAGGGAAGAGCACGGCATACCCTCACAAACGGTATTTCATAATGTTTGTTCGGGGCACACCGTGCTCTTCTTGTGTTTGTGTGATTTAGGTAGTAAGGGAACGCCATAAAGGCTACTACTCGTAATGGCGTTCCTCAAGGGAAGGGCGCTTGTGGCGGTGTCAGTTGCAAACTTGCGCTTTGCTTAGTTTGCTATTCGGCTTGGTAATAAGTTTATATAAACAGTACGAATAGATTGTGCTATAATTAAAATTGTAAGAGCCATTGACGTATTGTTAGGCTCATCTCTTCCTATTACGGGAGGAGGTGGTACTATGACTACATATGAAAAATTATCTTTACTGATTCAATTTTCTATGTTAATCGTAGAAGTTATTCGTTGCTTTTATAGCTAGCGAAAACGCCTAACGAAATGAGGTTTACCGGACCTCACACGTTAGGCGCATCTAAGTTTTATACTTTTTTGAGATGAGCCTAACGCTAGCAGACGTGGATGGCTCTTCTTTTGTTGTCTTAATTATAGCACAGTTAATAGGAATATGACAAACGCCACAAGGCTACTACTCGTAATGGCGTTCCTCAGGAGGAAGGGGGATTGTGGCGGTATCATTTGCAAACTTGCGCTTTGCTTAGTTTGCTGTTCGGATTGGTATTAAGTTTATATAAACAGTACGAATAGATTATGCTATAATAAAATTACAAGAGCCAACGACGTGTTGTTAGGCTCATCTCTTCCTATTATGGGAGGAGGTGATTTCTATGAAAAATTTTAGAAAGTTATCTTTATTGATAAAGTTTTTGAAGTTGATGATAGATATGTATCGTTTCTTTCAATAGAAATGAAAAAGCCTAACGTAACAATAAGTATTACCAGTACTTATACACGTTAGACCATTTCAATCTTTGTATTCCTTGAGATGAGCCTAACGCCAGCTACACGTTGATGGCTCTTCTTTTTGATACCCCAAGTATAGCATAGTTCAGAGTTAAATACAATTGTTACGTTTTCTTTAATTTCACATATAATTATATACAAACAAATCAACTATAAACGATTTGAATAAATACTCTGTATTGTAGATGGTTTGAGCTGTAATAATAGATATCTGTTAATACCTAATTTTATATAGGAATAAAAATGCATAATATGGCTTAAAATATTTTATTTTTGAATAAAAATTAGCGTAAAAAGAATTAATATGCAATACATGAACTATATATGAAGAGGGTGCTTGAGTTTGCTATCTATTGATATACTAGATATTAACTATGATATATAAAAAGATTTTAAAGTAATGATTGCTATTGTATACAAATTCTTATATAATGATATCGAAATAAATTGAACTAGATTTACACAATAAAATTTTATTAGCGGATTCGGTAATGATAAATGATGTTGTATACGGTTCGTGTATAAATAGTGCTTTCTACGAAAGACCTTTTGGGAAACTAGGGGGTTATTTTAGTGTATTATAGCTTGATATAAGAATTGGCTTCCAGATGTTTCATGGTGCATGCTATGTGAATATGCTATGGGAGTCGATTTGAAATATTTTTTTTAGCATAGTAAGTATACTAAATAAGTGTAGTATGTAGAAATAAAGCATAAATAACATGTCATTAGGGTCTAAGATCTAAGGTTAGTACAGGTAGTACAGAGAAGGAGACGTATATATGGGTTTAAATCATGTATATAAGGTAATTTGGAATAAGACGAAGGGATGCTATGTAGTAGTATCTGAATTAGCAAAGCGTGTAGGACGCAATAAAGCTAAAGCGATTGTTATGAGTACAGCAGCAATGGCTATGGCGGTAAGTCCTGTTGTAACAAGTACAGTAGGTGCAGTTAATCCCTCTGGCACAGGTGGTGATGAGGCTGTAGCATGGGGAAATAACTCGACTGCTAATGGAGTCTCAGCGGCAATTGGAAATGGCGCGCAGGCAACAGGTGGCGATAGTTTTGCTGTTTTATGGGGTGCTAAAGCAACTGGGTCCACCAGTATGGCTATAGGTAATAGAACTACTGCAAGTGGTAATAATAGCGTTGCCTTAGGTTCAAATGATACAACTGCATCAGGAAATTCCGCTGTAGCTATTGGTGAGGGCTCAAAAGCGCAAGGTGGCAGTTCTGTAGCCCTTGGTGAAGGGGCAAATGCAATTAATAATCGTTCTGTTGCTATAGGCAAGGGTGCAACGATTGCTAATGGTGACGATACGATCGCCATCGGTAGTAACTCACAAGCAAGAGGTAATGGCGGTATTGTCATCGGTAAAAATTCCAAAATCACAGATGGTGCTGCAGATGGTGCTGTGGTTATCGGCCAGGATGCGTTCAGTGAAGGCTCTGTCTATGGAAATCGTCCTAATACTGTTGTTGGTCGTGGTGCCTATACAGCATTTGGTGAAAATGGCACCTATCGTATAAATGCCTCTACAGCAATTGGTATGCAAGCTGGTGCTGGTGTGATTGTAGATCCAAATAACAATCGAAAGTTAGTCAGCAATAATACGAATGCAGATAGTAATGCAGAGGTTCTTGTTAAAGCAGGGTATGGTGTCGATGAGAATGCTCCAGCAGATACTAAAGCAGCATTGCAGGCAGGTTCTGTTCATGATGGTTTAGTATTCTATCGTAAAAATCATATCAATGAAGGCACTGCCATCGGTGTAGAATCCCGTGCTGTAGGTGACCAATCTATCGCAATCGGTGGACAAGTAGTAGCCGGTGATGGCGTTGTTGCCTTAGGTGGTAATGATACAGACCAATTGCGTGGTAATAAATACCAAGTGGCAACAGACAATGCAGTAGCTAATACTAACGTAAGTACAATAGATGATTATAATTTATCCTATAAGGAAAGTGAAAGAACCGTAGCGGGACAATATGAAAAGCTAGTAGGTCGTGGTATGCCAGCAGCTTATAAATCTACCTATGGTCAATCTGGTTCCGTCGTTATCGGTATGGAAGCCCATTCCACAACGGCTTTGGGTACAGCTATCGGTACTAACTCCGTAGTTCGTATGGGTGCTTTCGGTGCCACCGCGATCGGTGCTGGTTCTACAGTACAACCAAATGCAGAAGCTGCGGTAGCCATCGGTATGGGTTCTGTAGCGAATGGTGCTTATGCCTTAGCAGCAGGTACTGCTTCTTGGGCAGAATATGGCGATATTGCGATGGGTTATAAAGCGAACGCTAGCGGTAAACAAGGTGCTATTGCGATTGGTCAATCTACAAATGCTAAAGGTGATTCTTCTGTTATGATCGGCGGTGCCAACATTTCTAATGCCGCTGGCCAAGCGACTACCTATGATGCAGAAAAGAAGAATCCAGATGGTTCTCGTGAGACTTATACAAAAGATGTGACAGAGCGTATCAATGGACAAGATGTAACTCGTAAATATACCTATGTAGCTACGGAGAAAAAAAGCGGTAAAGTTTCTGATGCCTATGCTGAATTGACTGGCAAAACAATGAACATATCAGAAGTAGATTATAATCTAGATGAGAATAAGAATGGTCATGCTTCTACGTCTGTAGGGGTGCATTCCTTAGCAAAAGGTGATTTGGCATCTGCCTATGGTGCAGGTTCTCGTGCGTCTGCTATTGGTGCGTTAGCATTAGGTACTGGTGCAGAAGCAACGCGTCAAAATGCAGTAGCGATTGGTACAGGTTCTACGACAGATTTGACAGGCACTCGCCAATTAGATGCAAGTTATGATAAAGATGGCAAATGGGTAGCCAGTGATTCTCCAGATGCTGTATATACGTTCAAATGGGCTGGTGGTTTAAATACCTCTGAAGGTGACGTAGTATCCTTCGGTTCCTCCGGAGCAGAACGTCAATTGAAAAACGTAGCAGCTGGTCGAATTGCAGAAGATTCTACAGATGCGATCAATGGTTCTCAGGTAAACTCAGTTATTGAAAAATTCATTGCAGAAGGCGTAAAATACTTCTCTGTAAATTCTACAGTAGATCCAAATAGACAAAATAAAGGTGCGACAGGTACAGATGCGATTGCCATTGGACCAAGTGCCTCTGCTACCAATACGAATGCACTAGCGACTGGTACCAATGCAACAGCTACTGGTGAAAGTGCGACTGCTTACGGTACAGGTACAAAAGCATCTGAAACAGGTGCAGTAGCGATTGGTTCTACGATTACAAACCCAGATGCAACAACAGCAAGTACAGAAGCGACAGGTGCGAATGCAACAGCTGTAGGTGCTGGTGCACAAGCGACTGCCTTAGATAGTACAGCAGTAGGTGCACTTTCAGAGGCAAAAGCGGCAGAAGCGATTGCCATTGGGTCTAAAGCAAAATCTGAAAGCGCAGCTGGTGTTGCTATCGGTCAAAATGCACAAGTGGGCGTAGCAGCGACACAAGGTTTAGCATTGGGCCAAAATACAACAGTAAGCACAGTAGGCGGCGTTGCCTTAGGTGTGGGCTCTGTAGCATCCGTTGTAAGTGGTGTATCCGGTATTGGCGTAGATGGTGAAGCAGACGGTACGGCTCGTGTTAATAAGTATGCGAAATTGCATGACAATGTAGATCATGCTTTAACATCTGGTCAAGGTGCTGTCTCTGTAGGTGGTACGTTGAACAACACACCTTTCACTCGTCAAATTACAGGTCTAGCAGCAGGCACAAATGACACTGATGCGGTGAACGTAGCACAACTAAAATCTGTAAATTTAGCGTTCAAAGGTAACACAGGTACAGGCGATGTTCGTCTACATGACCAACGTTTAACAGTAGAAAGCGATAATACAGATTTATTAACAGTAACAGCAAGCGACAAAAAATTAACATTAACACCAAAAACGACTCCTTTAACAGTAGATTCTACAGCAGGTAGCCCTACATTAGGTAAAGTGACAGTTCCTACAACGAATGCATTAGCGACAGCACAAGATGTGGCAAATGCCATCAATGCAGCGCACTGGACTGTGGCTACATCAGCTAGTACAGCAACAGGAGCGAATCATACAGGTGATTCTAATAAAGCGGTACATGCTGGTGAGACAGTGAAGTTTATTGCTGGTGAGCATGTGACCATCGATCAAAATGGACGTGATATTACAATCTCCATGAAAGATGCTGTTACCAATATCATGGTAAAAGATCAAATTCAATCTTCTTTTGAAAATGGTGATAATACTACATTCTCTGTTAACCCTGAAACAGGCAAGTTACGTTATGATGTAAATCCAAAGGCTACGTACACGACTGTACAAACAGGTAATACGGTAGTGAAAGATGGGGCGGTTACCAATTTAACAGATCATTTACCTTCAGACGCTGTTACATCTGGTACAAAACCTGTTCTTGATGAAGGCAACAAAGAGGGTAACCAAGCAGCTACTGTAAACGATGTGCTCAATGCAGGTTGGAACTTACAAAACAATGATGCACCGAAAGATTTTGTGAAACCATATGATACAGTTAACTTTGCCGATGGTATGAACACAACCGCAGTAGTCACTGTATCTGCAGATGGTAAAACAAGCTCAGTTCGATATAGTGTAACTGGATTGCCAATTACTTATACAACAGAAACAGGAGCCCCTGTATCTAAAGTAGGTGATAGATACTATACAGTCGGTGAAGACGGTATACCAGTAGGTCCAACTGGTAATAAAGCAGTGGCTAAAAATGCAAATGGCGATCTAGTTGATGCACAAGGTAATGTGATTGCTCAAATTGACCCAAGCAAAACGCCGTTAAAAACAAATTTGGTGAATCCTAATGTGGAAAACACAACGGGAGCACCAAATGCAAGAAGTACAACACCAACACAATTAGGTAATGTAGGTAATGGTGGTGTAACACATAACTTACGTGATGCAGATGGTACAGAATTAGCTTTGGCAAAGGATGGCAATTACTATGATGCGACGAAAGTAAATCCAGATGGATCTCCTGCGACAGGAGTAACGCCTGCGGATGCAAAAACACCTGTGGTATTAGCGAACGATGGTAAATGGTATCCAAAAGATAAAGTATCAGACCGTGGAGAATTGAAAGATCCAACGGCAACACCAGTGGTACCTGGTATTACAGCAACATCACCAACAGCAGGCTTGATTGACTTCGGTAAATCTAATCCAAACAATGTGGCCACTATCGGCGATTTACGTAACATGGGTTGGGTAGTATCTGCTCCTACGAATGGATACTTAGACCAAGTGCGTAATGCGAACCAAGTGGACTTCATTGGTAAAAATGGAGTAAGCGTAACTGGGGAAACTAAAAATGGTATCCGTACAATCACTGTGGAAACACCAGAAGAGGCAGTTGTCTTCAAAGGTCCAGATGGAACATCCTTAATTAAAACAGAAAAAGGTTACGTTCCAGAAAACAGTGTAAAAATTGATGGTAACTACTATCCACCGAATACAACAAAAGATCCTGTAACAGGTAACATTGTGAATAATGGCGCTCCTGTAGCACCGGTAACACCTGTTCCAAGAGAAGATGTTGTGACTTCTATGAACAGTAAGACACCAAAAACATTGAACAATGTAAAAAATACATTGCCAAATGTAAATGATGGTACAAAAACAGTGACTAACCCTGATGGTTCAGAAGGACCAAATCCAGGGGATGTATCCAACATCAATAAAGCACCAATCACAGCAGAAGAAGCAGCTAAGTTGTCCAATCCAAAAACAGCAGATGGTCAACCTAACACTAACTACAAAGGAAGCAATGCAGCCACTGTGTCTGATGTATTAAATGCAGGTTGGAATTTACAAACAAATGGTAGTGCCCTAGATTTCGTGAAACCATATGACACTGTGAACTTTGCAGACGGTGGTAATACGACCGTTGTGAGCTCCACAGATGGTACAATAAGTAAAATCCAAGTGAATGTAACAGGATTACCGGTATCTAATACGGTAACAGATGCACAAGGTAACCAAGTACCTGTGACAAAAGTAGGTAATACATACTTCCCTGTGAAAGCAGATGGTACACCAGATATTCAACGCGATGCAAAAGGTAATCCAACAAATGGATATACCATTGCAAACGATGGAAATATCTACCCATCTAATCAAACAAATTTTATTGAGCAACCAGATGGCACTAAAACAGTGACTCCGCGTGGAGGGGTTAACCCAACAACAATTAATACAAACTTAGCAAATCCAAATGTTCCTAATGGAGAGCCTACTAAAGGTGTAAATACACCAACACCATTGGGCAATGTGGCAAATGGTGCTAATACAATTAATCCAATCTCTACGACAGGTGTACCATTGAAACAAGCCAAAGATGGTAAATGGTATGATGCTACAAAAGTAGATGACCAAGGTAATAAGTTACCAGATGCAAATAACTTTGAAGGCACACCAGCAGTATTAGCGAATGATGGTAAATGGTATGAAGCAGGCAAAGTGGATGAAAAAGGCACTCCTAAAGCAGATGCACAACCAATTAACAATCCACTGACAAACAAAACTGCCAATGGTGGTTTGATTAACTTTGCTAATTCCAATCCTAATAATGCAGCTACTGTAGGTGATCTACAAAACATGGGCTGGATTGTAGGGGCACCTGGTAATAACTATGCAGATCAAGTGCGTAATGCAAACCAAGTTAACTTTGTAGGTAAAAATTTAGCTACTGTTACTGGTGAAACAGATGGAAATGGTATTCGTACAATCACTATCGATGTGAATGAACAAAAAACGGTAGAAGCTGCACATACTCCAGTGGTATATACAGATAGCAAAGGCGATAAATTAACAAAACTTGACAATGGTAAGTTCTACGATGCTGATAAAGTTAAGGCTCTAGGCAATAATGTGACTGAAATTGATGGTAAATTGTACCCAGCAGATGCAGTAAAAGTAGGAGATAAATACTATCCAGCAGGCACTGTTGTTATCGATAATAAACCGTATCCAAAAGGTAGTGAAAAAGGTCCTGATGGAGTGATTACAAACCCTAAAGGGTTAGATATTACTGAGATAAAAGGCCTTGAACCTGTGACAGATGCTAAAGCATCTATGAACAATACAGACGGAAGCACGACAAATCCATTCCCATTAGCAAATGTAGGTTCTAACTTGAAACAAGTGGTGGATCCAAAAGGTAACCTACCTGGTAAAGTGAATGCAACTGATGGCGAAACTAAAGTTGGAGATACTACGAATGCGGCTCCATACACAGCAGCAGAAGTAGCTGATATGGCACAACGTTATCAATTGAATCATGATGGCACAATCAAAATAGAAAAAGTGCCAGTTATCGATCCAGCAACAAATAGTCAAAAACTTGATGAAAATGGGGCTCCAGTATTTGAAGATAAAAAATTATTGAACCCTAACTTTATTGGTAACAATGCAGCTACAGTATCCGATGTATTGAATGCTGGTTGGAATTTACAAAATAATGGGGAAGCTCGTGACTTTGTAAAACCATATGACACTGTTAACTTTGTAAATGGTGCGAACACAACGGCTGTAGTGACTACATCTGAAGATGGAACTACAAGCAAGGTGACTTTCAACGTAACAGGTTTACCTGTGACATACACAACTACAGATGGAAAACCTGTGTCCAAAGTAGGCGACAAGTTCTACAAAGTGAACGATAAAGGTCAACCAATCAGTGAAAATGGCAAACCAGCGGTGAAAACAAATGATGATGGAAAATTAGTGGATGAAGATAACAATGTTATCGAACCAATCGATCCAGCAGCAACACCGTTGAAAACTGCGTTGACAAACCCAGCACCAGCTAAGGATAAAACAAGCACAACTAACCCTACTGCCTTGAACAATGTAACAAGCAACTTGTCTAACTATGCTGATCCAGACGTGAATGGTAAAGCGCCAGCTAAGAATGCATTGCGCAATTTAGATAATAAAGATGTATCTGATAACACAGCAGCTACCGTTGGTGATTTACGTAATATGGGTTGGATTGTATCCTCCGATAAGAAAACTGGTGACTTAGGTAACCCTTACTCTGAGGCTGTGAAAAATGCAAACGAAGTGAAATTTATAGGTACTGGTGCAGCGGTTGTATCTGGTAACACAGTTGATGGTGTACGTACAATCACTGTAAGTGTAGACAATCAAGTAGCGACAAATAATTCTGTTACACCAGTTGTTTACACAGATAAAGAAGGTAACACAGTATATCCAATTAAGGATGACAAAGGTAATGTAACATACCATACAACACCTAATGGAACAGGAAACAATGATAGTGTAGTACCTAATGATCAGGTAAATACATCTGTCAATGGTCCTAAAGATGAGACTACGGGTAAAGTACGTCCAGCATCCTTGGGTAATGTGAAAAACAACATTCCAACTGTAAATGATGAAGATAAAAAAGCATACAATGTAGACGGCACACCAATTGCTGATAAAAACAATACAGCAGCACCAATTACAGCAGCAGATGCAGCAGACTTGTTGAAACCTATGAAAGATGGAGCACCAAATCCTAAATTCGTAGGCAATAACGCAGCGACAGTATCTGATGTATTGAACGCAGGTTGGAACTTAACTGGTAACGGTAAAGCAGTAGACTTCGTAAAACCATATGACACTGTAAACTTCCGTGATGGTGGTAACACAACAGTAACTGTTACAACAGATGATAACTTAACATCTCATGTACAAGTGAACGTAACTGGTCTTCCAGTGGCTAACACAATCACAGATCCAACAACAGGTAAACAAGTGCCAGTGGTAAAAGTAGGCGATACGTTCTACCCTGCAAATCCAGATGGCACACCAAACATCCAAAAAGATGCAGCAACTGGTGAACCAACAAATGGATATGTACGTGCTGACGATGGTAAGTTCTACCCACGTGAAGATGTCAATGTGACTCCAGCAGCGGATCCAACACAACCGCCAACAATCACACCAAAAGATGGCAAAACACCAACGACAGTGAATACAAACTTGGCAAATCCAAATGTGTCAAACACAACAGATAACCCAGGTAACAATGTAAACACTCCAAGCCAATTGGGTAATGTTGCGAACGGTGCGAAAACATTTGATCCAGTAGCAGCTGACGGTACAAAACTTGTACAAGTAGGCGATAAATTCTACCCTGCAGATAAAGTTGAAAATGGTGTATTAAAACCTGATGCAACAGAAGCAGACGCGAAAGATCCAGTGAAATTAGCTAACGATGGCAAATGGTATCCAGCAGATCAAGTGGAACCAAATGGTAAACCAAAAGAAAATGCAACACCAGTAGCTAACCCATTGGCACCTAAAAATGCAGATGGCGATGTTCTTGAAAAAGGCAACGACGGCAAATGGTATAAAGCAGCTGACTTAACAAATGGTAAACCAGCTGACAATGCAGCAGAACAAACACCAGTGGCACGTCCAGCTAATTCTGAAAAATCTGGTTTAATCGACTTCACAAACTCTAACCCTAATAACGCTGCTACTATCGGCGACTTACAAAACATGGGTTGGGTAGTGTCCGCAGAAGGCAACAGCTACTCTGATCAAGTACGTAATGCAAACGAAGTGAAATTCGTAGGCGAAGGTACAGCGACAGTAACTGGTAAAACAGATGAAAACGGTGTACGTACAATCACTGTAAAAGTAGACGATCAAGTATCCACTAACAATGCAGTAACTCCAGTTGTTTACACAGATAAAGAAGGTAACACAGTATATCCAATTAAGGATGACAAAGGTAATGTAACATACCATACAACTCCAGATGGAAAAGGCGAAAATGATAAAGTCGTTCCAAATGGTGATGTGAATACATCTATCAATGGTCCTAAAGATGAGCAAGGCAATACTCGTCCAGCATCCTTGGGTAATGTGAAAAACAACATTCCAACAGTAAACGATGCAGATAAAAAAGCATATAATGTAGACGGTACACCAATTGCTGATAAAAACAATACAGCAGCGCCAATTACAGCAGCAGATGCAGCAGACTTGTTAAAACCTATGAAAGATGGAAAAGCAAATCCAAACTTCGTGGGCAACAATGCAGCAACTGTATCTGACGTATTGAACACAGGTTGGAACTTACAAGGCAATGGTACAAACGTTGACTTCGTAAAACCATATGACACTGTAAACTTCCGTGATGGTGGTAACACAACAGTAACTGTTACAACAGATGATAACTTAACATCTCATGTACAAGTGAACGTAACTGGTCTTCCAGTGGCTAACACAATCACAGATCCAACAACAGGTAAACAAGTGCCAGTGGTAAAAGTAGGCGATACGTTCTACCCTGCAAATCCAGATGGCACACCAAACATCCAAAAAGATGCAGCAACTGGTGAACCAACAAATGGATATGTACGTGCTGACGATGGTAAGTTCTACCCACGTGAAGATGTTACTGTGACTCCGGCAGCAGATCCAACTAAACCTGCAACAGTAACACCAAAAGCTGGTAAAACACCAACCACAGTGAATACAAACTTGGCAAATCCAAATGTGGCAAATACAACAGATAACCCAGGTAACAATGTAAACACTCCTAGCCAATTGGGTAATGTAGCAAACGGTGCGAATACTTTCAGTCCTGTTGATGCAGATGGCAACGAGTATGTAAAAGCTAACAATGGTAAATACTATGCACCAGATAAAGTGAATGAGGATGGATCCTTGAAAGAGGGTACTGATGCTGTAGCTGATGCGAAAGATCCATTAGTATTAGCTAACGATGGTAAATGGTATAAATCTTCTGAAGTACAACCGAATGGTACACCAATCGACACAGCTACTTCCGTACAGCCACCAAAAAATACTGATGCATCAGGTCTTGTAGATTTCAGCAAATCTAACCCTAATAATGCAGCCACTGTAGGGGACTTACAAAACTTAGGTTGGATCGTATCTGCAGAAGGTAACGATTACACTGATCAAGTTCGTAATGCAAACGAAGTGAGATTTGTAGGTGAAGGTTCAGCGACTGTGACTGGTAAAACAGATGAAAATGGTGTACGTACAATCACTGTATCTGTGGATGACCAAGTATCTACAAACAACGCTATCACTCCTGTGAACTATACAACTGCAGATGGTACAAAAGTATATCCATTGACAGATGAAGATGGTAATGTGACATACCACACAACTCCAGATGGAACCGGTGACGGAGATCAAGTGATTGCACCAGATAATGTAATTACATCTCTAAATGGTCCTAAAGGAACTAAATCTCCAACTACATTGAACAATGTGAAAAACAATATTCCAGCAGTGAATGATGCTGATAAAAAAGTAACAAACCCTGATGGAACAGAAGCGCCAAATGCAGGTGATGTAGCAAACATCAACAAAGCTCCATTGACAGCAGAAAAAGCAGCAGACTTGTTGAATCCAAAAACAAAAGATGGAAAAGCAAATCCAAACTTCGCGGGCAACAATGCAGCTACCGTATCTGACGTATTGAATGCTGGTTGGAATTTACAAAATAATGGCACAGCGAAAGACTTCGTGAAACCATTCGACACTGTAAACTTCGTGAACGGTGGTAATACAACCGCTGTAGTAACAACGAATGATAAAGGCACTGTAAGCGATGTAACTTTCAACGTAACAGGCTTGCCAATCACATACACAACAGCAGAGGGTAAACCAGTTTCTAAAGTAGGCGACAAGTTCTACACAGTGAATGAACAAGGTCAACCTATCACTAAGGATGGTAAACCAGCTGTAACAACAAATGCAGAAGGTAAACCGGTAACAAAAGATGGAACTGTAATTGAACCAATCAACACAACAGATAATCCATTACAATCTAACTTGGTAAATCCAAATGTTACAAATACAGCGGATGCACCAAATAACCAAACTACAACTCCAACACAATTGGGTAATGTAGCTAACGGTGCCAACACATTTGCTCCAGTAGATAATAAAGTATTAGCTAACGATGGCAAATGGTATAATGCAACAGATGTAGCACCTAATGGAAAACCAAAAGATGGTGTAACTCCAGTAGAGAAACCAGCGAATGTAGGTAAAGAAGGACTTATTGATTTTGAAAACTCTAAGCCTAACAATGCCGCTACTGTAGGCGACTTACAAAACTTAGGTTTCGTAGTATCCGCTAAAGATAACGGTTACACAGATCAAGTACGTAATGCGAATAAAGTAGAGTTTAAAGGTACAAACGGTGTTGAAGTAACGGGTAAAACATTAGAAGATGGTACTCGTGAAATCACTGTAGGCTTGAAAGAAGGTAAAGTTACGAATGATGTAATTGTTACTAAAGAAGATGGTACTGAAACTCACGCTGTTCGTGGTGAAGATGGTAAAGTTTACGAAAAAGATCCTGTAACAGGCAAAGCGACTACTACAGAAATTCCAGTAGGACCTAAAGATACTGTTAAAAATGATGGAGATTCTTTCGTAAATGGTAATGCAGTAGCTACTGCTATCCAAAAATCCGGTTGGAATATCGGTATTGGATCTACAGATAAAGCTTTCAGCACTGACGCAAAAACATTTGAAAAGGTAAATCCTAATGACAATGTGAAATATGTGAACGGTGCGAACACAACTGTTTCCATGGCTGTAGATGAGGCTGAGGACAAAGATGGCACAAAAGTAACAACTACGTATGTAAAAGTAGATGTCAACCGTGACCTTAACATCGACAGTGTAACAACTGGTGGTCCAGCGAAAGATAAAGATGGTAATCCATTGAAATTAGTAGATGGTAAATACTATCCAGAAAATGCGTTGGTACAAGATGGAAAAGCATATCCAGCAGGTACTACTTTCATCGATGGTAAACCATACCCTGCAGGAGCTGTAAAAGATCCTAAGACAAATACTGTGGTAAAAGATGGTCAACCAGCGACAGAAGTGCAACCATTAACAGCGACAGACGTAGCTAACGTGGCACCTGGCAAAGATGGCGCTATGACTGTGAAAGACGCTAAAGGTAACGATGGCGTATCTGCTACAGCTAAAGATGGTAAAGGTACATTGACATTGAACAATGCGAAGGCTGGCAAAGATGGAAAAGATGCTGCTAGTGTAGCTATCTCTACAGATAAAGCACCAGCTGACTTGGACAACACACCAAAAGATGCAGTTCGTGCCAACGACGGTAAATGGTATGCTCCAACAGATGTGGATGTGAAAACTGAAAATGGTAAAACTGTGGTGACACCAAAAGATGGTAAGTCTCCAATTGCAGATGCACCAACGATGGATCGTATCCAATACACTGGCGCAGATAAAAAAGTTCGTGATGTTGCGACTATGGATGATGGACTTCGTTTCCAAGGTGATGACGGCGAATCTATTAGCAAACCATTGAACTCTACGGTACAATTGACTGGTGGCAACCGTGAAGATACTGGCAAACCAGTAGTGAAAGATGCTACAACAACAGGCAATATCGGCGTATTCAATACAGATGGTAAATTGTCCGTTCAATTAGCTAAAGATTTAGATAAATTGAACAGCGCTAACTTTGAAAGCAAAACTGACAAAGCAGGCAACCCATTGAAAGTTGTGGATGGTCAATACTATCCTGAAAAAGCAGTAGTCAAAGAAGGTAAAGTTTACCCAGAAGGTACTGTGATTATCGATAACAAACCATATCCAGCAGGCACTACAAAAGATGCAGCAGGTAATGTGGTGAACAACGGTAAACCGGCGACAGAAGCAACGCCGATTAACCCAATCGATAGTAGACAAGTACAAAACGGTCCAACATCTAAATTGACTGGCACAGGATTGACTTTCAACACACCAACACCTAAGGATGAAAAGGGTAACCCATTAGTATTAGTGGACGGCAAATACTATAAAGCTGATAACTTAGAAAATGGCAAACCAAAAGCTGATGCAAAACCTGAACCTGTGAAACCGGCACAATCTACTGCATTTACTCCAGATGGATTGGTGGTAACTCCAGAAACAGCTAAAGTAAGAGATGCGAATGGCAATCCTGTCCTTGATAAAGATGGTAGAGAAGTGGTAGACCCTACGAAAGTAGTATCCTTCGGCTCTCCAACTATCGTGGTTGACCCTAAGACAGGAAAACCAATGGTAGATCCAAAAACTGGTGAACCAGTGATGAAATCTGGCATCTCTGCAGGTGGCCAAGTGATGGCGAATGTAGCACCAGGTGTCCTTGATACAGATGCGGTTAACGTATCTCAGTTGAAAGGTGTATCCAATATGGTGGTGAACGTTAATAACCGTGTGAACCGTCTTGGTGCACAAGCGGCAGCAATGGCTGGCTTACGTCACTTACAATATGATCCATTGGAACCTACAACAATCATGGCAGGTATTGGTACATACAAAGGTGAAGGTGCCTTAGCATTGGGTATCGCTCATTACAAAAATGAGTCTACATTATTCCATGCAGGCGCATCCATCGGTAGTCGTGGAGATGAATTGATGGCGAACGCAGGTGTGAGCTGGAAATTCGGTGCTCGTGCTGATGAAACGGCTGTGAAAGATACATTCCGTCAAGGACCTATCAGTGCATCCTACACATTACAAGACAAAGTGTCTGCCTTAGAAGCACAAAACCAAATGCAAAAAGATGAAATTAACACATTAAAAGCACAATTGGCAGAAGTACTTCAATACATCAAAAAAGGCTAATCTCTGATACATATCCATAGACACTGTGAAAGCTTCGGCTTTCACAGGACCTATGGTATACGAAACGAAAGTTATATTGTATAATGTGTAGAGATGACATAGACGAACTGTTTTGGCAAGAGAGTTCTGTGAAAGATAACAAATGTATAGGAGATAAATCATGAAAAAGTTAGTATTAACAGCTGCGTTACTGGCAACAGCAACGTCTGGATTTGCGATGGGAGATGACCTGTTCGATCAAAAGAATCCAGCTCATATCGTAACACCAGCAGCAGGCTACGAAATTAAAGTGGCGACACCAGAAACGGTGGAAGCCTTAGAAGAATTAGGCGTTACCTTAGAGCGTGTGTACGAAGTACATAAAGACTTAGTGTATCGTCATGAGCGTGGTGAGCGCTTGACAGACCGTCAACATCGCTATGTAGAACATGATGTGAATCATGAGTTCTTGCGTGTGTTAGATCGTAACTTGACTAACCGTGTGGAGTTCTTTAAACGTGCTCATAATTGGAATGGAGACAACAAATACGAACACACTGCGAACTATCAAGTGTTCTTGAACAAACATAATAAACATGCGAAAGAAGCAGTGAATGGTTATAGCAACAGCTATGGCTGGAATGTATTGCGTGCTGTTCGTCAAGATGCATTAGACAATGTAAAAGCTGTGTTTGACAAAAAAGGTGAAGACACACGTGGTGAAGACATTGTTGCAGCTATGAAACAGGCAGCAGAAAAAAATGCATTAACTGTTAATAGCGAAGAACTTCGTTTCTACATCAATGAGCTAGTTTGGTACACAGCAAAACAAACTGCAAAAGAAACAAATAAAGAACTAGATCATGTATTAAAATAAGATGAACTATTGTAGAGTGTGTCGTACATGCTCGATAAAAAAGGAGCCATAACAAACCTGAGAGGAATGTTATGGCTCCTTTAAATCTATAAGGTATGATATAATAAAAGATAGATTGAGTAGAATATGATTCAGTAAGTTATATAGGAGATACAATTTTGAAACATTTAGTATTATCAACAGCATTATTGTTAACAGTAGGCACAAGTTTTGGTATGAGTGAGGATATTTTCGCTCGTCAACATCCATCCGAGGTAACAGAAGTGGCAAAGGGTTACCATCTATTAGCGACTATGCCAGAAACAAAGACAGCTATCGACGGATTAGTACGTACCATTGATGGCGTACACCCGATGCCAACCATGACGGGTACATCTATTCAAGGGATCACATTAGAAGAATTAGCTAAGTCTGTGAAAGGCAATGATTCTGTGATTCCTACAGCGGTAGTGTCACACATTACGGCAAAACCAGTTCATGGCATTACGATGGATGAACTATTGACAGCTTTGCAGGAAAAGGAACAAGACAAAGTGACTGTCTATGATGGAGCGCAAGTATTATCCGTTTTGGACACAAAGCTCACAAAACGTTTGCGATTCTTTAAACGCATTCACAATTGGCATGGAGACAATCAACTAGATCGCTCCAACCGCCACGAAGAAGCAGCGGAAAAAGGTAGCTATGCGTGGTATGTATTGAAAGACTTACGTCACGATATCTTAGCGAATGTAGAGCAAGCCATCCAAACAAAAGGCAATACTTTAACAGGTGAAGATATTGCGATGGCAATTTCTAGTGCAGCAGACAGCAATGCGAAATATGTGAAGAGCGAAGAGCTTCGCTATTACATCAATGAACTCGTGTGGTACTCTGTGACAGAGACAACGAAACAACTAGGTAAATAATCGTTACCAGAAAGGACGATGACTATGCAAGAGATTGTAGTAGGCGGTTTATATCGTCATTTTAAAGGCATGTTATACTATGTCATCGACATTGCCATCCATTCCGAGACGGATGAACCTCATGTGGTGTACCAACAGCTCTACGGAGAGCGTAAAACCTTCGTACGGCCTTTGGCGATGTTCGCCAGCGAGGTGGACCATGAAAAATACCCAAATGTGGAGCAGAAGGATCGCTTTCAGTTGGTGAACGGTTGGGATGAAGAGCAGCATTTGCGCTGAGGAGGACCAGATGGACAAGAAATATTTTTTCTTTGATATCGACAATACCCTCGCCGTTTGGCCAGATGGAGTGATTCCTGAAAGTGCCCAGTACTCATTGGATTATTTGCAGGACAAAGGGCATCACGTGGCGCTCGCTACAGGACGTTTGCAGGCGGATGCTATGCGCTTTGCCAAGATGGCGCGGACGCCGAACTTTGTGGCTGATGGGGGATATAGCATTACAGAAAACTACGAAGTGCAATGGATGCAGGGCATGGATCGGGACCGCTGTGTGCAGTACCTCCAGTATTTGACGAAACACAATGTGCCTTGGGGTGTGACCCACAAAAATGATTTTGTCCGCATTACTCCTTATGAAAGTGTCCTAGCATGGGATCCGCAATGGGATATGATGCAAAATGAAGTCGTGCCAGACTTGATGCCTGAGGATATCGAGCACTTTTACAAGGTCTATGCATTCATCACAGAAGAAGAGGAACAGCGCCGTGGCATTGTGCATATGACGAAGGATTTAATTCGCTATGGAGACGGATGCATTTTATTTGAACCGATGGATAAGGCCTATGGGATTCGGAAAATGATCGATGGTTTTGGCGCATCCTACCAAGATGTCATCGTATTCGGCGACGGCTATAACGACCTATCCATGTTCCGACCAGATTGGCTGAACATCGCCATGGGTAACGGCCGTGACGCACTGAAAGAAAAAGCTGACTACGTTACAGCAGCCTGCCATGACGAAGGGATTTATAAAGCATTGCAGCATTTTGGGTTTATACCGAAGCAGTTTTAGTATGAATGAAGTGGATAGTATACTTTCACCATAACTATATGAAGCGGTTTGAACATCAAAATTAGTTATAGTATAATAAAGCATAGATATATCGAAATGGGTCTTAAAAGGAGGACATACCATGGATTTAATTCAAAGTTTAAAAGAGCAAGCAAAAGGCTTGGGTAAAAAAATTGTATTGCCAGAATTCGAAGATAGCCGTGTCATCGAAGCAGCGGCTGCGATTTTGAAAGAAGGTTTCTGCGTGCCTGTATTGGTTGGTGCAGAAGATAAAATTCAAGCGGCAGCGACAGCAGCTGGTGTATCTTTGGAAGGTGCTGAAATCATCAACCCAGCTACATTCGGCGAATTAAACAAAATGGTAGATACATTTGTAGAATTGCGCGCGAAAAAAGGCATGACACCGGAAAAAGCACACGCTACTATGACTGGCGATGCGTTATTCTTCGGTGCTATGTTAGTGCGTTTAGGTTTGGCTGACGGTATGGTAGCAGGTTCTGCTAGCCCTACAGCAAACGTACTTCGTGCAGCTATCCAAGTAGTAGGCACACAAGCTGGTTTAAAAACTGTATCCAGCTCTATGCTTGTGATTACTGATAAAAAAGAATACGGCGATGAAGGTCTATTAATCTTCTCCGATTGCGGCGTTATTCCTAACCCAACATCTGAACAATTAGCTGATATCGCTGAGTCCAGCGTTGGTAAAGCTCGTTCCGTAGCAGGCATGAAAGAACCTCGCGTATCCTTCTTGTCCTTCTCCACAAAAGGATCTGCTTCTTCTCCAGAAGTTGATAAAGTGGTAGCAGCTGTAGAAGACTTGAAAGGCCGTAACGTAGACTTTGCATTCGATGGGGAATTGCAATTAGATGCGTCCATCGTTCCATCCGTAGCAGAACGTAAAGCTCCAGGATCCCAAGTAGCTGGTAAAGCTAACATCTTGATTTTCCCTGACTTACAAGCTGCGAACATTGGTTACAAATTAGTACAACGCTTTGCTGGCGCTACTGCTATCGGACCAATCATCCAAGGTTTGGCAAAACCAATTCATGACCTTAGCCGTGGTTGCTCCGTAAGCGATATCGTTGACCTTTGTGCAATTGCTGCAGTGGAAGCAAAATAAGTCGTCTCTTGTTACGTTATGTAGCCTATGGCGTTTTAACTGAATAGGATAAAGGGAAGCCCATGGCATACTCCTTCTCAAACGGTATTTCATAATGTTTGTTCAGGAGCACGCCATGGGCTTTTTAGGTCTGTGTGATTTGGTTAGTAAAAAACGCCACAAGGCTACTACACCTAACGGCGTTCCTCAGGTAAAAGAGCACGATATATTCCAAACCGAACTGATACAGTGGTTAGGTTCGGTCCGGTCCGGAACATGCCGTGCTCTTCTTGCATTTGGGTTAATTTGGTCAGTAAAAGAACGACACAAGGCTACTACACCTAACGGCATTTCTCAGAGTATAAATGCTATCATAAAAATGTACAGAAATGACGATATAAGGATGTACAAATTTCATTACATATCAGATACTATATGCATGAGGTGATATAACATGCAATATGTATTAGATAGAAGTGAATCGATAACAGTAAATACGGTATTAGACTTACCGAGATTAAAACAAGTACTGGAGGTGTTACATCTGGAACCTAATTATAGTGAATTAAGTTGCCAATTAGGATGCGATAGACGTACAGTAAAGACATATTATGAAAAGGGGGCGCCTAGTAAAGAATGAAAAAGACAATCTCGGACTGATAGTTTTTATGACATTATTGAGACTTTGTTGTCAAAAGATACTCCGCAAAAGTTTAATTACTTACCCTCTCATTATGAAGCACAATTACAGAAAACAATTCCGTATTTGTCTGTTGATGAGGGTGAAAGAAAAAGCTAGATCTAATTTAGAAAAGATAGGAGCTATCTATGAGTACAAAGACTAATTACAAGCGGTTACAGGACAATCATGCTATGCAAGATTTTATAAGAGGTTTATAATTTTTTTGAATTTTATGCAAGTTTATTGTAATATATGTTTGTAAGGGCGATTCTTATTTGGAGAAATATTATGGGTATCGATGAAAGAAATACAATAAAATTTAAATAGGTATGACATACGAACAAGTCAAATTATTTTTATTAAATAGAAAAGGTGCTACTAATGAATGATTTAACAACATCTCGATTAGATCGGCAAAACATTCTAAATAATTCTATTGCATTAAAAGAAATAGAGCGTGAATTAAGCAATTATACTAGTGGTACTATTTGGAAGAATCAAACTTGGTTTACCAAAGAGTATCTAGCTAACTTCTTTAAGGTTGATATTAGAACAATAGAAAGAATAGTTGAATCCCATTACCAAGAACTAACATTAAATGGATATAAAATTTTAACAGGTGAAGAGTTGTCCTCATATAAACTGACCGACATAAATGTCGGTCAGACAAGCAGAAACCTAGCTATATTCAGCTTTCGTAGTTTCTTAAATGTTGCTATGCTTCTACAAAACAGTCCTGTTGCAAAAGAATTACGATCACAAATTTTAGATATTGTCATTGATGTATTAACAGAAAAAGCTGGTGGGCATCGTGCCTATATAAATCAACGGGATCCAAATTTTTTGCCGGCAGCATTTACTACTGAAAAAGTAAGAAAAAGCTTCACACAAGCATTGAGTCAATATGTAAATATGGGACCTTACAAATATGAATATTTTACCAATAGAGTCTATAAATGTATATTTTTGGAAAATGCAACAACTTATCAAAAAATACTACGCTTAAAAAGTAAAGCTAATCTACGCGATACCATGTATAGCGAAGTATTAACTAATATTGCTGCAGTAGAAACATGTATTGCCACTGAAATCGCCAAGCAATATGAATCAAGCGGACAACAATTAACTAAAGAGGCTGTAGATATAATCATTGATGATATCGCTAAAAATCCTATGATGTCTATTTATTTTGAAAGTGCTAGAAGAACAATGGCTACATTAGATAAAGGCCTACGTGATGCATATCATGGTAATTTAAGTGAGTATATCTCTTCTGTATCATCTGAAGAATACGAGCGTTTTCTAGGAGAAAAAAGCAAAAGCTTAGAAGAGCAAATAAAAGAACATCGCGACATCTTTTTACGACTTAAGGATAAATAACAATGATATATTACATTGACTTTGAGTACGTCTTCAGAATCCATAATACGGTGCTAAAAGAAAGTGGCGGGGCTCCAGGGACTATTAACGAAAATTATATAAAAGGTATTTTAGAGTTCCTCCAAAATGATGATTACTACCCATCTTTTACTGAGAAATTATCTTATTTAGTATACTCTATAGCATCTAATCACTGTTTCCTTGACGGAAATAAACGCACCGCTATCGCAACAGGCATGTATTTTTTACTTATAAATGATTATGATATACCAACCATAAGTAAATTTACAAAAATTATGGAAAATGCAGTACCATTTGCTGTAAGTGGAATTATTTCAAGAGAAGATCTAACCGAAATTATAGCTATTATTCTATGGGATCTTGAACCTTTCGAATCTGATAAAATAAAATATATAGATAAACTATCAGCAAAAATTAATAAATAAAAATCCCACTATACACTAACTAAAAAGGGCCTCTGTCTAGCTACCACTAGGTAGAAGATAGATGACATAAGAAGGTCTCTTCTTTGAAATAATGATTCGATTTAGCAACTTTCATTATAACAGAGAGCCTTCTTATTTTTTGTCACAAATGTATTATACTCTTACAAGTTGCTATGTTATATAGCCCGTGGATTGTCTCTTGTTGCCCTAGGCAACCTTATGGCGAACTTTGATTAACTAAATAGAAAGTCGTGATACATTCCTTCGCAAACGGTATTTCATAATGTTTGTTCAGGAGCACGCCATGGGCTTCTTGTGTTTATGCGATGTTGTCAGTAAAGAAACGCCACAAGGCTGCTACACCTAACTGCGTTCCTCAGGGAAGGCGCTTGTGATGGTGTCATTTGCAAACTTGCGCGTTGCTGAGTTTGCTGTTCTGATGTAGTAAGTTTACATAAACAGTACGAATAGATTATGCTATAATAAAAATGCAAGAGCCATTAACGTGTTGTTAGGCTTATCTCTTCCCTGATGGGAGGAGGTGGTTCTATGAAATTTTTTAAAAAGTTATCTGTATTGATAAAGCTTTTAAAATTGATTATAGATCTTTACCATTTCTTTAATTAGAAATGAAAAGCCTAACGAATAAGGTCTGATACACCTTAATACGTTAGGCTGTTTCAAATTTGTAACTTTTTGAGATGAGCCTAACGCCTGCATACGTTGATGGCTCTTCTTATTTGTAGGTAAAGTATAACATATTTTTGGAGTTAATGCTATCGTTTCTTGTATTTGTGTGATTTGGTTAGAAAGGAATGTCACAAGGCTACTACACCTAACTGCATTCCTCAGGGGAAGGGCGCTTGTGACGGTACCGTTAGCAAACTTGTGCTTTGCTTAGTTTGATGTTCTTATGTAGTAAGTTTATATAAACAGTACGAATAGATTGTGCTATAATGAAAATTGTAAGAGTCATTAACGTGTTGTTAGGCTTATCTCTTCCCTAATGGGAGGAGGTGGTTCTATGAAATTTTTTAAAAAGTTATCTGTATTGATAAAACTTTTAAAGTTGATTATAGATCTTTACTATTTCTTTAATTAGAAATGACAAAGCCTAACGTAAAAGATAAGTGTTCCTAGCACTTATACACGTTAGGCTTCATCAAATTTAGTTCTTTTGAGATGAGCCTAACGCCTGCGCACGTTGATGGCTCTTCTTATTTGTAAGTTAAGTATAGCACAGTTTACTGCAGAATAGCAACGTCTCTTGTAACGCTATACAAGTCTATGGTGTTTTTTAACTAAATAGGATAAAGGGAAGAGCACGACATATTCCTCCACAAACTGATCCTACGGTAGGTTTGCTTCGGAACATGTCGTGCTCTTCTTGCACTTATGTAATTTGGTCAGTAAAAATGCCACAAGGCTACTACACCTAACGGTGTTCCTCAAGGGGAAGGGTACTTGTGACGGTATCGTTTGCAAACTTGCACTTTGCTTAGTTTGCTGTTCGGCATGGTAGTAAGTTTATATAAACAGTACGAATAGATTGTGCTATAATAAAAATGTAAGAGCCATTAACGTGCTGTTAGGTTTATCTCTTCCCTAATGGGAGGAGGTGGTACTATGAAAAAGTTTAGAAAAATCGATATCTTGATTTTAATTCTAAAATTAATAGTACGACTCATTGATTGGTTTAACTAATTAATGAAAAAGCCTAACGATAAGAGGTTTGCCCCCTCTACACGTTAGGCATTTCATATTTCACAAGTTTGAGATGAGCCTAACGCCAAGCACACGTTGATGGCTCTTCTTTTTCTATGTCAAGTATAGCATAGTTTGATGTAGGATGACAATATCTCGTTACGGGCTTTTGTGTTAGTGTGAGTTAGGTAGTTAGGGTTGCCACAAGTGTACCACGTACAACGGCGTTCCTCAGTGAAAAGACCGCAATACACCCCCTCAGAAACGGTATTTCATGATGTTTCTTCGGAGGTATATTGCGGTCTTCTTGGGTTTATGTGATTCGGTCAGTAAGGGACGCCACAAGGCTACTACACCTAACTTCATTCCTCAAGGGAAGGTGCTTGTGATGTATCATTTGCAAACTTGTGCTTTGATTAGTTTGCTGCTCGGCATGGTAGTAAGTTTATATAAACAGTACGAATAGATTATGATATAATAAAAATGCAAGAGCCATTAACGCGCTGTTAGGCTTATCTCTTCCCTGATGGGAGGAGGTGGTTCTATGAAATTTTTTAAAAAGTTATCTGTATTGATAAAGCTTTTAAAATTGATTATAGATCTTTACCATTTCTTTAATTAGAAATGACAAAGCCTAACGAATAAGGTCTAGTACACCTTAACACGTTAGGCTTCATCAATGTTTTATTCTTTCGAGATGAGCCTAACGCCTACGCACGTTGATGGCTCTTCTTTTTTGTAAGTTAAGTATAACATACTTTGAGTGTTAATGCTATACTTTCTTGTTACGCTATGTAGATCGTCTCTGGTTGCCCTATGCCATCTTGTGGCGAACCTTGATTAACTAAATAGAAAGGCGTGACACATTCCTTCGCAAACGGTATTTCATAATGTTTGCTCAGGAACATGTCACGCCTTTTTTATGTTTATTTAATTTAGGCAGTAAAGAGTGCCACAAGATTGTGCTACGTACAACTGCGTTCCTCAATGAAAAGACCGCAATACACCCCCTCAGAAACGGTATTTCATAATGTTTGTTCGGGGGCACACCGTGCTCTTCTTGGGTTTATGTGATTTGGTCAGTAAAAGAACGCCACAAGGCTACTACACCTAGCGGCATTCCTTAGGGAAAGGGGGCTTGTGCCGGTACCATTTGCAAACTTGTGCTTTGCTTAGTTTGCTAGTTAGTATGATGCTAAGTTTATATAAATAGTGCGAATAGATTATGCCAAGTATGACTGTAGTTCTTTGCCGTAATAAAGAGGTTTCTGCAAAATTAATTGATTAAAATTAAATGGCAAATAACACCATTAAACAATTTATATTCAATCTGTGTAAAATGGGGGGGGGTAAGGCGTTTATTTATCAAAAATGTAGGCTTTATGCGTTGTATAAAGTCTAGCAAACTAGTATAATATATAGTGAATTTGTATACATAAAGATATGGACATATCGATTTAAATTAATCGATTTGAAAATATTACTCTTTTTGTATATTTATTTCAAGATTCAAAACAACATAGAATGAGGATAATTCACGGAATGTGATAAGTGTGCAAATACTCATGCAAACTATGTACTATGACTGTGCAATGAGTTAGATGGTTAGTGCACTATGAATCATATACATGTGGTTTCAGACATATGTAATCGTGAAGGTATATATCCATATCTATGTGTATACATGTTGTTTATTATTACACCATACATAACAGCGGTACCAAGGAGTACGCTGTAACGATAGAGTAGGGTAGTGATGAATGATTTGCTTGTAAAAGCAGAAAGGACAGGGCGAATGGGAAAAAGCTTTGAATTTAAAGAGTGCGAGCGTTTTCTAAAACGTGTGTTAAAAGACAAAGGGATGTACAGCAAGGGGGCAGTTATTGCGTTCTTGATTACTGGCGGCATTGGATTTTTTGCGCCACCAGCACAAGCGATTATTTATGTGGAAACAAATCTTGATACAGGTGCTGCGGGGGCTTCCAGTTATTCTAATGGCAATGGCAGTATTCATTTACCACGTAATTCTGTTGTATTCGCGCCGATTAGAAATGGTAATGTCTATGGTGACTTGAACCGTACGGCGAAGAACTCTGTTATCATTGGTGCCGGCTCTTATGCGCATGGTATTGTTGAGGGTGCCAGAGAGGAAAAATTTACTGCCGTTGGTAATAACGCCCATGTAGCAGGTGGCCAAGGTACGGCGATCGGTAGTAACACGTTTGCTGTGAAACAGGCGACGGCTGTCGGTAATGACGTGTATGCCGCAGGGGACTCCTCTATCGCCATCGGTAATGACGATATTTCCACAAAATATAAGGACTCCTTGAGTAGGGAGACCTTAAAAGGTATATTCGGTAATGGTGAAAGCAACGATCCGGCTGTTGCCAAACTGTTTAGAGAAGGTAAATGGTACTCTTCTGAAAATGATGCCAAGGGACCTTTTAAATTAACGTCTTGGTCAGATTTTAATCGTTCCTATTTATCAGATGGTACAGAGATGTATAGCCCTACCTACGCTGGTGGTGTTGGTGCCATCGCGATTGGTTCTCGTTCCATTGCCTATAAAGATGGTTCCACAGCGATTGGTACTTTGTCCTATGCCTTCGGTGAAGGTTCTACAGCCATGGGTCTTCGTGCTTACACAGCAGAGAATGCAAAGGGTGCCGTTGCGATCGGTGAACAAAGTCGTTCCTTCGCGCCTCAATCCTTGGCGGTAGGTAACCGAAATGAATCTACCGATGATGGTGCTATGTCCTATGGTTATAGTGCGAAAGCCGTAGGTAAAGGTTCCTTGGCTTTCGGTTACAAAACGTATGCCAATGCGAGCATTGCAGATAACATCGCGGCAGCAGATGGTCATAGTGCAACGAACGCATTGCGTCAAGCGGTGCGTAGCAAACTAGGAAATTATTCAGAAACACAATTAGCGGCATTAGAGACGTATCAAAATAAAGCACGTGAGTATTATGCAAAAATCGATGCTAGAGCTTCAGAGGCGGTTATTGCTGCTGCAAAAACAGCTATGGATAACGCAAAAGCAGACGTGGATGCTATTACGTTGACAGATGTGAATGCCATGGCTCTTGTAGATGGTGGACAAGTATCGCATCAAAGTTGGAATACAGTGGGTAATACCATTAAAAGTGTGGTAGACACCGTTGAAGATAAGAATGCAACAAACAAATTAACAGTTGAAAAGCTAGATGGTGTATACTTAACCACAAAAGATGAGGATGGCAATACACAAATTGTACAAAAATCTAAAAAGAGCGGTGACAATGCCATTGCGATCGGTTACTATGCGTCTGCCAAAGGGACATCAGCCATTGCCGAAGGTTCTGGTTCTGTCGTAGACTCCTTAAGTGGTATCGGTATCGGTTCCCTATCCTATGTAAGTGAGAACTCTGCCAACTCTATTGCTGTCGGTGTAGGGGCACAAGTACGGAAAGAAAACTCCATTGCTATTGGTACGCAGTCCCAAGTATTTGGGGCAGGTGCTATTGGCATGGGTCCTGGTAGCCGTGTTATGGGTGATAACAGTGTTGCCATGGGTTATGGTACGGATATCCGAAGTGTTTCCTCTATCGGGTTAGGGGTACGTGCTAAGGTAGGCTATGGTTCCATGAATGCTACTGGGTTAGGTGCGAATGTTAACATCGGTGCCGATGCGGGTAACACCGTAGCTCTTGGTAGTAGTGCAAGCATTGGTGATAACTCCTTGAACTCTATGGCGGTCGGTTATAATGCGAATGTTGCAAATAATACACCGAACAGTATTGCCTTCGGTACACGGGCTCGAATTGCAGAAGGTGCTACCAGTTCTTTGGCAGTAGGTGATTTGGCAGCAGTTACAAAAGCATCTTCCACAGCATTGGGCCGTTTGGCGACAGCTGATTTTGAAAACTCCGTTGCTTTAGGTTACCGTTCTACTACTCATTATTGGGGGAATCCGAATACTCGTCAATCTAACTTTAGTGCCAGTGCATCTGCTACTAATGTACATGGTTTATCTATTGATCCATACTTGCCACAAGGATCCACATTGGGTACAGAGTTAGCGAAATTAAATGCCGTAACGGCTGGTTATGTATCCGTTGGTGGCTGGGATGAGAAAGGTGCTGATGGTAAGTCTACCGGTCGCCGTGGTCTTCGTCGTATCGTCAACGTAGCACCAGGTGCGTTAGATACCGATGCGGTTACTGTGGCACAATTACGTGACTGGACAGATAAATCGGCTCATTTCCTTTCCATCGCAGGGGCGTCGAATAAATCTGCAAAAGATTACCCAGATATCAACGATCCATTAGGCACAAAAAGTAATAATCAAGTTGTTAAAATTAAGTCTAACTTTGACAATGACACAGCTACAGGTACTAATGCGTTAGCGTTAGGTGTGTATGCTTACGCAAATGGTCAAAAATCGGTAGCTATGGGTCCTAATGCCTATGCAAACGTTGATCACGGGGTAGCCATCGGTGATAGTGCGCAAGCTTGGAGTGAAGGTAGTAATGGCAATGCTGGCGTGGCGATTGGTAAAGAGGCCAAAGCATACTATTGGAATGCGTTAGCACTTGGCACGAATGCTAATGTTAGTGGTGCCCACTCCTTAGCGTTTGGTCCTAATGCACGTGTAGGTGTTGTGAAAACAGTAGATGCTGCAACTGGTAATGTCACTAATGAAGGTGCGAAGGTAAATGATGGTATTGCTATCGGTCGTGATACAGCGATAGATGGAACTGGCTCTATCGCATTGGGGGCGGCAACAAAGGTTACGACAGCTACCAATGCAGTGGCAATCGGTCTTGGTGCCAAAGTATTAGCTAAGCAAGTTGATGAGAATACTACAGTACAAGCGACAGGTGCAGTTGCATTAGGTTCCAATGCTAGTGTGACAGGGTCTCAATATTCTGTGGCCTTGGGTTTAAATTCTTCCGTTGAATATGACGATACTAAAGCAAAAACAAGAGCGGCTTTCACCAATGAGGAAATCAACGACCCAGGTAATGGTGTTGTGTCCGTTGGTAATAACAGTACTGTAAAACGTCGTATTATCAATGTAGCTAGCGGTGTGAATGATAATGATGCGGTTACTGTGAAACAGTTGAAAGCAGTAGCTCCGAAGTATTATTCCGTGAACACAACGGATTCAGCAAATCGAACTGTCAATGGTGTGGCTGATGTAAAATCTAATGTAAATAATGACGGAGCTACGGGCGCTGGTGCAGTGGCAGTTGGTTCCTATACGAGAGCGACAGGAAATTACTCATCAGCCATTGGTCGTGATGTCATTACCTCGGCAGGACTTTCTACAGGTATCGGTGCGAATGTCACTGTCAGTGGTCAACGCTCTGTTGGTATTGGTACTGAGGTACAAACGACAGGTGAAAGCGCGATTGCCATCGGTTCTAATGGTGGATCTGCTATGAAAGTACAAGCTGCGGGTGATAATGCTATAGCCATTGGTACCATTGCTAATGCCTCTGGTACTAGTTCTGTTGCATTAGGTCGTGCGGCGAACACAGGGTATAGCAAAACTATCACAGAAACAGTAGCTGGTGTGTCTAAAACGACAACTACAGTAACAGGATCCACGGATGCCATTGCGATTGGTAATACATCGTTAACAGAAAATAGTAATGCCATTGCCATCGGTAAAGAAGCAAAGGTACAACGTACAACGACAGCAGATGATAAAGAAGCTAACTCTGATGGGGCTATTGCTATTGGTAGTGGTTCCAAGGTTGTGGGATCTAAATATTCCATAGCACTAGGTTTAAACTCTGCTGTTGAGTATAACGATACAAAGGCAAAAACGACAGCAGCTTTTACTGGAGAGGAAATCAATGACCCAGGTAATGGCGTTTTGTCTGTTGGTAATAATAGTTCCGTAAAACGCCGTATTATTAATGTAGCTAGTGGTGTTAATGATAATGATGCGGTTACTGTAAAACAGTTGAAACAAGCTGCTTGGGGTCTAAAAACGCAAAGCGGTACAGCGGCAGCCTCTGATGTAACACCTGATGCAAATGGTAAAGTAACCTTAAAAGCCGGTAACAATGTAAGTATCGATAATGCGAATGGCGTGGTGACAATTAATGCTACAGGTATTCAATCCGTAGCAAGTAGTAATGCGAATGCATTAAGCGTGACGACTACTAATGGTGCTGTTACGATTACACCTAATTTAGCAGGAACTATTACTGGTACAGGTAATGATGCGAATAAATTAGTGACAGCTGGCGTTGTGAATACGGCGCTTAGCAATATTCCTGTGACAAGTTTCAAAGCCGATGCAGGTGGAGCTAATGGCACAGAAGGCGTGTTTACACCAACAGCTTCTAGCAAACAAGTGAATATTACAGGTGCTGGTGTTAATGGATCGACAAGACAAACTTGGACGCAAGGATCTGCTCGTTTTGATTCCGATAATATTGGTACTCATGTAAACTCTGATGGCCGTATTTTGGTTGGTTTAAAAAATAAAATTGCTGTTAATGAAGTAGCTACCTATGACTACAATGCTGCTGGAGCAAGAGAAGCTACACAAGGACCAACACTTTCTTTCACTGGCCTTGATATGAAGAATAAGAAGATTACTAATGTAGCAGATGGTGATATCACAGCTGACTCTAAAGATGCAATCAACGGTGGTCAATTACATTCTAAATTAGCTGAAAAAGCGAACGTAGCTGACTTAGCCAATAAAGCTAATGTAAGCGATCTTGCGTCTAAACTTGATAAAACAGCAGAACTTCATGTAAGAGCGGGAGACTATACTGTAGGAAATAATGGTGAAGTATCCTTAATTCAAGAAGATACAGATGGTACGCAAAATAGTAACAAAGGGTTTAAGATTAAAGGCCTTGCTACGAAAACTGATATCACTAATATCAACACTACATTAGGAGGAAAAGCAGATAAATCCTATGTAGATACTCAAATTGGTACAGTGTCTAATTTAGGTTATAAAGTGGCTGGAGAAACAGCTAAACAAGTCGCAGTTGGTACAGGGTTAACATTTACACCTGGTACGGGCACAGTAGGTGCCACTGGTGCTAATGCAGCAACAACAAATGCAGCAACGCCAAAAACAGGTATCGCTATTTCTACAGCGGCTAATGGTGTTGTGAACATCGGTTTAGATGCAGCAACTCGTAGTGCTATCGACAATGCAGTGACCAAATCCTATGTAGATACAAAATTCGGTAATGTAGCGAATAAAGATTTAGATAATCTAAATGATGCTGGCAAAGCGGCTGTGAAAGACTTAGCAGCACAGGCTGTAAAAGTAGCTGCTGGTAAAAATGTGAAGGTTACAGACGCTACAACAGACC
>CAUQBP010000016.1:0-45448 GCA_963516605.1 uncultured Veillonella sp. | reverse complement strand
TAGTATTTAACTAGGCTCATTGCTATTAAAACCAACTCATTTTGTCCTATAACCCTTAAAAAATATGTAGGCCACGATCCGTATATGAACCATGCCCTACATCGTGGTAAAACAAAATAGGTAGCCCCTCTATTAGAAAAGCTACCTATTGTATATTCTAGCAAACAACATCACTCTTACAAATATCATGATTGTGTTTAGTTATATGTGTTGTGTGTTAGGTTTTATATTATGTGTGTGTTATGTGTGTTAGGTTTGATAGGAAGTTCTCACTTCACAGTAAGAGTGAGTGTAGCAATTATTGACGGCTACCTAATTTGGAGTCCAAGAATAATTGTGCAGAACGGCTATCTTGTGCAAATGTGAATTGATCTACTAAGTCAGTTGCATTTGCTTCTTCTTCTACTTGTTCTTCTACGAACCAGTTCAAGAAGGATACTGTTGCATAATCTTTTTCTTCTAATGCTAATGCATATAAGTTATGGATTTTACCAGTAATCATTTGCTCATGAGCCAATACAGCTTTTGCTACTTCTAATGGATTAGTCAAAGTAGATGCCGTATTTTTTACATCACCTAATGTTACTTTTTCATTGTTGCTTTGTAAGTAATCAATGAATTTGAAAGCATGAGTTACTTCTTCTTGGTATTGTGCGCGTAACCATGCGGAGAAACCTTTGAAGTTAGCATCAGCCATAGCTAAAGAAAGAGCTAAGTAAGTGGATGCTGCGTTAAATTCGAAAATTACTTGTTCGTTAAGAGCTTGTGCTACTTTTTGATTCATCTTTTTATACCTCATATATAACTATATAAACTTAATAATATATTGATGTGTTCCCACATCGTGCTTTCATTATAACAGATAAATCGAAATAAATCAATCTTCTTTTTCTATTTTTTTCGATTTTTTATCATTTATTTTATATTTTGATAATGATTGCAAGTTACACAGACTGAAATGCTCAATCATTCATGCATAGCTGACTAAAAGAGAGTATACTATTCATGCAAGAACTTTCATTTTATTATATATAACATTATACACATTGGAGGTGAGATGTATGATGAATCTAATCAGTCGTGCTTTTACTCGAGCAAAACAAAATCTAAGTTCCCATAAAGTAAAAGTGTATGTCATCTCTGGTTTTCTAGGTGCTGGAAAGACAACATTCATTCAGCAACTCATACAAGAATTACCGGATCCAACAAGAGTTTTGATTTTAGAAAATGATTTCGGCCAAGTCAATTTAGATGGAGCTATCCTCCGTGAAAAAGGATATACCGTTCGCGAGCTCACATCTGGATGCATTTGTTGTAGCTTAGCCGGCGATTTCCGTAGAGCTTTAGTAGATATTTTAGACACTCAAGATGTGGATTATATTATCATTGAACCATCTGGGGTGAGCCAACTATCTGACATTCTAGCTATTTGCAAGGATTCATCTATTGCGAAACGCATTGAGCTCACCGGTTGTGTGTCCATTGTAGATGCCATGCGAGCGCCTATGTACTACAAAAACTTTGGTGTCTTCTTTAAAGATCAAATTGCCTACTCAAGCCAAGTCTTTATTAGCCATCAAGAAGATGAAGATTTGCTACAAAATACCTTGGAAATTATTCGCCTCTTAAATCCAGCTGCACCGATTTACATCGCGCCTTGGAAAGAGATTACCCTTTCAAAATATATTTCAATGTATCCACGAGAACAAGCCGTATCGGCCTTATCTCCTAACAAGAACATTGAAAACCATACAGGTCATCATACAGCCCGGAATCACCCCGAGATTCCTCACCATGACCACATTGCTCATCACGCACAGGCTAAAGATGCTTTCTTGACATGCACCGTAGAATGCACATTACCTCGCACCATCGATGAATGGCAACACCATTTGAAAGCTCTCATTGAAACGAATACAACTGGTCATATCTTGCGCTTGAAAGGGTGTATCCCCCTTTCCACGGGAGGGCAAGCCTTAGTACAATACAACGGTACTGGTTTAGAGATTACTCCTACCACATTACATGATTCATATTTAACCATCATTGGTCCTTCTTTGAACAATGATGCATTGCAGTCTTTTATTAATGGAACAATGTAACACCTATGAAAACTATCCCCACCTATGTAGTAATGGGCTTTCTTGGCTCAGGAAAGACAAGCTCCATCACTGCTGGTATTGAAAGTCATAAAATTTCAAATGTTCTTCTCTTTCAATTTGAGCAGGGCTTACAAAGTCCTGCTCTTTCCAACGAAAGAGTGTATACTTTCTCCATCGACGATGAGCCCAAGAACACTGTCTCCGTTTGTCAGCAAGTATTACAAGATCACCAATATCGTGAACTTTGGATTGAATGGAATGGCATGGGCTCCTTAGAAAGTTTTGAAGAACTTTTTCTTCGCTCTCCCTTAGGAGATATGTTAGACATTAAACATATCTATTATGTAACTCATCCACAATGGATTGAGGCTCAACTACCTTATTTAGGAGAAATTCCTCTTTCACAAATTCGTTATAGCGATACCATCATACTTGGTAACACTACACAAGAAAATGCTAAAGAGTATACTGAATTAGCGCCTAATAGCACTTGGATTGCCTGCAAAGATGTGAAACAATGGCCTATTACCACGCCAATACAAAGGGCTAAACCTAAATGGAAACAATACGCTATCGTCCCTATCCTCTTAGCTTTGGGATACATGTTTTATGCACAGCCAAATTGGGTGACCATGACAACGGCGATCTTATTACAGATGATACCTTTCTTACTCTTAGGGACTGGCATTTCTGTTGTCGTAGAGCAATACGCATCTCCCTATCGCATAGAAAAATATTTACATCGTTCTCCTATGTTTGCCTATGTACTAGCTATTATCATGGCTTGTACAATGCCCCTCTGTGACTGTGCAGTCATTCCTATTTTACGAAGTCTTACTCGTCAAGGTCTAGCCCCTAAGGTTAGCTTATTTTTCACTATGATTAGTCCTTTGTTAAACCCCATTGTACTACTCTCCACCTATTACGCCTTTCCAAAAGAGCCTTTGATACTCTGGGGAAGACCCTTATTAGGAATAGTACTAGCATTCATAGTGAGCCAGTATTGTGGGCCCCGTATTTACGGTCGCACCGATGCTTTCCCTCCATGGAAACAATTAACCTTGGTAAAATCACTGTCAAAAGACGCAGGATTTTTCGGCAGATTGCAAGAAGAAACCTTACGCCTATTGCCCTTTATCATAATTGGGTCTATACTAAGTAGTGGGTTACAATTATTTTTACCTAAACAATGGTTGCAAGATATATCCTTATCTGGATCCATTCTAGTTATCTTTGGTATGATGGCACTCGCCTTTTGCGTATCCATCTGCTCTACTGCAGATGCCATTATCGCTCGGTCTTTTATGAACGTCATTCCTTTACCAGGAATCTTGGCTTTCTTACTTTTTGGACCATTATTAGATATCAAAAACTACGTTCTATTACGTAATCTGTTCCCTAATTCCTTTGTGAAAGTATATAGTCTTTCCATTATTCTAGGAACAACGATTATCTGTATCCTATTTTCACTCATAGGAGGTTATGCACTATGAAATATATTCCTACCATCAACATCCACGCCGCCGTAGAAATCGTGGCCTCTGCTAGTTGTAGCCTATCCTTGTTGTATTTATTAACAACAGGCTCTATCTATCGTTTAATTGCTCCTAATTCCTATATCATCGCTCTGCTATGGGCTTTGACATTATTACTATTATGGAGCACAATCAAAGCTAGTAAAAACATATTCCGTAAATCTTATGGCTCTTCATATCGAAATGCCATCCTATACGGATTATGTACCTTATTATTAAGTCCATCCATCTTTCATGCTCAAGCTTTTGCATTACCAGCAGAAGAGCCGGTGGACCAAGTCATTTCCATTACCAAAGAACCAGTTCCAACGAAGGACTATAAAAACATTGGCGATGGCATCGATGACACCCATCGACACATTACATTAACATCTAAAAATTATTATGATACAATTTTGAAAGTATCAAATCACATTGAGAAATACAAAGGATATACAGTAACCGCTACAGGCTATATTTCCTATCATGATAAAGCATTACAAGGTAACGATTTTGTATTAGCTCGTGATTTAATGATTTGTTGCGTAGCAGATATGTCTCCATTTGGGTTGCCTACTGAGTACTCCTCTAGTACACCATTATTGGAACACACTTGGTATACAATGGAAGGAACTATCGGTACTCGTAACTTCCACGGTGTAGAACAACCATACATCATAAACAGCAAAATTACACAAGCTGATGCTATCGATGGATATATTTTCCCTAACTAAATAACAGTAAAAATTCGCACATCAGATCATTCTGGTGTGCGTTTCTTATCATATTTTCTATACATTATCTATTTGCAGTTATATAATAAACATATAGGA
The DNA here is from genome assembly GCA_963516605.1 of uncultured Veillonella sp. Lineage (GTDB taxonomy): Bacteria > Bacillota > Negativicutes > Veillonellales > Veillonellaceae > F0422. Next base: position 40,999 of record CAUQBP010000016.1, on the reverse strand, counting down.
GGGGACTATTATGGAACAGTCAAATTTAAAAAATAATATTGCTTAAAAAATGAACCTCATCATTCCGTTAAGGCAAGAGTAGACCCGTTTTACTCTAAAGAAAACCTTCAATATATTAGGGATGGAATTGCTGCACTAGATGCAGGATTAGGTGTTGAACATGATATTAAAGATGCATAAACTAATAAAAGCCATACTCTATCTGGTTTCTCAGATAATGTATGGCTTTTACCATTTATAGATTAAAATTTATATTCGACAGCTATCTTAGTATAATCGCCTAAGTCAAATCTTTCTCCTCCGTATAAAGTATCTCTACTATGAATACCTTTTGCATTAAATGTATAAGATGCATATACATTAACATTCTGCACTGGTGTATATCTACCTCCTACAGTAAAGCTTTGTACACCATCTAAATAACGATCTGGCAATGAATTAGTTCCATTACCACCGATAAATGATCCATGCTCAAAGTATTTATAGTCTGCATATGCATTCCAGGAACCAGCATGTTTCTGCTCTGGATGCCCCACATCTAACCGAATCGTCCAGAATTTAGGATATGAACCAATGCGTCTACCTTTAGAAGTAATAACACTATTATCATAGGTGTATTGATTTTCACCATTTAAATATTTACCAAAAGATGTTCTATTTTGCCCTATATCTCCTGACACAGTTAACGTATCAGATGGCTTCCATACTAGTCCTACTCCGATCACATTAGCTATCTGATTATATTGATATACATCATTTCCAGAAGTATTCGCATACTGCAATGTATGAATCGAATCCTGTATTGATCGCATATACCAAGCTTGTACACCCCAGTGATTATTTATTTGATGTTTGAGTTGTGTAAAGAACGCTTTATTAACAGATGGAATCGTATCTTGAACAAGTACATTACCAACAATAGGAACACGGTACCCTTCTTGTTCCAATAAGTGTAAAGGAAGTGAACTATTATTCTCTGGTTTCCAAAGCTCACTCGCTAACAACAATAAGACCCGTTTAGCTAATGGGGAAATATTACTTTTCACGAATCCAGTCGCTCTAGACCCATTAGGTAGTTTCTTAGTCAATGTCATCCATGCTGTATCTTTATTCCAAAGCGATGTAATTGCTTTTGCTTTCGCTTCCTCTTGTGTCATACGAACAAATTTGAAAGCATCAAACTTAGATGAAATGATTCCACCGTACCGTCTACCACGATTCGTCGTTCCCAAATCCTCTAGCACATCATTTCCTAAATAGGTTCCATATCCATAAAAATCTGAATGTAATTTATAGGAACCATCCTTTAACAAACCAGAATTAGATACATACCTGGACCAATCCTCTTTATTTTCTCCTACTTGCATTGTTACATCCCAAGCTTTTGTAGCATCTTTTTCTAACAATGCTGTATCATTAGAAGCGCTCTTAGTATATACTTGTGGCAAGTCCGTAGTCATATATTCACCTACAACTTGACCAGCCGTATTAGTAACAGTCACTTTCCTCCATATGAAACTATTCATATAGTATTGACCACTTCGATCATGTAATTTTTCATACAATTTAGGGTCATCTTTTTCAATGACCTTCATATATGTATCTATAACTGCTTTTTCCTCTTCTGGAGATTGAGCTGCTTCTAGTTTATCCCGTAGCGTTTTAAAATTATTTACATGCACACTACCATCTGCATACTCTCCTGTTAAGCCCGCCTTATCAAATGAACCTTGTCCTAACCATTCATCTTTTGTTGGTGGTCTACTAAATGATGTTTTAACAGCATGTGTATAAGCAGAATCGGTAATACCCGTACTACGACGGAAATCTCCATATCCCATTCGTACTTCTGTCATCGGGCTTGACCATATGGCTCTCACACCATCATAGGAATCATTAAACCAGTATCCAGTCGTGCCAAGGGCTTCATATAAACGACCAACCGACCATTTCCAGTCATTCTTATGATGATTGACTTCTAATCGTTTTACCGTTACTGATTGTATGCCTGCATGCGTTCCAGCATCAATTGACTGTTCTTTTCCCTTATATGATTTAGTCTCTACCGCAACATCTATCGAGGTATCTTTAGTCACAGTTCCTTTCACTCCTACCTGTACTGAGGAACTATAACCATGATTAGCCTTTTCTAAATAATTTTTATATGCATCTCCAATGGTACTTGTTGCTGTCACTCTAGCCTCTGTAGGTTTTTCTTTACCTGTAAAACTACTCCACGCACCATGATAGGACCCGTAAAATGTAAGAGGTTCTTGGATAGATTCTTGACGGATAAACCAATTCAACGGCGTATTAGAAGCTTTCTGTGATAACCTTGTAATTCCTTGGTAGCTACGTTCACTACTATCCGCCCCAAATTTCATGTGTAAACCTACTTTATACATTCGCTCTTGATAAGCTTGGGCATCATCACGATGATTAAAGATATTATCAACACCTATGTAGGCAAGGGAATCTTTTCCTATTTTCTTTTGGATCATAGCATTCCAAATAGCAAAACTTTTACTTTCGTAGGTTTGTTTCCCTTTTTCTGCAAAAGCGTATTGTGAATCGCCATTGCCCAAATCATTATGTACATAGTTACCATTATTAGCAATAGTATTACTATCTAACATATGAATATAGTAATCTCCCCAAAGAGATGCTTGCCAACCAGATTTTTTATTTTCATACTGCAATCCTATATCGATTTTATGTACAGGTTTATTTAATAACTGTGCCGGCATCGTTGGGTCACTGATATTACGAGCATGTAAATAGGTATAGCCGAGTCGTGTAGAAAGGTTAGTGTTGAGGGCATATTTTATTTCTCCTTCTACCCCTGTAATTTCAGCTTTCCCTATATTTTTAAAGCTATAAATCATATCTGGAGGCATCATCCACGTATTCTTACCTGCATCTGGATTAAAATTCATCAACTTCCCGGTAAAATAGGTTGTCATATAATTTTTTATATCATTATGGAACACCATCATACGACTGTGTAATCGTTTCGTATCATATTCAAAACCAAGGTCTACATTGATAGATTTTTCTGGTTTTAAATTAGGATTGCCAATCCAATAATAACCTAACTTACCAACACCAAAATCATATGGCATCCCTGCATACATTTCCCAGTTATAGTATAATTCCCCCATACCTGGTTCTGTATAAGCAGTTCCCACATTGGTTTTGATTCGATAGTTTCTATTTCCATGTACATAATGAGTTAGCCCTAAATTAAATGTCACTGTATTACCGAATAAATTACTATTGTCCCATCGAAGGATAGGTGTGAAGAAGGTATTCTTATTTAACTGCCAAAAATCTGAAATGGCAATGTTCATTTTTCTAATATTTGAAGTACCAATAGTCTGACGATTTCTACGACTTGTTCCCTCTTCTGTAAATGTTTTCCCATGCCATTTTAACGTTTTTGCATCATAGTATCGACGCATAATAATATCATCATCTGGCAAATCACCATCCTCATTAGGTGTTCGTAGACTTTCATTTTCAGCACGCAATTCTTCTGCAAATGTATGGATTCTATCTTCATCTTCTACATCATTGGTATAATCCTGATAGGTATAGCTAGGAATGACCGCCTTCCCTTGATGATTTTTATACCCATATAATTCATAAGCCTGATCATATTGTGGTATATCTGCTTCATCACGATACAATGCATAATCATAGACTTTGGAACTAGGCTCACCAACACCTTTATCACTATGAAGATTTTTATCAAAGTCCCATGGATTTATATATCTTGTATATATAGATTTCGCACTTTTCAACCGACTACCTAATCCGTTCTCTTCACTATAGCCCACTCGGTAGGATAAAAAATGATGGTTACCTGCTTGTTGATTTAAAGTAGCATTTAATTTCCATTCACGGTGCTTCACATCATCAATATAATGCAACGTATTTTTGCCTTCATAGGGAGAAAAGATAGCGGTGGATGAAATCGTTTTATCAAATTCTTTCTGATTATAAATAGATAAATCAACTTTCCAGTCTAGATTTTTTTGATTATTTCCTGCGTATGTAAGTTGATGTCTCCATCGTTCTATATTTCTGCCATAATGTACTACTGGATCAGGAGCATCATTGGAATGTTTAATATCCCTATTTGTATCTTCCTTCCAATGTGTAGACTGTACACTGAAATGATGATTTGCATTGGCATCATACTCAGCATGAAATCCTAGCTCTTTAATATCTCCATAGTATCGTAATGCATTATGCACACTTCCCGATTGATTCATGGCCCCTATAAATTCTTTTTGACTATAAATAGGCATAATATCCCGTTTACTACTATATAAAGAAACTCTACCTTTCCCTATATTTCCGGAATTAGCTCTAATAAATATATTCTTATAAGGTAACACACCATGATCGCCTCTTATTCTACGTCCTTCTACATTCAACTCCAGTTGACTATGTTTAGTCGGTTTTGCAGTTACAACGTTGATGACACCCCCCATGGCATTCGCTCCATATTTAGCCGAAGAAGCACCTCTAATAACCTCAATACGATCAATGGACTCTGCACCTAAACGTTGCAATTCATCCCCTTGACCTAAATAGGCTTCCATCTCTCCCATCACTGGCTGACCATTAATAAGTATTAGCGTATGACGAGGCTCTGCTCCACGAATTGATAGAGCCACTCGACCCATAGCATCTACAGTTCGACTTACCCCAGTTTCAGTAAAAATAATATCTTCTACAGATTTAGCTTGCTTGTTAGCAATATCTGCTTTTGAAATCACTGTTGTTGATAAACTTTCATCTTTTAAACTTTCTATAATTGGATTTGCACTTACATATACAGAATCTGCTGTTGCACCTTGCACACTGCTTAATGAAAGTAAACACCAAGATGCTATAGCTCCTGATATCCATGCTCTCTTACTTCTATACATTTACAACACATCCTTTCATAAATTAGTAATGATTATCATATTTACTATATGCCTTTCAAATAGGTACTGTCAAGAAATAAATCATCCCTCTTATAAATTATTAAGGCTATACAATCTATAATCTGTCAATTGTAGTATAACAGCACAAAAGCCATACCCCTATCTGTTTCCAGATAGGGGTATGACTTTTCTATATCAGCAGTTATATAAACTACTTCTCGTATGTCATGATTATTGTGGCAAGTTACCCACTTTATCAAAGAGTTGTCCTGCTTCTTTGATACGCTGTTCGCTACCCATGACGACGATGTGGTTATCTTTTAATACTTTTTCAATGACATCTGCTAATCCACGTAAGTCTTCTACTGTTGTTTCCAAGACTTGTTGACGGAAAGCTGTCATATTTTCTTCATTGGTCTTGCCAAAGTATAAACTCATAGCACGAGCTCCTTGTAAGAATGGTGTATTCGATACATCCAATCCGCTCATTGTGCCAATGATATATTTACGCATTTCTCGAGGAGATAAATCTAATTCACGCAAATACGTAGGTAATCCATCATACACTTTCAGCGTATTTTCTAAGTTTGGATCACGGTAGGAACAAAATACCATATTCCCATTATTATGGAAATTAGCAAAGGCTCCATAGGCCCCACCTTGTACACGAATTAAATTCCATAAGTAATCATAGCGCAACATAGTTTCTAGTACGCTCATAGTTCCTGTGTGTGTGCCACCATGATCACGGAAGTTACCACCTTTTGCCACATATTGCACCTTACCAGAGGTAGCTAAGCCTTCATTCACATAGGATTGAGTCATTGTTAGCTGTGCTTCCCAACTATCGTCACTCAAAACATTAGTAATATCATCTAAGTGTGCTAAGAAAGTTTCTAGTTCTTCCGTAGTACCTACAAAAGATACTTCTAAATTATCTTTGCGGAATAAACGTTGCTGTACTTTCACCAATTGTTCTGTCACACCAGCTAGTAATGTTTCATTCTCTAAGACTTCTACTAAACGGCGGAAATAGCCTAATGTGTCTTGGTCTCTAAATTTACCAACTTTCGATACTTTTGCCATAAGCAAGTTAGTGACAATTGTATTACCACGACGGAATGCTTCTGTATCCCAGATAGCTTTTCCTTCTTTTAACAATTCTACAAGGCGTTCTTGGCTATCAAACTTTGTACGTCCAACAATCTCCCCTAAAATAGATGTTAGATGTCCAATATTGGATGCTAAAGCCTTACTACGAACGACCGCTAATGGTACAAATGCATCACGTTCATTATGGATAGACACTGGTAATACATCCATGGTATAACCACCTAAATGCAGGTTAATTTCTTTTGCTATCTCTGCATAAGTAAAACCTTCTGTATCTAGTCGGCCTAATACATCTGACAATAACTCTGCATAGAATACTTCATCTTCTTGTAGTGACTCCATATTAAAGTACAAACTAACATAATTAATCCCCCGTGCAGGTACATCAATATGGTGAACACGAATACCTTTATGGTCAATTTCACGACGTGGTGTCACTTCTACGACTGGAGAAATATCAGACAATTCTAATAAAGGAATCGTCGCTAGCGCTTCTTCAGAGTCAATAGCTTGTTGCATTTCTTTTAATTTCGCTGTTTGGTCGATAATGTGAGCAATCTCCTCTTTCGTCATTGTCGCCTTTATGGCCGCTAATTTTTCTTTATCTTCTTGTTCTTTTTTTTCTTGCAATCCTTTTTCAGGGTACAAGGAAACCAAACCTTTATGCGTGTTATCTAGGATATACGTACGCAATAAGTTTTCATAGAAATCAGTAGATAATCCTTCACGAAGTGCTTTCAATACAGGCTCATATTGTAACAACTCAATAGGATCTTTGTCATATAGCCAATTATCCATCACTCGTAAACCGTAAGCAAGACCAATTGGACGACCTCCAAAATCAGCTTCACGCAAGATAAACTCAATGCGATTCAAAGATGCCTCTAATAATTCTTTATCTAAGCCTGTATCCACTAATTGGCGTAATGTAGTTTCCACCACTTCTTGCAACTGTGCTTGTTTTTCGATTTCAGAACCAGTTACACTAATTTCAAACAATGGTTGACGAATGCCATCCATGTATGAGCCGCTTACATCACTACCTATATTTGCTTTCACTAATGTTTCTTTTAATGGAGCTGAACCAGATGTAAATAAGGCATGATTCAACACTTCAAACGCTAGGCTTTGAGTGAACGTCATTTCTGGGAATACATAGGTTAAAGAATGAATCGCTTTACCCTTATCACTTTCATCATTACCAATACCATATGGGAAAGATGCCACTACTGGTTCAGATAAAGGAGATTGCATAGCAATAGTAGAATTTACTTCAATGGCATGGAAGTTTGACAAATATTCCTCATCGATAAATGCCAAGGTTTCTTCAATATTCATATCCCCATATAGATAGATATAACTATTGGATGGGTGGTAATAGGATTCATAGAATGCTTTAAAGTTCTCATAGGTCAAATCTGTTATATTTTCAGGATATCCACCAGAATCATATCCATAAGTAGTATCAGGATATAACAACGCCATTTTATGATGATCTAATTGAGAGTCTGGAGATGAGTAAACCCCTTTCATCTCGTTATACACAACACCTTTATAGGTCAATGAATCTTCTGGAGATTCCAATTCATAATGCCATCCCTCTTGCATAACAATCATTGGATCCTTAGCCACACGAGGATAGAATACGGCATCTAAATATACATCCATCAAATTATGAAAGTCTGCATCATTCTTACTCGCCACTGGATATACTGTTTTATCTGAATAGGTCATAGCATTTAAGAATGTGTTCAGAGAGCCTTTTACTAATTCAACAAAGGGCTCTTTTAAAGGAAATTTACGAGAACCACACAACACAGAATGTTCCAAAATATGAGCTACCCCTGTACTATCATGAGGGGGTGTGCGGAATGCTACATGGAATACTTTATTTCTATCTTCTGTATCGATGTATAACAAACGAGCACCAGATTGCTCATGCTGTAACATATAGGCTGTGCCATTCACCTCTTGAACAGGCTCGATTCGCTCCACACGAAAGCCTGCATAGACTGTATTTAATTTCATAATACCTCTTTTCTATCTACTGAGCATACAACAGCCATCCCTAGCACACTAGTTCAAACCGTTGTCATATGTATAATATCTTATCATAATCCTATCTTATTATATCATATTCTCATTGAGAATCATAATACAAACAAGTGGATAAGGCCTGCAAAAATCCAGATTAGGGCTCCCCATTTATAGGCTTTTTTCCCAATGCTAAATTCTATGCCACGACTCATATTATATCGCGTTACTGCATAAGGGATAAGAATGTACAACACCCATGCCAACACCATGTAGAAAAACTCTAAGCCATACCGTACATGCGCAGATAGTAACCCTACGATGAATATGGTATCCCAAATCCAACGATCATACACCGCCTTAGGTGCTTCTTGTCCTCCTAAGACGGGGCGTAAATGAGATACTGATAGGATTTCAAATACTTGCACAACCCCAATACCTAAGGCTATGGCAAGAACGGTTTGTACAATGGTGACTCCATCAATACCTAATAATGAAATATTTCCAGTCACCCCATATACAGCTACCACAATCATGCCTAATAATTGTAATGCCTTTGTGACTTCTTCTTTTTGCTGTTCTTTCACTGTGGTTCGTTCATAAAACATACGTTGAAAGGGTGTAGAAATCCGATTCAATACTAATGCCACAAAAATTGCCATCATAGAAACCATGTTATACCTCCCCTAAAAATACTGTTAACAAACGATTTAACTCAATTTGATCATAGGTGCCCATCAGTTCACGTGCAGAATGCATAGCTAACAGTGGTAAGCCTACATCCATAGTGCGCATCACCAGTTGTGCTGAAGAAATAGAACCTACTGTAGAACCACCTGGAATATCTGAGCGATTTACATAAATTTGATGCTTAATACCATGTGTTTCACACAAATCGGTCACAATGGCTTGTGCCACCGCATCTCCTGCATAGGACTGAGAGCTAGCGATTTTTAAAACTACACCACCATTCAAGATTGGGTAATTCGTAATATCATTTTTTTCACCATAATTAGGGTGATATCCGTGAGCCACATCAGAGGAAATCATGAACCCTTTTGCAATATCCACTTCGCAGGATTCTTCTGTAAGTTCCAAAGCACGATACACACGACGCACTACATTTGGTAATAACAAGGAGGCGCCTCCTTGTTTTGTACGACTGCCTACCTCTTCGTGGTCAAATAAAAAGGCCATACGAATCCCTGTCGCATGTTGTTCTTTTGCACTTATAATTCCTTGTAAACAAGCATAACAAGACGTAAGATTATCTAATCGTGGAGCACTAATATATTCTGCATCAAAGCCAACGGTTTCCACCGTATCCGTGTTGTATACCGTCAACTCATAGGATAGAATATCTGTTGGTTTACAGCCGATATCTTCGGCTAACAAAGCTTTTAATACGGTCTTGTCGTCTTCATATTCCGTTCCAAGACCACGCATTAAAATAAGTGGTAACATTTCTTTTTGCTTGTTAAATGTAGCCTTTTCATTGACCGTACGATTCATATGGATCGATAAACTAGGAATAGTAGCCACCGGCTTTGCTATATCTACGTAGTGCGTCTCTAGGTCTAGACCCTCTCCTTTTGTCACGACTACACCAGCTAAGGACAAGGGGCGGTCAAACCAAGTATATTGAATAAGCCCACCATAACTCTCTACATTGAGCTTACCATACCCTTTGTCCGTAATCATCGCATTTGGTTTCACACGGAACCCTGGAAAATCGGTATGGGCTGAAGCTATTCGTAATGTTTCTCTAGGGTTCTCTCCAATATGGAACGCTACTAAGGTTGTACCATATACGTCAATGACATAATCTCCTGCAGTTAAGTCCCATTCTTCATCCATGGATAATGGCGTAAAGCCTTGTTCTTCTAGTCGGCGATAAGACTCCTCCACTGTATGATACGGTGATGTGGAGCTTTCAATATACTCAAAAAAGTCAGCATACATAGCTGTTACTTCATTCTGTTCACACATAGTTCCTCCTATGAAAAATACCATAGGTACAATGTACACTATGGTATTGTCCACGCTTACTCTGGTAAGCCTACTGATTCTAAATTTGTTGTTGTAATCGTTTCAATTTCACCAGCGTCGCACAATTCTGCTACTTTCGGATCGATTGGCAATCGACCTAGTAACAATAAATTGTATTTTTTCAGCACTTCATCGATGTGACTTTCACCAAAGATTTTATAATCTTTTCCATTATCTGGGCAATGGAAGTACGCAAAGTTTTCTACCACACCAATGATAGGCACTTGCATCATATCCGCCATTTTGACTGCTTTTTCCACAATCATGGACACTAAATCTTGCGGAGATGTGACCACAATGATACCGTCCAATGGTAAAGATTGGAACACTGTCATCGCTACATCGCCCGTTCCAGGAGGCATATCTACAAATAAGTAATCTACATCACCCCACACTGTATCTGAGAAGAATTGTTTTACTACATTACCTACCACAGGGCCTCTCCAAAGGACTGGATCCGATTCATCATCTAATAGTAAATTCACAGACATAACTTTTATGCCGTTTTTAGACACGATAGGATACATTAGTTTTCCATCATCACTGCGCACTTTGTCTTTCAAGCCAAACACTTTTGGAATAGATGGCCCTGTAATATCTCCATCAAGAATACCTACAGATTTACCCTTACGAGACTGGCTGACTGCCATTAAACTTGTGACTAAGGATTTACCAACACCGCCCTTACCGGATACAATGCCGATGACCTTTTTCACATGACTTCTATCATTTGTTTTTACTGTCAAATCTACTGGTTGTTGCGTGCCACATCCGCTAGAAGATGCGCAACCGCCACAACCACCGTTATCTCCACATGCCATTATAAACCTTCTTTCTATATCTCTGAAAGTCCTTAGAACTTTCTTTACCAATATAAGTACTGCCATTCACACCTATGAATGTATGGTATATCCTATATATCTATAGGTATATTCCTATTATATCATAGGATATAAAAATTTTGTAACACTCTCATATAAGATAAGCGCAACATAGTCATAAGTAACCAAAACAATTACCTTATATATGTTGCGCTCGTAATTCATCTTTATAAAATACATGTGCAGTGGAAATACTTAGTCACCACAATACTCACGTGTCAATTCTCCAATGATTTGCATGCCTTTACGGATGTCCTCCAAAGATGGTACAGTATAGCTTAAACGGAAATGTTGTCCATAAGGAACTCCATCTGCTGCAAAGGCTCCACTTTTTACAATGCCTACTTTACGAGCAATAGCCTCTTCAAAGAAAGCATCACAGTCCACATGGTCTGGCAAAGTCATCCATATAAACATTCCTCCCGTAGGTTCTGTTAAATGTACTTTAGAACTACCGTATTGACGAAATGTATCTAACATAACATGGCATTTTTCTTGATACACCTTACATACCTTTTGGATTTGCTCATCATAATCGATATGTTCTAACAAATGGCTTACTACACGTTGCGTGACTAGCGGCATTTGACCATCACAGTTATTCTTCATGACTTGGATAGCTTGGATTACTTCGCTTGGACCATACAAAAAACCAACTCGCAATCCTGCCGAAATCGTTTTAGAATAGGACCCTGCATAGAGCACACGATTATCCGTATCCATTTCTTTGAAAGTAGGCACTCGCTCACCGCCAAATCGAATTTCTCCATACGGATCATCTTCGTAAATGAACAAATCATAAGCTTTTGCAATTTCATAAATGGCTTTTCTTCGTTCTAAAGGCATAGTAATACCTGTAGGGTTTTGAAAGTTAGGAATCAGATAGATATATTTACCTTTTCCAGATTTTGCCGCTTCTTCCAAAGCTTCTGGAATCATACCATCCTCATCGGTAGGAATGCCTACCGCTTTGGCTCCCACACTACGCACCGCATTAATCGCACTGGTGAAAGTATAGGCATCCATGTACACTTCATCGCCAGCATCACATACTGTGCGAGGTACTAACCCTAAATCTTGGCCTGCCCCGATAGACAGTAACAACTGTTGGTTTTTGGTAGGCATGTGATGCACATGTACCAAACGATGCAATGTTTGCTCTGCTAACTTCGCATCTCCTTGCATGGGGCCATATTGTAAAATCTCTAATGGATTCGTATGTACAATGTGGTCAAAGGCAGATTGAATTTCCGCTACTGGCACCACTTCACCAGCTGGATTTCCTATGCCAAAACTAATGAACCCAGGAATCCCTGCGCCCCGTTCAAACACATCTCGAATGAAATTAGGTCCTTTACTAATAGACCGTTCTGGCAATACAAATGCCATAAGAATCACTCCTTTTATATCTAGTATTTATAATATGATAAACAGGAGCAACAGCGTTGCTCCTGTTTTCGTATGTCATATGATATAACCTAGTTAGTTACATGCGCTTGTTCTTCAATAGTTAACAAGCAGTCGCCACTTTCAATACGGCTACCTTCACGAACATGGATGACACCTACCACACCAGCTACTGGTGCTGTAATAGTAGTCTCCATCTTCATCGCTTCTGTCACTACAAGGGCATCACCTTTTTTCACAGCTTGACCCACTTGTGCCACAATTTTCACCACAGATCCGGATAAAGTAGCCCCTACTTCACCAGGTTTAGTTGGATCCACTTTATGACGCACCACGCCTGTTGTTTTAATATGCTTGTCATGAACTTTAATCGTTCTAGGTTGACCATTTAATTCAAACAACACATGACGATTACCATCTTCATCAGCTTCACTCATTTGAATGTATTTGATGACCAATGTTTTACCTTGTTCGATAGTCACTTCTACGCTTTCACCGCGTTTCATGCCAAAGAAGAAAGTTGGTGTATCCAATACACTTACATCAGAATAGTCATGTTTGAACGTACTATAATCAGCAAACACCTTGGAATATAAGCAGTGAGCAATCACATCTTCATCTGTAGTGCCCGCCCCTTTTTCCGCTAATTCTTTACGAACCGCTTCAAAGTCAACTGATGGCAACATAGCGCCAGGGCGACCATCCAATGGTTTTTCACCTTTTAAGACAATTTGTTGTAACCGTTCAGGGAATCCCAAATATGGAGTACCAATGTAGCCTTTGAAGAATTCCACCACAGATTGTGGGAAGTCTAATGCATCCCCTTTGTCGTAAATATCTTGTTCTGTCAAATTATTTTGAACCATGAACAAAGTCATGTCTCCAACAATTTTAGAAGATGGCGTTACTTTGATGATATCACCAAATAACATACTCACTTCATGATACACACGTTTAATGTCTTCCCAACGCTCTCCAAGACCCACACTTTTCGCTTGTTGTTGCAAGTTAGAATACTGTCCACCAGGCATTTCATGTTGGTATACCGTTGTATTTGGGTAAGAAGATGTATGATCCACTCCTTTGTAGTACGGACGAATAGATCCAAAGTAGTTGGATGCTTCTTCCATATAGGCTACATTCATAGTTGGTTGACGATCATGTCCAGTCAAACCATAGTACATGGAGCTCATGCTAGGTTGACTTGTACCATTGGCAAAAGCGGAGTATGCTAAGTCGATAATATCTACCCCTGCATCTACAGCACGACCATAGGAGTATATCGCATTACCAGAACCTTCATGAGTATGTAAATGAATTGGTAAGTCTACTGCATCTTTTAATGCACTTACTAAATTATACGCTGCTTGAGGTTTTAATAAACCAGCCATATCTTTGATAGCTAAAATATTAGCCCCTGCTGCTGCCAGTTCTTTACCCATATTGACATAATATGCCAAGTTATATTTATCACGGCGAGGATCTAAAATATCTCCTGTGTAGCATAAAGCCACTTCTGCTACTTTACCTTGATTACGAACTTCATCGATAGCAACTTTCATATTATCTAAGCTATTTAAGCTGTCGAAAATACGGAATACATCAATACCATTTTTGCCAGCTAATCGGATAAATTCACGTACTACATTATCTGCGTAGCTTGTGTATCCTACGGCATTAGAGCCACGAAGCAACATTTGTAACAAGATGTTTGGCACTTGTTCACGGAACATACGTAACCGTTCCCATGGATCTTCATGCAAGAAACGATACGCCACATCAAAAGTAGCACCGCCCCAACATTCTAGGGAGAACAAGTTAGGTAATCCCTTCGCAACACGACCAGCCACACGAGCCATATCAGCTGTACGCAAACGAGTCGCAAACAAGGATTGATGCGCATCACGCCATGTGGTATCTGTAAACAATACTTTTGGCTGTTCCTGCACCCATTTAGAGAACTTTTCTGGTCCCAATTCATCTAATTTTTGTTTTGTCCCCGCTGCTGGTGCACCGGCTACATTAGATGGCATAATGAGAGGTTCAAATGTTGGTACTTCTTCTTTATGTCCATTGTAACCATTGACAGTTACATCAGCGATGTAGCGAAGTAATTTTGTACCTCTATCCTTATCTTTTTTCAAGTTGAACAGTTCTGGATGTTCGTCGATGAAATGAACATTGTAATCCCCAGATTGGAACACTTCATGTTCTAAAACATTCACCAAGAAGTGAACATTCGTTTTTACACCACGAATACGGAACTCTCGTAAGCAACGCAACATTTTGCGGATGGCTTCTTCTGTGGACAATGCCCAAGATGTAGCTTTTACAAGCAAGGAATCATAATATGGTGTAATCACCGCACCGGTGAAAGCATTACCGCCGTCCAAACGAATACCAAAACCACCAGAGCTACGGTACGTAATTAATTTACCTGTATCTGGCATAAAATTGTTGTTTGGATCTTCTGTAGTAATACGACATTGGATGGCTACCCCTTCACAACGAATATTTTCTTGTGCAGGAATGGCTACCGCTTCACTGTGTAATGCATGACCTTCGGCAATGCGAATTTGCGTATGCACAATGTCAATACCTGTGATCATTTCTGTTACTGTATGTTCTACTTGGATACGAGGGTTCACTTCAATGAAATAGAAGTTTCCATCTCCAGTTACCAAGAATTCTACCGTACCAGCGCTGACATAATTCACATGTTTCATGATTTTTACAGCAGCTGCACAAATACGGTCACGCAAATCACGAGACAAGGCAAAGGCTGGCGCTACTTCTACTACTTTTTGATGACGACGTTGGATAGAGCAATCACGTTCATGTAAATGCACGATATTACCATGTTCATCACCGATGATTTGTACTTCAATATGTTTCGGCTCTACAATTAATTTTTCTACGTACACATCATCATCACCAAAAGCCATTTTTGCTTCCGATTTTGCACGATCATAGGCATCACGAAGTTCTTCATATTTTGTCACTTCACGCATACCACGACCGCCACCGCCATTAACAGCTTTAATCATTAATGGATAGCCATATGTCTCAGCAAATGCTTCTAACTCTGCAAAGTCTTTCAATGGACCATCACTACCAGGAATCATAGGTATATCTGCTTTTTTGGCTTGAATACGAGCATTTACTTTGTCCCCAAACATCACTAAATGTTCTACTTTAGGGCCGATAAAAGTAATCCCTTCTTCTTCACAACGTTGTGCAAAATGTGCATTTTCAGATAAAAATCCATACCCTGGATGGATCGCATCTACGTCATGTTCCTTCGCAATACGAATAATATCTTCAATATCTAAATATGCATCAACCGGTTTTTTACCTTCTCCTACTAAATAGGATTCATCTGCTTGATTACGATGTAATGAAAGTGCATCTTCGTTAGAATAAATAGCCACTGTGCGAATGCCCATTTCGTTACATGCACGAAGTACACGAATGGCAATTTCTCCACGGTTTGCTACTAATAGAGAACGTATTTGTTTCATTATAGACCCTCCTCAACTTTGCCTATTTCAGGCCTAACACCTTATGGAATAGACATTTGTATACCTCATTATACTCCTAAACGTTGAAATTAGCTAGACATAAACAGGGTTTATAAGAAAGATATTTTTTATTTATAAATTGTTTATTAACAAGTATCGTATCTATCCTAGCTTATGATATGATAAAAGAAATGTAGATATTTTTATTAACTGGTTACAAGTATAACAAGGAGTCTTATGCACCCAATTTTATATTTCACACTTTCAATGGATCATTCACCTTGCTCCATGAACCAAGCTATTCGAGAGCAAAAGGTATCACAGGCTATGCGCCGTCGTCTTCGTCGTGAAGGTTCCTTCCTTGTGAATGACACACCTGCTTCTTGGGATACCCTATTACATCCAGGTGATTCTGTGAAAGTATACCTTACCAAAACTTCACATATCGATCCCACGCCAATGGACTTAGACATTGTCTTCGAGGACGACCATCTACTGGTCATCAATAAACCTGTGGGCATGCTTATGCACCCTACTTCCTCTGAAAGATATCACACACTTGCCAACGGTGTATTGGCATACTTTGAAGAGCACTTTATGAATGCTAGCTTTCATCCCATCCATCGATTGGATAAAGATACCTCAGGTCTCGTTATCATTGCTAAGAATGCCTTAGTTCAACATGCTTTCACCAAGCAACATATACGTACTCAAAAAGTGTACGATGCCATCACCGATGGTATCATTCCTGTTGATCAATTATCCATTCATTTTCCCATCGCTCGCCTAGAGGGTAGCATTATTGAACGTTGTGCTCATCTATTGGGGCAACCTGCCCATACAGATATAACCGTGATTCAACGACATCCACATCATACTCATGTGCGCTGTTATCTGCATACAGGTCGGACTCACCAAATTCGAATCCACCTCAGTGCTCTAGGATACCCACTAGCAGGCGATGATTTATATGGAGGATCCTTAACGTGGCAAACTAAACAATGCCTCCACGCCTCAGAGCTTTACTTTATCCATCCCATGACACAAGAGTGGATGGCATTGCAGGCACCGCTACCGGAATATTTTAAGGAAATCCCAAAAAACTGACACACCCTAAAGGCATGCCAGCTTTTCTCAAATCAAATTAAATTTTGTTGTTGCAACCTAATACATTTTTAATTTTATGTTGCACCATAGCTTGGATAGCCTCACGGCCAGGTCCCAAGTATTTACGAGGGTCAAATTCAGCAGGATTGTTTGCTAATACTTCACGAATGCTTGCAGTCATAGCTAAGCGCAAGTCTGTGTCGATGTTAATTTTGCACACTGCCATTGTGGCTGCTTTACGAAGCATATCTTCAGGCACCCCTTGTGCGCCTGGGATAGCACCACCAAAGGAGTTACATTTTTCAACGAATGCTTGTGGTACAGAAGATGCACCATGCAATACGATTGGGAAGTTCGGCAATAATTCACCTACTCGTTGTAAACGACCAAAATCTAAGTATGGAGTGCCTTTAAATTTATAAGCACCATGGCTTGTACCGATAGCAATCGCCAAGGAATCAACGCCAGTTAAACGAACGAATTCAGCGGCTTCCTCTGGATCGGTAAACAACGCATCTTTCTCGCTAACGTTTACGTCATCTTCCACACCTGCTAAACGACCTAACTCACCTTCTACTACAACGCCATGTTTATGAGCATATTCCACTACACGAGCTGTCAATTCTACATTTTTTTCAAAAGGATGTTTAGAGCCATCAATCATAACAGAAGTAAATCCGCTATCGATGCAGTCTTTACAAATTTCAAAATCATCACCATGATCCAAATGCAAAGCAATAGGAAGGTCTGTATCGATTAAAGCTGCTTCCACCAGTTTTGTTAAGTATACAGGTTTTGCATATTTACGTGCTCCTGCAGAAACTTGCAAAATCAATGGTGCTTGCTCCACTTTCGCCGCATCCACAATACCTTGGATAATTTCCATGTCGTTTACATTGAACGCACCAATTGCATAGCCGCCAGCATAGGCTTTTTCAAACATCTCTTTTGTAGATACTAATGGCATAATGGGCCTCCTTGTAGTATATAATTAAACACATTATTAATGACTATATATAGTTATTATACCGTATCTACTAGAGCGATTCAAGAAAAATCTATGTTCTCAAATGTAGTCAATCTTATTGAGAGAGTACTGATTCTATGGTACAATTAAAAGTAAGTCTTTCATAGATTCAATCGAATCTTTCAGTATAGGAGATATCATGGTTAATCGATTTTTACAAGGTACACTCATCTTGACGATTGCGGGGTTTGTGGTAAAAGCTATTGGTAGCTTGAACTGGATTTTTTTATCCCGTGTTCTCAGTGGTGAAGGTATCGGTATCTACCAAATGGCATTTCCAGCGTACTTATTGGCTCTGCAGCTATCTAGTGCAGGAATCCCTATTGCCATTTCCATTATGACCGCGGAAAAATTAGCAAAATATGATGTATTAGGAGCCCAGAAGGTTTTTTCCATTTCTTTTAAAATGCTATTTGTCCTCGGCCTATTGTTCAGTATTGCCGTCTACGGTTCTGCCCAATGGCTTATTGACATTAATTTCATTACAGACCCAAGAGCCTACTATTCTTTAATTGCTCTATCACCAGCAGTCTTCTTCGTCACTCTCATTTCTTGTTATCGAGGCTACCTACAAGGATGGCAAATGATGACTCCTACGGCGATTAGCCAAATTGTAGAACAATTACTGCGTGTAGTGGTCATGCTTGGAGCCGCATACATCTTACTCCCCTATGGATTAGATGTAGCTGCCGGTGGGGCTAGCCTAGGCGCTGGTATCGGAGCGGTCGGCGCCTTAGTGGTACTCATGTACTATTACTATCGCCTACCAAAACAATTAGACGAACCGATGATAACTACAGAACCACCTGAAAGTTCTAAGTCTATCATTCGTCGTTTAATCAACTTATCTATTCCTATTGCTTTAGCCAGCATGATGCTGCCTATTGTAGCCATGTTAGATGTAGCGATTATCCCACGGCGATTAATCGATATCGGGTATCCGCTCCATGAAGCTACAGAGCTATACGGATATTTATCAGGCATGGCGGTGCCTCTTATCAACTTGGCAACCATCATTACGGCGGCCATTGCCACGAGCATTGTGCCAGCTGTTTCCAATGCTGTATCCATTAAAGATATAAAACAAGTCTACTATCGCACGGCAGGTTCTATGCGGTTAACCTTCGTAGCAACGATTCCTTTCACGGTGATGCTATACGTTTTGGCAGAACCAGTAGTATCCACTATTTATAACGCACCACGTGCAGCAGAAGCAACGCAAATCTTAGCGTGGGCCATCTTCTTTTTAGGTCTTCACCAAGTGACGACAGGTATCTTGCAAGGTTTAGGAAAACCACGCATTCCTGTCATCAACATGGGAATCGCAGCCATTGTAAAAGTCATCTTAAACTGGGAGTTAACAGCTATCCCTGCCTTAGGTATTGGCGGTGCTGCTTACGCCACTGTAGCCGATATTGGTTTTGCTGCTCTATTGAATCTTATCTGGATTCATCGTCACACAGGATACTTTATCGACCTTATCTTGTTAGGAAAAAATATTATCTCCGCCTCTATCATGGGCGTGGCCATGTACTATTTCTATCCGATCTTACAAGGAAATATTCCTACCTTCTTTAACATTATGATCACCGCTATCATAGGTGCACTTATCTATGTAGCTATCATGATTGTGCTAAAAGGTTTAAATAAAAACGATGGAGCTCGATTACCTGTGGTGGGACGATTCTTTAGATAATTAACAAAAATATATTAATATACCCTTGAAGGATCACTTTCAAGGGTATTTTTTATAGATATATTGCTAACTGCTACTATCATTTATATATCTCTATCACTCTATGTAGCAATATCAACTAAACATTCTGAAAGGTAGCAAAAAAGAACAGCCCAAAAGGACTGTTCTTCTATACACAACCTATTATATAGGTCATTATCTATTTATTTTACGCGTTTTTAGCAATTTCTACTAATTTCGCGAATGCAGCTGCATCATGTACTGCCAAGTCAGCCAACATTTTACGGTTGATTTCCACACCAGCTTTTGTTAAACCAGCGATGAAACGGCTGTAGGATAAACCATTCATACGGCTTGCTGCATTGATACGAGCGATCCATAATTTACGGAACTCACGTTTTTTAGCACGACGGTCACGACGAGCATAGTATAATGCTTTCATTACGGATTCGTTTGCTTTTTTGAATAAGCGAGAACGTGTACCGCGGTAACCTTTAGCTAATTTTAAGATTTTTTTATGACGTGCATGCGCTGTTACGCCTGTTTTTACTCTTGCCATTATTGTATTCCTCCAATATCGTTATATGTTACTAAAATATTTGCATCTTATGCGTATGGTAAGCATTTCACTACGCGTTTGTAGTCAGATTTGCTAACCAATGTAGCTTTACGAAGATTACGTTTACGTGCTGGAGATTTTTTCTCTAAAATATGGCTTTTGAAAGCTTTTGCACGTTTGAATTCACCACTACCTGTTACTTGGAAACGTTTAGCCGCTGCGCGACGAGTTTTAATCTTTGGCATTATTCTTCCTCCTAATTACCTTTTTTAGCTAAAATCATTGTCATGTTTCGGCCTTCTAGTTTCGCTTCTTTTTCAACAACCGCTTGGTCAGTTAATTCACCAGCAAAACGAGTCAGCACATTAAGCCCCAATTCTGGGTGGCTCAATTCACGACCGCGGAACATGATCGTTACCTTAACTTTATTACCATCACCTAAGAATTTAGCTGCATTTTTAAGTTTTACATAAAAATCATGATCTTCGATGTGAGGACGAAGCTTAACTTCTTTCAATGTGAAAGTTTTTTGCTTCTTCTTTGCTTCTTTTTCGCGTTTTTGTTGCTCATAACGGTATTTACCATAGTTCATAATGCGACAAACTGGTGGTTTACCATTAGGGGCTACTTCTACTAGATCTAAATGTTGTTCTTCTGCCATAGCTAAAGCATCACGAACAGACATAATACCTAACTGATCATTATCTGCACTTACGACACGAACTTCGCGAGCACGGATTTCTTCATTAATACGCGGTGTATCTTTGCTAATACTAGTCACCTCCAAAGGGATAAAAAAATCGGATGGCACAAGGCCACCCGAGCATAGTTTATAACTATCTGTACCCAACATTTCATGACATCAGGTGAGAAACGGATGGTTTCTACTTGTTAATACCTAATTAGTATACGCTATTAATTCTTATTTGTCAAGAATTCTCCCTTTAAATTTATATATTATCTGCAACTTTCCAACAATATACTTTGTAAAATTACCATCATATTATAAAAGAAATTTACCTTCATACAAACTGATAAAAAGGCCCTCCCGAAGGAGAGCCTTTTCATATTACATTCGCTATTGAGCTATTGATTAGCCTTGTTGTAATTCGTCTTCAAATCCTTTTTGTAAACGAACATAGGATTGACGGCGTTCTTTAGCTAATTGTTTGTTGATTTCTAACAATTCTTTGCTCATTGCAGGAACTGCTTTACCCAAAGATGTGTAACGAACTTCTTTTCCTAAGAAGGAATCGAATAATTCGTAATCAGGTTCTTTGGAATCAAGGCTGAATGGATTTTTGCCTTGTGCTTTTAATGCTGGGTTGTAACGGTATAGATCCCAGTAACCGGATGCAACAGCTTGTTTAGTTTCAGCTTGTGCATTACCCATACCACCTTTAATACCATGGTTGATACATGGAGCGTAAGCGATGATTAGGGATGGACCTGGATATGCTTCAGCTTCTGCCAATGCTTTCATCAATTGGTTCATGTCAGCACCCATACCAACTTGAGCCACATAGATGTTGCCATATGTCATAGCAATCATACCAAGGTCTTTTTTGTTTGTACGTTTACCTTGCGCAGCGAATTGAGCAACCGCACCTACGCGAGTAGATTTAGATGCTTGACCGCCAGTGTTGGAGTATACTTCTGTATCGAATACGAATACGTTAACGTCTTCGCCGGAAGCCAATACATGGTCAAGGCCACCGAAACCGATATCGTATGCCCAACCGTCACCACCAAAGATCCATTGGGAACGTTTTACAAGGTATTGTTTTTTAGCCAATACTTCTTTTACAGCTTCTGTTTGTTCTACTTTGGAAAGAGCATCGATCACAGCTTTAGCGCGGTCACGAGTACCTTCGCCTTGAAGACGTTTTTCTAACCATAAGTCAAGAACTTGTTTAGTTGCTTCATCAGCAGTTTCAGCGATGGAAGCTACAGTTTCAGCTAATTGTGTACGGATTTTTTCAGTACCGATGAACATACCGTAACCAAACTCAGCGTTATCCTCGAATAAGGAGTTAGCCCATGCAGGACCTTGGCCTTGTTGGTTTTTAGTGTATGGAGATGCCGGCATAGATGCACCCCAAATGGAGGAACAACCTGTTGCATTGGCAATCATCATACGGTCACCGAACAATTGAGTAATCAATTTAGCGTATGGAGTTTCACCACAACCTGCGCAAGCACCGGAGAACTCAAGCAATGGAGTTTTGAATTGGGAACCTTTAACAGTTTCTTGTTTCATTGGGTGAGATTTAGTTGGTAATGCTACACCATAATCCCAAGCTGGAGCAAATTCTAATTCGCCATCGATAGGGCGCATTTCGATTGCTTTTCCTTTAGGAGCTGGACAGATGTTTACGCAGTTACCGCAACCTAAGCAGTCTAATGGAGATACTGCAATACGGAATTGCAATTCACCTTTAGTCATCATTTCTGGAATTGTTTCAAAGTTTTCTGGACCTGCTGCTGCTTCTTCTGCTGTCGCTAATACAGGACGGATAGTCGCATGTGGACACACGAAGGAACATTGGTTACATTGGATACAGTTTTCTTTGATCCAGTGAGGAACGAATAATGCGGCACCACGTTTTTCGAATGCTGCAGTACCAGAAGGTAATGTACCATCTTCATAACCTGTGAAAGCAGATACTGGTAAATCATAACCAGCTTGTGCATTAACAGGTTTTGCAATGTTAGCTACATAGCTTGGGCAAGTTGTGCAAGAAGATTTTTCAAAAGTGTCTTCGGAGTCTTTTGCATCTTTCCATGCTGCTGGAACGTCAACTTTTACAAGAGCGCCAACACCTTGGTCAACGGCTTGGTTGTTCATGGCAACAACGTCTGCACCTTTTTTACCATATGTTTTTTCAATGGAGTCTTTTAAGTATTCCACTGCTTTGTCGATAGGAATGATTGTATCTTCAGTCAATTTGAAGAACGCAGCTTGTGTAACCATGTTGATACGGCCACCCAAACCAATTTCAGCTGCAATTTTCGCTGCATTGATGATGTAGAAGTTCAATTCTTTTTCAGCAATTGTACGACGAAGTTTTGCAGGTAATTTTTCTGCTAATTCTTCTGGAGACCAAGTACAGTTCAATAAGAATGTACCGCCTTTTTTAATACCACGAAGAAGATCATATTCATGTACATAAGATTGACGATGACAAGCGATAAATTCTGGTTCAGTTACCAAGTATGGTTTGTTGATTGGATTTTTACCAAAACGTAAGTGGGACATTGTCACACCACCAGATTTTTTGGAGTCATAGTCGAAGTATGCTTGTGCATACATATCTGTATGGTCACCGATGATTTTGATAGCAGATTTGTTAGCACCTACAGTTCCGTCAGAACCGAAGCCCCAGAATTTACATCCAGTTAAACCTTCAGTTTTTACGGATACGCCTTCAGCACGGTTTAAGGACAAGTTAGTTACATCGTCATTGATACCCAATGTGAAGAAACGTTTGCCAGCTTCTGCTAACATGTTATCGAATACTGCTACAAGGTCAGCTGGGATTACGTCTTTAGAAGAAAGACCATAACGACCGCCGAATACTTTAGCATCGATATTGTGTTGAACAAGTGCTGCTTGAACGTCTAAGAATAAAGGTTCAGCTAACGCACCTGGTTCTTTTGTACGGTCTAATACTGCTACGCGTTCTACAGTTTTTGGAAGAGCCGCTACAAAACGATCTGTCGCGAATGGACGGAATAAGTGTACTTGTACGAAACCAACTTTACGGCCTTGTGCACGTAAGTAATCTACAGTTTCAGTAGCTACTTGTGCAGAGGAACCCATTGTTACGATTACGTCAGTTGCATCTTCAGCACCATAGTAGTTAAACAATTGGTAGTTACGACCAGTGATTTTGTTGATTTCATGCATGTAATGTTCTACTACATTTGGAACTTCTAAGTAGAATGGGTTAGAAGCTTCACGATGTTGGAAGTAGATATCAGGGTTTTCAGCAGTACCACGAGTTACAGGAGCATCTGGGTTCAACGCACGTTGACGGAATGCTTCTAAAGCGTCTTGGTCTACTAAAGGTTTTAATTCATCATATTCTAATACTTCGATTTTTTGGATTTCGTGAGAAGTACGGAAACCGTCGAAGAAGTTGATGAAAGGAACGCGAGTTTTTAACGCTGTTAAATGCGCAACTGGAGCAAGATCCATAACTTCTTGTACAGAGGATTCTGCTAACATAGCACAACCAGCAGCACGAGCTGCCATAACGTCTTGATGGTCACCAAAGATAGACAATGCTTGCGCTGCGATAGCACGAGCTGCTACGTGGAATACACCTGGAAGTAACTCACCAGACACTTTGTACAAGTTAGGTAACATCAATAATAGACCTTGAGAAGATGTGAACGTAGTTGTCAATGCGCCCGCTTGTAAAGAACCGTGAACTGCTGCTGCAGCGCCGGCTTCGGATTGCATTTCAACAACCTGTACAGTATGACCGAACAAGTTTTTACGACCTTGTCCTGCCCATTCATCCACATGTTCTGGCATTGGAGAAGATGGAGTGATAGGATAAATCGCTGCCACTTCAGAAAAACCATACGCTACGTGAGCTGCAGCTTGGTTGCCGTCCATAGTTTTCATTTTACGCATGTTAAAATAGCCTCCTTACAGCAAATAAAAATTAACACTTGTAGTTACATACAAAATAGGGGGATGTATATAGACTCTTAACCAAGCACTCGCTGGCCGAATCTTCCCCTCTGAGTATCAAAATGTTTTTGAAATATGAATCGTTTATTTCTAAAAAGATTGCATATGTTGCAAAAATGTAATAATATATTAGTTATATAGTACCTCTTTGCAAATTTATGAAGTAGTAACTCTACTTCTTGAACAAATTGATATAGCCTTATGGTTTCATTATACATTGAGAACGAGAACTTCGCAATACCATATAGACTATATGCATTGCTAATTATGCGATTATCAATTTACATTTATACATGCATTGTTGCTCAAATAGCATACTAAAAAAGAGGACTTTTGTTATTACCATATTTAAGAGGTGCATTATGGACTTTCATCACTTAAAATACTTCGTAGAAGTGGCGGATCAAAAAAGTTTCAGCAAGGCCGCAAGAAATCTTCACATTTCACAATCTGCTATTAGCCGTACTATAAAAGCTCTTGAAGATGAGCTAGGTGTGGTATTATTCATTCGTAATGCAAAATCCGTTGAAATGACTGACGGTGGCACCATCTTTTTAACCCATGCTAAACGGGTTGTGTTCATGTTTGAGCATTTAAAAATCGATTTCGAAAATGAATTCCGCCTAGAGCAAGGCTCTGTATTAATTGGGTTGCCACCAGTAACAGATGCTCCTATCTTTGCGCAATTATTAGGTGAGTTTAAACAGACCTACCCTCAAATCGAATTAGAACTGTATGAACATGGTTCTAAAAAAATAGAAATCTCTGTCCAAGAAGGTCTCATCGACGTAGGCATCATCTGTACTAAACCTAATGCGAAAGAATTTGATTCTTTCTATTTAACAAGTGACCCTCTTAGTGTTATCTTACCGAAAGATAATCCATTAGCCCAAGAAGATGCCATTTCTCTTGACCAATTAGCGGATCAATCTTTCGTATTGCACAAAGATGATTTTAACTTACACGATGAAATTGTAAAATCTTGTAAATCGGTAGGCTTCCAACCACATATTGTGTTTGAAACTAGTCAACGTGATTTGATGTTACAAACCGTCGCTGCTCACTTAGCGATTGCTTTATTACCTAGCCGTCTATGCCCTACGGAAGACGAAAATACAAAAGTAGGATCCAGCGTTGTAGTACGTCCTTTAGTAAACCCTGAAATTATGCATACCTTACACGTGATTTGGAAAAAAGGACATTATCTATCTCATGCATCCCGCTTATGGTTAGACTTTGTGATGGCGCGTTTGCCATTAATTCCTGGCGACACCCATGAAAAAACAGCTGAGTAATCTACTTTTGAAAGTAGGCACTCTCCTACGGAAGCCCCTGTTCTGGATTATCCTCTACGTACTAAGCAGTACCTATTGGATGATATCACAGCAACTAGAAATTGACGCTCTGAAAGAACGCATCGATACGGAGCACACCATGGAACATAGCGATACCTTTCACTATCGTTTAACCAACCTAGAAAACATCAGTAACTCGCACGGAGATCGACTGAAAGAACTAGAACGTGACAGCTGGCAGCTCAAACGCTTTGCCAACCAACACCAGTTCCGCATCATGCAACTAGAGTGGGAACACCCCGACATCGAGGCTCCAGAACCAAGCAAATCCACACCAGTGAAAATCCCATTCAAAGCAAACCCAACCAACGTCCCAGACGTTAAAAAATAAAGCTCATTGTAAAGTGTGGTAAATACTTATATATAAATTATTAGCACTAGCTATCTAAACAGCTAGTGCTATTTTTTCTTAAAAAACAATACTCAAAGGACTGCCACTTGTACCTAGTACAAAAAGCAGTCCTTTTGTTTACTCAATATTTTCTTGTCTAGCCCTTCTCCATGCGACGCCTACCTCAGCACTGACTGTATAACAAGAGGGGGATATGTGTCTGTAAAAAACGATTTGCGGCAGCATAAATCTCCTTGAGACGCCTACCTCAGAACTTACTACATTTGAAAAGGAGGGATATGGGAGACATAAAAACAATTTGCGGCAGCATGTTTTTATGTCTCCCATATCCCTCCCCCTTTCAAGTATAAGTGCTCAGTGTATAAGGAGCATCCATTCGAGGAACGTACACAGTACATACGCGATGATAAACTTCACTTTCTGTTTCCTATCCCGATCTTCATCAGCCACTTTCAACCGATGTGCCAAGAATCGTTTATCCCGTATTTGCATTAACATTTCCACGATATGTTCTTGCCGTTTCACAACATTTTTATCATTCTCTAGAGCCTGCTTTTGCATCGCAATGCGTCGTTGTAATCGTCGCATCTGTATCTTAATGTTATTGCTCACAAAGACAGATTGCCATTTTTTCCTCGTTTCAAAATACATATAAATGTACCGAGGAATATTCATGACGATAAAACTGAATAGCAAAATACTTAAGGAAATAAAGAAATACGTAGAAAAAGAAAAATCCTGTAATTCTTCGTGCGGTAAGTAATGGTTCAAGATAATAAAACTTACCCATACACCAATTGGCATTAATAAAGCGGCCGCCATATCTATGGAGCGTACCCAGTTCGTTTTGACCGGCATTTCAGGAGCTGAATAGGTTTCTAGCTTCTGATGGAATGCATAGTACTCCACTTGCAATACAGATTGTCCCGATTTAATAGCTGTTAATAGCACTGGTCCCACACTTTCCTTTAGTCGTTGTGGCCAAGGAATGAAATCTCGTACTGGGCTATTGGGTGACAAATCAAACCGAATAATGCCTTTCTTTTCTAAGCGCATAGATGACGTATCATTACCAATACTGAAAGGATTAAAGAACATCCCCAATACATGCAAACTCCAATTTCCCAAAATATGAGTAATGATATTTAAGAATAAGCCCCCCATATCCACGTTAGCCACATCTAATTTTAGCTGAATGGTAGATGTATAATCATCAAACCAAATATCATCAATATCAAATTCTACATTGATAACATTCCCCAATTTCGTGATGACATTCATGAATACCTTATTATTTGGTTCAAACTCAAAGATAATAGAATGAAAAAACCAATGATTACGCACCACAGATCGCATCTTATGGTTCACCGCTTCTTCCTCAATGGATAGCATACGATGATCGTACAATGTATTTCCATCTTCTAGTTTCTCTGGTAAACGTGGGGCTTCTATATGTGTTTGTGTAGTTACAGCATTGGCTAATTTCAACAGCTTTGTAACTAATTGTCCCATATATATCTCCTATCTAGTAGGTTATTCGAATCTAAGTGATATACTTTCATAATTTAACACAATTATATCATAGTCCCCCTACAAATGAAAGAAAAGCCCTACCTATAGCAAATAACTATAGGCAAGGCTCTTCGTTGTTTTTACAACGACTTACATCTTACTCCTAGTGATATATACATATTTGTATACTCTACACCAATATAGTATCTATACCACTAGCACATATGATTTCAGTCTTTCTCTTAAATTCGCTCCATACTTAATCGATGATACTCGTAGAATCTACCTTGTAAAGCTAATAAACTTTCATAGGTTCCACTTTCTACAATGTGCCCCTGTTCTAAGAACAAGATACGATCCATTTCATGCAATTGTTCAATATGGTGTGTAATATATAATACAGTTTTCCCTTGGAACAAGGTACTCAACTGATCTTGTACCAAGTGCCGCGTGACTTGGTCTAATCCTTCTAATGGCTCATCCAAGAGCAGAATCTCTGCATCACGTAAATACAATCGCGCCATACCAAGGCGTTGTCGTTGTCCACCACTAAGACCCATGCCCCCTTGACCGACCATGGTACGCAAACCTTTTGATAACGTCCGTACCCAGTCCGCCAGTTGTACCGCTTCTAAGGCTTGCCAAATGTCCTCATCCGTTGCACTTGGCTTAGCCAATCGAATATTATCGCCTATGGTCGCATGGAATACATAGATATCTTGAGTTGCATATGCCATATAAGATTGTAATTGTTCCTCTGAAAGCATCCTTGTATCACTTCCATTAATCGAGATAGTACCACTATATGTGTACCATCCTTGTAGGAGTGCAAATAAAGTACTTTTACCAGATCCACTAGGACCTACAATCGCTACTTTCTCACCTTTTTGAATCGACAAGTCTAATCTATCGTAGATAGGTAGAACGTCATAGGCAAAGGATAACGATTGTATACGAATCATAGGGGATACATCGTGCGAACTGTCATTATCAACGTATTCCTCCAAGCCTCTACTACTATAATTACTTACACGATCTACTGATTGTATCTGTTGGTTTCCTTGACCGTCTAGAGCTTCTAATCGGTCCATGGCTAAAGCACTTTCATATCCATGCAAAGATGCTTCTGTCATAGGTTGCAATACTTCAAAGTAGGCCTGTAAACCAATAGCAATCACTGCCACCCATAGTGGTCCGTAGGAGATTTCATCGATGACCCATACTCCAACGACCACCCCCACTAGTAATGCTGATTGAGCTAACCCCAGTAGGATAGTCTGGTTCCAGCGAACACCACGATTCCATAAACTTTGCCAACCATCATAAGCGCTAAAGGATGCTTTCATAGACTGTACAAACCTTGTTTCTTGATGGCTCATAATAATATCCACTACCCCATGAATCGATTCGATGAATTCCTCTTTCATCAGCCCTCTCGTATGTAGGCGCATAGGTGGAACTTGTCGCAAGACATAGGTAATGATGATTGGCAATATAATACCTACAATAATACTGTACAGTGCAATCACTATCGCAACTATAGGATGCAATTGGTAGCCAATCAAACATCCTAATATCGTCATACCGATGAACGTAAGGCTAGGGACTAAGGTACGCAAATAAAAGAACTGTAATGTCTCAATATCTGCCATAATTCGTCCTAATAGGTCGCCCATTTTCATCGATTGAAAGAGGCGTGGCACCAATGGTTCTAATCGTTTAAAGAAGGCGATGCGTAGTTCATACAAGCCTTGAAAAGCCATCGAATGGGACACATAGCGTTCCCCATAGCGACAGATGGCACGACTAATCCCAAAGAATCGTACTCCCACAATAGCCAAGCTAAGAACTACTAATATAGGATGCTCCGAAGCTTTCGTTATGAGCCATGTAGACGTAGTCAGTAATCCAATATTCATGAGCACCGTGCCCATGGCAAGCATAACACTACCCACTAATAAGGCTCTATGTTGAGATAGCAAGTTCCATAACGATACTAGCCCACGGCGTATATCCGGTTCCTTTACAGATTCCCTTACTTCATTTTGCCGTTTATCATCGTTTATTGTACTTGGCTCTATCGCAGTCCGAGTCATGGTGTCATAGTCCATCTCGTATGTCCCAGGTATTTCCTCTTGTGCCATCGGTTTAGCATTTATTCTAGTATCTTCCTTAGCATGTAATACATCTAATTGGTATAGATTGGCTGGATCAGATTGAGTCTTCCCATCTTGGGATTCAGCATTAGTATTATGCGTTGTTTCTAAAACTTGATCCACACATATAGAATCGTCGCTCTTCGCCATTAGTTTCCGCATCACAGGATTACTATAGGTATTCACTAAAGACGCAAAATACCCATTTTGTTCCACTAAATCCGTATAACTACCGGATTCAACTAGCCTTCCTGCTTGCATCACAAATAAAGTATCCACATACTTCATAGTTTGTACACGATGGCCCACATAGAGAACGATTTTATCTTGACCATACTCACGCAGTACCTGCATAATCAAATTTTCTGTTTCCACATCTAAATGGGCCGTCACTTCATCGAGGATAAGGGTTTGCGCTGGTCGCAACAAGGTCCGTCCTAAGGCTAATCGTTGGCGTTGTCCACCAGATAATCCGTAACCACCTTCTCCAATCACCGTATCTAACCCCAATGGTAAGGCACTCACAAAATCAGCTAATTGCACTTGTTGCAAGACTTTCCACAACGTTTCATCACTTGCCTCTAACCCAAATTGTAAGTTTTCCCGTAAGGTACCACTCATGATATACGGCGTTTGACTGAGATACGCGATCTGCTCGTGGTACCACTGACTGTCTAGGGTTTGTAAATCATAGCCATCCACTGTGACCTGCCCCTTAGTAGGCGTCAATAATTGCATAAGCACATTGGATATCGTCGTTTTGCCCGCTCCGCTTTCACCGACTAGCATATAGGAATACCCACGTTTCAATACACCTGTGAAAGTCTCTAAACCCACATGATCTTCCTCATATTCGTACGCCACATCTCGCAACTCAATGGTTTGCATCGGTCTCTTAAGTGTTTCTTGACCTGTACGAACTACTTCGATACCAGATGTTAGATACTCTTGCACTGCTGTTAAACTTACCTTACCAGATAATCCTGTATGGAAAGCAGCACCTAGTTGTCGTAAAGGCGCATAGAAATCTGGTGCCAGCAATAAAATAAAGAACGCCGGCAAAAACTCTACTTCACCATAGACTAAGGACACCCCTAGGTAAACGGCAATCATGGCTGTACTAATGGTACCAATCAATTCCAATACTAAGGCAGATAAGAAAGCGATACGCAATACCTTTAATGTGGCATCACGGAATTCGCCAGATAAGCGACCTATGACATGAACCTGTTCTTTGGCACGACCAAATACTTTCAACGTCGTCAAACCTTGTAATACATCAAGAAAATGGCCTCCTAAGAATTGCATGCGCTCCCATTGTTGTTTGTTTAATTTGTCCGCTTGTTTACCGATAAGAATCATAAAGAAAGGAATCAAAGGATAGGTCATTAATAAAATCCATCCAATCCAAGATACAGAATCGATGATGGCTATGGATATCATAAGAGGGATCAATACCGCATAGAGTGCTTGTGGAATATATTGGCTCATATAGGCATCTACATGGTCTAATCCATCTGTCAAAATATGGGTAACAGATCCAGCACTTTCAGATTGACGAACACCTTGGGCAATCATATGATGTAACACTCGATTCCGTAGGTCCTCATGAATGGCACTGGCAATATGCTCTCTTAGCCACTGTTCTCCATGAGAACATACCATGCGCATACTAATCATGGCTCCTAATACAGCCATCGCACCATAGGGTAGGCTTTCACCCTGTACTACTAAGCTATCAATGATGCGAGCAAAGGCATAGGCTTGTCCTAAGGTCGCTACCGTACCAAGTAAGGTCAGCAACAATAGCCCTCCATAGGAACGAGGGTGCAATTTTACTAATTGCCACGCAAAGGGATGAAACATAAGACCTCCTTTCAGAATCGTTATTTATTGATCCCTATTCTATACAACAAAAGGGACGTGAAACCACGCCCCTTTCAAAATCACTATAGATTAATAGTGTAAGTCATCTTGTGATACACGATGACGGAAATAGTAGTACGCCCATGCTTGGTACACTAATACGATAGGTACGAAGATGCATGCTACGATTGTCATCAATGTTAATGTGTATGTAGAAGATGCTGCATTCATGATTGTTAAGCTGTACGCTGGATCAATGCTAGATACCATAATGCGAGGGAATAATCCTGCAAAGTAAGCTAGTGTAACAAATAGAATTGTTAACGCACTGAACACGAAACCTTTACCAGTTTGGCGCGTACGTGTAAAGCCCCAAGATACTAAGAAGCTTACAATAGCTAAGGCAAAGGCTACCGTAGCTAATGTGCTATTGAATAAGTCAGTGTACACATAGGTAGCACCTACTAATACCAACGCACCAACTGCTGTGATCACACCTTCTACTAAGGCTGCTGCACGAGCACGTTCAGAGATTTCCCCTGTTGTTTTTAAGGAAGCATATAACGCACCATGGTACAAGAATACACATACAAATGCAACGCCACAAAGGATTGTATATACGCTCAATAAATCTAAGAAACCACCTACATAGTTCATGTGTTTATCAATTGGTGTACCTTGGATTAAATTACCTACTGTCACACCCCATAAAAGAGCTGGAATAGCAGATCCAAAGAAAATGCACCAGTCGAAAGCAGCACGCCATGTTGGGCTTTTATCTTTACTGCGGAAGTCGAAGGACACGCCACGAGCAATTAAAGCTGCTAACATCAAGAACAACGCCAAATAGAAACCACTGAATAGTGTGGCATATACTTGCGGGAAGGATGCGAACATAGCACCACCAGCAGTCAACATCCATACTTGGTTACCGTCCCATACAGGTCCAATAGTATTGATTAATTGACGGCGTTCACGGTCCGTTTTACCTAAGAATGGAAGCCACATACCTACACCGTAATCAAGTCCTTCTAAAATGAAGAATCCTGTAAATAGTACACCTACTAAGATGAACCAAATTAATTCTAAGTTATTTGTAATTATTTCCATAATGTAGCCTCCTCTTGTTCAACCACATCATGAGCCGGGTTACCAGCTGGTCCCGCTTGAATATGTTTTACTGCGAGATAAATGGCAGCAATTGCCATCACTACGTATACAGCTGTGAAACCGATGATTGTTGTCCAGATTTCTGGCGCTGTTACCACCTTGGATGCACCATCAGCAGTTTTTTGTAAACCATATACAAGCCATGGTTGACGACCCGCTTCTGCTACATACCAACCTGTGGAGTTAGCAATGAATGGAAGAGCTAACATATGATAAATACCTTTTAAGGCTGCTTTGTTGTTAAGCAATTTGCCTTTCATATGCAAGTAGTAACCTACGATAGATGTAACAAGCATCAAGATGCCTGCTAAAATCATCACACGGAAGGACCAGAACATAGATGTAACATGCGGCACATAATCACCAGCACCATGTTTTAGTTCAGCTTCTTTTTGAAGGTCATTGATACCTTTCACTTCCCCTTTGAAAGAATCATGAACCACGAAAGATAAGGCGCCTGGAATACCGATTTCAAAGCTATTCTTTTTGCCTTCTTGGTCAATACCTGCTGCAATAGCAAATGGAGCTGGATCATGAGTTTCCCATAATGCTTCAAAAGCAGCTACTTTCATTGGTTGTAATTTTGCTACGGTTTGACCTTGGAAGTGACCGGCGCCACCTACTAATAAGCCGCCAATCACAGCTGCGCCTAAACCAAATTTAATGGATTTAGAGTAAAACTCTACATGGTTATTTTTCAATAAATGCCATGCACTAACAGATGCGATAATCACGCCAGCTGTTAAGATACCATCCGTAAAGATGTGTAAATATTGGCCTGGTAAGTATCCATTTTGTAAGATTGCTGCAAAAGAATCCATTTCTGCACGACCATTACGAAGTACATACCCTACTGGATGTTGCATGAATGAGTTCGCTACTAAAATCCAAAATGCTGATAAATTACTACCAATCGCTACTAGCACTGCTACAAATGCGTGTGCTTTAGGGGACATTTTATCCCAACCAAAAATCCAAGCCCCCATAAAGGTAGACTCTAAAAAGAATGCTGTTAAGGCTTCTAACGCCAAAGGAGCACCGAAAATATCCCCCATGAAGCGAGAGTATTCTGCCCAGTTCATTCCAAAATGGAACTCTTGAACGATACCTGTTACAACACCCATTGCAAAGTTAATTAGGAATAATTTACCCCAAAACTTCGCCATTTTTTTGTACACTTCGTTTTTCGTACGCGCGTAAGTAATTTCAAGTATCGCTACCAATACTGTCATACCTAGCGTGAACGGTACGAAGAGCCAATGATAGATCGTAGTCAACGCAAATTGAAAACGAGCTAATAAGACTGCATCCATCATGCCAATTCCTCCTCACTTGAATATACATTTAGACCACATGGTGCATTGATATATGAATCGAACGTTCACGTTTTGCCAACGTTTCGAAATCAACCTTTTTTAATTCTTCTATTAATACAGCTTGAATTTTACCAACTGCTTCTTGTACTGCACATTGCCCATGGCAACCACGGGAGCAACTTTCAGAGTCATATAAGCAATGTTGAAGATATGTGTCACCTTCTACGGCAGTCACCACATCATATAAACTAATATCTTTTGGCTTTTTAGCTAAGGTGAATCCACCATCTACGCCACGATAGGAATGCAATAATTTAGCATTCACCAAATAGCGCATAATTTTTAATAAAAATCGTTCAGGAATCTTACTTGTTTTTGCTAATTCTGCCCCAACCTTTCGAGTACCGAATGGTAATGTAGACATATATAAGATAATTCGAAATGCATAGTCTGTTGCCTGATTAAATTTCAATGGTATCTCCCTTATTGAATCTATACTAAACTGTGTATGTATGGGCATTAAAAGTACACTCTTACAGTATACTTTAAAAGTATAAAAAATGCTCGAGTGCATATGCCTTCGAGCATCTCTTACCTTTATTATAAGAAATTATTGAGAATGTTGCAATACATTTCTTCATAATTTCTTCATTTTTTATACATGTGCCAACGCATCAATAAGTACATATGCCAAAGCTGATACACCGGCAGATAATGGTATCGTAATAAACCAAGCAAATACCATGGAGCGTGCTGTACTCCAGTTCACTGCTTTGACGCGCATTGCTGTGCCTACACCCATGATGGACCCGCTCACAACATGTGTAGTAGATACTGGCAAGTGTAGTAAAGTGGCTGCAAAAATAGTTATGGCAGAGTTCAAATCCGCTGCAAATCCATTGATACTCTCCAATTTAAAAATCTTACTACCTACAGTAGCAATAATTTTCCATCCCCCTGCTGCTGTACCCAGAGCCATCGCTGTGGCACAGGCAATTTTCACCCAAATCGGTACGTCTAAGGTTTGTAAATGACCGCTAGCTACTAAGGTTAAAGTAATGATGCCCATCGCTTTTTGTGCATCATTGGAACCGTGCGAGAATGACATAAGTGCCGCAGACACTAGTTGCATATTCCGGAATCGATCATTTAAGATAATTGGCGAAAATCGTCCAAATAGAATCAGCAGTATTTTCATCACAATATAGCCTAATACTAGCGCTAAAATTGGAGATGCTACTAAAGAAATAAAAATCTTACCGATTCCACCAGCTTGTAACGCTTCTGGTCCTACAGAAATCAGTACAGCACCAATGATACCACCGATTAATGCATGGGAAGAAGAACTTGGAATCCCATACCACCAGGTTAAGAGGTTCCAGAAAATAGCCCCTACTAGTGCCGCTACTATAATCTCTCCATTAATCATCTCTGGGGCAGTAACGATATCCCCACCGATTGTTTTCGCAACGCCTGTACTGATCATGGCTCCTAAAAAGTTTAACGTAGCCGCCATCATCACTGCCATTTTCGGAGCAATGGCTCTTGTTGATACAGACGTAGCAATCGCATTCGCAGTATCATGGAATCCATTTATATAGTCAAAGGCCAACGCAAGCAAAACGACGGCCCATATCACCCAACCATCAAGCATACTTTAATACTACCCGGCGGAATGTTCCTACCAAAGTCTCAGAGCCATCGATAACTTCTTCCATGGAGCTAAGAATTTCCTTCCACTTAATGATTTCAATTGGATCACTACACTCTGTAAAAAGTTTCGCCATTTCCACATGATAAATATCATCTGCCTCTGCTTCTAGACGCAACACCTCTAACGCACGACCTTCTACTTTCAAATAGTTTTTCTTTAAACTTCCCATATAAGAAATAGATTTTTTAATGTGCTTACAACATTTTGCCACAATCTCTGCCATACGGATAGCTCCGCTAGTTGGCTCACTTTGCACTTGATACATCACCATTTTATCCATGATTTCTTTGATATTATCAATGGTATTATCTAATTGATCTATCAATAGTTGGATATCTTCACGGTCCATTGGTGTAATAAATGTTTTACGCAAACGGTCCATCGTAGCTGCCACTAACTCATCTGCTTCGTGTTCTTTTTGTTCAATTTGACGAAGTGCTTCTTTCTTTTCCACTTCTCCTTCAAACACGTCTTGCATCAACTGCGCCGCCTCATGACAAAGCTCTGCATGCTCATTCAGCATACTGAAAAACTTTTCTTCTTTTCCTTTTAAATTGAAAGCCATTACATCCTCCAATAACTTACTATGTGATTTATATATACCCATTATAGCACGTTACCAATCACTTGTGCACGCAAAAAGCAAAAGAGCCTATGCATTTTTTAGTTTCTACTTTGCATCTTTTACGAAAAGTGCATTCTATGACTGATTCGTTTCTATTTATGTGTCATTACAATGCCTCATAAATCTAATAACTATCTACAAGCATCACATTTTAGTCTGTGAAAAGCAAAAATATAGCTATCTCAGCACTATGAATACATAGTTACAAAAGATAGCTATCTCTAATCTATTATTTAATTAGTTCCCGCTTTAGATGTTTTACTTCAGGCAAAATTAATTCTTTCATAGCTAAGGTAACAGCGCCCACAGAACCTGGGATAGCGAATAAAATCGTATGATCTTTTACGCCCGCAATGGCGCGAGATGCCAACGCTTTTGTACCAATATCATCACGATAGCTTAAGAAACGAAATAACTCACCAAATCCTGGAATCTCTTTATCTAATAGGGGTTCCACTGCCTCGATAGATACATCACGTTTAGCAATCCCTGTACCACCAGTACTAATAATAATATCTGCCATACCCACACTATCCTCATATGTCCATGCACGAACATCATTACCTGTGGAGTCATGTAAAACTTGAACTGTTTCACCATAGTTGCCAGTGAAAGCCTTATGAATGGCCCCTTGAATCTCTTCGATTGTATCTGTCACAATCTGACGAGATACCACAACAAAACCAGCCTCACGAGCTAACTCCTCAACACGAGCTCCACCTTTATCAGTTTCCTTTGTTCTTGTATCAGACACAGTAATAACCGCTACTGTCAACGGTCGGTCTGTAAATTCCATCATTGCCATATGACGATTCCTTTCTTTAGATTTAATACTATATACTACAACGGTCGTAAAACCAGTAACTTTAATAGGTAACCTTGTCATTCATACTAGAGAGCGCTCTCATATAAACT
Source organism: uncultured Veillonella sp. (assembly GCA_963516605.1). Lineage (GTDB taxonomy): Bacteria > Bacillota > Negativicutes > Veillonellales > Veillonellaceae > F0422. The sequence goes on along the minus strand of CAUQBP010000016.1, from coordinate 2,979 downwards.
TTCGTAAAGTTTACTATACCAAATTCTAGAGCATATACAACTCCAAATTAGATCTACTAAGATATAGTTTTACTCATACACTGCTCATTAAAACGTGTATCATTAAAACTTTAGACACCATAGACATCCTCTTAATGCAAGACACCATGTATTCGTAAACAGCTAAGTTCTACCTATATGTATAGTAGCATACCTCCTATAGTAACTCTATAACAAATGTTAATAACTGAAAAATTCTTTTACTTCTTTTAATTGTCCTTTTGTGCAAGAAACATATAGTTCGTCTCCACACTGTAACACGGTTGTCGCAACAGGCACAATCGGTTGCCCTCCTCGGTCAATGCTTACGATGATGGCTCCCCTCGGTAGCTCAATATCTTTCAACATCATATCTACATAAGGACACACCACTGATAAACGAGTTTGGAAAAATGTTTGTTCCTCCTCTGCGCCTACCAAACCTTGGCTCATCCGAAGTAACAGATTATCGTAGATAGGCAATTCTTTCATAAATTCTGCCGTTAAGTAGGCAATGATTGCCACCGTTCCTACTTGGTATATACTGTGAAAGCTATTTGTCATTTCTAGAACAAGTAAAATCGCTAACAAAGGAGTGCGCATAGAAGCTGCTAACATGCCTGCCATACCACAAATGATGAAACTACCAGCGAAGGCATTAGGAAGCATATGTAATTCTACCAATATACTATGCATCAATGCTCCCACTGCCGATCCGATCACCACCATAGGTAAGAAAATGCCACCTTGCGCACCATTACCATAACAAATAGAAGTTAAGATAATCTTGCCTATAACAATATATAATAGCAGCTGAATGGTCTGTTGATGGTCAACCATCATGGTCACTACATCATTACCACCACCCAATAGTAACTGCGAATCCAGTCCTAATAACGTCACCCCTAGGAATGTGAGAGAAATTTTCCATCCTCTAGAAATCGGAAGTTTATCATATAAGGATTTGACACCCACAATCATACGATTGAAAAAGATCCCGAAGAAACCTACTCCAACACCTAATATAAGAAGTGTAGCAAAATATTTGATAGGGATACTTTCCATCACGGAGAAACCCAATGACGGAGTTAGACCAAACACCAAAGAAGTAATTAAATTCGCCGAAATAGTAGCAGAAAAGGTAGGAATCACAAGTTTAGGATAAAAACTTTTATGCACTTCTTCAAACACAAAAATAGCACCCGATACTGGTGCACTAAAGGCAGCAGTCAATCCCGCCGCTGCTCCGGCAGATGTTAAAATTCGCTCCTCTCGAAGAGAGCTACCAAACCAATTCGATAGTAATTTACCCGTTGCACCACCAAGCTGTACAGATGGTCCTTCACGTCCTACGGAGAATCCAACAATACCTGTAAAAGCCCCACCAAAGAACTTCGACACCAATGTAGGAAAGGGGTTCATGTTAAAGATACCTTTCATTTCTCCTTCAATTTGAGGAATCCCCGAACCACCTGATAAAGGTGCCCATTTTAATAGTAAATGACAACACCACCCTAAGATCATCATAATGATGGTCCATATTATAACTTGCTCCATTGTTGCGGTAGCCATAAACTCGTGACGAAAGTTATTCCCCCAATGAATTATATATCTGAAAGCAGAACCAATCGTACCTGCCACTATTCCAATAAGAATACCTTTTACAATTAATAAAAGAAACTCTTCCCTGTCAAAGGTATTAAAAAATTCTATCTTAGGTCTTTTGAAAATATTGTTTCGTTTATTATGTATCATACTATCACCTTAGTTATCTTAATAATAGGTATAGTATACAAGGTTACAGTTGATTTGTCATTATGTAAAATTAGTGTAATTGTAAAATAAAAAGTCAGAATAATAGTCTTTACACTCAATAGCTTTTGCTTTTTCAAAAATTACAAAGGAAATAACAGTAACAGCACCTGATGTGGAGAGTTGCTACTTAATCAATCTGGCTGAAAACGGCTAGAGCATAATAATATATTACATTAGAAAATAAAAAAGACGCCTTTCGGCGTCTTCTTTATTTTCTTAATCAGCGACTTCCTATTTGTTCCTAGCTGTGGATTTTGAGCGCCCCTTTGGGGCTTCAAAACCTTACGCAAATGCTTTTATCCGTTATCCTTTTGTTCCTGTCTGTGGATTTTATACGCCCTTTTAGGGCTTTAAAATCTTACGTCAGGAACTAAGCGATACTCTAAGATTTGTGCGTCGCTTTGCTCCTTCAAATCTTGAGTCCTGCTTATGCGCGTGCTTTGCTCCTTTAAATCATGAGCCCTGCTTATCCCAGGCCTTATCATATATAACTTAGTTACTACTTGATCAATCTGGCTGGAAACGGCCAGACCAAAATAGCATATTACATTAGAAAATAAAAAAGACGCCTTTCGGCGTCTTCTTTATTTTCTTAATCAGCGACTTCCTATTTGTTCCTAGCTGTGGATTTTGAGAGCCCCTTTGGGGCTTTAAAACCTTACGCCAGGAACTCCCCGATTCACACATCTTTGTGCGTCACTTCGTTCCTTCAAAGATGGTTCACTGGGGATCCCAGGTCGACCTGCTCGTATGTAAACTCACTAACAAAGAAAAGAAAAAGAGACACCATTCGGTGTCTCTTTTTCTTTTCTTAATCAGCGACTTCCTATTTGTTCCTGGCTGTGGGTTTTATACGCCCCTTCGGGGCTTTAAAACCTTACGCCAGGAACTAAGCGATGCTCTATGATTTATACGTCGCTTCGCTCCTTTAAATCATGAGCCCTGCTTATCCCAGGCCTTATGAGGTATACCATAGTTGCTACTTGATCAATCTGGCTGGAAACGGCTAGAGTATTTAAGACTATTAACTAATAAAAAAAGAGCACCCTATTGGGTGCTCTTCTTTTATTAATCAGCAACTTCCTATCCTTCCAGGCCGTTTCCAGCCAAGTACTTTCGGCGTTTACGAGCTTAACTACTGTGTTC
>CAUQBP010000015.1:0-53468 GCA_963516605.1 uncultured Veillonella sp. | reverse complement strand
TAGATTATAATAACAGATTCACAATTTCGTGTCAACAGTTATTTTTAATCTTTTTAATTTTCTTAATTACTAAGCTGTAAGAAAATTAAAAGTGCTTGTGTCTCAAGCACTGAATGTATTATATGATATTTTTAAACATTTTGCAACCCCTTTCCCAATATTTTTTAAACAAGCATAACCGCCGTATAGCTTGAGAAGAAATATATTGCTCGTTTCTAATGACACCACCAAGGAATGCCATCTTTGCGTAGAACATTTTGCTATATCCTTATTACCTAAATGCCGAAACGCAGAAACGAGCAACATGCTCCAGAGCAAACCTAACCACTGTATCAGTTCGGGAAGGAATATGTTACTCGTTTCCTATGACACCACCAAGGAACGCCATCTTTGCGTAGAACGTTTTGCTATATCCTTATTACCTAAATGCCGAAATGCAGAAACGAGCAACATGTTCCTGAACAAGCATAACCACTGTATAGCTTGAGAAGGAATATGTTGCTCGTTTCCCTTTCACCAATCAAGCATTCTAGCAAAACAGAATAGCTTTATTAGAGACGATTTCGTGCATCTTTTTTATTATTGGATTTCCAAATTGCCCACAAAGATGTAGCTACGCAAATGGATGAGTACGCACCACTGACGAAACCTACGATCATACATAGAGCAAAGTTCTTTGTTGTATCCCCACCAAAGAAGTATAAGGAGCAACATGCGAACAATACTGTAGACAATGTATAACAAGAACGGTGAATACTTTGGTGAATACTTGCATTGGCCAGATCCGCAAATGTATCTGTACGTTTATGAGTATGTGTATTTTCACGAATACGGTCAAAGATTACGACAGATTCGTTCATAGAGTAACCGATAACTGTCAAAATCGCTGCCAAGAAGGAGGAATCAATTTCTAAATGGAAGAAAGAGAATATCCCCAACACCATGATAAGGTCATGGAAGATGGCGGCCAGACAAGATAAAGCCACACGATACTCAAAACGATATGTAATATACAAGGCTAACGCTACGAAAGCAATTAATAAATTCGTCAATGCATGTTCTGTTACTTCGGATCCAATGACAGCGCCTACTGATTCAATCCGTTTCACTGTTCCTTCCGCTAGATTTTTATTCAATGCTGCTACCACAGCTTGACTTTCACTAGCCTCAAGGTTACGAGTACGAATCATTACCGTTTTACCTTCTGATTCAGTAGCATCTGCACCAGATAATTGGATAACTGCATTTTCTAATTCAAATGCTTTCAAATTTTCCCGCACAGCAGATACCTGCACTGGTTTACTAAATTCCACTTCTACAATGGTACCACCTGTAAAGTCGATACCAAAGTTAAATCCATACATAAACATGGAAATGATACTTAGAATAACCGCAATGGAGGAGATACTAAACCACCAACGATGACGTTTTATTACATCAAATGTCATTTTTTCTTATCTCCTTTCTTAAATGCTTCAATTGTAACAGATGGAGATACGTTAGATCCATACCAGAATGGTCGATTCGTAATTTGTGCCGCAATGAGCATATGCATCAATGTACGACTCATAGATACAGCTGTAAACATGGATACAATAACACCTAATGCCAAGTTGATAGCGAAACCTTTTACAGGGCCACTGCCAAGGACAATTAGAATCACTGCCGTAATCATAACGGATGTATTCGCATCAAAGATCGTATCAAAAGCACGGCGGAAACCAGATTCCATGGACATGCGCAATGTTTTACCTTCCACCACTTCTTCTTTGAATCGTTCAAAGATCAAGATATTCGCATCTACAGCAACCCCCATACTGAGGATAATACCAGCTACACCTGGCAAGGTCATGGTCGCATTCAAGGCATGCGGTCCTAGAATCGCTACCAAAATTAATACAAACACTAACAAAGCGATAGTTGCCACAAATCCAGATAATCTGTATAACACAAGCATAAATGCAATGATTAAAGCAATACCAACACCAAAAGCTACAACAGATTTATCTTTAGAGTCTTGACCCAAGGTAGGACCAACGGTACGCACTTCCATAACTTCTACTTTTACAGGCAATGCACCAGAACGTAGTAAAATAGCTAAGCTTTTCGCTTCTTCCAAGTCACGGCTACCAGTAATACGAGCACTACCACCAGTAATTGGTTCATTGACCACTGGATTTGTCAATTGCTCCCCATCCAAATAAATGCCGATGTGACGACCAATATTAGCTGTTGTTAAAGCGCCGAATTTTTTCGCCCCTTCATCTGTTAATTGGATATTAACGGATGCTTGTTTACCTTCTAATTGTTCTTTTGCATCTTTTAAGTCATTACCATCTAAATGGACTTTGCCATTTTCATCACGGAACTCAAGAACCGCTGTTTTACCAACTGTTTCGATGGCTTTTTGTGGATCTTTTTCACCAGGTAATTCGATAATGATACGTTTTTTACCTTCTCGTTGAATGATAGGCTCTGTTAAGCCCATTTCATTAATACGACGGCCTAAGATTTGAATAACCCGCTCTACTGCGTCATCTGTAACCACATTAGGGCCAGAATCTTGCGCTTCTAATACAATGTGAGTACCACCTTGTAAATCCAACCCTTGTTTAATGGAGTTAGCAAGTGGTCCAATGAGCCAAATAAACAGGCCTAAAATCACTGCTACTACGCCGAAAAAGCGTAAAGCTGCTTTTGTGTTCAATGGATTCCCTCCTATTCTTTATAACAATGGATACTCTCTGATGGTGTCACAATGGTGTGCATCCACTCATCATGAGGTGCCATAGGTAACATTCCTTCTAAAAGTTGGTTATCCCAGGCTATACCGATTCGTTTTTCTACAGCAATCTGTTGTAAGTATCGGTCATAATATCCAGCCCCCATTCCCATGCGACCGCCTCTACGATCAAAGGCAAGACCAGGAACGAGAATACAATCCAATTGTGTTGGTTCTACGATATCATAGGGTTCGTTTGGAATACGGATTCCCAATGTTCCCCTTGCGAGGGACTCTAAATCAGTAATCCGAACACCTACCATCTCTGTTTTGGTCACACACACAGGCACATAAACACGCTTACCCTGCTCCAAGGCTTTTATGATGAAAGCATCAAGATTGGCTTCCTTGGGCATAGCCAAGTACGCCATGATACGCTCCGCATCAACCACTGTAGGCATAGTCCACAGTCGATCCGCCAATTGTGCCGACCACGTAGGAACCTCTTGGACTGGCACACTGCGACGACGTTCTAAAAACGTTTTGCGCAATGCCGTCTTATCCATTACTTTTGTTCCTTTCCAAGAACTTGAGCTATGGCTGTACGAGCAAATTTCATTTCCACTTTTTCAGACACTTGTAACACTAATGTATCTTCTGTTAAGGAAACAATTTCACCATAAATACCACCAACAGTCAATACTTTTTGACCTTTTTTAAGGCTGTTCAATAACACTTGACGTTGTTTTTGTTGTTTCTTTTGCGGACGATATAACAAGAAGTAAAAAATTACGACCATAATCAACAGCGGTAAAATTGCTTGCCCTGTTTGTCCTTGGAAAAATTCTAAGAAATCCATAAGTCCTCCTATTTAGTAAAATACTGCCAGAACTCTTCGCGGAATGCTACAAAGCGATCCTCTAGGATAGCTTTACGCATTTGACGCATAAATTCTAGTAAGAAATATAAATTATGATACGACACCAATCGGAAAGCCAAAATTTCTTCTGCCTTATATAGATGTCGAATATAAGCTCTTGAATAGTTTTGGCACGCATAACAGCCACAACCTTCTTCAATCGGACCCCAGTCACGCATGAAAGAAGCATTGCGTAAATTCAATCGCCCTTTCCATGTCATGGCCATACCATTTCGCGCCACTCGTGTTGGATATACACAGTCAAACATATCTACTCCACGAGCTACCCCTTCCACTAAGCAGTCAGCAGTACCAACACCCATCAAATAACGAGCTTTATTGGTAGGCAACAATGGTGTTGTATATTCTAGTACTTCATACATCAAATCATGTGGTTCCCCTACCGAAAGGCCACCAATGCTATACCCTTCAAAGTCCATATCCACTAACTCTTTAGCACTTCTTTCACGAAGGTCTTTATACATACCACCTTGAACGATACCAAACATGCCTTGATTCTTAGAACGACGTGCTTCTTGGCAACGTTCTGCCCAACGTGTGGTCCGTGCTGTTGATGCATCAGCATATCGATGATCCGCAGGGTATGGAATACACTCATCGAATGCCATCATAATATCAGAACCTAATTGTTCTTGTACCTTAGTGGCCACTTCAGGAGAGAGAAATTTTTTCGACCCATCTAAATGGGATCTAAAATTAACTCCTTCTTCAGTAATCTTGCGCAGCTTTCCTAAACTGAACACTTGGAACCCGCCACTATCAGTTAAGATGGCTTGGTCCCAGTTCATGAACTTATGCAATCCGCCCGCTTCTTCCACTAGGTCAGCGCCTGGACGCAAGAATAAATGATAGGTATTACTCAAGATAACTTGAGAGCCCATCGCTTTCAGCTCCTCTGGGGCCAATGTTTTTACCGTTGCCTGTGTCCCTACGGGCATAAACATCGGTGTTTCATAGGTTCCATGAGGAGTATGCAATAACCCTGCCCGTGCACCTGTGTGGGGACATTGTTTTTGCAATTCATATCTAATCGCCATATACACACTCCTTTATTACTTCTGTATTATAACACAACTTTCAACTTATCGAATGAACATTGCGTCACCGAAGCTAAAAAATCTATACTTTTCTCGGACTGCCTCTTCATAGGCGGTCAAACAATGCTCTCTACCAGCGAGGGCACTAATAAGCATGAGTAAGGTAGACTGTGGCAGATGAAAGTTGGTAATCAATGCATCTACCACCTTGTACTCATACCCAGGATAAATAAAGATTTGAGTCCAATCGGATCCACTCCTTACATGACCTACCTTAGTCGCTGCTGATTCTAATGTACGCACCGATGTAGTTCCTACGGCAATCACTCTTCGTCCTTCCGCTTTGGCACGATTCACCAGCTCTGCAGTTTCTTCCGACACGTGATAAAACTCTTTATGCATATCATGGTCTTCAATGGATTCTGCCGACACAGGGCGGAATGTGCCTAGCCCTACATGCAATGTAACAAATCCAATTTGCACCCCTTTGCGCTGAATTTCATCCAATAATTCCGGTGTAAAATGTAAGCCCGCAGTAGGTGCTGCAGCCGATCCTTTTTCTTTGGCATATACCGTTTGGTATCTATCTTTGTCTTCTAGTTTTTCATGGATATACGGAGGCAATGGCATTTCACCAATATCATTAATAATCTCATCAAAATTACCGTTCGGCTTAAATTGAATCAGTCGACCGCCAAAATCTGTATGGTCTATAACCTCAGCCTCTAGATTAGGACCAAAGGATAAGAGTTGCCCCTTTAGACATTTTTTCCCTGGCTTTACCAGACACTCCCAAAGATGTTCTCCTTTGGGCGTTAACAGTAGTACTTCTACCTTACCACCTGTCCCTTTACGTTCTCCATACAAACGAGCAGGGATAACCTTAGTGTTATTAAAGATTAACACATCCCCTTCAGATAGTTCATCTAGTATGGAGTGAAAGGATGCTTTATGGCATATCTCTCCACTTACCTTGTCCAAGGTCATCAATCGCGACGTATCCCGTGGTTCTACCGGATGTTGTGCAATGAGTTCCTCAGGTAAATCATAATTAAAATCAGATACTTTCATACTATTCCTCATTAATTGTACAGTTTCGTAAGTGCCGTACCTTGGTAATAATGTTGTAAAATCACTTTATAATAATCAGGCTGACTTGCCTCTTTTCGGCTAGCCATTTCCGCCGCTCCCCACTGTGAAAGTCCCAAACCATGTCCCCAACCATATCCATGAATTGTCACAGTCTGATTCGCTTTACTAAACGTATGGTTAGCTTTTACAGAAGACCCCTGAATCCGACTCGGCGGTGTTTGTCCTACATAAAAATCAAATAAGGTGGACTTTAAGCCAAATATCCCTTGCACCTGTTCTCCTGTAAGCGATATAGAGCCCTTTTCACCTACAAATTTCATTGTTTTTACACGTCCTGAAACCCCTCGATCTTGTACTTTCATAGGTCGATCTGCCAATGGAGATAATTCAATTTTCTGTAAGTACCCTACCGATTTGCTAGCTGCTGCTAATTTTTGTTCTATACTTTGACGGCTGGTAATGACATTCCATACGGTTGTACCCTCATGATTCGAGTAATCTTGCACCCCTTTTAAGTAGGGCAAATCATTACCCCATAGGTTCACGCTATCCTCTGTATAGCCACCGCCATCGGAATGAAAAAGAGCATTAATCGGTTGGCCCTGATAAGTGAGAACCATGCCATGTGTACGCTTTACCGCTGTATTTGTGCTTACAAACTCACTACTTTTCCCTCCATATACTTGGTCAGCTGTAGTAGTTCCAATATCATACATACTATTTTGTTTGCTCTTCATGGAGTGCAAGGCATAGGTCCTAGCTGCCACTGCTTGTGCTTCTAAGGCCGGCGTAGGCCAACTAGGTACCACTTCTTCTGGTACTACACCTTGTACATATTGTTCTAACCCCAGTACATTAATAACACTCATGGATCCTGATGTATTAGCATGTACTGTCACAGCGCCTCGATAGGTTTTTCCTAATGTTTGCAATTCAGATCCATATCTACCTTGTGTATTTTGAATAGTAATTGACTTATCAATACTATGTCCATTTATATGTACTGAACCGCCTCCACTCGAAACTGTCACAGTCTGATTTTCTTTGATAGTTTGCACTTGATGTCCACGTCTATCTAGAACAACCATAGGCATAGCACTACTAATGGAAAAAGATTGTGATCTATGCCCAAGCAACACTCGTATCACAGGCTCTCCACTAGAACCTTTCTTGACCTCTTGTACAACATTAGATACTCTTGCTTGTTTGTCAGTATTTTCTTGCACTCTGATTGTCTCTTGAGGTGTTGTTTTCGTCGCTTTCGTCACTTTAATAGCAGGCTTAAAAACCACCCGTTTTGATGCTGCCGAATCTTTTCTTTCATTCGGTTTCACAAAAGTAGCTTTCACTGTTGTACGTTTCGGCACTTCCTTTTGCGATGCTGCTGCGCCTACAAAAGGTGCACTTCCTAATACAGCTGTTATAACCGCTATCGCCACATAGCGATATCCTACCTTTCTCATGCATCCACCTTTCTAGGGATTCCCAAGTGGTCATAGGCAGCAGGAGTGACGATACGTCCACGATTTGTGCGCGCCAACAAACCAAGTTGCATCAAATATGGTTCATACACATCTTCAACACTTTCACGTTCCTCACTCACAGAGGCTGCAATCGTATCCACCCCTACAGGTCCACCATCGAATTTTTCAATGATAGTGCTTAAAATACGTCGATCTATACGGTCTAGACCTAGTTTATCAATATCTAATCGCTGTAAGGCCTGATCTGCAATTTCTTTTGTAATCACACCATCACCCAATACTTGTGCTACATCACGAACACGTTTCAACAAGCGATTCGCAATACGAGGAGTTCCTCTAGAACGACGAGCGATTTCACTAGCCCCTTCTGGATCCATATGAATATCTAAAATATCAGCAGAACGGCTCACAATAAACTCTAGCTCATTTTGCTTGTAATATTCTAAACGGCTAATCACACCAAAGCGATCACGTAGCGGTGCCGCCAAAGATCCTGCTCGTGTTGTGGCACCAATCAGCGTGAATTTAGGCAATTCAATGCGCACCGATCTAGCACTCGGACCTTTACCAATAATGATATCTAAAGCATAATCTTCCATAGCAGAATATAGCACTTCTTCTACAGAGCGAGATAAACGATGGATCTCATCGATAAACAGTACATCTCCCGGCTGCAAATTACTCAATAAAGCTGCCAAATCGCCAGCTCGTTCTATGGCTGGTCCAGAGGTAACTCGGAAGTTTACGCCCAATTCATTAGCAACGATTCCTGCCAAGGTGGTTTTCCCTAACCCTGGAGGTCCATAGAGTAAGACATGGTCCAAAGTATCTCCTCGTAGCTTGGCCGCTTCAATAAAAATATGAAGATTCTCCTTTGCCTGTGTTTGTCCAATATATTCTTTTAAATAGCGAGGACGAAGACTAAATTGCCAATTGTCTTCCTCCCGTTCTTGCATGGTTACAATTCGATTTTCTTGATCCATTCTTATCGCCCTTTACCCAATGCCGCTAACACTTGTTTTAATAAGACTGGTACTTCTTGTGTGCCATCGTAAACTTCTTGGATTACTGGCTGCACTTCTTGTGCGCTGTATCCTAATGCCATAAGTGCTTCTAGCACTTCTTCGGTAGTACCTACAGGTACTTGTACTACTGGTGAAATTCTTCCCGTTGGTGTGAAAGTTCCTGCAATACCGAGGCTTTCAATTTTATCTTTTAACTCTAGCACCAATCGCTCTGCTGATTTTTTACCAATACCAGGCAATTTCTGAAGACCTTTTGTATCACCACTAATGATGAGTCCTACAAAATGTTCTGGACTTATGGCCGATAAAATGCCAAGACCCAATTTAGGTCCCACTCCTGATACGGAGATGAGCAGTAAAAACAACTCATAATCTTCCATCGTCAAAAAGCCATATAACTGAATAGCATCTTCACGAACATTAGTATACGTGAATAAACAAGTTTCTTCACCTACTTGCAACTGACTTTGCACTGAACTAGGTACGTACACACGATAGCCCACATCATGGACATTCACGTACACCGAATCTAGCAATCGATGGGTGACAACCCCTTTTATATATGCAATCATAAACTCCTCACAATTGTAAAATTTGCTTCAATGTATCTGTATGGGAACTATGGGCTGTACATATAGCAATCGCTAAGGCATCAGCCGCATCATCAGGCTTAATTTTTTCACGAATCCCCAATAAGTTCATTGTCATATACGTGACCTGCTCTTTTGTAGCTTTTCCATAGCCCACCACAGATTGTTTCACCTGCAATGGTGTATATTCGTAAATTGGTAAGTCTTGTTGACTCGCCGCCAATAAGGTAACACCTCTTGCTTGTGCTACGCCGATACCCGTCGTTACATTGCGGGCAAAGTACAATTTTTCTATACCAAACTTTTGAGGGCGAAATTCTTCTAAAATATCGCTTAGTTCATTAAATATAATTTCTAACCGGCTTGCTTCTGGCGTTTTTGCCTCTGTGGTTATCACTCCATAGGTAACAGGTTTTAAAGAGCTTCCTATGACATCGATGATACCATATCCACAAATCGCATAGCCTGGATCTATTCCAATAATTCGCACGCTATAACCTCTGATTTCTTTTCATTGTTCCAATCATTTAATTATAGCAAATTTATAGAACATCTGCACCTATAGTATCCCTTTTTCTAATAAGCTTACATAGATGCCATCACCAATAATGATATGATCCAACACAGGGATACCCATCACTTCTCCAGCTCTAGCAAATATTTTAGTCACCCGTACATCATCACTACTCTCGGTAGGATCTCCTGATGGGTGATTATGCATCAAAATAATAGCCGCCGCATTGGCATCGATAGCTTGACGGAATACTGCTCGTTGCTCCGCCGTACTACTAGTTAACCCTCCTTTAGAAATCAGAACAGGCTTAATCAATTTATTTTTTACCGTCAATAATAAGACATAAAAGTGTTCTTCTGTTTTATGACGAAGACGTTCCATCATGTAATTAGCTGCCGCCTCCGGAGTGCTAAAATCTTCCCAATCTCGTTTCACTTTCATCTGTCCTAGACGTCTGCCCAGTTCGATAGCCGCACAAATAGTCACCGCCTTGTCTTGCCCAATGCCATCAATTTCTCGCAAAGCATCTATCGTAACATTGTTCAAGCCTCCTACCAATCCTTCCATGCGTTTCACCACTTCATGAGCCACTTCTAAGACGGTGGAACCTTTGCATCCTGTACGCAATAAAATGGCTAATAATTCTTCCAATTCTAACGCTTCAGCTCCTAAGGCAATAAATTTTTCTCGTGGCATTTGATATGATTGTAAATCCAACATAATTCCTCCAACATTTGAAAGTACATTCTTTAGCCCTATAAACGACAACACGCCACACTCCAAAGAGTGTGACGCATCACTATGTACCCATCGTGGGCACTTATATATCTTTCTTTATACTATAAATTCGCTATAGATTAGAAAAATCCTTTTATTTTGTTCAAACTTTATCCAACTTCTCCCACAGATTCCACCTCAGTCGAGGTCTAATGATAACAATCTGCTTAGGGTAAACTCCCTTTCTAACCTATACTAAGAAAAGCTTATTCTTTCACATCCTCTGCACCCGCTTGACCTTGCCCATATACATTGGCTGCATAGATCGCAAAATCTTCTCCATGTTTGAAAGCATCTTCTCTTAGATACGCATGAAAGACAACTTGGTCTTCTTTCACCTGTATCAAATTCGGTACATGCTGCGCTAAAACATCAAACAACTCTTGTTCTGCTTTTAATAACACACGGCCATGTTTTAACTTTTTCCCTTCTACCACTGAGTAAGCTAAGGCCCATACAGGGCGATCATCAGTGGACGATAATTTACGATATTTATAGCGGAATTTCAATGGGGGCATCATCGATTGTTTAAATTGGTAGACCCCGTTGATCATTGTATAAGGAATGATCATTCGTTTCTTTCCTAATAAGCCTACCTCATCAATGATGAGATCCGATTCGGTCAACCTAAATGTATAGGTCCCCACTGCCTGCGATACAAGGACAAATAGAATCATTCCTTCTATTAATATTTCCGCTAAAGCTATACTACCTAACTCCACATAGCGCCATACACTATATGCCAACGCACCCAATGCTATCACAATAAATACAGTAACTAATGCAATGCCAGCTTTGGATCGTTTCGATTGTTCTTGATATTGTATAGACATGATCTCATCCTTTCATCAACAGTATCATCATCCTACTGTTAGAATAACAACCGATGAAAGCATTTGTCAACAAAAAAAGAGCCCCTCATAGAGGGGACTCTTTCACAAGTAATCAAAGATTACCAGTTTTTCATCACTAATGGAGCTGTAATACGTTTTGTATCACGAGCGATCATGATTTCTTCATTTGTAGGGATTGCAAAGATTTTAACTTTGGAACCTTCTGCACTGATTTCCGCTTCTTTACCACGAACATTGTTGCGTTCAGGGTCAATACGAGTACCTAAGTATTCTAAACCATTGCAGATTGCGTCACGGTTGCCAATACCATTTTCACCGATACCAGCTGTGAATACGATAGCATCAACGCCACCCATAACAGCTACGTAAGCACCGATTGTAGCACGTACTTTGTAATGGAACATATCCAATGCTAATTGCGCACGTTTATTGCCTTCTTCAGCAGCTTCTTCGATAACGCGGAAGTCATTGGAAACGCCAGAAATACCAAATACACCAGATTTTTTATTCATGATAGCATCGATTTCATGGTATGTCATATCCCATTTTTCCATCAAGTAAGGTACGATAGCTGGGTCAATATCACCACAACGAGTACCCATGATTAAACCGGACAATGGAGTGAAACCCATGGAAGTATCGATGGAACGACCACCTTTGATTGCAGTAACAGAAGAACCATTACCTAAGTGACAGGATACGATACGAAGATCGGACATGTGTTTACCCATCAATTCAGCTACACGTTGTGCCACATATTTGTGGGAAGTACCATGGAAACCATAACGGCGAACACCTAAATCAGTGTATGCTTCGTATGGAAGACCATATAAGAATGCCTCAGCTGGCATTGTTTGATGGAATGCTGTATCAAATACACCAACTTGTGGTACATTTGGCATAATTTTTTGGCATGCTTCGATACCTTGGATATTTGGAGGATTGTGAAGTGGAGCGATTTTTGCGCATTCTTCCAAAGCTTCCATCACTGCTGGTGTAATTAATACGGAATCAGCAAATTTTTCAGCACCATGTACTACACGATGACCTACAGCGTCGATTTCATCCATGGAACCAATCACGCCATGTTCTGGATCAACTAAAATATCCAATAAGACTTGTAACGCCACTTTGTGGTCAGCTACTGGTTCGATGCGTTCTAATTTGTCAGCATCTGGACGGCGATGAGTGAAAATAGCATCATCGGAACCGATTTTTTCAAATTGACCTTTCGCCAATACAACTTCATGCTCCATATCAATTAATTGATACTTCAAGGAGGAGCTACCGCAGTTTACGACTAAAACGTTCATTACTTATCCCTCTTTCTTAGTAACTTGAATGTGCCCATTCACACGTTGATTGATATCTTCTCCTTGTGGAGATTGATCACTGTATGAATAGCGTATATTCCACAGTACACCTTTGTTGATGAAAGTATACTGAGTGAACCGAATTATTTGCCCATTGGAACCCGCCGTCATACTCGATTTAACGGCATTCACACCGTCTACTTGCACAGCTTCTTGAGTCCATTGTGCTTTAGCACCAGCTTGACCTAATTCTTTGGCCAATTCCTGTTGCGCTAATTTTGTGCCCTCTTCTAATGTTGGCAATGGTGCACCTGTAGAAGCTTGTGTAGCGCTTACATAGACACCATAATTTTTATCCAGTCCAGCGTAGATGGTCAAAGGTTGTCCCTTTTCATTAGCTGTAATTCTATCCAACTGACCGAAGTCAAACGGAGAATCCACAATCACTTCAGATTGACCGACATTGATGACTTTCTGACCAAAACTATAGGTATCGATGGCTTGTTGACTACCACAGCCACCCAAGAACAACACCATCCCTAAACCAAGGGCTATGATATATTGTTTCATATACTTACCTCTAATAGACACAATTTCTACAGTCAATTATACCATTAATGTCACGTTTTTTTCTACCCCTTTTTATGACTTCTTTCATACAATATAGTGTTATTAAGCATACTTAAAATTCAATAAGTAGGCTCTCTATTGCATAATTAATTGACTTATTATATTGACGATACATATACATCTATTTTTTTGTTATATCTCATAAACTCTAAAAATTTGTTACATGCATCTTCTTCGCATTTGAATTTACAAAGTTTTATAGGATGACCACGTTCAACAACAGACACATAAAATTGTTTTTCTTTAAACTCTAGAGAAACATATACTTCTGCCCATGGTCCTTTTCCAGAATCTAAAATAAAATACTCATACTCATCTATTTTGAGATTCTCTAAAACTCTTCTTAGTTCGTTAATTTTCATCCCCCGTACAGCTCCTATATAAAAACATATCTTGATGTTCATCATAAAAATGTTTAAATGCCATCGAAGTATCTCTTAATAGATATGCAAAATATTCTACCGCTTGACCTTCATTATCAAAGTAGCGATTTCCATAAATCTCATTACGTTCAGTATAGTATACGGATATGCCTCTAGGCGTATAATCTAATGCTATTGTCAATGGTGTAAGCGGTGTTCCATCATCAGCTATATTATAAGTATTCTTAGGAATATGATTCTCCACAAGTAATTGTGTAAGCTCTTTAACATTCATTTTACTTCATTCCTTTCGATATCTATAGTATATCACTTTCTCTCCTATCTAGTTACCCCATGGGTATCATTTATGAAAGTTGTGTCTCATGATATACTAATATACATAATAGGAGGTACTAGACCATGAACACCATAGGAATTATTGCAGAATATAATCCCTTTCACAAGGGGCACACCCATCAATTACAAGAGCTTCGCCGTGAATATCCTGACTCAACTTTGCTCGTTGTGATGAGTGGCGACTTTGTGCAACGGGGGACACCTGCTATATTTTCTAAATTTCACCGTGCCCAATGGGCTGTCATGGGTGGAGCCGATATTGTGTTTGAGTTGCCTTCTATGTTTGCCGTTAGTTCTGCAGAATATTTCGCAGCCGGTGGTGTCAGATTATTACACGCCCTAGGATGTGACGCCATTTCCTTTGGGGCTAGCCATACACAAGTAGAAGAACTTGTATCCATCGCTAAAGCTCTCGATCACCCTAACACGCAAGAATCATTGCGCACTCTTTTAGGCCAAGGGTACTCCTATGGCACAGCTCTTCGTAAAGCAATTCAGCTTTACCATTCAACAAATACCTCATTGAATACTGATAATTCCTTTGGGCAAAACTCAGAGGACAACATAATTTCAGCAACAAAACAGCCCTCATCAGAGAACAATTCATTAGAAAAGTCAAATCACATGAGTATGTTAAATACTGACCCTAATACCATTTTAGGCATTGAATACATACGTGCCTTACATCGCTATCACATCGGGTTAGACATCATTCCCGTGAAACGAACTAGTTCCCATCACAATCCAACTTTAGGCGATTCGTTACCATCTGGCACAGCTTTACGAAATGCTATTTATGCATCCAAACAAACATCTTCCAGGCTATCCAGATCTCACAACATGCTACAAATATCTGATACCTCTTACGTACCTTGTGCCTCATTAAAAGACGATGCATCTATCTCGTTAGATGAATTAGGAATCGATGCCTCATCTTTAGAAGAAGACACTTTCAATTGGCATCACTACTTCCCCCCTATGGTAGCCCCTCTCACTATAGACATCGTAGAGGCCAACTATTACGCTAACTTAGAGCGCTATTATGATATGATTCATTTCGCCAGCCGTGTATCAAGCAAAGAAGATTTGCAAACTCTACAGGATATGAGCGACGGTTTAGAGGAGGCATGGCTCACTGCGAGCGCCCTCTCCTCTTGGGAGCAAGCCCGTGAAAGTTTAAAATCAAAACGCTACACCTATGCTCGTCTCGATCGCATCGCTACCTACAGTCTCTTCCACCGCACCAAAGAGATGTTCCAAGAGTGCCACCAACAAGGACCTACCTATGGTCGACTGCTCGCTTTCAACGACCGAGGTCGTCAATACTTAAAAGAAAAACATGCCTCCATTCCAATTGTGCAAAAATGGGCTCCTTTCTGTCAGCAAGCAACTGGCATTACCAAAGTACTGTGCGAGCAAGATCAACTAGCAAGTCGACTATGGCGACTCACCGTAGACAATCCACGCTATCGTGACAGTCATTATGATTACACCACCAGTCCTATCTATGTGCAAAGTCTATAGAACACAAAAAGTCCCCTGTACTGAATGCATCATTGCACTCAGTACAAGGGACTTTTCTATTACAACCATTCTGGAGGGTCTACGATCATCTTACCGCCTTCGATATCAATGGTTAAGACCACTGTTTTCAAAGCAGGCAACAACAAATCAGGTTCACCCTCTTTGGCTACCACGTAAACATCATTCGCACCAGGTTGCAATACTTCTTTTACAATGCCTAAATCATTGCCTTCTGTATCTTCCACGGCAAGGCCTTCGATTTCAAAGATATAATATCTATCTTCTGGCAATTCCACCAAATCTTGTCTTGGCACTTTTATTTCTTGTTTACCTAAACGCTCTACAGCGGTGCGGTCAGGCAATTCTTTGAACGTAGCCAAAATAAACTGCTTATGAAACTTTGCAGATGTAATATGGTATGCTTGACCATTAATGTAGCACACATCCATTTTCATAAACCGTTCTGGGAAGTCTGTTCTCGGCAATATACGAACATCGCCCCGCACACCGTGCGGAGCGACGATCACACCGATGGTAATCAGTTCTTGGGTATCCATTATTTACGGAATGCCACAACTTTGCCATCTTCTAGCAAAATTTCAGACCCTAGAAGAGCATCTAAGTTATCACCGATTTTCACAGTAATCGTTTGCTCCATTTGGCCTTGGGCGATTTCAGAACCAATTTCAAGCTTTTCCGCTTCTTTCAAATGCTCTGCTACTTGAGCTTTGAACGCTATACGTTGTTGCTTATCTTCCTCGATTTGTTGACGCAATTGGATTAAACCTTGTGCATCAATTTTTGCTTGTTCACTTAACAAACGTTTAGCTTGAAATTCGATTTGTTGTAAATCTTGGTCCGCCATATTCATTTGTTGTTGTAAATCAGCAATAATTTTGTTTTTTAAAGTGTCCGTAACCTTAGACTTAATTGCCACGGGTACGCGTAATGTCATTTCTTCCATGTTACCACCCTTTTAGACAATATCAACGGATATCTTCTTGTTCTCTTTAATAGCCGCTGCTTTAGCCACAGCGCGAATCGCTTTCGCAATCTTACCTTGCTTTCCGATTACTTTACCCATATCATCAGGAGCGACACGGATTTCATAGACTTCCACTTGATCGCGAACTTCCATAGTAACAGAAACGGCTTCAGGTTGCTTAACTAATGATTGAACAATTAATGTAATTAATTCTTGCATCACAGTACGCCTCTCTATTAATTATTTTTTAGCGTCAGCAAATTTTTGCATAACACCATGTTTTTTGAACAAGGAGCGAACAGTATCAGTAGGTTGTGCACCTTTACCCAACCATTCTAATGCTTTCTCTTCGTCAATATTAACGATTGCTGGGTTTTTAGTAGCATCGTATTGACCTACTGTATCAACTGGACGGCCTTCGCGTGGAGCGCGGGAGTCAGCAACAACGATACGATAGAAAGGAGCTTTTTTAGCACCTAAACGAGTTAAACGGATTTTTAACATTCTTCTTTCACCTCCTTAAATAGAATATTATCCCATGAACGGTAATTTAGGGAACATGCCCTTCTTACCTTTGCTCATAGACTGCATTTGCTTCATAAACTTGCGAGCCTCTTCAAATTGTTTGATCAATTGATTCACTCGCTGCACTGTAGTGCCGGAACCTGCCGCAATACGTTTACGGCGAGAACCATTCAATATATTAGGATCCGTACGTTCCGCCATCGTCATAGATTTGATGATAGCTTCAATTTGACGTACTTCTTTATTATCTAAGTCAAAACCAGCTAACTGGTCTTTCAATTTACCCATACCAGGCAACATCCCCAAGATATTTTGCAAAGGCCCCAGTTTGCGAATTTGATTCATTTGTGCCAAGAAATCATCTAAGGTAAAGCTATTTTTGGCCATCTTTTCAGCCATTTTTTTCGCTTCTTCTTCATCGATAGAACTTTGCACATTTTCAATCAATGTTTTGAAATCGCCTAAATCAAGAATACGAGATGCCATGCGATCCGGATGGAATACTTCTAAGCCGTCCATCTTTTCGCTAGTACCAGTAAATTTAATAGGTGTTCCTGTTACTGCTTTAATAGAAAGCGCTGCACCACCACGGGCATCACCATCCATTTTTGTTAGAATGACACCATCTAGGCCCAAGTAATTATTAAATGCTTCTGCTGTGCCTACTGCATCTTGACCGATCATGGCATCTACCACTAGCAAGATTTCATGAGGTTTTACTTCAGCCTTGATATTAGCGAGTTCATCCATCAATGTTTCATCAATGGCTAAGCGGCCTGCTGTATCGATGATGACAATATCTTTGAACAAGCGTTTTGCCTCTTCAATACCAGCTTTAGCAATCTCAACTGGATTTGCACCCGGCGTTTCATTCGCAAATACAGGAACATCGATTTGAGCTCCCACTACTTGTAATTGTTTAATCGCTGCTGGGCGATACACATCGGCTGCTACTAGCATCGGATTCTTACCTTGTTTACGAAGATGTACAGACAACTTACCAGCCGTAGTCGTTTTACCTGCCCCTTGCAAGCCTACCAACATAATGATAGTCGGTGCTTTCGGAGAAATCATGATGCGACTTTCCGTTCCACCTAATAACTCTGTCAATTCGTCATTCACAATTTTAATGACCGTTTGTGCAGGGTTCAAGGAACCAAATACTTCCTCACCCAAGGCTTTATCCTTGATACGGGCAATGAAATCTTTCGCTACCCCAAAGTTTACGTCTGCTTCTAGCAAAGCAAAGCGAACTTGACGTAACGCTAGGTTAACATCTTCTTCAGAAATTTTACCTTTTCCCTTTAAGGATGCAAAGGCTTCTTGCAATTTATGCGTTAAATTTTCAAAAGCCATACTAGCCCTCCAATTGTGTTAATAATGATTGAATCGATTCAGATGTTATGGCCGCAGATGCTAGCTCTTCTTTGATTTGTTTCACAATCTTTCGCCGTAGTAAATATTGTTCAATGAGATGTAATTTTTGTTCATACCCCTCCATACTAGCTTTTGCTCGTTCAATATTATCATGAACAGCTTGCCTAGAGATATGCATTTCTTCTGCAATTTCACCTAATGACATATCATCTTCATGATGTAAGGCATAACACTCTCGTTGTCGCTCCGTCAGCAAAGATCCATAAAAATCTAACAACAAACTAATTGTCATTCGTTCTTCCATGGTCCCTCCTTCTAAGCGTTTTGAAAGTATTATCTGTCAAGCAAAAAATATTTACACCCTATATTACCAATATTTACCTAACTTGTCAATAGTTGTAAAGTAAATTACCTTTACATACAAAACAATCTATACCACAACATCTTATATTTTGTATTGCATCGCGTCTTATGGTAACTCATTTTTTATATTTTGTTTCCTATTTTCGAGCATACATATTTCACCTATTCCTCAACAGGTACTGTAATTTTAGATAAATAGTCTTCACGTTTTGTCTCTGTCCAATAATTCCGTACTGGTTCTATATATACAGGTCCTGCGATTTGCAATTCTTCATAGGATAAGTAACTGCTGACCTTATCATACATCCACTGCGCCTGTTCTTCATAAAGACCTGTATAGAACATCTCTAAATACATCCCTCTAGGACGAGTGACAATCTCCATGTCTCCTTCATAATCAAACCCTACATCTGTACAATAATGGCTGTACTTTATGATATCTCCCTGTTCATAGTCTTCTCCATCGATAGCCATACCAATTTGAATAGCTTTAAAAGGCACTTCCTCTATAAGCCTAGCTTGATGTTCTAATAAAGTAAATAACTTTTTCTTTCCTTTTTCTGTTGTATCATACGGGGTTAGTGCATAGAAAGATTCTTCTTTCATACCAAAGAACAATCGATTTTTAGGTATTTTTAAATATCGTTCTAAGTTAAATAAGGTTCTCTCTAAATTCATTTTATTTGTATATAAATCATTAATCTCCCGATCAAAGCCATAGCGTGCATCTTCTAATAAGGTTTTCAACATATGCGGACCTCGATGTTCCACATAGTCTTGAATATCTTTCAAGGATAGATTTAGTTTTTTTAGGGTCAGAATAATCTCTAATCGATAGCATTCCTCTAATGTGTAATAGCGGTATCCATTCTCTTCTATTTTTGCAGGAAGAAACAATCCTAATTTTTCATAATATAAGATCGTTTGTTTTGATATGCCATAAATTTTCGACACATCTCCAATCGTCATATAAATATTTCGCATAGGTTCTATCCTTTCTACTGTATTTTCGACAGGTCTTTAAGTTTTCTAACCAGTTTACTACATGTAACACCTCTAACGCCTGTAATGCATGTAATGCCTTTTATACTCATATTGCTTGTAATACATTTACAATATTTACAATTTCTGTATTATTTCTAATCTTTATAATACTTATATTCTTTCATTTCGTGTAATATATAAGTTTTTTCACTAAAACTAAACTATAGGTATATAGTTTTAACTACACCTATACTATAGCATAACTATGGGCTTTTTAATATATTGAGTTTCATTCATGTATTTTTATCTATTATTAAATTAATTCTCATAAAAAAGTCTAGTCCAGAGCCCTTCAAGTTCTATAAACCTTATACTATCAATGGTTAATGACAGCTATGAAAATTTTCAAAAATAATTCTTTTTATTTGTTGACTCCACCACAACCATATACTTTATTATAATAACAGAGAACAGGTACTAGATGTACAGGAGTTCTCAATGAGCAAGTTAATAAGTATAAACTATATTGTAAAAAGGAGGCTATTCCTATGGCATGTGGACACAAAGGTCGCGAATTTTACGCGAACGATCCAGAAAAATTAGCACGCTACGATATGGCAATGCGTCATATTGAAGCAGCTCGTGAAGAAGGTCAATCTTCCGAGGAAATCCATGCTATGTTCAACCGCATTATGAGCGGCAACACGGCTGGTAAATGCAAGCACAAAAAAGGTTGATTCAAATACGTACGCCCATACTATTAGAATATACCCCAACCTTTGAGTGAAATAGATAGGACGATGTCCGAAACAAAACCCCAACTCTTCTTCCCTTGAGTTGGGGTTCTATTTTTGTGTTAAAACTATTACTGATCACTTTTATATACATAATTCCAGCATTTTGTATAACATCCACAAAAAGGACTATAACAAATCGTAGCTAGCTCGTATTAGTTATAGTCCTTTTCTATTGTATGGCATACAGTGAATGTTCATGTAAGTCTTATTACATAGATATTACAATAAAGTTATGAACGTCTCCGGATCATCATATAGGCCGATGATTACACTTTTGCACGTTTTAATCGCAATGCATTGCTCACCACCGTAACAGAGCTAAATGCCATGGCGGTTCCGGCAATGATAGGGCTCAAATACCCTATCGCTGCCAATGGAATACCAATGCAGTTAAAGATCAATGCCCAGAATAAATTTTGTTTAATATTTGTCATCGTTTTACGACTAATCGTCACGGCTTGTACTAAGGTGCGCAAATCATTTCGCACTAATACGATATCCGCCGCCTCAATGGCTACGTCCGTACCATGACCGATACCAAATCCAATATCTGCTAGCGCTAAAGCTGGCGCATCATTGATACCATCTCCCACCATGCCAACGGATTTTCCTTGGTTTTGTAATGTGGCGATGGTATTTGCTTTATCTTGTGGCAATACTTCCGCTACTACGTGAGTAATTCCTGCTTGGGCAGCTATATAGTTCGCTGTGCGCGCATTGTCTCCTGTGACCATCCACACATCGATGCCTTGCTCTTGTAAAGCCTTTACAACCTCAGGAGTTTCTGGACGCAATGTATCTGCTACAGCCCAAATACCATGTACTGTGCCGTCTACTAACAAGACGGATACAGAATTGCCTTGTTCTTCCAGACTGTGGATCTCCGCTTGCCATGGCGTGATATCAACACCTAGTTCTTGCATCCAGCGAGTATGACCAACCCGAATCAATTTATCCGCTATATGTCCTTCCAATCCTTTTCCTGGAATATCTTGGAAGTCTTTCACGATCATTTGTGGCACGCCTTTGCTAGCACCGTATTTAGCAATGGCTTGTGCAATAGGGTGAGTGGATCCTTTTTCAAGATTCACTGTGAAAGCCAAATTATACATTTCATCACCTGCTGTATATATCACTTTCGTAACAGATAGCTTTCCTTCCGTTAAAGTCCCAGTTTTATCCATGATGATGGCATTGATATGACCTGCTTTTTCTAAAAATTCTGCGCTTTTAATAAGCACACCATGTTCTGCCCCAAGGCCTGAACCTACCATGATGGATGTGGGTGTCGCCAAGCCCAAGGCGCACGGGCAGGCAATTACAAGCACAGCTGTGCCATATAATAAAGCCTCTCCTACCGTAGATCCTAATACAAAATACCAAATAATCATGGTAAGAATGGCAATACCGATAACTACCGGCACAAAATAGGATGCTACCACATCCGCGATACGCTGAATGCTCGCTTTAGATGCTTGTGCTTGTTCCACTACTTTGATGATTTGGGATAACATAGTTTCCTCCCCAATAGCAGTGGCTTTCATAATAAATGTGCCCGACATGTTAACTGTGGCGCCTATGACTTGACTAGACTGACCTTTTTCTACAGGTACGCTTTCACCTGTCAACATAGCTTCATCCACTGTGGAATGACCTTCTAAAATAATTCCATCTACTGGCACTTTTTCGCCGGCCCGTACTTGGATTTTGTCACCTAGGACAATCTCCTTCGTAGGAATGTCCATCCACTCCCCATTGCGTTCCACATGGGCCACGCTAGGTTGTAATGCCACTAATTTTTGAATAGCCTCAGACGTACGACCCTTAGCGATATCCTCTAATAATTTACCTAGCAAAATAAATGTAATAAGCCACGCAGAGGTTTCAAAATAGAGATCATGATTCCCTACCGCCATTTGGTAAATACTAAATCCATATGCTACAGAAGTCCCCAATGCTACTAGTACATCCATAGTAAGTGTACCACTCCGAATCGCCGCAAAAGCACCCGTGTAAAAAATCCAACCTGTACCAAATTGAGCGATCGTAGCTAAGACTAATTCAATTTCATGAGATAACATCGGCCAATGCCATAGATAGTGTCCCACCATGGATACCATCATAGGGATAGACATGAGCGCTGCTACGCCTAGTCGTATATATTGTTTTTTATGGGATGGCGGTTCTACCATCACGCCTTCATCCGTAGCCACATGCGCACCAAAGCCTATTTTTTCAATGGCTGCGATGACTTCTGTAGCACCTATTGTGCTATCTTCTGTATACGTTACGGTTCCTTTATTGGTGAGCAAATTGACTTTCACATCTTCTACACCATCTAATTTGCTAACTGCTTTTTCTACACGCCCTACGCAAGCAGCGCAGTGCATGCCAATAATAGAAAATTCTTCTTTATGCATACTTCCTCCTCATGCTATATGCTTCTATGTGAAAGATACCTATATTTATTACTATGAATATATTAACATATATCCAACCTTTTTCATAGTATATACCCTATACAAATTTAACAGTATATTTCTTATACAAATCTTGCAGTATGTGGCTTACACCGATTTGATGGCTATCGATTGTCTAACCCACCGTGTTTACACAAACTACTGTCTCTAGTCTATGTTACACTGTCCAAACATACAGGCCTGACACTCTATATTTCATATAGCAACAGTGTTCCACTAACTTGTGTTATACTATAAGTATTCAACGATTGTAAACTCATTTTTATTATTCTTATTCAGGAGTTCCTATGTCAGACATTCCACAATCTTATATCACTCTAGCCAATGAATTTAGAACTGAATATATCATAGAAAAGTCACGTTTCATTTCCTCTATTGCTCCTGTTACTACTGAAGCAGAAGCACAAGCTTTCATCCAACGTATATCCAAAGAATTTTGGGATGCTACTCACAACTGTACAGCTTATGCCATTGGTCCTCGCCAAGAACAACAGCGTTCCTCTGACAATGGGGAGCCATCTGGTACAGCCGGAAAGCCAATGTTAGAAGTGTTAAAAAAGACGGGGATCACCAATGTGGCTGTCGTAGTGACTCGTTATTTTGGTGGCATTAAATTAGGTGCAGGGGGACTCATTCGTGCCTACTCTCATAGTGCAGCCAAGGCTGTCCAAGAAGGGCCTAAACTACTCATTGCACCACGTCAAATTGTAACTATCTCCATAGATTATTCTAACTTTGGAGCCATAGAACGCCAACTACAAACTCTAGAGCTTCACTATACAGCATCGTTTACAGATCTAGTATCTATTGAAATCTATGTAGAACCAGAAGCTGTGACCTCCTTAGAAGCTGATTTGACGAATCTAACTGGTGGTAACTTAACTTGGCAATTGCAAGAAGTTCGCATGGTAGAATTACCATATGTTGCTGATATAACTGAAAACTGATGTTTAGATGTCACATATATGCAATTGGTAATAGAATGCAACAAAAAACCACGGTGTCTTCCTTCACCGTGGTTTTTTGTGCTTCTTGTTGGAGTCCTCTATATAAAGGGAAAGTACGCTAAATTAATTGTTGCAGCATTCTGCTACAAATACTTCTACAACTTCTTCATCTTGTAATTCAGAAGTCCAAGGATGTGGCCAGCCTTTAATGCTATTATCTTTGCATTGGCTTGCTTCACATGCTTCTAAACGATGTTCTTTTAAATTTTCTATCCATGCTGATACTAAACTCATATTAGTTACTTCCTTCCTTGTATATACACCCTAAAGTGTATGTTCTTATTGCATGTCTGTAGTATACAAGAGTCTAGACCATTTGTGAAATGACAGATAGTTATTATCTCATAAACTATTTTTTATAATACTTTTTATAGTCTTTTTATTAAATCGAATTTAATGATAACTAACAAGCATATTAGATATAACTTTTTGACGTTTATTTGACGATTTTTGATAAAACAAAAAACAAAAAGCACACATGTATAACATATGTGCTCTTGTCCTGTGGCGGAGGATTAGGGATTCGAACCCTAGCGCCGGTAACCCGACCTAACGATTTAGCAAACCGTCCTCTTCAGCCTCTTGAGTAATCCTCCATGATACCCATTAAGGATATCACAAGTTGATTCAATTTGTCAATTCTTTTTTAAAGTTCATAGCCAACTTCTACAACTTCTACTTCTCCAGAGTTTGGATGCATCATTAGTCCATGAACTGCTACATCCTTTGGAATCAATGGATTCATGCGAAGCATGCTCACTGTTTCTTGTACATTATCTACTGGGTGAGAAAATCCATCAGCCCAATGCTCTAATTCGTGATGCACCATTTGAATCGCCTCAGGTGCTACACCACGTGATAACATAGCCTTGGTTAAGCTTTCAGAAGTCGTTTTCGCCATGCCACATTCGTAGTGACCGATGACAAAAATTTCAGATACACCTAGCTCATAAATACACACAAGCAAACTACGTACCACACTATCAAACATACCTGAAATGGAGTTGCCCGCCGATTTAATCACCTTTGCATGACCCCGTTCAATGCCGAGAGCTTGCTCCATAAAGTTCACTAATCTCGTATCCATACACGTCAAAATCGCAATTTCACGAGTTGGCACCTTACTTACTGTTGGTGGCTCATCCCCATGTTCTTTGGTCGTACTGTCTAGAAATTCTCGATTATGTCGTAATATTTCATTTAATAAATTCATCATTCACCTCTTATCGTATACGTTTTTTATAATGTTGGGAATTACCTTGCTGTTTCCAACCTACTCGATCACCGATAGACATAACGCGACGAGTTAAACACTCTTTACATTGGTCTGCGTTATCATCCACACATGGCTTATTATCATATAATAAATACTTCGCACGATGCTCTGGTACTGTAATGATCGGCATTAAGATATTCGCTCCAGCGGCCAACCCCTTTTCACGACCTAGTTTATCTAAAGCTTGTAATGCTGTGGTAGCCGCAATATTGACATCTTTCAAAAATAATCTTGTAAGAGCAATCATTTTCAAACCTAACTGCACTCGTTCTAATTTACCCTCTTGTGAATCTATGCCTAACTCCAAAGCACGTTGTCCTAGAGGAGTATCATGGTGTACCACATACGGTCCCATACCAATCATGTCGATATCCATATCACGATAGAATAAAATATCGTTGACAAGATCATCTAATGTTTGTCCTGGTAAACCAATCATAACACCGGTACCGACTTGAAATCCTACCTTGCGCAAAGATTTCAAGCAATTCACACGAGTCTCAAAGGAGTGTAAGGCATCCTTTGGATGAATCATCTCAAATAAGTCTTTGTTCGTTGTTTCAATGCGAAGAAGGTAGCGGTCAGCGCCTGCTTCACGCATACGTCTATAGGCTTCTTCCGATTGCTCCCCTACACACATGGTGATACCTAGCTCATTGTTGCTTAACTGTTTAATATCTCGAATTAAATCCACCACATAATCTACAAAGGCATCATCCGTGCGTTCTCCGGACTGTAATGTTAAAGAACCATATTCATGATCGTAGGCCCATTGTGCCATTTTTAATACATCATCACGAGACATATCAAATCGTTCTGTCTTACTGTTTTCATGACGGATACCACAATATAAACAGTTTTTGATACAACGATTGGAAAACTCAATGAGTCCACGGTAATAGGCTACCTTATCTACATAAGCAGCTTTTACTTCATAGGCTTTTTTATATATTTTTTGTAATGTCCCCTCATCCGTAATGGTCATGAGAAATCGTAACTCCTCTTCCGTTAACCACTCGTCTCCGACAAGGTCTTTTTGTAAAATACTATCTACTGTCATAATTCCTCTATTAGAACACATGTAATACTTATAATTCCTTACGATAGGCAATAGTAATTGACCTATCTATAGCGGTAGGCAATGGATCCAATACAAATCCTTTTAATTCTTTTGGTAACTGTGAAAGTTCTGTCACTTGATGTTCACAGATATAATGTGCCAATGAACCACGCATCTGTTTTGACGATGTGCTAAGCTGCTTCCACACATCATTACGATGCTCTAAAAATTCTATGGTTACCATCTTAGAATGGTTAATCCATTTAGAATATTCCTTAGATGCCAAATTGATTATCCAATCTTCCTCACCTACAGCGGCATCCACTAAAGGTTGCCACCAAGCATAGAGATTTGTTTTTTCCTCTTTCAATACAGGATCAATTAAATCCAGCCGATACCCTTTGATACCACTATTAGGGGATACTAAGCCATACAAGGCAGAACCTATCCATACATGAGTATTGGCGAATGCTTTTCCTTCCTCTGAAAGTCCATCATAATCAAAATTTTTGAAAGATAGCCCGTCATAGCTAAGCGCCGCCATACCTTCTACTTCCTTATCATAGTTTTGGTAAAACGCATATACTTCATCTAAGACTGTATCTTTTATTTTTAAAGCTTTACCAATCGTTTCCTTTGGTAGACTTTGCATATGTTGTATAATTTGTTCCGTCATATGCGGTGCAAACTTCGGTGCACTCGGAGTACCTTTTATATCTTTTGTTTTACTAGGGGATATAATTAGTTTCATTCTGTCCTCTATTCTATTTATATCTAAACTTTATCTATTCATTATATCATATATCGAAAGTATTTAATATAAAATGACGGGCACAATACCCGTCATTTTAATACTATTTACCATTTAATATTCTCTTAACATCATCTAAATCAACTTACCCTTTTGAATTTGCCTCTTGTACTTCAGGCTCAAGCATTTCATAACAATGTTTACATTTTGTAGCAACTTTAAGTACTGTTTCTCCACAATATGGGCAGGACTTATATTTATCTGGCTCTGCCTTAACCTTATCAGAAGACATCATAATAGAATGTATAATAGCAACTATCCATAGCAATATTCCGTAAATAGCAAATAAACTAAACGATCTACCTTTTCTATGAGCAATATTCGCAGGAAGCAACATTATCATAGCAAGAACCACACATTCTGCTAAATATTGTCCAAAATGATTAACGCGATATAATCCAGTATAAAATGGATCTAATAAAAATCCACTGATAATAAACGCAACAATAAGCCAAACTATATTCAATACTATAATCATAACAATTCCCTCCCTCTAATTTTCTGTAAGGTAAAATAATATATTGCAACTATATTATAACACAAAACCCCTCGAACACGAATGTTCAAGGGGTTCTTGACTAGCGAATCAATTATTTCAATTCGATTGTTGCGCCAGCTTCTTCTAATTTAGCTTTTAAAGCTTCAGCGTCAGCAGCAGCTACGCCTTCTTTAACAGCAGCAGGAGCGCCGTCAACGATAGCTTTAGCTTCTTTTAAGCCTAAACCAGTAGCTTCACGTACAACTTTGATTACGTTGATTTTGGAAGCACCAGCGTCTTTAAGAATTACGTCGAATTCGGATTTAGCGTCAGCACCGCCAGCAGCAGCACCAGCAGCAGCTACAGCTACAGGAGCAGCAGCAGTTACGCCGAATTTGTCTTCGATTGCTTTTACAAGATCGTTAAGTTCTAAAATAGTTGCAGTTTCTAATTCAGCAACGATGTTTTCGATGTTCAATGCCATGATTGATATCCTCCATTTTTGATATATGTTATCTTAGTTAATTGTGTTGCTATTATGCAACAGTTTCGTCTTTTGCTTCCGCAACAGCTTTTACTGCGTAAGCTACATTGCGAACTGGAGCTTGAAGCACGGAAAGAAGCATGGAAAGCATACCTTCGCGGTTCGGCAAGTTTGCAATTTCTTGTACTTTTGCAGCGTCAAGAACTTCACCTTCCACAATACCAGCTTTAACAGTTAAAGCTTCAGTTTTTGTGTCTTTAATGAAGTTTTCAAGAATACGAGCTGGAGCTACAGCGTCTGTGCTAGAAGTTGCTAATGCAGTAGGACCTTCTAAATGCTCAGAGAAAGCTTCGTAACCTAATTCGTTAGCAGCGATGCGAGTCAAAGTATTTTTGATTACTTTGTATTCCACACCTTCAGCCAAGAATTTACGACGAAGATCTGTTACTTGAGCAACAGTCAAACCGCTATAACCAACTAATACAGCACCTTTCGCTTGAGAAAGAGTTTCTTTCATTTGAGCTACAACGGCTTGTTTTTGTTGAGTGACAGCCATTAGAATACCTCCTTGTAGATTTTTGGTGATTTTCTATGTACTATCTTAGCGTAAAAACGACCTCAACGAAGACGTTGAGGTCGAGAACCATTCCATAATAGATTGGATTCAGCCTCAGCGGGCGAG
The DNA here is from genome assembly GCA_963516605.1 of uncultured Veillonella sp. Lineage (GTDB taxonomy): Bacteria > Bacillota > Negativicutes > Veillonellales > Veillonellaceae > F0422. Next base: position 24,938 of record CAUQBP010000015.1, on the reverse strand, counting down.
TTTCCTCATTAAATCAAATGATGCCAGCCGTCTACAGCTAAGAGAACATATATAATTATTGTTCCTTGCTAGTGCTTGTTAATTTAAACACGTTCATAGGAACGCCAGGACCCATAGTGGAGCTAAGTGTCACAGTTTTAATGTATTGACCTTTAGCTGCTGCAGGTTTAGCTTTAACAATAGTATCAACGATTGTACGGAAATTGTCAAGTAATTTCGCATCATCGAAAGATGCTTTACCGATAGGACAAGCAATAATACCAGCTTTGTCTGTACGGTATTCGATTTTACCTGCTTTAATTTCGCTAACAGCACGAGCTACGTCAGGTGTTACAGTACCAACTTTAGGGTTTGGCATTAAGCCTTTAGGACCTAAAATTTTACCTAAACGACCAACTTGGCCCATCATGTCAGGAGTAGCTACAACAACGTCGAAGTCGCTGAAACCACCTTGTACTTTTGCTACTAATTCTTCGGAGCCAACGATATCTGCGCCAGCATCCTCAGCTTCTTTAATTTTGTCGCCTTTCGCAAATACGAGTACGCGTTGAGTTTTACCTGTACCATGTGGTAATACAACGGCACCACGAACTTGTTGATCAGCGTATTTAGGATCGACGTTCAAATTGAAAGCGATTTCGATTGTTTCGTCGAATTTTGCAGTGGCAGTTTTCTTAACTAATTCAATACCTTCTACTGGTTCGTAGAATTTATCTGCTTCGATAAGTTTTACTGCTTCAGCATATTTCTTACCTACTTTTGCCATTTTTATTCCTCCTTATGTGGTGTAACGGGATGTCCCTCCCACCGATATGTGAGTCACATACCGTACGCTAATTAATCAACGATTTCAATGCCCATGCTGCGTGCAGTACCTTCTACCATACGCATAGCTTGCTCAACAGTGTTAGCATTTAGGTCAGGCATTTTAAGTTCAGCGATTTCACGAACTTTATCGCGACCAACTTTAGCTACTTTATCACGGTTAGGTACTCCAGATCCTTTTGGGATACCTGCTGCTTTTTTCAATAAAACTGCAGCTGGTGGAGTTTTTGTGATGAAAGTGAAGCTTCTATCTTCGTATACAGTAATAACAACTGGGATGATAAGACCAGCTTGTTGAGCTGTTCTTTCGTTAAATTCTTTAACGAAGCCCATGATGTTAACACCTGCTTGACCCAAAGCTGGACCAATCGGTGGCGCTGGACTCGCTTTACCAGCCTCGCACTGTAATTTCACAACTTTACTAACTTTTTTAGCCATGGTGATTACACCTCCTTGCGTCAAAATGTGGTGGTAACGGAGCGAAATTGCCCCTCCCACTGGCAACCTCCCGGCTGCCTAAAAAGGTTAGAGTTATATAATATATTAAAGAATTTTCTCAACTTGAGAATATTCTACCTCTACTGGGGTTTCACGATTAAACATCTCTACATTTAAACGTAGTTTTGCATGATCATGATTGATTTCAGTAATAACGCCTGTTCTATCTTCAAAGGCACCGGATGTAATTCGGACAGTTTCTCCTACTTCAACATCAAGAGTTTGTACTGGTTCTTGATCCAAACCTTGAGACTTCAAGATATAGGCTACTTCAGAATCAGATAGTGGCACTGGTTTTGTTACAGAACCAACAAATCCTGTAACACCTGGTGTATTACGCACCACATACCAAGATTCGTCATTTACTTCCATTTCTACCAGCACATAGCCTGGAAAGACTTTGCGTTTTACTACTTTTTTTACACCATCTTTTTCGTCGATTTCATCTTCCATTGGAATTAAGATGCGTGAAATCACATCTTCCATTCCCATAGCTTGAACTTTCAACTCCAAAGTGGTTTTTACTTTATTTTCGTAGCCTGAGTAAGTATGTAAGACATACCACTTTTTATCTGTTCCCATTAAAAAAGCCTCCTACTTTACAGCACTCTTTAACAACTTAAAAAGTTCTGCAAATACTGTGTCAACGATACCAATAATAACAGAAATTAAAATTACTGCTATAAATACGGCAATCGTATAGTTCACAAGCTCTTTTTTTGTAGGCCAGACTACTTTCTTGAGCTCAGATCGCACTTCACGAACGAATTTACCGTTACCATTTTGTTGTGCTTGAGCTTTTGAATTAGTTCCTGCCATGATATCACATCCTCACGTCAACAAATAATTAACAATTATTTTGTTTCACGGTGTAACGTGTGTTTACCACAGAATTTACAGAATTTATTCATTTCAATACGATCTGGGTTATTTTTTTTGTTTTTGTTTGTCTGATAGTTACGTTGCTTGCATTCAGTACAAGCCATTGTTACTGCGTTACGCATCAGTTTACACCTCTCTTTAAAGTGCCTAGACGGCTATTACTTCATAAACATACTAATATAGACTACCACAAGTGGAAGCCTATGTCAAATGCAATCTAAAAAAGCCAGGTTTTTCCTGACCTCTATATTATTACATAGAACATCTATAATAGCAAGTAGTTTCCTATGTAAATTATAAATTTTTCGTTTACAAATTTGAATGATAGGTCTATAATAGAAACATAATTTAACTCGTCTTATGGAACACTAGCTCAGCTGGCAGAGCATCTGACTCTTAATCAGAGGGTCCAGGGTTCGAACCCCTGGTGTTCCACCATACCTAGAACCGTGCAACCGTGCGGTTTTTTTGTTTTGTAACGTCAAAATTGATTGACATAACTTTTTCAAGTTGACCCCATTTTGACCCCAGCTTGACCCCAGCTTACTTGATTCCTTGAAAAATGCACGTAGTCCACGGCTAGCTGTTTTGCTAATTCGTGAAACTACGTGCATTATTTTTATTCTGTTTCTAATATTCGTTGGGCTCGTTCTTTATCTTTCTTTACGATTTGTACGAACTCTTTAATCATTTCCCATTCATCTTCGTGGGCTCGTACTTGCCGTTGTTTTCGTTCTTCAGAGAATCCTTTTCTCCATCCAGTTTTTCGACCAGCTCCTACACGAACACCACCCCAACCATTGTTATTTTCAGTCATATTTCACACCTTCTCTTGTAAATATCATCTTTTTATTTTGCCCATTACTATAATTAATTTCTAATTCTCTAGATCCCATACATATGCTATACTTTAACAGCAAGGGGACTAAGGAATTAAAATACATCATTTGTTTTTATTTAAACATAATCCACTATATACAGTCAATAATTTCATGTATAATACATTTAACATATATCATGGAAAGGATGTGGAAATAATGAACCCATTACATGAGGTCTTAACATTGAAGGAATGTGCTCAGCTTTGGCATGTTTCCGTCGATACATTAAAACAAAAATGCATCGGTAGGGTAAAAGGGGATTTGTCTTTCACTCAAGAAGAATGTCGCCAATCAGGTAAGACGTGACTTGTTACCCGTAAAGCTATGACTCGCTTATACGGAGAACCACCTCAAAATATAGTATAAAATCATAATATGGTATAGAGCCTATACAAAAGGACTGCGACTCTACATGAGTTACAGTCCTTTTACTTTATAACAGCAATGCCCCTACGACACCACCTACTAGCAAGGTAATGTCATAGAATATAAATGTTGGCACGCAAGTATCCCATATATGATTGTGTTGTCCATCTGCATTAAGCCCCGATGTAGGTCCCAATGTAGAATCCGATGCAGGTGATCCCGCATCTCCTAAGGCTGCTGCGATACCGATTAATAAGATGATAGCCGGCACAGAAAAGCCTAAATGCAAACCCATAGGAATATATATGGATGCAATAACCGGAATGGTACCAAAAGATGTACCGATTCCCATAGTAATGAGCAAGCCAACGATAAGCATCACGATAGCTCCCACTAGTTTGGAATCGATAATAGATACTGTGGCTGATACTAAATGTTCTACAGAGTTCGTTTCTCGCAATACATTCGCATAACCTGCAGCAATTAACATGACAAATGCTATGGTCCCCATCATGCGAATACCACCGTCCACATCTTCATCCATTTTAGACCATTTGATAAGACCTGTAGCAAAGAACACTGCCAATCCAGCTAACGCTCCTATGGGCAAAGATTTAAAATACAGCTGTGCCACAAAAGCCACTGCTGCCCCTGCTAATCCTTTCCAACAATCCGCCGTCATACGAGTTGTATGCTCTGTAGATTCTTCTTGCACCACTGCAATATCTTCATACTCACGACTTCGACTATAGTAAGCAATGGCAAGCAATAATCCTACCACCATGGATATACCACCAATCCACATGACAGAGGCAATATCAGAAATCGATACATTCACACCGTTCGCTACCATTTGATCTTTGATAATAGTCATAAATAGCAAACCAAAGCCAACTGGCAATGATACATACGGCGCTTTCAGTCCAAATGTTAAGGCGCACGCCACCGCTCTACGATCTATTTTCATACGATTCATCACCACTAATAGGGGTGGAATCAAAATAGGAATGAAGGCAATGTGCACAGGAATTAAGTTTTGTGAAAAACAGGATACAAAGGCGATGAGCAATGTAAATGCTACTTTTTTTGTACCTACAATATTCGTAATCTTTTTAGTCACTACTGTGGCTAACCCTGAACGGCCAATGACAATGGCTAAGGCACCCAACAAAATATAACTAAACGCTGTTTCTGAGTTGCCACCCATGCCACCGATTAAGGATTCGATGGTAGTGGTTACCGTCATGCCGCCTGCCAAGCCTGCTACTAAAGAAGCTACGATAACCGATAATAACACGTTAAATCGCAGCAAACACAGAATTGACATGGCGATGACTGATAACACTATGGGGTTTAACACTATATCCATTTAGGATCTCCTTCTTTTGTACTTACTCGGCTTGAAGCAACTGTTCTAGGTACGTCCGTTCCCACACATCTCCATAGCCATCTAATTGTTGCAATGCTATTGTACCATAGGTGTCCAAACTTTCAGAAAAAGCTTGATTCACCTCTGCACTAGGATACTCAGTTTTGAGGAAACAAATGGCCCAATGCACACGACCAACTTCTTGTCCATGTTGCTCTACTACGCCATGAGATTGGGCAGATTCCAAATAGGACACAGCTGTCTGCGTATCTTCTTTAATTCGTGATAATAAACCAAGATATGCCTCAATAGTCGGTCTTCGTCGACTTATGGTATATTGCAAGCATAATTCATAGGATTTTTGAAAATACGTAGATGCTAATTCATATTGCTGCAATGCAAAGGCAGTCATACCCGCATTGGTGGCAAATACAATCCATGAACTATATAGTTCCGTTTGATCACAATAGTCTAGCGCTTTTTGATACATTTCTAATGCCGTCTCCAGACGAGACCGACTTTTTTCAATATCTCCTAAGTAGTTATAGGCCGCCCCGATATTAATAGCATATCTGCGAGCCACAGTTTGGGTTACCGAGAATAAGCGTATAGATTCCTCTAGGAGAGGAATGGCCTGTTCTGGCTGACCTTCCATAATGAAAGCCAACGCTTTCAGTCTTAATATAACCCCAATCTCCTTTTTGAAATGGTACTGCTCTGCCAACGAAAGAGCCTTTGTGGTATATTGATGTATCTCTAGAACATGCCGCATTTGCAAGTGATAATAAATCATCTCTTTATAGGCTTTCAACTTATAATTCGATGCTTCTTGTTCCGTACTTTCCTCTAATAATTCTTGAAAGTATACTAAACCTCGCTCCTTATCACCGATACTCATGTAGTATTTACCTGCTCCGTATAGGTAAGGCAATTCTAAGGCCCGCACCTCTGGCACATCTCCATACAATGTGTACACATGAGCTAACTCATCTTCTATTTCCTGCAAGGCTTTACCCGTTACTTCTCCCATAAAATACCCTGCATAGACAGAGGATAATTCCCCTACGCCAAGTTCTGGAGAGGCATCTTTATTAAAGTTTAAATAATGCATAAAAGATTTTAATTTATACATTAAAGCTTTTTGGTATTGTCCTGCTTCACGGAAATGAAATTCTAGTTGCTTATAGCGAATCATATCTTCCTTGGAGTGTGTTAACCGTTTTTCCCAGGCTTCTCCCAAATAGGCATGCAAAATTTGACGGCGATCGATAGCCATTTGATCTCGTAAATACTCTTTGCACTTGAATTGCTTTAAGCTATATTGCACTTCACCATGTTGTGTACGGTAATCAATGAATCCTTTTCTTTCCAACTCCTCTAAAGTTTGCAACAGACGTAGTTTATCCAAGCCCATATATTGTTCAATCACCCCTAATGGTGCTTCATTATAGAATAAACTGATAAACTCCGCCAATTTACGTTCTTCTTCAGCTAAAGTATCGCATTTCTTGCTATAGAGCAGTTCCATATCTTTAGTCAAACCATAAATAGAACCATATTCTTTCCATAGTTGCATACTTTCTATGAGCACTAACAGATTGCCTCGACTGACTTCCACTAATTGATCCACTATATCTGTGTCCTGTAACGTAGGTTCTCGGTCTAAGATAAAAGATCGCATCCGTTCATCTGGTAAAGGCAACAAGGAAATACTTTGCAATGCTTTCTGCTGTTCTAAACTTTGTAAGGTTCGTTGATGCATGCCTTTTACTTCCTCTACGTCAGTAACAATGATCATAAGACGTTCAGACCTATGATGTAACAGCAATAAACTCAGTAAAGAAAAACTTAAGGAGTCCATCCATTGCACATCTTCAAAAATCAATGTAAAAGGAATTTCTTCCGACACCTGTTCTAGCAAATTTGATACTGCTTGGTACACTACATCAAAAGGCAATGCTTCCGTTACTTCTAAAAAGCCCAAGTCTCGAGCCATACGTCGATCTAACTGTGGAAAGATTTCATAAATACGCCGTAATTCGATGTTTTCCAGACCTTGTAATTCGATTTCTTCAAGTATCTTTCCCACAATAGGAATCCACGCATGCAATAGCAAGCCTTGTTCCTCTTCATAACATTGGCTATCTAACACACATCGGTAGGGCTCTACTTTATCTCGAATATATTCTACGAGGCTCGTTTTACCGCTTCCAGTGTCTCCTGTGATACGCAAAGCTAAGGAAGTATCTTCAAAGAAGTGCAAATACTTCTGCACCTCTCCTGCTTCTGCATCACGGCCCTTCAACATCGTATGTTCTACAAAGGACACCGCCTCTTGTTTTTGTACTTTTGATAAATGCATGGCTTCTCGAAGAGAGTTAGGTACACTTTCATCTAAATCATCTGCGTAAATACATTGTAGTTGATGGTATAATTGTTTCCCCATGGTCGTGAAACCTTGGCTCATAATCAGTTCCAAAATCGCACTAAATCGCTCTTCGTTATAAGGGTCATAGGACAATAGGACAGGAATATATCGCTCAATACAGGCGATATTTTTTTCCTCAATCCCTACATCTACTAAATCATAAACCGCCTCCATGTACATGGATTTAAGACGACTTCGTTCCCCTAAATACCAATCTTCATAAGCCACTGCATCTTTTACATAAAATCCTTGTAAAAATTCCCCTTTATAAATATCTATATATTGTTTAGGGTTCCTTTGAAATTGATGTACATCCACATAGATATGTGCCGTAGGATTCCATTGTAATACAGCGTTCCTCGGTGATACAAATACATCTGCCCCCAATAGCTTTTTTACCTCATAAATAGCATTTCTTAAGTTTTTTCTGGCATTGACCTCCGATTTTTCCGGCCACAATAAGCCGCTAATTTCATCTCGGAGGGCTACTCCTTTTACCACCATATAATAAATGAGCGCTTGTACCTTTCCATAGGTAAAAAAGATATCTTTCCCATCTACTTGTATCCGTGGTGTCCCTAATAAATGAATTTCTATCCCCATATGATTTCCTTCATTCCATTATGATGGGTCTTATACCTTAGCAAGACCTAACAATCGTTGTTCCTCTGCATCTAACACAGCTTCTATCTCTTCCATGCTATCTGCCAATTGTTTCACAAACTCTGCATCTTGTATCGATCCTAAATTGATTTTCACATTTAAAAAGGCACTCTTTACAGCAGCTCTTGCATTAATCGCAGCAATCATCCCATCCGTAATGGCATTGGTATTTCCTTTTACAATGACTGTTTCCGTCAAGGGTAATAAAGTATATGCTAATTTACCAATTTCATAAGGCACTAAGGCTGCTTGTTTCGTTGTACGTTGTATTTCTGTTTTACGAAATACTTTTTCTTCATCCGTTTCTTTTGGTAATTTGAAAGCTCCCATTAACTCCATAAAAGCAGCACTATCTTTATTAATATAGTGAACAAGGTCTTCTTTGACTTGGCTTACTTCTTTTTGAATCGCCTTCATCTCCTCATGGACCGCTTCGTATTTTGCATTCCCAATTGTTAAATTCGCTACCATTTCAATTAAAGCGGCCGCCATAGCGCCATTCATCGCCGCCACACTGCCACCTCCTGGGGCTGGTGCGCTAGAACCAAGGTCACGAATAAACTCTAATACAGATGCGTTATGTAATTCCATCATTCCTCCTAAAACAATCCTTTAATAGTCCCTTCTGCTGTGACATCCATACCAAGAGCAGCTGGTTGTTTCGGTAACCCTGGCATAACCATAATATTGCTTGTTTGACACACAATAAATCCAGCCCCATTGGCAATTCGTACATCCTGCACAGTAATCGTAAAGTCTGTAGGAGCTCCTAGTAACTCCGGATTATCACTTAAGGAATATTGTGTTTTTGCCACACATACCGGTAAGTCTGCCAATCCCCATTCTTCCAATTGAGCAATTTGCTTTTTCGCTACACTGGTAAATTCTACACCATTGCCACCATAAATTTCTTTTACAATAGCCGTTAACTTATTAGGAATACTATCTTTCACATCGTATAAAGCAGTTGGCTTGATATCTGTTCCTTCCAACATACCCATCACTTGTTTTGCCATATCAATACCGCCGGCTCCACCTTTTTCCCAGCATTCATTAAGGCTTACATCTACACCGTAATGATCACATAATTGCAATAATGCATCGATTTCAGCTGGTGTATCGGTAGCAAATTTATTAATACTCACTAATACTGGTAACCCAAAGGCTCTCATATTGGCGATTTGTTTCCCTAAATTCACAAAGCCCCGTTCTAGTGCTTTTACATTTTCTTTGGTCAACTCTGATTTTGGCACTCCTCCATGCATTTTTAAGGCACGGATCGTAGCTACGATGACCACTGCATCAGGGAAGATGTCTCCATAATGACACTTAATATGTAAGAATTTCTCTGCTCCTAAATCCGCCCCAAATCCCGCTTCTGTAACGACTACATCGCCTAATTTTAAGCCTAGCTTGGTAGCAATGATAGAGTTACATCCATGAGCAATATTCGCAAATGGACCACCATGGATCAATACTGGTGTATGTTCTAAGGTTTGTACTAAGTTAGGTTTGATAGCATCTTTCATAAGTAGTGCCATCGCTCCTTCACAACCTAATTGATGAACAAATACAGGATCTCCAGATAGGTTTGTACCAATTACAATACGACCAAATCTTGCTTTTAAATCCTCTAAATCACGAGCCAAGCATAAAATAGCCATGATTTCAGAGGCTACAGTAATCATGAAATGATCTTCCCTTGGCACGCCACTCATAGGGCCACCCATGCCAATGACCACATTACGTAAAGCACGATCATTCATATCTAATACGCGTTTCCAGCTAATACGACGCACATCGATTTGTAGTGCATTACCTTGGAAAATATGATTATCAATCATTGCTGATAACAAGTTATTAGCCGCCGTTATGGCATGCATATCCCCTGTAAAATGAAGATTAATATCTTCCATTGGCACTACCTGAGCATAACCACCACCAGCAGCACCACCTTTGACACCAAATACTGGTCCTAAGGATGGTTCACGCAATACAGCAATACTATTCACACCAATTTGTTGCAAAGCTTGTGTCAATCCAATAGTAGTGGTAGACTTGCCTTCTCCTGCTGGTGTAGGTGTGATGGCTGTAACTAGTACCAGCTTACCATTCGGCGTATCCTGTAATCGTTCCATCGCATCAAAGGACACTTTTGCTTTATATTTTCCATATAATTCTAATTCATCTTCTGCTAAATTGCATCGTTTTGCAATTTCCACAATAGGTTCCATTTGTGCCTGTTGGGCAATTTCAATATCACTTAACATGAGTCTCCCTCCTTATACATCGCTATGCACTTGCATGACCATAACGCAGGTTACAGCAATTCTTTACTGTTCAAGAATTCCAACACTTTTCACTAGTACTATAGTAAAGAAATAGTCTATTACGAACATCATACAACGATTTACCATATTTCGTCTATCAATAATTACACTGAAAGCACTTTCCTTTTCTATAACAAGTTATAAAAAAACACCATATATCCAGAACTGGTATATATGGTGTTTATTTACATTCTATTATGCATGCGTGTCCGCCATAGCTTCTAAGTGTTTTTGCTCTAATTCTGCTACTTCTTCATCTGTTAATGGATGCTCGATATGTCGGTTCAATGTTTCTGCAGATACTTCGTGTTCCCAACGGCCTACGATAGCCGCCGCAATGCAGTTACCCAACAAGTTACATACAGTACGACCCATATCTAACACACGGTCTATCCCCAAAATTAAAGCTAAGCCTTCCACTGGCAGTCCAAAAGCTGCACTAGTAGCTGCTACTACAATCAAGGAGCCTCCTGGTACCCCTGCAATCCCTTTAGTAGATAACATCAAGGTAATCATCATTAAAATTTGTTGATCAATAGGGAATGGCACGCCATACACTTGTGCAATAAATACAACTGCTAATGCAGAATACAATGTAGAGCCATCTAAGTTAAATGTATAACCTAAAGGAAGTACAAAACTTACAATATGATTGGGAATCCCCATCTTTTTCAATTTTTCCATAGCAATTGGTAACGCGGCTTCTGATGCGGCTGTGGTAAACGCTAAGATAGTAGGCTCTTTCAATGCGATGAATAATTTAAATAAGTTCACTTTTGTTAAAGCCGATGCGATACCCAGTACGATAGCAAGGAACACAATTAGCCCTGCATATAACGTAAATACTAATTTTAATAATGGAATCAGCATTTCAATCCCAAAGGCACCTACCGTATACGCAATAGCACCAAAAATACCAATAGGAGAAATATACATGACATAATGAGTTACTCTAAACATGATGTGGGCTATACTTTTTGATAAGTCTACAATTTGTTTTCCCTCTTTACCCAAACTTGCTGCTGCAATCGCAAACATACAGCTAAAGAAGATAATTTGTAACATATCTCCACGAGCCATGGCGTCAATGATATTTGTTGGAATAATATTTACTAACATTTGCACATGGTCCATTTGACCTTTAGAGGCTGCTTTGTTAACGATATCCGTAGCGCCACCACTAGCTGTCAAATTCACACCCACTCCGGGTTCTACTACATTCACAGCAAACAATGCAATAAATAGCGCCAACGTAGTAGCTAATTCAAACCATAGAATCGCTTTTCCCCCAAGACGACCTAATTTTTTAAAATCCCCTGTGCCAGCGATACCCATGACTAAGGAGCTAAAAATTAAAGGTACTACAATCATTTTAATCATGCGAATAAATACATCACCTAAAGGTTTTAATTGTTTCGCAAAATCTGGTGCCACTGCACCTACTAGCACACCAGCCAAAAGACCGATGCCTATCCACCCGGACAGTCCAATTTTCTTTAACATAGTATAGAATCTCCTTTTTACATACCAATACTTGCTTAGGTTATATAAAAAGAGGCGATGGTGTACAAGTACAGAATGTCTCTTTCAGAACCTATCCTAAAATTCTATAGAAAGTATTATAGCAAATCCTTTACAGAGATACAATAGTACAATTAGTAGATACAAAAATATTTTTTCAAAAAAATTTTATAAAAACTTTTTGATTTTGACATTCTTTTGACGTTCCTAGTTTATACTACACATAAAGAGTAACAACACTTTGATACTCTCTTTCTTGTGAAGTGATGTTCGTATATTATAAACTCCTCAACTCCTTTATAGGGCCTCATAATATATGTATGCGACATAACCAGCTACCTCTACCATGCTACCTCTACGGTATGTCGTGCACAAATATACATCCTTCATTCACATCTTTAGGTCTTCTCCTCTACTCTTCCCTACAGTCGACCTAAAGAACTCTATCAACAAATACCATGAACATCTAAAAGATGGTCATGGTATTTTTTCTTGTCCTGCTTACTTTTTTATTCCCCCCTTCCCAGGACCTTTCTACCTCCCTATTTCCTTATACGTAACTATATAGTCTACTATCACAATATGTCAAAAGAGCCTATAACAAAATGTACATATTTATATTTTCTTATAAAATATAAAAAACAAAGGAAAGTTGATACTTTTTGATCAACTTTCCTCTGTTTTATTGGGAGCTATTTTGTTACAACCCCTTATATACTATTTCAATGCTATCAACAAAACTCATTATGCTTGTTGTTTACCAACGTGTTCAAAACTTGCTTGTTCTAACGCTTCTACTTCTTCATCCGTCAATGGATTTTCGATTAACTCTGTTAATCTCTCTGCAGATACTTCGTTTTCCCAACGACCTACAATGGCCGCTGCTAAACAGTTACCAGATAGGTTACATACCGTACGAGCCATATCTAGGATACGGTCTACACCAAGAATTAAGGCTAATCCTTCAACTGGCAAGCCAAAGGCTGCTGCTGTTCCGGCAATGACGATCAAGGATGCACCTGGTACTGCGGCAATCCCTTTCGTGGACAACATCAATGTTAAAACCATCAATAATTGTTGTTCTAACGGGAATGGTACGCCGTACACTTGAGAAATAAATACAACTGCCAAGGAGGAGTACAATGTGGATCCATCCAAGTTAAATGTATATCCCAAAGGTAATACAAAACTTACCACTTGGTTTGGAATGCCTACTTTTTTCAATTTTTCCATCGCAATTGGCAACGCTGCTTCAGAAGCCGCAGTAGAGAATGCTAACACGATTGGCTCTTTCAACACTTTACCAAGTTTGAATAAGTTAACTTTTGTAAAGAAAGAACCGATAGCAATCACAATAATTAAGAAGAATGCTAAGCCACCATATAATGTAAACACAAGTTTTAACAATGGCACTAACATACCTAAGCCAAAGTTACCTACTGTGTATGCAATAGCACCAAAGATACCGATAGGAGACACATACATCACATAGTGTGTTACTTTGAACATGATATGTGCCAAATCCTTGGAAAGTTCAACAATTTGTTTCCCTTCTTTACCAATACTAGCTGCTGCAATAGCAAACATACAGCTAAAGAAGATAATTTGCAACATATCACCACGAGCCATGGCATCTACGATATTCGTTGGAATGATGTTTACCAACATTTGGATATGATCCATTTCGCCTTTCGCAGCTGCTTTATTAGCAATATCTACAGCATTACCAGTAGCTGTTAGATTCACTCCTACACCCGGTTCAAATACGTTAACCACAAATAAACCTACAAATAATGCAATCGTAGTGGCAATTTCAAACCATAAAATGGCTTTACCCCCCAAGCGCCCTAATTTCTTAAAGTCACCGGTACCAGCGATACCCATGACAAGGGAACTAAAAATCAACGGTACTACGATCATTTTAATCATACGAATAAATACATCACCTAATGGTTTTAATTGTTTTGCAAAATCTGGTGCTACTGAACCTACTAGTACGCCCGCTAATAGGCCAATGACAATCCAACCAGATAAGCCAAGTCTTTTTAGTACTGCCATAGAATCTCCTTTTTCTTAATACTACCCTTTAAAAGACCATACAAAAAGAGGCACAGGGTACGTGTACGATGTGTCTCTTTACAGACCTTACTTATAAAATTCTATAGAATTATTATATCAAATTTTTTCTAATCCTACAAGATTAATACCCATAAAACAGGGTATTTATTCACATTTTTGTTTCTTTATTCCTTTTATCGAGTGAAAGGCAACACTTTCACTAATGTTCCTATTTCTAAGCGATCACTATTACCTGGGATTTTAATCAAACCATTAGCTACAGATAAAGATTTTAAACCTCCCGATGTCATCCCTAAGTTAGGGTATGCCCAGCAGGACCCGGCTTCGTATCTAATATGCCCTTGATAATAACGGTCAAGAGGATGTTTTCTATCTACAACTTCACCTAGGTGACATTCTATCCAGCTAGTCATAACTGCCCGTCCAGACAACCGCTCTAATACAGGCAACACCAGCAAATAAAACTGATTCATCGCTGCCGTAGGATTCCCAGATAAGCCCATGCACCATGTAATATGCTCCTTAGTAGCAATGATCCCACCAAAAGATGCCGCACCTGGTCGCATATGCAATCGTCGATACAAGGTATTAGCTCCTAATCGTTCATATAATTCTGGCATGGTATCATAGTCCCCTACAGATACACCTCCGGTGCTGATCATCATATCTACCGGTCCCAATGTATCTAACATATGTTGTACAGTAACAATATTATCCTCTACTGTACCTGGTGCATCCGACAGATGGGCTACTCCTACCACATCAACACCTAGAGCATGTAACGTTCCTTCTAATAAATATCGATTAGAGTTATAAATATGCCCTTCTAGAAGTGGCTCTGTCGGATCTTGCACTTCACGACCTGTGGTTAAGACAATCACTCTCGGTTTGCGATATACGGATACTTCACTATATCCTTGCCCAGCTAAAATACCTACTTGTTCTGCTTCCAACACAGTACCGGCAGATAATAATTCTTGACCAATTTGTATATCTTCCCCTTCGAGGATAATATGTTGACCCACTTCGATTCGGCTAGGCACCGTTACTTCTGACTCATGAATCCAAGTTAGCGCCTCTTTTACTACCACCGTATCTGCTGTACTTGGCACCATGGCGCCTGTCATAATTTGAATCCCTTCACCGAGTGCCAATTGCCCCTGAAAGACCTCTCCTGCTCCAATGGTATCTACTATCCGATAGGTCCTTGTATCTGGTGTATATCGAATCGCAATGCCATCCATGGCAGATTTTCTAAAAGGAGGATAGTTCATCTGTGCTAAAGCCGTTGCACCCAGTACTCTGCCATAGGCCTGTCCAATCGGTACAGATTCTACCTCTACTCTATACCCACTATCTATAAAAGGAGATTCCACTAGATGCAAGCCTTCTTCTACGCTTACTACTTGCATTATAACAACTCCTTTACAATCCAATCTGCTAATCGTTCCATATCTTCTTCACTGAAACTAAATTGCTCACAGATCGTATTTCCTTCTAATGTATCATCTATATCTGTAACTACGGCCACAATATCCTCTAATTGTGGTAACCGTGTATCATTATGGTTGGCACGGACCACCTCAATGATCGGTGCCACCCCATGACTTCTACTTTCTAAGAGCACCAAATCTACTGGCATCTCATTGGCCAAACGAATGAGTTGCTGCTGTCGTTGCATACTTTCACCATGGACCATCATCGCATATCCATTGGGTCCAGCTATCGCCACCGCCTTCGCTCCGGCTTGGCTAGCTTTCCACGTATCAGTGCCTTCCTTATCCATGGAAAATCCGTGTCCATCGCTTTTCACCATTCCCACCACGATGCCTCGTTGTGAAAGCTGATGAATCAGCGCTGTAGCCACCGTTGTTTTACCAGATTTAGATTGGCTCGCACTAATGGTCACAATCGGTACAGACCGCTCCCGATTGACTGCCTTCGCTTTCGCCAATTTATAGGATAAACGTGTATTCACATTGCTATATAGCTCTGCTTCCTCAATCATGTCCATCTCCATATAAGGAATCTTCTCTAAGATACCATGCATAGAGACATCTTCACCTTCTAAAGCCTCTTGAATCGTATCTAGTACAGACCGTTTATAAATAGCTGCCAAAGGTTCGTACTCTTGCAGCCCTACATAAGGAACCATAGCTAATAATTCCCCTTGTAAAAATGAATCTATATGTACTTCCCAAGATGGCAACCAGTGAAAGGAAAACCATGGCATGTCTGCAGACACTACGATATAGGCTTCCCGAGAACCTATGGAAAGGGCTGACTGCAATCCACTCAAAGGGCCTTTCATAGCAATCGCATCTGGCACTAATTGAATATCTCGACCAAAGGAACGAGCCTCTTCAATAATATGTGCCTCTGACTCTTCTAATTCTCGATTGATGGAAACTAAAATTTCTCCACATTCTGTAAGGACCGCCTTGCGGAGCATTTCCCCTAATAAAGTTGTGCTACCCCAAGGCAATCTCGTCTTATCTGTTCCCATACGAGTGCTAAGTCCACCCGCTAACACAATAATTCCTAATTCAGAAATCATATATATCTCCTGTCCTAGATGCTTTCTTATTTATGAGCGGGTTTCACACGACCTAATCCACGCATCACTGGCACATATAACAAAGCTAATACCACTAAATTAATCACCATGTCTGGCAACATATACGTTGCATTGTACGTTAGGGAGTAAATCCAAGGGCTTGTTCCCTCTGGTGCATAAGACCCAAATACGACCACACCGCTAATGGCAGACATAGCAAAACGTGTTAAAATCGCATAGATAGCGCCAAAGAAAGCTTTCACTGTACCAGAACCGCCGAAGAAACCAGCAATACCAATGGCACCATAGGCTAAGATATAGTCCAATACGATACTCATATAATGAATCGAAAATTTAAATCCCAATAGGAAGTGAACAATTCCATAGGCAATACCAGTTAAGATGCCCGCACGACCACCCCAACGATAAGCATAAATTAACAATGGCACCAAGTTAGCTGCTTTCACAGCGCCACCTTGTGGCATTTGATAGATGACATACATACTTAAAATTTGAGCCATAGCGATGACTAGACCGCCTTCTACTAACATTTTTGTTTTGCTTGAACTTGTATAACTCATATCTATCTCCTTTTCACACTATGATACATTGAAATACATTATCAAATTACTTTTATTTATTCCTTATATTGTATCACTTTTAATCTATTTTTATCTATATGTTTTTTCACAAAACACGGTATTCCTCTAGTACAAATTAGCATATCAAAGATGACTAAGTATATCTATCCCCTTGTTGCCAAGATAGGAGGTCTTATGTATAATAGATAAGGATTATGTCGTAATCCTAATTCTGTCTATTTAGGGGGCAATAAATAATGATCAATACTACAAACATTTTCGATTATGAAGACGTGCAATTGATACCGAACAAGTGTATCGTATCTAGCCGTAGCGAATGTGACACAACTGTGAAACTGGGAAATCGTACATTCCGTTTACCAATTGTGCCAGCTAATATGCAAACTATCATCGATGAAAAGTTAGCCAAAGAATTAGCTGCTAAAAACTACTTCTATATCATGCACCGCTTCCAACCTGAAAAACGTTTGGCTTTTGTAAAAGACATGCATGCGGCAGGTTTATTTGCATCTATTTCCATCGGTGTTAAACCAGAGGAATTTGAATTCGTGAAGGAATTAAAAGAAGCAAATCTATGCCCAGAATATATTACTATCGATATCGCTCACGGTCATTCCAACAGCGTTATCGACATGATTCAACACATTAAACGTGAACTTCCTGACAGCTTTGTTATCGCTGGTAATGTAGGTACACCAGAGGCAGTTCGTGAACTAGAAAATGCTGGTGCTGATGCGACCAAAGTGGGTATCGGACCTGGTAAAGTATGTATTACAAAATTAAAAACTGGTTTTGGTACTGGTGGTTGGCAATTGTCGGCTGTACGTTGGTGTGCCAAAGCAGCTACAAAACCTATCATCGCTGACGGCGGTATCCGTGACCACGGGGACATTGCAAAATCTATTCGCTTCGGCGCTTCCTTTGTTATGATTGGCTCTTTATTCGCTGGTCATATCGAATCCCCAGGTAAAGAAGTCACTATTGACGGCGTAGCTTATAAAGAATATTTCGGCAGTGCTTCTGAACACCAAAAAGGGGAACGCAAAAATGTAGAAGGCAAAAAAATCACAATTCAGTCCAAAGGCAGTATCTTCGATACATTGACTGAAATGGAACAAGATTTACAATCTTCTATCTCCTACGCTGGTGGTACTACACTACAAGCCATCAAAAAAGTTGACTACGTTATCGTTAAAAACTCTATTTTTAACGGCGATCGTTAATCACATATATGCGAGGACTCTTCTCTAGGAGAGTCCTTTTTTTATTCCGCTACTTTTGAACTATGTCTTTCGTTTTGTATAGGAATACACTCTACTCAGATCATCTCCTACAAACATACATATCCCTAAATACTAAAAGAGCTATTATCGACTCTACTTTGTCGTAATAGCTCTTTTCATACTTACATCATCAGATGCACTATTTAAATTTTGGTCGTCTTCCTTCAGCAAAAGCCCGTACGCCTTCGCGGAAGTCTTCTGTTTCTCCTAAGGAATTTTGGATTTTCACTTCTAATTCCGCATATTCCTCAAAGTTTGTGAAGAAGCTAGCCCACATCATTTGTTTCATAGCACGGAAAGAATTAACTGGTCCTTTTGCCAATCGCTGTACTAAGCGATTCGTAGTGCGTTCCAAAATCTCTGGTTCACACACTTTATAGACAAAGCCATATTCCTTACCTTTTTCTGCTGTTACCGCTTCCCCTGTCATAGCTAATTGCATAGCCCGGTTAATACCTACAGCACGACTTAGCAAGTACATACCACCTGCATCAGGTGCTAGGCCTACATTAACAAATGCTTGAATAAAACGACTATTCGTAGATGCCACGCACATATCCGCAGCCAACACCATATTGAAAGCCGCCCCTGCCACAGCACCATCGGTACACATCACAACAGGTTTTGGTAAATGCTTCATAGCTAAAGAAATTTCCATCACCAAGTAAGTAATCTCAAACAAGGACTCTGTATCATCTTCTTCTACAGCTCGTTTCATTTCTGTTAAGTCACCACCTACAGAAAAGACCTTACCTTCTGCTTTGAAGACTAATACACGGGCCTCATCAGTTTCCTTTACCACACGGATAGCATCCAGAATTTCTTGGCACATAGGCACATTAAAACCATTTTGTACTTCTGGACGATTAAATGTGATGGTAGCCACATTATTTTCGATAGTAAATAAAATATTATTATACGTCATACATCACCTATTACAGTGTTTTAGTAGGATCTGCCTCAGTATCTTCTGGTTCTTGTTGCAATGTAAATGGTTTACCTACCCCATCATTACGCAAACGATCTGCTTTGATTTTAGCCCAGTCAATAGGCTCCCCTTTTTCAAGCGCTTTCCCTGTGACAGCATCTACTTTTACACTATATTCTTTTTCATCTGTATCTTGGGTACGAACAATATATACCACTTCATTGTTTTCCGCCTTGATTTCCCAACCTCTAGTGAAAGAGCCTTCTCCCACTAATCCACGAGCTGCTACTTCCGCTTCTTTTGGAGAAATCACTTTCAATGGATTGAACACTTTGGAGGCTACATCTTTCGCTTTGCTAGAACGGAATTCACGTACTACTTTACCAGTAATCACATCCACGTCGATAGTAATTTTTTGCTTTGGCGTGTAACCTACTACCACATATTGGTAATTGCCTTTGGATGGATCTAATGTAATCGAGCTAACCGCTGCTTTTACATAACGACCCACAAAGATACCTGCTACTTCACGCATAGACAATACCATAGATTGACCAGGTTGGCGCACCACTACTGTTTTATCATTTAGATTAGAATATTCATTGATTTCAGCATGTGCTTGCGGTGCCACTGCAAAGGTTGTAGCAAATGCCATAGCGCCTACCAAAGCTAATGTACTTTTTTTCATTGGACTCTCCTATATATACAATTCTATGAACAAAACTTACATGACTATACTCCATGAAGCTTGCATTCTCAATCTTGAGATATCTCTTCCATTATACCGTATCTATCGTAATTCTTCAATACAATCCAGACCCTATATCAACCAACACTCACGAGGCGGAAACGAAAAAACGTCCTTACCTAAGTAAGAACGTTTTTACATACATTATAAATATTTTGCCAATACAGATTGTAATCCCTCTGGATGCGCTGCATTCCAAGTATCATAATCCTGACCAGCCGCTTCAAGGGTATTCACAAGGTCAACGAAGAATTTAGGAATATCCTCTACAGTGATAACTCCTAACTCATCAGACATCCGTTGTCCTTCTACTTCGCCATTACCATTTACGAACACTTTGAAAGCTGGTTGAGGCGTTTTATCCACCACTTTTGTAAATCCATGGAAACCTAGTTTACCTACTTGGTGAGTACCACAGGAAGATGGGCAACCAGATACATGTAATTGTGGTAACTTATCTGTTGGTAATCCTTCTGCTTCTAAGGTATCTTTAATGACTTTCACAAGTCCAGAAGAATCTTGGAACCCGATTTGACAAATCGTAGCACCTACACAAGATACCGTATGCTCGAATTGATTTTTCGCATGAGTATCAGCGATAATAGCTGCCACTGCATCTGCTTCTTCGCCAGTTAAGTTCACAATATATACAGATTCATCACCGCAGATACGAATTTCAGTTTCTTCTAAGCCACCTACATAATCAAATAATTTTACAAATACATCCATAGGTGGTGTACCTACCAATGGTTTGTATTGAATATAATACAATCCCTCTTGTTTTTGAGGTTCTGCTAACACTGTTGTCGGTGTAGTAGTACCTACTTTATTCACCGTATATGGCTCAACAGACAATGTTAAATCATGCGCTGCTTTAGATTTTGCCAAATATTCATGATACGCTTTACGGAACTCTTCTTCTCCTAAACGTTGTGCAATAAAACGTGAGCGTGCTTTACCACGATTCTTAAAGTCACCTAGCTCATGATACAAATGTAACATACCTTCTACGTGGTGTAATACTTCGTTAGGGTTAATATCTTCATCCACTAAGAATCCGAATGCAGATCCGCCACCGATACCGCCACCAGCGTAGACATCAAACTTTCCATTTTCTTTTGCCAAAAATCCTAAGTCTTTGTAGTTTGCATGACCTTCATTATCAACCACAGAAAAACCAATTTTATATTTACGTGGCAATGCTAGTGTACCAATCAAAGATACAGCATATTCACTAACCGCTTGTAAATACGGAGTCACAGCAAATGGTTCAGCTGGATGTACCCCATGCAATGGGCTAGCTGTTACATTTCGTAAATTATCTCCTCCAGTACCACGGTTATAAATATCATGTTCAAAACATTCTTTGTACAATTCTAAAATTTGCTCACCTTGCAATTTATGGAATTGAATACATTGACCTGTTGTGAAATGCACATGTTTTAAATCATATTTTTTAACTGCATTCACTAAAAATTTCATTTGGTATGGAAGAATACGAGATCCAAAAAAACGTAACCGCAACATCGCACTTTCAAAGCCTCGTTCTGCATAACTGCCGAACCCTCCACCAATGCCTTTGAAATCTTTAGGCGCAATTTCTTTGGAAAAGAACCCTTCAATTCCCTTTTGAAACTTTTCAAACTCCCCTGCAAATCGTTGTCGTACTTCTTCTGAAATAGCCATTATACTTTCTCCTCTCCTGAGCACTCGCTCAATAGAAAACTCTTCTTCCCAAGTATAACAGATATTAAGGCGGATTTCTATAGATTAAAATCCGCCTCTTTTCATAGGTTATATCACTTAGTTATACAGTGTAATAACCGCTTTCTATTCATTTTTCTATTCGATGAAAGCCACAACTCCATCGGTCAATTCATTCTGCAATTCATTAGAACGATCTTCAGAGTCGAACGTATCATCAAACGTCACCGCCATGCGGCGTGCTTTCGCTTTCATTCCTGTCACAAGGCGTATAAACATCTTCTTCGCCCCTTCGTCATCGCTATACACAATGTCTTGTACATCATCCACTAGTAACAAGTGTAATTTACAGTACTCTTCCATATAATCTGCCACTTCACCATAGGTCACGCTATCGTTATATTCTTTTATAAACTGCGCTCCTGTCACATAACGTACACGGATGTTAGGATTTCCCTTTACCGCTTCTTGTTCCATGGCTTTCAATAAATGCGTCTTACCCACACCAGGTTGTCCAAATATAAGTAGCACTGGCTCAAAACACTTTGTAAAATCAGTCATCGCTAGCGCAGACGCCATACCGAATTTATTTTTTTCTGTTACGTTGAAAGTTTCAAATGTTTGCATAATTACTCCTTATTTCCTTGCCACAATGGAAAAGAGCGGCACTGGATTATATAATTCATCTTCTTCATTATAAATACGGCTACTCACCGCCATATCTAAATACACTCTGGAAAATCCTGCTTTACGCATCATATGTGCATCCCAATGAGGACGATCCATACGACTAATCGATAGTTCTTCCGTAATAGCAATGCATTCTTGCATAGTCTCATTCGATACTGTCTCATGAATATGGTGCTGTGCCACCACTGGCACTTTAAGTTCTACCCCATAATCACCATCGATATTGATGAGCACACCTTTCGGTGCAAGTACACGGTACCATTCCTTATAGGCTGCTTCCACATCCGGTAAAGTCCACGTCAAATTCCGGGCCAGAATCACATCAAAGGATTGATCCGGAAAGTCCAGTTGCATCGCATCCATACAGTGAAAGTCCACCGTACCTGCTAACGAACCCGC
The DNA here is from genome assembly GCA_963516605.1 of uncultured Veillonella sp. GTDB lineage: Bacteria > Bacillota > Negativicutes > Veillonellales > Veillonellaceae > F0422. The sequence goes on along the minus strand of CAUQBP010000015.1, from coordinate 2,185 downwards.
TAGTTCTGTCGCCTGTGCCTTTGCCACTGCAATCATATCTTCCGTTAGATCAATCCCTGTCACAGAGTATCCTTTTTGTGCTAACAAAAATGCAAAAAAACCTGTGCCTGTTCCCAAATCTAAAATTCGTTGGTGATGATCTTTAATATGCGGTGTAATCTCACGTAACCAACGTGGTGCCAAATCAGAAGTCAATTCTTTCTTGCGAAGCACTCCAAACTCAGCACTGCGCCCTTTCCAGTAGGCAATAATCCTATCTCGTATCGTCATAGGCCCTCCTTGTATCGTATGTATTATACCATGAGGAGCGGTGGTTTGTATGTAGCTAGAGTCACTACCACGCTTCCAGAAGGAAGGCAGTGATGCGTAGAAAGAAATAGTATTTTTAATTAACATATGCTATAATACAGATGTAAATAAGAAGAGCCATCAACGTGTCTGTGGCGTTAGGCTCATCTCAAAGATTCGAATTATGATGATGCCTAACGTGTTGAGGTGGTCCAGACCTCTTTTACGTTAGGCGTTTTCATTGCTTACTTATATAAGGCAATGATGTTAACTACCAATGTCAAAATAGAAATGATTAAACTAATCTTTTCATACTTCGTCATAGTACCACCTCCTCCCATACTAGGAAGAGATGAACCCAACTCACGTTGATAACTCTTCTATGCACTTATTATATCACAAAATTTAGCAAATCGTTTATATTATGATATGATTTTCTCCTGAGGAACGCAGTTAGGCGTAGAAACCTTGTGGCGAATCGTACTAACTAAATAAGACAAACAAAAAAGAGCACGGTGTGCCCCCAAACAAACATTATGAAATACCGTTTGTGAGGGGTATACCGTGCTCTTCCCTTTATCCTATTCAGTTAAAACCGCCACAGGCTTTCATAGAGAAATAAGAGACAATTCTTTTCGTGACCGATTTCATGAGACTTTCACTAGCTTACAAGCAGTCCCCACCTTTATTTGATATATTTCTACTAACTGTGTTATGATTAAACATATGGTAAAAATCATATTCATCATATAAATAATTATTTGTTACTAAAACAATTTAGTTGGCTACTATACCTAATCTATCAAGGTAGAACTTATTCATACAAGTTTATATTCTCATAGAAAGGATATCTTTATGAAACAGTATTTAAAACAATTTGCTACTTCCAAATGGTTTGATATCATCGGCGTCGTACTTGTCGTAGGAATTGCCATTTCCGCTGGTTACCTTAACTCACGTCTTGAAAAATTTGTAGATTGGGGGCCTTGGACGGCTCTCGTTCCCTTTGGACTTATTTCTGTCATCAACGTTGGCATTTCTATGTTGTCTACACGATTTACAGGGCAGCTCAACAAATGGGGGAATTACCTTGGCATTGTGAATACTATTCTATCCGGTGCTATCGATTTTATTTTAGGAAATAAAGCAGCTATCATTACCTATCCTGTTACTTTCATTATCTATACCTTTGCTATCAAAAAATGGGAAGCCTCCCACGAAGGTATTCCTAATACAATGAATCCTTCACAAAAACGATTAGTGGCTGGTATCATCACCATTATTGCTTTTACAATTTCAGGCGTTGCCAATTATATAGGCTTTAGCGGTAATATGAACTTTTTATCTATCCTAACCACTATCGTATTTGCCTTCTCACTCATTGCGAACTTTTTTAACGCTCTAAAATTAGACACTCAATGGCCATTCTGGATGAGCTATAATATCGTGCAGTTATTGAAAGCTTTCGCCCAAGGCAATTTTGCCAACGTTGGGAAATACATATTCTACATAGTCAATGCCATGGGGGCCTTACTATTTTGGAAAGATAAAGAGAAAGTTTGATATGTTAGGCTTTTCACTTACCTTTGCATATAAGTTAAAAATGCTATAATGGACATTCCGAATTGAATTAATAACATTAACCGATTCTACGTCAAAACTCCTAAGGTCATCATAACCTTAGGATTTTTTTATTTTATCCTATAACCGATTATGTGTCTAATATGTACGCATAAAAAAATGCAAGTATAATGCAAGTATAAAAATATATACTTGCACTGTTTCTTAGGAAATAAAAAAATAACTACAAACCTCGGAAGGCTTGTAGTTACTAGGTTTTGCTGGTGATCCAGGAGGGATTCGAACCCCCGACCCACGGCTTAGAAGGCCGTTGCTC
>CAUQBP010000014.1:0-61900 GCA_963516605.1 uncultured Veillonella sp. | reverse complement strand
TAACTAGTACGTCTTGCTTACCATCTACCTTAACAGTACCACTGGAAATCGTAGACCCAATATTTATGTATATTATAGAACCACTGAAAGGATGATAATAGTTGTACTACAACTTAATTATGAAAGCGAGTATAACATTATCTGATGATTTAATAGGTTTATCTTACTAATCGACAATCATATTTTTTTGCTATAGTTTGGATACATATCGCATACGGAAGAACCACCAAGCATATTTAGTCTATAAACTTTTATTCATCACCATGTTTCTGTAATATAAAAAATAAACTCCTTTTTCCAGCTTTCTGAAATAGGGATATTTTCATAAAACCAGTAACATATGCAATATTTTATAAAATTCATACAAACTTTATGTGGTATATCATCATAATACTTATTAATATTTCTACAATATGAACTAAAGTCCTTAAGGAAAAATATTATTTTTTTTTGTTTTGACGTATCTCGTAAGCCTCTATACATATATACTTTTAAATCATCAAAATTTTTTATTCTCCCATTTACGTATTTAGACATAGCATCAACAAATGTCTCTGTATCATGTGCATCGGTTAAGTCAAGTACAAGTCTATCTTTATTAGTTACTATTGATTTTCTCAACGCATCATACTCTGTTTCCTCCAAATAAACAATCTCATTATGAGGAGGATCTATTAACTCTGTCCAAGGAGTATTTTGTACATAGTATAATTGACATCTTTCTAATGGAAGTTCCTCTAATGAGTCTATAATGTTTCTCTCAGCTACCATTCCTGGCAATACGTTTACAGCAAAAAAAACCCAAAACACCGAATTATCAAGTTCTCTGCTTATAGAAAAAGAAAATATATTCCTTAAAAATTCTAAAATCCCCTTTTTTCTTTTCATAGCCTGATCTAGGTTTCGAATAACAATATATAATTCTTTAAAGTTTTCATTACCTTTATAATTAAAATCTACTAGAATATCCTCAAGATGATATAAATTTATAATATTATCATATATCATAAATTTATCTTTAATAACTTTATATACATCATTCCAAGTATCTATGTGATTTCCATCGAATTCTATTATCATACAATTATTATTTTTTTTCTGCATACACAAGAATTTATATTGCTTTTCTGATATTGCTTTCATCAAGATACTATGTTTCATATTATTTTCCTTATTTTAACTTAATAAACGAATGGTAATGCGTATCTGTATAATAAACAGAGTTATCACTGCCAACAACAAAACGCTCTGGACCTCTATTATCTTTAGGATAAATATCAAACTCTCTATAGTAAACTTTATTCCCTAAAGAGTCTTTCTCTGGTAATCTAACCCATGTTCCTTTCTTAATGGGATCATTCTCCCATTTTTTTCCAGCCTTAATGTTGCCCACATTAGGTAACTTTCCTAGCCAGCCATGTTGTTCATACTTATAAAACATCTCTTTTTGAAGATCTGGTAATTCGTTAATAGTTCCTTTTTTTATATTAGTGTATGTCTTCACTTCTACCTTTATAGGATCATAAATATTAGATTTTGCTTGTTCTTTAATATATTGATTAAAAATATCAGCTTTTTTCACTCCAATAGTCCAAATTCTTCCTGTCATTCTTCCCCCAATAAGTGCCGAAAGTTCATTTGGATTATTAATATAATATTTATTTAATACTTGTCCTTCCTCATCTCTACTTAAATAGTTTCTTGACAATGCATACCCATTAACAGAAAATCCATCAATATCAGAATAATTTACAGGATAACCTAAACTTTTAAAATACAATGCTTTTACACTTTCATTCTCATTATCTCCATAACCAGTTTTTCTTTTTATTAAAAATGATTGTACAAAATTATCAAGTCCATATACAATTTGTTTCCACAATGGATAAGGCTTAAATGTTTCATAACTTCCTATACTAAATAATATATGTCCATTATGTTCGCCTAATTGCATTTGATACCCTAATTTCACTTTTTTTCCATCCACTATTGTTTCTTGATATTCTGGGTTATCAACTTTACTTCCGAATTTATAATTTTTTAACAAATCAACTCTGTATACATTTCCTTCTGAAGCATTCATGTAGGATATATCAGGATTGTATATAAATCTTGATGGTTGACCTTCTAATATATCAAAATCTCTTGAGTTAAGTTTATTATCTAATAATATACCCCTATATTTGCCACTAAGTGGATCTTCAATTGAAATAACAGCAACTTCATTATCCCTCATTTTTTTAATATTAACTCCTAATTTGGGAATAATTCCATCGCTATCCCAAATTCTCGCTAACTCTGTTTTTATCTCTTCAATCTTATCATAACGATTCCACTTCGTTCCAGCTTGTGCAATGCTAGCACCTTCTAAACCACTTCCGCCTAATAGCTTATCTACCGTATAGCCAAGACTAGCAGATAATAGTTGTGCTCTTGCTGGGTGATCCTTTGCTAGTTTGCTTATAGATTGTATCAACGCTTCATTGAGGCCACCAGATATGGCACCAGTTGCAGGATTTCCTTTTACAATAGCTGATGTAATCGTACCAGATAAAGCATGCAATGCGACCTTTTCCGATGAACCATCTTTATAGATTCGTTGTCCATTTGCATCTCTCATTTCACCAAATCTATGGATTGCTTCATTCATATACTTGCTAAATAGTTTAGCTGTTTCTTGTCGCTCTGCAATACTTTGCTTATCAAAAATAGTAGCTAATGTATGTAGTGAATCTTCCGTATCTCTACGAATAGTATTAAGATGTACCTCAGGATGTTCCACGTCAAGCACTCCTTTAGCTATCGCTGAATAGGTTGTGCTATTTGCTTTGCCGCGTTCCCCAGGCATAATCGTAGGTACGAACCCAAGTTCGTTATATTGCTTACTGCTTTTTCCAATCGATGGATCCGCTAGGTAAGACACCCCCTTAGACTCATAGGTATACTTCGCCCTATTCTCCACATTCTTCATAACTAACTGTTTTATTTTCAGTGTATTCGTATCTGTACGACTAGCTAAGAGAGCCCCTTCTAATGTGGTCGTATTGCCTACGGATATGTTGAATCCTGTACTTCCTGCATAGAGTCCAGATTGGTGGATCACAGAGTTGTATTTGCTATCTATATCTGTCCGTTGTAAAGAACTTTGTAATGATTTGAATGTACCTTTCTTGGATAGGCTAAGTCCCATGCCACCAGACGTAGTATGGTCTGTATAGTCATGCGTGTCTTGTACAGAGTGAATCTCTAAATTACCACCAATATTTGCCTCAATAGCCTCCCCTTTAAGAACACCATCTTTGATGTATAAATCCTGTTTTGTAGTCACTCCAAGAGTATTCGTTGCTGTTATCTTCGTAGGATCATGCACTATGTCTGTCCCGGCTATACTACCTTTACTGCCACTGGCATTGAGGGATATATCGGAGAACCGATGTTGCAAAAGATCATAGGAAATACCAAGAGATCCTTGTTTCTGTTTCATACTCTGGGTCATCTCAGAAGTCGTTTCTTTGCCCTTCACATAGATACTGTTCGCCGACTCTAAGGTAATGTCCTTGCCTTGTACATCGCTTCCTTCTATGTGGATATCATCCTTCTTAGTGGTAACACGAATATGTCCATCGGATACAACGGTCGATCCTTTTGCTATCTTACTATCTACATTCGTAGAAGCTTCGCTTCGTTCTGTGCCTAAAGATAGATTGAGGTGTAAACTCTTGGCTTGGTCTTTCAGTTTAGATTTTTCTATAGATGTCTTAGCATCGTCATAGGTTTTGTAGGCTAATAGAGCTTTCAATCGTTCGTCTTTTACAGAGTTTGCTCGTGTGAGTGTACCCACTGCATTGGTTGTAGTATCTACTAAGCGATTCGACAAAGAGAGAGTAAGCCCACTTTTAGAAAATCTATGTGTTTCTCCTGTATGGGATGTGGTATAACCATTGCGTATTGTCACGCCAGAGCCTTGAACCTGAATATCCCCTTTAGATGCTACATCACTAGCTTCTATTTGTGTAGATCCTGTAGCATCTAAGTTGACAGAACCAAAGCGACTTCCAATCACGCTACCTTTGGCTACACTGCTCTTAGCATCATAGGTATCTGCTTGTTTTTGTGTACCAATGGTAAGGCTAAGACCGCCATTACCAAAAATACCAGATTTACGTACTTCCTCACGATGAGTGGCACCAGATTCTTCCTGCGCTGATGTAATAGTCACGTTGCCTGCACTCGTAACTGTAACATCTGCATCCCCCACTATATGGCTAGCTTTAACTAGTACGTCTTGCTTACCATCTACCTTAACAGTACCACTGGAAATCGTAGAGCCCACTACCGTATCTGTACGTCTATGGTCATAGATATCCCTTGTAGTAGATGACAAGAACCCTCTATCTTTTTGATGTACCTCAGATACTATTTCATGGCGCTCAGTACCATGTGCAATAGATACTCGACCTGCTTGTACATCTACAAAACCAGTTTTACTATGTATAGTGCTTCCTTTCATGGATACATTGTTATCCATACGCACCTTAACACCAGTCTCGCCTTCAATGGTAGCTCCTAGATTCTGTTCATCTATGACCATCTTACGGTTGAAATAGTCACTACCTCTAGCACCCACTGCTACATCTGATACAGTTTTATTCGTTACATTCTCAAGGGTTAGAGAGTTCCCTGTAAGGTCCACTGTATGTCCTATCATGCGAGAGCCTTGTAAGGTGATCTCTCCCCCTTGGACTTGTACCGTATGTCCTTGTACGGTACTTCCTAGGTACTTAGTGGACTCTAAGGTCACTCCGCTACCTATATAACGATTTTGTAAGGCAAGAGCAGAGACTTGTATATCTTTTCCTGCTAGACTTACCGTATTACCTCCCTCTATAGTAGCTCCTACAGAGCGTATGGAATCCCCTTGGATATGGATACCGCCGTCACTAGTGATACTAGCATTTCCATATGCTGTATCTTGTTGATGTCCAAATGAACTGTTAGTTGTTACTTGTGTTTCATTACGGATGTCCTTTCCTTCTATGTGAACACCATCTTTACCATGTATACGACCCGAAATATTTTGTAACATATCTGTGCGTATAGACACTAGATTGCCATTCATAGACCCACTGAGGTTTCGTACATGATTCCCTGTAATGGACAGAGAATCCTTGGCTTGTATGCTACCCGTATTATCTAGCTTTTGGCTTGTTACCTTCACATCTTTACCTAAGACGATACTACCATCTTTGCGCAAATCTCCCGGTTGTAACATGCTGTTAGGTATCCCTGAAAGTAAAGACTGATCATGACCTGTATATTTCGTAAAGGTATGACCACTTTGACGGAGTTCTTCTTTCGCTATTTCTTGGTTTTCGTATCCATTGCGTAATCGAGTATACACTCGTTCTGGGTCTGCTTGTAATCTAGTGACCATATAGTCACTAGACAAAAATTGCTTTTTATCTGTATATAAAGGATTATCTTCTACTTTAGCTACGGCAAGGGGATCCGTTGTCATGTAGAGTTGTTTTGATGGTTCCAACACGGGGGGCACTAATTTAGAAACATCTGTAGGTGCCACCGCAGTTTCAACCTTTTTATCTCGTATGGCATAAGCTGTTCCATCTGCCTCAAGTGTTGTATTGGTAAATGCATTAGACTGGATGCTCGTAGTTCCGTGACTGCCTAATACAGCAATACGTTCACTGGATGGACTACTTTCAGCATCAAAGATGTGGTGATGTTCATAGGGAATATCTGTATGTCCATAGACCCACTTTTTACGTTTCCACCAACGTTTTTTCTGTTTATATTTCCAATAATGTCTATCTCGGCCTATATCATCATAGTGAACTGTCCCTTGATAGCCTGTGTTGGTAATGGAGTCTGCCGTAACTTGTAAGCCATCCTTCGCCATAATCTGGCTGTATGTATTTTGCACATCTTGCCCCGTAATATGGATGGTACCATCGCTCAGTATTCTAGATGTGGCGGTTTCCTCTTCTATGGTTCCTGTATGAATCGTTCTATGGTATTTTCTATCTGCCTCATAATAGTTAGGCTGGTCTAGATGCGGTATTCCCTCATACTTATCTTCTTCTGAAATGGTCCACCCAGTCTTAAACACATCCTTATGGTTTTGTATCTTAGGGGCTAATATAGTGAGATCACCTTTGACAATGACATCGGAGGACCTATTTTCAAAGCTCGCTTTTCCCAGTACATAGACGTTACCTTTTACATATATATCTGAACCAAAGTAAGAACCTTTGCTGTTGATATTCCTAATGTGGCGCCCTTGCACGTTCAAATTACCTAACACATGCCACAACCCATCTGTATTAGTCACATCCTCTTTCATATCTATCTCTGCATCGTTTTTTGCAAAGAGAATGCCTTTTGTATTAGCAAAAGTATTTCCTTGTATCTGCAGGGTATCCTTTGCAATGATTGCCCCTGTATTTGTATTTTCTAAGGCATTCACACCTAAGCGTATCGTACCATAACTGACCACATGGGACGCATCGTTCTGTAAGGTATCTCCCGTAACATGCACACTATTACCAGCTTCTAATACAGAGGAATTGCTATTACGAATATGATGCGCTGAGACGTGGACAGTCTGATTTGCCTTCATAATCCCCTTATCTTGTACAAGCTCGTTTCCAGCAAATTGGAGAGTATCTTTACTTTCTACAAAACCTGCATTGTGCATAGTTTTGGCAGATATATGCATAGTATCTGCCGCTATGTTCCCTGTATTCACTAAGGTGTCTGTATCAATACGAAGATGACGACCCCATAGTTCGCTGTGGCGATTACGTAGATGGTCGCTGATGAACGTACTATCTATTTGTTGTCCCCCATAGCCTTTTCCTACGATGTCTATGTAACCTTTTCCTTGCAAGGTCATGTGAATTCCATTGATCACACCAAATCCATTGACTGTCATACCATTCGGGTTCACGATGACCACATCCGCTGGGTTCCCTGCTACTTCTATATATCCTTTCAAGATAGATGGGTTTGTAGATGTCACTTCATTGATAATTGTCGTAGCTCCATTCCCAGCTAGAAACATATTTTTATCAATATAACCAGCTAACTGGGTCTTTGTGTATTTTGTGGCATTATTGAGAATAAGGCCTCGGTCTTTCACATTAAACTGTGTATATGCATTATGAGAAACACCGTTTCCATCAACACCGGCAATGTGTAGGATATCTATCCCATTCCTCGTCGTATCTAGAATCGGTTGGCGATTCTTGGGGCTATTCGTATCTACAACAATAGGTAACTCTTCTTGTGTATCCTCTACGATAACCTTGCTAGGTATATGAGGGATAGGTTGTATAGTAGGCGTATGTAAAGGATTCTCTAGTGTTGGTTTTGGAATATCTACGGGTGTTTCAGGCGTAGGTGTTTCCGACACTATATGCAGTTTATCTTTTGATACTACTTGTATATGGTTTCGGTCGACTTCTACCTGTTTCCCACGTACAGTGATCTCCCCAGACTGAGAGCGTATCCCACCTTGATACACAATAGAGTCAGTACCTTGGATTGTTATATTCTCCGTACTGGAAATCACTCCCTGTCCACGAAGATTGGTCGTATTCGCCTCAATCTGTTTTCCTTGTAGGTTCCCATCGTTGGTAAGTGTACCGCTTTGTATTGTCACTGTTTCATCACTCACAAGAGTGCCACGATTATGAAAGTCTTGGCTACGAATCACTACTTTTTTGGCACTGTGAACACTTGTAGGCTCTTGCTGTGAACCACCTTGTTCGATGGTAAGATTTCCCGCTGTATCAATATGTAGGTTCCCCGCTATGGCATCGATAGAGCCGCTGATATTAACACCTAATCCAGATTCTGTACCGATTAAAGAAATAGTATTTCCATACATGCCACCAAGAGCCCCTACATCTAAGGCAACCCCCGTAGGTGTACTTTCACCAGATTCCCTAGCTGTTACAGTTCCATCCGCATAGTTCACTGTATTACGACCTGTGATAGCTCGAATAGAATCCTGTGCCACCACATCTGCATTGATACGTATCGTCTTTGCTAGTAAATCTACCTTTGAAATGGGGGTATATACATTAGCTCCACTTTGTTCTGTAGGTGCATTGATGGCCCCTGTTACCTCAATGTTTCCTTTCTCAATAACAACGTTTTCTAACCGACCATCTACCATGTGTGGGACACCTGTAGTAAGTGTGGCTTTTGGGGTGTTAATAAAATGAACACCTTTGATAGAAATCCCGTTGGGATTGGCAATAACCACATCCGCTGGCTGTCCTGCTACTTCAAAAGCTCCTGCTAACTGTGAGGAAGACGTCCCTACTACTTCATTGACAATAAGGCTGGCAGACTCTCGTAAGTTAGGGTTTGCATTTACAGGACCAATCTGAGTACTAACTGTAGGTGTAGTGGCGTTGTTAAAGATAGCCCCCGTATCTGTAGAAAAGGACTCATACCGATTATAGGATATACCATGTACTGGATTGGTAATCTGTATAACTGGAACAGACTGACTATTGTCCACCATTACCTCGTGACTTACAATTCCCTGTGCCGCATAGGTCCCTAATTGCAAAGACAATGTAATCCATAATGTTAAGAGTTCTTTTCTTTCTTTTCTCATAATCAATACCTCTATTACATAACGACCATACCTATAAAACCCGATATGTTCTATGCTTTCATCATACCATATATAGGCAACACAAAAAAAGACTAAGCTCAAAAGCCTAGTCTTTTTCGTATACTTGTTTATAAAGTTTATAGTAATGGTTTACGCACTACGTCGATGATAGATCCATCACGATATTCGATGATAGCTACTACATCTTTAGGGTCTTGAGATACTTCAATACCTTCTGGTTTGCCAACCATGTCGTAGGCCATTTGTTGTAACTCTTCAATTGTGTAAATTGGCAAGTTGGATTCTTTAAAACGTTCGATCAAATCTTGACGATTTGGATTGATCGCGATACCACGTTCTGTTACCAATACGTCGATACTTTCACCTGGTGTGATAACTGTTTCCACGCGTTCACGAATCATTGGCAAGCGACCACGAATCAATGGGCAAGTGATAACTGTTACTTTCGCACCAGCTGCTGTATCGGAGTGACCACCGGAAGCCCCCATCAAGATACCATTGGAGTCAGTCATACAGTTTACGTTGAAATCTGTATCGATTTCTGTAGCCCCCAAGAACACTACATCTAAGTAGTTTGTCATGCAGTCTGTTGTAGGGTCTGCGTACATAGATGCGCTCATTTCGATATGATTTGGATTATTGTCCAAGGATGCCGCTGCTGTCGTATCGAAAGTTTGTGTATCGTAGATTGCTTTGATATGACCTTTTTCAAGCATGCTTACTAGTACGCCTGTAGCTCCGCCAACACCGAATCCACCAACAACACCTTTTTTCTCTAATTTTTCGCCAATGAATTTAGCCACCGCTAATGGAGCGCCACCAGCACCTAATTGGAAAGAGAAACCTTCTTGGATAATGCCCGCTTCATCAAGGAATTCTGCTGCCATCTCTGCAATTTTGATTTGTACAGGGTTTTTCGTAATCCCTACAGCACCAGATGCGATACCTTCTGGATCACCAATAGCCTCTACTTCTACGATGTAATCTACATCTGTTTGAGGGATGGAGATTGGGTATACATTGTCAATTAGGTTATCTGTTAACAATACAGTTTTATCTGCATAGTGAGAGTCAACCATGGCATAGCCCAAAGCACCACAAGCAGATTTACCTTTACGGCCTGTAGCATTACCACGACGGTCACAAGCAGGTACGCCCATGAAAGCTACATCTATATGAGCTTCCCCAGTACATACAGCACGAGCACGACCACCATGGGAACGAATTACAACTGGGCGTTTTAATACGCCAGGGTTCAATGTTAAGAATTTACCCAACGCATCACGAAGACCAGATGTTTCAATAGCTGTTACTGTACCATCTTTAATCATATCGATTAAGAACTCATGGCAAGGCGCTAAGGAAGAATTAAGGATTGTAATATCTTTAATTCCTTTTGCTTGTACACGGTCCATCACAAGTTGCATTACATAGTCACCATTACGTAAATGATGATGGAAGGAAATGGACATACCATCTTTAAGTCCTACTTTTTCAATCGCTTCATCGATGGAGCCTAGTAATTTATTTTCACCTGGTGTGTGAAGTTTTACTGGTTTACCTGCACGAGTACCAGTTTCTGTCATAGTGAATTGACCTTCATATACACGACGACCTTGAAGGCATTCTAATTCCATAGGAATATCGCGACCAATTTTATTTAACATCGATTTCTGCTCCTTCCTCAAGTTCTACTTTGATACCTGCTGCACGGGCTTTATCTACCACACGTTGTGCACGTACTACGATAGGACCGTCGATCATTTTACCATCTACAGCGATAACACCTTTATTATTGCGAAGTGCTTCTGCATAGGAGTTCAATACTTTTACAGAATGAGCAATTTCTTTTTCATCTGGCGTGAACACTTCATGGATAATTTTGATTTGGCTCGGGTGAATACAAGATTTTCCATCGTAACCTAATGCTTTGATGAATTCTACTTCTTCACGGAAGCCTTGTGGGTCTTTTACATCGGAGAATACTGTGTCAAGTACACGGATACCTGCTTCACGAGCTGCATGAAGGATCGTTTGGCGAGCAAATAACAATTCATGAGCTGGTTTATGTTTACCTGTACGAAGGTCAGCACGGTAGTCTTCTGCACCAAGAGCGATTGCTACTACACGAGGACCTTGTGCGATTTCACGTACATTGTATAGACCTTTTACAGATTCGATAGCTACGATAATATTGATAGTACCTTCTTCCCAACCGTTCGCTTTTTCTACTTCTTCAATTTTTTTAGCTACGATTTCTACTTCAGATACATCTTCTGTTTTTGGAAGACGAATCAAGTCAGGTTTTGCTGGTACGATGACATCAAGGTCAGCATAACCATATGGAGTTTGTGTAGGATGGTTGATACGAACCACTGTTTCGCCTTTGAATTTTAAAGTTTTCAAAGCTTCTGCTGTCAATAGACGAGCTGTATCTTTTTCAGTGACTGCTACGGAGTCTTCAATGTCAAACATGATGGAGTCTGCACCGTGGATATCAGCACTGTTGATCATTTTAGGCGTGTTACCAGGTACGAACATCATGGAACGAGATAAACGTTTTTTTGCTAATTCAGTTAATTGGCTCATTATGCTTCGCTCCCTCTTTCTAATGCACCCAATACACGGGCTTTAATCGTATAATCCCAAGCTGCTTTGTCATCAGCAATTACTTTTACGCCATCGAACCCTGCTTCTTTTACAGTAGCTTCGATGAAAGCACGAATATGCTTACCATAGGCACGCTCAACTTTTGATTTTAATTCTACTTCGATACCAGATGCAATTGGTTCCACTGTTACCAATACATCATTTTTTTCATCAAAGCCAGCCATAGCTGCTTTTACTAGATGTTTCATAGTTAATCCTTTCTATGCATAACAACATCATGAAAAGCCAGGTCCACAGGAAATACCCCTGTAGATCCTGACTCACATGATCCAATTTATATTATAGGATACCTAACATACCCCACCATGGATAACCAATTACGAATGTAAGCCCTAAGCAAATGATTGCTACTACACCGCCAGTGATCCACCAATCTTTTACATCGTTATAGCCTGCGCCAAATACGATAGGTGCTGCCGCGCCGCCGTAATGTGTTAATGCACCCCCATAGGAATTAGATGCGCACAATACTAATGCTAATGCCATAGGGTTTACACCAGCTGCAGGGCCTACTGCCAAGAATACTGGAAGCATTGCTACTACATAAGCAGAACCAGATGCGAATAAGTAACGAATTGCTACGGAAATAATTCCGATAATAACAAGTGCTACAAATCCATTGTCTCCAAAATGAAGATGTGTTTGCATTACATCTGCTAACCATTCGAAGAATTTAGCTTTAGCTAATGCATCAGATAAACCGATGATACCACCGAACCACATCAATGTGTTCCAGCCACCTTTATTAGCAACCATATCATCCCATTTAATAGCGCCTAAGCAGAAAGAAGCTACCATGGATACAATTGCCACAGCTGTAGCATCAATTTTGAATTTAATGCCGAATGCTGCCAAAATGGAAGGCAATGCCCAACCTAATAAAGCGAAGATAAAGATACCAACCAATGTTTTTTCAGCTCCAGACATAGGTCCTAGTTCTGCTAAGCCTTCAGCAGCAATTTTTTTATTGTCTACTGTTGTCATAGTTGGTTTGTTGAACAAGTACGTGATGTATGGAACTACTAATAACATAGCAATACCTGGTACAATCATCGCTAAAGCCCATAAGCCCCAGTCCAAATGTACACCTAACATTTTTGCCATGAAGTCACCTGCCAATGCGTTAGGTGCCATCGCTGTTAAGAACATTAAAGACGTAACTTTTGTTACCATGTAGGTATTAACCATTAAGAAACGACCAGCTTTATTAGCTGTTTCACCTGGTTCAGAACCTAAGGATTTTGCCACTGCATTCATAATTGGGAATACGATACCACCACAACGAGCTGTATTAGATGGTGTTGCAGGGGATACCACAAAGTCAAGCAATGCTGTTACATAGCCTAAACGAAGTACTGTACCGCCAAATGCATTGATTAGATGGTAGGCAATACGACGACCTAAGCCAGTCTTTACAAATGCTACAGATAAAGCAAATGCAGAGAATACCAACCATGCTGTTGTTGTTGCATAACCAGAAAGAACTGCTTTTGTGTTACCTAAAAATAATGCAGAACCTGCGATAGCGGATAATACTACTACAGGAGCTGGAAATGGCTTCAAAATTAAGCCTACGATAGCTGCTAAATAGAAACCAAATAGTTTCCAAGCACCATCTGCTAATCCTTCTGGAGCTGGGCTATACCAGATCACGATTGGGATTAACAACATAATCAAAGCATTGATTACTTTTTTGTTCATCTTGTGTCTCCTTACTACATAAGATATAAATACATTGCCTATGTTGCTTGCACTCTTACTTTCTATAAACGTGAAACTTAATATATATAAATAAATTGTATATAAGGGCGGTTCACCACTTACTAGAATACTAGAACGTGCAAATGTCTAGGTCTTTCTACGCTCTCATTATATCCAATCATTTCAGGCGATAAAAATAAAAATCCTTTATAAGGCTTATAAAATTTTTATTATCAACAAAACGCCTTCATGTATGCATTTAGAGAATACATTATAAAGATAGGTATCATGCGGTTTTTATATTATTCCTACTAAATTGTTCCTATTTTCATGATATATATCTGTGATAATTGCTACTTTCATATACATTAACAGTCCGTTAATAGTATTCTAAACTAATCAAATTTGCTGTTAGAACAATCTGCCCATTGCAAAATATTGAGACATACAAAAAAGGGGAGGTGCTGATCCTCCCCCTTTAGCTTGTATATCCCGGTAATGTAACGATTTGGTGATTTTCGTAATACTCTGTTACATAATCAATAAAAGTTTTCACTGCAATGAGCTTTGTACTTACTTCATCATGGAACAAATAGGTAGAACGTACCAATGGACGATCATCTTTCATCCGTAAAGGTTCCACATAAATACCATGTTCACGACAACTACCAAGTCCTAAGTATGGTAAAATAGCCCAACCTAATCCTTCTCGCACGAAGTGACGGCAAGTCACCATAGAGTCCAGTTCCATGGCTGGTCTCACATCTCCCACGCTATGTTCTTTCTTCCAATTTTCTACCACTGTCGCAATGGATCCATCCGTGCGATAGTTAATCATCGGAATATCCCGTAATTCCTTGTAATCCACAGGATGTTTATAGACTAAACAATAGGGTTCATCAAAAAGACGCACCCCATTCGGCACATGACTATATTCCCCACGGGCAAAGGCAATCATCACCTCTCCAGAATTAAACATTTTATTCACATGGGAGCTATACCCGGTCTTCACTTCAATACGAATCTTAGGATATTGTTTTGTGAAATTATTGAGCAAATGAGGCAACTCATAGTCCGCAAAATTAATGGATGCAGCAATTTTTAAGGTACCTTGTATTTTTCCTGTCACCTTTCCAATATTTTGTCGCAATTCCTCCCGGGACCGAATCATACGTCGACAATACTCGTAATACAACTCGCCTTCTGCAGTTAACGCAATGCCATCATTAGCACGAATTAATAAGGGACGCCCTAAAATATCTTCTACTTGCTTTAATCGATAGCTTAATGCAGGTTGTGAAAGAAATAATTTTTCTGCTGCTTTCGTAATATTGCCTTCTTCCACCACTGTGACGAAGGTTTGCCATTCTTTTGCTTCCATATACAACCTCCTTACTTGTGTTATTCTATTATATATTATCTCATATATCGAAAGATTTGCATACTAAAAGGGAGAGCTTATAGCTCCCCCCCTTTTATAAATGTGCTCTCACAAATTAACGATACGTTACCGACGACCGAAAACGCGAAGTAGATTGATGAAAATATTGATGAAATCTAGATATAAACCTAAAGCCCCAATCAATTCAACACGTTCCAGAACACTTTCATCTTCATAAGCTACTTCCATTATGGTCCGTTTAATGCGATATACATCATACATGGTAAATAAGGAAAAAATCCCTACGGCTATATAGCTGTATACTAATAATCCAAAGTCGCTAGCACCGAAGAACATCATAATCAAACTAGCAATAAGTAGCGCAATCACTGCACCCATTAAAAATGTGCCTAATCCAGATAAATCTTTTTTTACCACTACCCCTAAAAAGGCAAAACTACCAAATACCGCTACAGCTCCTGTTAACGCATACACTACCACCTCAAAGGAATAGTGTAATGCGATGGCGGTTAAGGTCAATCCATTCATGATGGAATAGAGGAAAAACATAGCTTTCAAAAATGTGTTAGACGCTGTGTATTGACGGAAGGAAAATAAGAACACCACCGCCACTTCAGCTAATAAAATAATATTAAAGTTAGAATGAGCAAATCGTAACCAACTAGAATTTGTTATCGCCATAAACCCAATGATGGCTGTGGTCAATAAGCCCCATACCATCCAAAGCATAGAATTTCGTAATTTACGATTCACAATTTCTTCTACTACCACTGTATCTGGTTGTGTAGGAATACGATATTCCATAGTTACCTCCTATCTTGCGTTTGCAATACCTTCATAAACATTACCACGAATACCATCCACAGTTACCACCTGACCATTTGTCAATTGCGATTGATCATGAGCACCTAAAATGACAGGAATACCAAACTGAATACCTGCAATAGCTGCTGTCGATGTGTATCCTTCTTCTGCAGTAATAATAGCACCAGATCGTTTTGCTAGTTCCATATATTCTGGTTCTAAATCACGAACTACTAGAATGCTTCCATCTGCCATAAACTCTGTAGAGTCAGCGTGATGGATTGGTCCCGTTACAGATAGTTTACCAACTCCGCGACCTTTAATCAATACATTACCAGTGACATGAACACGAATCATATTCGTTGTGCCGGATAATCCAGATGGCACACCAGCTGTCACAACTACTAAATCACCAGATTGAATCAATCCTTCTCCTAAAGCGGCACTCATAGCACAGTGTACCATTTCATCTGAATTGGAGTGAGATGGTCCTTGGATAGCTGTTACACCCCAGTATAACTGCATACGGCGTACAGCGTGTTCATGTGGTGTTACCGCAATGATTTGGCAATTTGGACGATGACGGGAAATGCTCATGGCTGTAATGCCAGATTCAGTGCAAGTAATGATGGCACCAGCTCCCAAAGAACGTCCCACTTCAACAGTGGCAGAACAAATAGCATCTGTGGTTTTCGCTTCTTCTAACGGTACTGTATGATTACTATTCACATATAAATCAGATGTTTCTGTTACTTTTGCAATGCGTGCCATAGTGGTCACCGCTTCCAATGGGTAGTCCCCACCTGCAGTTTCCCCAGATAACATGACCGCATCCGTACCATCTAATATGGCATTCGCCACATCACTAGCTTCTGCTCTTGTAGGTCTTGGATTGGTTACCATGGACTCTAACATCTGGGTCGCTGTAATCACAGGCTTGGAAGCGGCATTACATTTTTGAATCATCATTTTTTGCAATACAGGCACTTCTTCGGCTGGAATCTCTACCCCTAAGTCACCACGAGCCACCATTAATCCATCAGACACTTCTAAAATTTCATCTAAATTATTAAGCCCTTCTTCATTTTCAATTTTAGAAATGATGCGAATATCCGCCCCTTTGGATTCTAAAATACGACGGATAGCCACTACATCACTAGCCCGTTGCATGAAAGAAGCTGCTACATAGTCCACACCCATTTCACAACCAAATACCAAATCTTTTTCATCTTGTTCCGATACTGGTGGCAAGGATAAGGATACACCTGGTACAGCCACACGTTTACGGTTGCTCATCATACCTGTATTCATAACAATCGTATGAATCTCCGTACCCTCGATAGAATCAATACGCAATGTCACTAATCCATCAGATAAGAGGATTTGTTTTGCCTCTTTCACATCTTCTGGCAACCCTGCATGATTCACGGAGCAAATCTCCTTCGTGCCTTCCACATCTCTTGTAGTCAACGTAAAAGCTTGTCCTTCTTCTAGACACACTTTGCCTTCTTTGAATAAGCCAAGGCGAATTTCTGGTCCCTTTGTATCTAGCATTAATGCCACTGGAATCCCCGTTCTAGTAGAGGCTAAGCGAACGAGCTCCATACGTTTTGCTTGCTCTTCATGAGAACCATGAGAGAAATTAAAACGTGCTACGTTCATACCTGATCGCAATAAGGATTCTACCATTTCTAAACTATCTGTACTGGGTCCCATGGTACAAACAATCTTTGTCTTTTTATTCATTTCTATCTCCTTATAGTAACTCTACTGCATTGGCCCCTAGTAAGGCTTGCACACGCCCAATAGACTCTTTCGATGGGGTGAAATAAAAACTACGGTTCACCGCTAAGCTACGCTTTTGACGTTGCAAGAATAGAGTAACTGGTGTATCTCCTTGTAATTCTTGCAACAGCTTTTGTAATTGTTGGCTCACTTGCGGTGTATCATGAGCTGTATCAATATGAATACGAATCTGTCGTACTGTATCATATTCTACTTTCAATAACTGTACGGAACTAGCAATGCATTGCACCCCTTTTTCATCCGCATCAATGCGTCCCTCGATAGCTACCACACCATCTCGTTGCAATAGCATATGACTTTTTTGATACCCTTGTGGGAATACTACTACTTGTACAGTGCCTGTGAAATCTTCCAAGGTTAAGGTGCACATTTTTTCCTGTTTTGCCTTCGTTAATCGATCCACTTTTTCCGTAATCAATCCGCCAATCGTAACAGTTTTACCATCAAAATCCTCTGGATTTTCTGCTAATCGTCCTAATTGAAATAGTCCTTCCAATTCATCACGATAGGCATCTAAAGGATGGCCCGTAATATAAAAGCCTGTATATTCCTTTTCATCTTTCAGCTTTAGTTCTTTAGGCAAATCTGGTAAGTCCGGAATATGGATCGTTTCCATTTCCTCCACCTCCGCAAAGAGGCTCACCGCTCCTAAAGCACTATTTTTTTGTCCTTTAGAACCAATCCCTTGGGCTTGTTCATAAATCTGTAACAGCTGATTTCGATTTTCTTTGAAAGAATCCATCGCCCCGCATCGAATTAAACTTTCCAACAAACGCTTATTGACCACGCGGTATGGTATACGTTCGCAGAAATCAACAATGGATGTAAATTGCCCATTTGCCTTACGTTCTGCTAGTAATTCTTCGATCGCATTATCACCTACATGTTTGATACCACCTAAACCAAAACGAATTTGTCCATTTTGTACGGTAAACATACGCTCTGAATGATTGATATCTGGTCCTAATACAGCCACTTGTTTCGCCTTACACACATTGATGTAATTCGTCATTTTATCCATATTACCCATGAAGCTTGTCATCGTAGCTGCCATGAATTCCGGGAAATAATGGGCTTTCAGATACGCCGTTTGATACGCAATATAGGCATAAGCAGCAGAGTGGGATTTATTGAATCCATAACCTGCGAAATATAGCAAGAGATCAAATACTTCGTTAGCCAATTTCTCATCGATACCATTATTCACAGAACCAGTCACAAAGGAATCTCGCTGTGCTTTTAGTACAGATTCCTTTTTCTTACCCATGGCACGGCGCATTAAATCCGCTTGCCCCAAGGAGAATCCACCCATAGCAGAGGCAATCTGCATAACTTGTTCTTGATATAAGATAACTCCAAATGTGTCCTCTAAAATAGGCTCTAATATAGGGTGTAAATAGGTCACTTCTTTTTCTTTGTGACGGCGCTTGATGAAATCTTCTACCATGCCCGATCCCAACGGTCCCGGCCGATAGAGGGCCACTAAAGGAATTAAATCTTCAAAATGTTCTGGCTTCAAATCCATTACTAATTTTGTAATCCCTTCCGATTCTAACTGGAAGACCCCTGCTGTTTCCCCTTTACATAAGATTTCACAGGAAGCCTTGTCATCTAATGGGATGGCATCCAAGTCTAAGTCAATACCGTGGTTTTCTTTAATCAAGCGCAGTGCCTCGCCCATTACAGTCAACGTGCGAAGTCCCAAAAAGTCCATCTTCAATAGGCCTAGTTCTTCGATATTATCTTTATCATATTGCGTGACAAAACCATCTTCATTGGAGTTTTGTACCGGCACATACTCATCTAATGGTGCTGCTGAAATTACGACCCCAGCTGCATGGGTAGAAGAGTTTCTAGCAATTCCTTCTAAACGCAAGCAAAGATCAAATAATTCTTTTACGGATTCGTCTGTATCATACAAGTCTTTGAGTTCTTTTACCTCTAAAGATTTTTTCAAAGTGATACCTAGCTCATTGGGAATCATTTTTGCTAACCGATTCACCTCTGGTAAAGGCATATCTAATACACGACCTACGTCACGGATAACGGCACGAGCCGCTTCGGTACCAAAGGTAATAATTTGCGCCACTCGTTCTTGTCCATATTTTTCTGTCACATAGTCGATGACCTTATTACGAGTTTCATAGCAAAAGTCGATATCGATATCGGGCATGCTCACCCGCTCTGGATTCAGGAACCGTTCAAAGAGCAAATCATATTTAATAGGATCTAACCCTGTAATCCCTAATAAGTAGGCTACCACTGACCCTGCTGCACTACCACGACCGGGGCCTACTAGTACCCCATGTTCACGAGCATATTTCACATAGTCCCAAACGATGAGGAAGTAATCTTCAAAGCCCATGCGACTAATAACGCCTAATTCATAATCTAGCCGCTCTTGTAATACCGGTGTTACCTCTGGGTAGAATTGAGGAATATAGGACTCACACACCTTACGCAAATAAGAATGTGCCGTTTCCCCTTCTGGTACATCAAATTTCGGCAAATGGTGGGCATCAAAATTGAACTCTACATGGCAACGTTCCGCAATCTTCAAAGTATTATCCAAGGCTTCTGGAATATGACCAAAGAGTTCTTCCATTTCATCGCCGCTTTTCATGTAAAACTCATTACTGAAAAACTTCATGCGGTCTACATCATTCCGCCTTGCACCCGTAGCGATACATACCTTAATATCATGCGCTTCCGCATCGTCTGCATAAACATAGTGAAAGTCATTGGAGCATACTAGACCTACACCATATTGCTCCGCCATCTCTACCAATACATCTTGGACCCGCAATTCCTTAGGATCTCCATGGTTCTGAATCTCTAGGAAAAAGTTCTCTTTCCCATAAGTCTCAATATACCATTCCAAGGCACGATGAGCGCCTTCAATATTGTCCTGTAATATTAATTGCGGAATTTCTCCTGCAATACAAGCACTCAAAGCGATAATTCCTTTGTTGTAGGTAGATAGCAAATCTCTGTCTGCACGCGGCTTGCGGTAAAACCCTTCTGTAGAGGATTTAGATACGATTTTTACAATATTTTCGTATCCTTCCATGGTTTCTGCTAAGAGAATTAAATGCTTTAATCGTTCATAAGTCTTACCTTCAGGGCGGTTAAAACGACTACCTTCGGTCACATATACTTCACATCCTAAGATGGGTTTAATACCTTGTGCTATGGCCTCTTTATAAAAATATATGGCTCCATACATATTACCATGGTCCGTTAACGCTAGGGCAGGCATATTGAGTTCTTTCGCACGACTCACCATTTGTGGCAATCGGCTAATGCCATCAATGAGGCTATATTCACTATGACTATGCAGATGTACAAATGGTCTCATGGGCCCTCCTTACTAACGTAACGCAATATGCTTTCATTCTTTTTATTATATCATAATTTGCATATTTCAGTGTACCGTGAAAGCGTTTGTCACCTATCGATCCATGGATGTTTACAAAATAAAAACGCCTATGTAATCTGCTTAACAAACTACATAGGCATTGCATTATTTAATAAACTTCACTTCTTGGTAAATAGATTCTAATACTTCTTCTTTTTTCGCATTATACTCTACTTTTTTCTGTTCAAACCAGTTATTGCCTTCTGTATCAATGGATACAATTAAAGGACCAAACTCTTTCACACGACATGTCCAAAGTGTTTCTGGCATACCTAGCTCTCGCCAGTTAGCACTTTCAATTTCTTCCACTTCTGTAGCCGCTAGTACAGCATTGCCCGCAGGAAATACTAGATGCAAGGCTCCAAACTCTTTACAAGCACGTTCTGTATTCGGTCCCATACCACCTTTACCAACAATAAGGCGTACACCGGTCTCTTTTACAAAGTCATACTCAAATTTTTCCATACGCATACTTGTAGTAGGTCCTACAGAGACCATTTCAAATGTGTCATCTCCTAGATCTCGGACGATAGGTCCTGCATGCAAGATGGCGCCATCCCGTACATCCACAGGCAATTCACGACCTAATTCAATCAACCGACGATGCGCTACATCACGACAGGTCGTAATATGACCTGTTAAATAAATGATGTCTCCTGCTTTAATACCTTCTAAATCTTTCCGCTGAATCGGCGTTGTTAATACTTTCTTTTCCATTAATATGTCACCCCACTATGCGATAGAATTGTACATTGTCCATCTTTATCAAATACCATATGGCCTCTGCGGTGATTCCAACATCCCACATTAACTGCAACAGAAATAACCGATGGATGACGAGCCCCATGCTCAATATTGACACCTAGCAAGCACTTATCTCCACCCATACCTTGTGGGCCAATATGCAAGGAATTAATCCCATCTTCTAGCAATTGTTCCATTTTTGCTGCTCGTTCATTAGGTGCTACGGAACTTACTGGTCTCATTAACGCTTTTTTTGAAAGTAACGCCGCTGTATCAATAGACGTAGCCACACCGACACCAATTAACAATGGTGGGCACGCATTTAATCCGTAGGATGTCATCAAATCTAAGACAAACTTTGCTACTCCTTCATAGCCTTCTCCAGGCATCAATGTCTTACCGCTACCTGGCAAGGAACAACCACCACCTGCCATATAAGGGAAAATTTCAACATCATCTCGATCCGGCACAATATCCCATAAAATATAAGGTGCTAAAGTACCAATGTTTTTTCCAGTATTATATTCATCAAACGTTTCTACACAATTATGTCGAAGCGGAGTTTCCTGTGTTGCTTGATACGTTGCATTTCTCAAGATACTTTCCAATTCACCAAGCAATGGATAATTAGCACCTACTTTCACCCAATATTGCAATACGCCTGTATCTTGGCAGGATGGGCGACTTAACTCTTTTGCTAACTTCATGTTTTCTTTCATAGTCGCATAAATTGTTTTTGCTAGCGGATTTCGTTCATCATTCGCTAATTCTGTAATTTTTTCTTGCACATCGTCAGGTAATACTTTAGCAACATGGCCTACAAATTCACTAACGATCTTTATCATTCGTAACACTTGTTCTTCTTTATTCATAGAAACCTCCTAAATTATGGGTAAAAGGGAAAGAATATTGGCAAAATAATTAATGACACGATTGTCACTATCACAATAAGAGGAACCCCTACTTTCACGTAGTCCATAAAACTATATCCTCCAATGTTGTACACCATGGTATTGGCAGGCATACCAATTGGTGTTGCATATGCACAAGATGCCCCAATAACAGTAGCCATCAACACCGCTTTGGGATCTGCTCCCATAGACTGTGCTAATTGCAAACCGATAGGCACCAACAGTGCTGTGGCTGCCGTATTAGACATAAAGTTTGTTAATACAGAGGATAAGATAAAAATCACTGCCATCACAATATATGGGCTTGGATTGCTACCTAATAACCCCATAATTGTATTTGCTACTACAGAACCCGCACCTGTTTTCACAAGAGCTGTAGCAATAGATAAGGAACCAACGAACAAAAATATTGTTTTCATATCAATAGATTTTACCGCCTCTGTTTCAGTCACCACATTCGTAGCCACTAAAATAAGTGCCCCAATCCATGCAGATACATACAGCTTAACACCAATTTGAGATTCAAAAATCATTGCTAAGATAGTACCTACCAATACCAATGTCGCCATCCATTGTTTCCATTTTGGTACATGGCTATAATCTTCCACTGTATCATAGGTAGAATCTACAGCACGACTTGGTTTGTCTGGCAATAATTTATATCCCAATAACAAGAAGTAAATAATACCTACCAGCAAAATTGGCCCACCAATTAAAGCATAATCAAAGAATCCAAAGGATAAGCCAATTTTTTCTAATCCTGCTTGTGCGATCATATTTCCTGGCGCACCAATTAAACTAAGATTACCACCCATAGCCGATGCCAATACTAAGGGGATTAAAAATTTTGATTGGTTAAATCCTGATTTTTGTGCAATTCCAATTGCAACAGGAATCAATACCGCTGCCGTTCCCGTATTAGACAAGAAGCCAGATAATAATCCTGTAATTAGCATGACTGCAACAATGAGCATTTTTTCAGTACTAGCCATTTTTGTAACTACACTACCTACCACTTGTGCTACACCAGTTTCAAAGAATGCTGCCCCTACGATAAACATAGCCATAAATAAAAGAACATTACCATCTACAAAGCCTGCAAAGGCCTCTTTAGGAGATAAAACTCCAGATAAGACTAGACCAACTGATACTAACATCGCCGTAATCGATAAAGGTATCTTCTCCCATACAAACATGACTATGGCAAACACTAAATAACATAACGTAATACTAACTGCATCCATTCCATCCCTCCTGAATCTCTAGTACCGTATTAATATATGCCCTCATTATAGCTATTTATACATCCTCCCTTCTATCCAATATTCATCATGATACTTTTCTATAAAATAGGCATATTTATCTATATTTTTGCAATTTTAAGTCCAATATATATAAAAAAAATGCTATGTTATTACATGTAATAACATAGCATTTACCAGTATTAATTAAATTCAGCCTTATTTTATTATATAAAAATATATCCATATACTTAATATTGTATATATGCAAGTAAAGTATACCTAGCTTATTCTAGTGTCTGCAATAGCTGCTGTAATTCTTCTTTAACCCGCTGAACCTTACTAACAAGGCTTTGTTTCGTATATTCATTTTCCTCATACTTCACATTTTCTCTAGTCAGGTAACTTCCATACATTGTTAATATCCCCTTAATTTCTGTATCATCAGAGCTAATATATTCTTTCCAATCTTCTAACACTGTATGACGCTCAATTCTCTTTGCCCGTTCACGATAGGCAGAAGGAGTTAGTTTAAAATGCTTTTTAAACGCACTATTAAAAGCTTTTACGTCAGGGAACCCACAATAACTTGCAATATGAATAACCATATCATCCGTATTTACTAATCGTATCGCTGCCTCACGCAATCGCATACGTGACACATATTCTAAAAAAGTAATCCCCAGTTGCCGTTTAAATAGTTGAGAGGTGTAGCTTTCAGTATATCCGCCTACATCAGCAATCGTTGCTAACTCAAGACGGTCGCGAAAATGTTCATCGATAAAATGAACCATCCGTTCAAAATTTTCTTCTTGATGCAATATCTTAGTGGATAATTGATTCTCGTATCGACTAGCCAGTATAATCTCATATACATTTGATAACACTGTATATATAACACCATCTACCTTCATGGTTTCTAGCGCACTAATGCTTATTTCTGCAGTATGATGATTCATAATATACGCTAACGATTGGCGAAGCTCTTTATACCTTTCAGCAATATTTATATCTTGTGTGGAGACTGACACAAATCGATACTTCATAAAATCCTGATCATACTGCAAAAACCATTGTGGTTCTACATGAAAGACGAGAGCAATCGTATCCTCTTCTAAAGCCAATGTAGCATGCCCACATTGTGATGAATACAAAATCATGTCATCTCGTTGTAATGTATAGGTCTGCCCCTCTACACACACTTCTAAAGCTCCCTTTAATACCCATAATAACTCAATATGATTATGCCAATTATAATGATAGGTGGAAATACGATATATATGACTTTTAACTTGTAATAACCCTCTATCAATAGCGTATCTAAAATATTTCATAGGAACCTCTTCATCTCTATAATTGTACATTACCTAACCTTGCTTATGTATAATATGCCTTCATCTCCGCTTTCACTTGTTTCCAGTTTGGCAACACGTCGCTCATAACCTTATAAAAGCGTGACGAATGGTTCGGCTCTACAAAGTGCGCAAATTCATGGACCATCACATAGTGAGCAAACTCCGTAGGCCCTAATAGCAATCGAGTATTCATAGTGATAATTTCTTTTAAAGGCATACAAGATCCCCAACGGCTCGTCATATATCGCAAGCGCACAGTCGGTGTCGGCACTGTATATCCTGCTTTTTGAAACTCATCATGCACTTGTTGTGCTAACTTCTCCATAAAGTCCTGACCTATAGCTTTCCAAAAATTAAGCCACATCCGTTCTACTTTGCTAGCATCTAGGACGTTAGGGTCACTTGGGTAACGTACTAGCAATATGTCGTCTGCCACCGTTACCGCATAGGTAGAGGCGCTCCCCCTCGATTGTTTTCCTTGTGAGAAAGTACCTTGTATGGTTTTCTTTTTTGATGAGCTGCCCTGTAATAGAGTATCGGACACGTTGGTGCCTAACTGATTACCTACTAATTGATTATCCTGTGAAGGTATTTCCAAATAGGCAGACACAGTATATGGTTGTTCCAATACTACTCGATACATCTCACCCATCACCATGATGTCTGTATCTACATCTGGCACCATGGGATGACCACCTCTGTCCATTCTGTTTTGTAGTGCTTTTTCTATGAAAGCTCGATGACGGCAGATAAACTCTTCAATCATTCCTAGGGGGACACGAGGGGAGACAGACACTCGAACCACGCCGCTGGCTGTGACACGAAGATTCATATTCTTCACTCGTTTTCTATGCAGTTCGTATGTGATGCTGCCATCTGGCAGTGTGCGAACTTCTTTCATCCTGTCTCCTATATTATGACTAATGTATTACTTATATATCTATTATAGGCTTTCACCCCTATAAAA
Source organism: uncultured Veillonella sp. (assembly GCA_963516605.1). Taxonomy (GTDB): domain Bacteria; phylum Bacillota; class Negativicutes; order Veillonellales; family Veillonellaceae; genus F0422. The sequence goes on along the minus strand of CAUQBP010000014.1, from coordinate 36,210 downwards.
TACAACAAAATATCATTGCATAACTAAAAAGCACAGAATTTGCCTTCTGTGATTTTTATATATTTTATGAAAGAAAAATCTGCTATAATAAACATGTCACTATCACCCAATCCGTGACGGGAAGGAGGTGTTATCATTGCTTAATTTTTTAATCTTGTTGTTTGTTACTATCATGGCGAATGTAATTAGCTACTACATTTGCAAATGGCTAGATAGTAACAATAAATAGTGACTAGCCAAAGTCGTTACTTTTAGACGACAAAGAAAAAGCACAGGGCGGCAACCCTGTGCTTTTTTTGGTGTTATCAATGCTAGATAATCCTTGTTGTTTTAGCTACTGTTATTATATCACAATTACCCTACAAATTCCAGCCTTGTTTCATTTTTCTTCTATCTGCTGCCTCTCAGATACATGACATTTATATTCATCCTTATACTTTCCATGCGCAGTTTCTCTATTTTGAGAAATAGAAGCTAAGTCTTTCAATGGAATTATTCCATATAGCGTATGCAATTATTTTGCTGCTTTTGCTGCTTTCGCACGAGCGGAACGATCCAAAATAGCTTTACGCATACGGATGTTTTCTGGTGTTACTTCTACCAATTCGTCATCGTTGATCCACTCTAGAGCTTGTTCCAAGCTGAAGATACGTGGAGGCGTTAAACGAACTGCCTCATCAGAGGAGCTAGAACGCATGTTAGTAACATGTTTCTTTTTGTTAGGGTTTACGTCCATGTCGTTTTCACGAGCATTTTCGCCGATAACTTGGCCTGTGTATACTGGCACGTTAGCACCCAAGAATAAAGTACCACGGTCTTGTACAGAGTTCAAACCATATGGTGTCGTTTCGCCGTCTTCGAAAGCTACCAAGGCACCGCGCGTACGGCCTGGGATATCCCCTTTGTATGGTGCATAGCCATGGAATACATGGTTCATGATACCATTACCTTTTGTAGCTGTTAAGAATTGTGCACGGAAACCAATCAAACCACGAGCAGGTACTACGAATTCCATACGTAAGTAACCAGCTAATTCCACCATGTTAATCAACTCCGCTTTACGAACGCCCAAGTTTTCCATTACAGCGCCCATAAATTCTTGTGGTACGTCGATTGTTAAATGCTCCAATGGTTCACATTTTTGACCATTGATGTCTTTAAAAATTACACGAGGTTTACCCACTTGTAATTCGTAACCTTCACGGCGCATCGTTTCGATCAACACTGCCAAATGCAATTCGCCACGGCCAGATACTTTGAAAGAGTCCGGAGAATCTGTTTCTTCTACACGCATGGATACGTTAGTTTCCACTTCTTTGAATAAACGGTCACGTAAATGACGACTTGTTACATAATCACCTTCACGACCTGCGAATGGAGAGTTGTTAACGGAGAACATCATGGACAATGTTGGCTCGTCGATAGAGATTGTTGGTAGTGCTTCTGGATTTTCTGCATCCGCAACTGTTTCACCGATGTTGATGTCATCGATACCTACGAAAGCAATGATGTCACCCATGCCCGCTTCATCAGTTTCTACACGATTCAAACCATTGTATGTGTACACACGGCCGATTTTACCTTTACGAGTGCTTTCACCATTCATCAACACCACTTGTTGATTAGTTTTCATGCGACCACGAACGATACGACCTACGGCAATTTTACCTACGAAATCATCATAATCAAGGGTAGTTACCATGAATTGCAATGGACCATCGATGTCGCCTTGTGGAGCAGGAATTTCTTTGATCAATACATCGAATAATGCAGTCATATCTGTGGAGTCATCTTCCATGGATGCTTTCGCAATGCCATCACGAGCAGATGCATATACCACTGGGAAGTCCAATTGATCATCGTCTGCTTCCAATTCCATGAACAATTCTAATACTTCGTCTTCTACTTCGTGAACACGTTGGTCTGGACGGTCAATTTTGTTGATCACCACGATTGGTTTCAAACCTTGTTCCAAAGCTTTGCGCAATACGTATTTCGTTTGTGGCATCGGACCTTCGAAAGAGTCCACCAATAATAATACGCCGTCAACCATGTTCAATACACGTTCCACTTCACCACCGAAGTCAGCATGGCCCGGTGTGTCCACGATGTTGATTTTTACATCGTTATGCATAACGGCTGTGTTTTTGGAAAGGATCGTAATCCCTCTTTCACGTTCTAGGTCATTAGAGTCCATTACACGTTCAGCAACTTTTTCATTATCACGGAAAATATGGCTTTGTTTAAGCAATGCGTCTACCAATGTTGTTTTACCATGGTCAACGTGGGCGATAATCGCCACATTGCGAAGATTTTCACGAATCATTCTATACTCCTTTATCTACTTAAGTAGGATATTCCTAATATTTGTACAAATCGTACTACGACAGTCTATTATATACTTTATTTTAGGATTTTACAAGGAAATAGCTATACTTTCATGGCAATATCTCTATAGTACTCAAACATGTGTAACAATAAATTACTTTACAATATGGCATCCCCAGCCACTATATTCCCCGTCAAATTCTTCTGCTAGATCCATAAGATACCAGACAATTTCATCGATATTTTCAAAAGCATCTTCCCTGCCAATGACAAGTAGATATGGATATTCCTTATCTATATCCTCATTGTTGCTCCGATCTTCTGATGAAAGTTTTATAAAACCGTCTTCCATTACTTTAGCTAAAAAGGCTTCCCCATTTTCTTCTGTTTTAAAGAGTAGGCAATGTTCGAGTACTCTCGGCACCATACTATCACCATCACTTTTAATATTCTCAATAAGCCTCATATTCATAATGCTTTGGTATTCATATCTGTCAGGATACAGTGCCTGAAAATACAGTTCCCAGTCCGGTTCTTCAACGACTGCCAATGTATAAGCATACTCAGGAAATTTTTCTGACATCATCTTAGAAATTGCATCGTAGTACCCCAACTCATTCTTAGTATAGGCAAAAATACGTACCCGCTCATCGCATTTCACAACGCCTGCTAATATGTCTCCATGTTGTTCAACGATCTCTTCTACAGCGTCTTCTATAGAATATACATATTCCCCTTCTTCTCTTGTAGGAAACCCGCTGTCATTAGCATTCTTATATAATATTTGTAAATGTAATCTTTTAGGGTAGTTTGCAGTATATTCAAAATCCCTAAGAGCTAAATTGACTCTAATCACAGCTGGCAAGTCATAAGCAAATGCATTGCATAGATAAACGCCCCAGTCTTCCTCAATTTCAGCAGTTTCTTGAACGATTACTTTCTCCGTAGCCACATTTGCTCTTTTTTCTATTTCTTCTTTACACTCTTTTACTACTTCCAATGCATCCTTATCCTCAGGATCTAACTCCGCCCAACGCAAGGCATAAGGAATCGCTTTTTCTTCCTCATGAGTTAAATATTGATAGGCATATGCCATACGCATATTCCATTCCGCTTTATCTTGCCCCTCTTCTCTAACCGAATTCAAAATATCTATCGATTTTAATAAAAATTTATCGCCAATAAAACTCGGTGTTCCTTGATCATCATTGCCGATAATCGCAAAGTTTTGATACGCACGAGCAAGCTGATACCATACTTGGTAATCCCGTTCTTCCATAGGGATGCTTTCCAATGCTGTCATACATTCTGTATATGTATCTTCATCTGTAAGCTTTTCGATATACGCAAAAAATTCTTCGCGATTTTCTGAATTCCATTTCATATTACATTACCTCCACTTTTTATCGTTTATCTAACATTAAAAATACAACACCGCAAATTACAAGCAACAGTCCACACAGTCCTATAAAGACTCTATATCCTTTCTCACCCCACACTTCAAAAATAAATGCGTGTCGCACCTTATCTCCGACTGTAGCTTGATATACCCATTTCCAATCTCTTATAGCACCGATTAAAAATAGTAATCCACCTGCTATCAAGACATACTGATAACGTGCTCTTAACCATTCAAATACTCCATCCATATCGTTTATCTATTTCCTCCATCAAGCATTTCTCTCATTATTTCTCTTTTTCACACGCTAAAGATTTTTCACTCAAGCACCATTCTCTCAACTTTTTAGAAGATTACTTTTTCTTTTTTAGCGCCGATTCTAAAAGCTCTCGTATTCTCCTTCAAATACAAACTTTTCAGGGTGAGATTTGATGTAGTTTAGTTCGTTTTCTTCACCTTCATAATCATAAATGAAATCATCGGCTTCATCTAATATCTTAAAAAATTCTTCTCCGTATTTTTCTTCCAACATTTCTAGCATATAGTATCTTTCTTCTCTACCAAAAGATATTGTCCCACCACAATAGTCTACAACTTTTTGAAAATTATTTGCATATTCGTTCATCCCAAAGTGTTTGAAACCTTTTATTACATCTTCCCAAACTATCCCTGTAGGATTATGTAAAAACTGGTAATGACCTCCATTACTTACTTCTGCAAAATACCAAGTAGTGGCTAATAAATATCTTTGCTCTAAAGTGAAAGTCTGCGCTGATTGAATATACTCATCATATCCATCATAAATATTAATTGTTTCCCACATTGGATCAACAACATCATAATAAGAGTTTTCATCTAAACTTTTAATATTTTCTATGGTAATCTTTGCGTATGTTAATTTCTTTTCTGTTTCACCCATTTCATTTGTCTCCTCTATATTTTCATTTTCTTAATTGATGTATTCAAAATATTTTTGTTAAAATAGGAGGTTTCATACTTTACCTCTCGTAATTAATAAACTTATGCAAGTTCTAACTCACATATAACTCTTTTGGTATCTAGTTCGTCTATAGCAGTAATTTTTATATAATCAAATCCATTTCTCTTCACTTCTTCAAAAGAAATTTTTTCTCCGTTAATAGTTTCTGTAAAGTCATCTTCATCAAATTCAAAATCTTCTTTCTCTTCATCAAAATCAATGTTATAGGCAAAATCTATTTCAATGTTAGAGTTTGGAATTTCTAATTTAGAAAGTGAACGTTTTTTGATATCTTCTAAATGTATCTCATCACAGAACATAGGGTTGTATCCATATTTAGCTTCATCATAGAGTAAAATTTCTTTTCCTGTATGTATACATTTTGCTACTATCATACAAGGATCGGTAATCTCATTTTTTTCATCATACATACCACAAATCATATGTTCTTCAAAAAGTGAACCATAAAAATAAATTTCATACAGTTCGTTGGTATTTCGACTTTCTAAGTTGTTGCAAATACTAATTCTTGTAAATGTATCATCTATATTTATTATATTGTAATTTTCTTCTTCAATATAAGTCGGTACTCTCATTTTGTTCGCTCTCTTAATTATTATATCGTTATTAAATACGTCAGCATTTCTACAGAATGTCTCAGATACCCAAAATCTCATATGTTTCCTGAACTAACCTTATGACTAAATCGTATATCTACCACAACTAATTATCAAGTTCTATTTTTCTAACTATTTCAGCTGATCCATTCTTACATAAACTACAGCGATGATAACCACTTCTATACGTTTCCATTATAGTCCTCGTTCTAGCTCTTCAAATACTTCTGCAACAGAATACGTTTCCCCTCGTAGTGCCTGGGAGTACCCTGTTTCCATTAAAGCATTATATGTACTTTCATCCATATTCTCATGTATCGGTAACTCTTTAGGTATTGTTAAGGGAAACGGAATACCATTATTTAAAATAATTTGTCTATAAAACATATCAATAGCGGCCGCACGAGAAATGCCTATAGTCTCTAAAATTTGTTCCGCTTGTTGTTTGATATGCTCATGGATTCTTACATTTACATTACCTGTCTTTGCTGTTTTCAAACATTGCAACTCCCTCCCTATACAAATTTTTCTAAAGTTGAACAGTTAATAGATTGACACTAAAACGGCGCTCTCTTGTGCCGCCATTTTCTCATAAAATTTTTTCAAACTTTCAAATGAGGTTCTTAAATCATCTTTAATTTCATCTGCTTCATCTTCGTATTCCCAAATATTAGGGTAAATATCGTTTTGGTGAAACGCATTCATATCAAATTTATCAATATATGTTTCAAAATCAAGCTCTTGCAATGCCTTTGCAATTTCTTTCACTCTATCAGTTTTCGTTCCAGATATAAATTCTTCAATTTCTTCCCCAGAAATATTGAACTGGCCTACAATCGCTTCGCTGATTAAATTATCTTTAATCGGTTCGCCGGCAGATTTTCCTGTCAACAAAAAATGAAGTGCGTCCCACATTTTATCTATATCACATATTTCTAAGTTCTCATTATCCTGTGCTTCTTCCACATCATCAAGGCACATAAATTTTTCTAATTCAAGATCAGTAGTTGACTGATAATTTGCAATCAATCCCATTTATTTTTCCTCCATATTTTACTGTACTGTTCTGTACTTCCGCCCCCACTGTGGGTTAGATTTTTCAGATTGTCGTTGACTGGCTCGGCAGACTTTTGTAGTTCCCTTATCATATATCCAGTCTATATTTTCTAATGCTCTAACTTTGTTTGACAAAATTTCCTTAAATTCACTAATCTTTTGAAAAAAATATTTACATGCCACCTCAAAAATATCTAAATTTTCCATACAAACTATATCCTTTGCAAATCATGATTTCACAAACGTGGATTATTTATCCACTCATAGGCCTCTTCCTCAGAAATCTTTTTATTCAATCTATAAAAATACTTTCCATCAGTTGAAATCTGTCTCTTATCATCAATGACCCGCCAGTTCTCTGGCGAAGCCCCCGGCAAAAGATTTTTCCCATAATAGACATTGCTTTTGTCCCAACCAAAATATCCATCCTTATTAGACACAAAACTTTCAGGATCAACTTTCTTTAAAATTTTAATCTTACCTTCATAGTTTTCGTAATAAACCTGCTTGCTGTCTTTCGCAAAGCCATAAGGAATATGAAGAATTTCAGTATATTCCTTGCCATCAGTCAATGTAATTTTAATTTCAGATAGCCAAAAACCATCGTCGCACACATCAAAAGTTTTAGGATCTGCTGGTTCAAAACGGCCAGATATAGTCCATACAGTCTTTCCATCAAAAGCATAGCTATAGTTCAAGGCTTTAAATGTCTCATTGTTAGCACCGCGTAGTTTGGTATCATATAGATAACAAGATTTACTATCTTTTGCAAATGTGCCATTAAACACTTGAAAATGTTCTACATCTTTAGAGACAAGTCTATGCCTCCAGTACACTGTTTTTCCATCAGACCAATAATGCAAAATAGCCTTTTCCTCTTGATCATAAAACCTATGGTCCTTGTTAATATCAATGAGTGTATCAAAGTCTACATCAATAATTTTAACTGGTTTAGCTTTAGACTCTGCTCTTACGATTTCCATAAATTTCTCCATATTTGTCTTTACCTGCTCAGATACCTAGATAATTTCTTCTCAAGAAATTCATTCATATCATTGCAAAGCTTCTTTACTTTATTCTGTTCATGGGCATAGTACCAAATTGTTTCTTCATCATGACAAAGCAATAGCTGATCTCCGTCTGCCTCTTTCCAAAACTCTCCAAGAACCAAATATTGCTTCTCATTTATTTCCATTGAAAATATTTCGTTTAGCACAACTTTTATGCCAGTTGAAAGATCAATGCCGCTTGTGATTAAGAAAAACCTTTGTACTTGTTCAGGAAAGGCAAAACTTAATTTTTCTTCTGCTTTCCGAATTTCCTCTTGTGTAGCACCTTGTTTTATAACGTCATTTTCATCAAGAGATTTCACTAAAGCATTTGTAAACTTTGGATAATGCTCAAACAAATTTGGATGCTCTTCTTTAACCTTCTTTTTCTTTTCTTGCTCTCTTTTTTTCTTATCCTTACAATAGACATCCAGCTCCTCTAAATATTTCTCTTGATACAGATTGCTTTTAGAAAAAGGTAGCCCTTTCCTCTCCAGTATGGCTATGGCTCCTTTTTGGCTTGTTAAAATCGGCACCCAGAGGAAATCATGGTCTTTTGGCTTAAGTCTTAAAAATTCTCCCCTATTTAAAACCCTCTCTAATTCATGTTCGTGTTTTAGCCACCAATTTTGATAGCTTTCAGGGGTTTCCCTACCCTCTACCAAGGAAAGTAGCTTCTCATTTATAGTTTCCATCATCATATCCCCTCACAAATTCAAATTTGTTTCCATCTACCAATCAACTGGAATTATCACTTTAGTACTTAGGTAAATAAAATCCCCATACATTATTACTAAATTCACCAGCAACAAATTTATGAAGTTCATCATTAATATACACAACATAAATAGGAAACCTAAAACTCTGATGATATAGTGGATCCGTTACTGATACGTATTCCCCTGTTTCATGCCAGTCATATTCAAAAATATTTGTATCAAACAGAATTGCATTCCCTTCCAGGCCTGTAATTTCATATTGCCATGTCATTTGTTTGCATTTTTTCAATTTTAATACCCCCACTCAAGCTCAACTTTGATCCTATACTCTCTATTTACTAACGCATCAGTTCAAGCCAATTAAGAAAAATCATGCTTGCACTCTGTGGTTTCCGATTTATCATTCAGGAAATTAAATAAGAAATGCTTATTAACATAACTACTCTATCCTAGTGCCATCCGGTAATATAATATCTCCTTTTTCTCCACTCACATCAAAAAATCCCACATTATGTTTTTTAGCTAAATCTCGCATAACTTCATACGCTTCGTCTGCTACAGACCAAGGAAAAGCTACATAAATTACATCATATCCTATACAGTAATCAGCCATACGCATTTCCAATTTTTCAGCTTCAGCTTCATCATCATCAAGATTATCAAAATTAGGTGCATATTCTCCATTCATAGGTGGAAAATTTTCTTTCATTTCCATAAACCAATTTTGCAAATCAGAAGAAGATACCCCTATCGTTTCATAATCATGTTCTTCTTCCCATTCTGTTTGCTTATCATACCAAACCATAAATTGTTTTTTTGTATTAGGTGCTTTTGTTTTTTCAAAAACCATTAAATCATAACTCATACTTAGTTTCTCCTGTTTCTCAGTTTGCTACTTTACCTTTTCACTATGCATGTAGATCGCATAAACTTCAAATTTTGTATTAAGTTTCTATATTTCCATAAACGTTTTCTTGATTTCAAATAACTCTTTCATCTTTCTTTCAAATACTACTTCATTCATTCCATTATTTTGTTTCAAATAAACTGCCAAATCGTCTGTCCCAAATTTTAATTTCATCAGGAATATACCATATTTTCAAGCCTAATAACTCGCCAATCACTCGCTCAAAAATAGCATTACTTTTTCTTTTTTAACGCCGATTGTAAAATCTCTCGTATTCTCCTTCAAATACAAACTTTTCAGGGTGAGATTTGATGTAGTTTAGTTCGTTTTCTTCACCTTCATAATCGTAAATGAAATCATCGACTTCATCTAAAATCTTAAAAAATTCCTCCCCGTATTTTTCTTCCAATATTTCTAGCATATCCCATCGTTCTTCTCTATCAAAGGAAATTCTTCCACCACAATAATCAATTACTTTTTGGAAATTAGCTGCAAACTCTAGCATTTCAAAATGTTTAAAACCATTTAACACATCTTCCCAAACAATTCCTGTAGAGTTGTAGAAAAATTGATGATGCCCCCCGTTAAATACTTCTCCAAAATACCAATGAATAGCACATAAATATCTTTGTTCCAAAGTAAATCTCTCTGAAGTTTTTAAATATTTATCATATCCTTCATAACCGACAATCATATTAAACATGGGATCACAAATATCCCAAGATTCCTCAATATTTAGAATGTCCTCTATGGTAATCTTTGCGTATTTTAATTTCATTTGTGTTTCACCCATTTCATTTGTCTCCTCTATATTTGAATACATTTCAACTTGTCTTCATTGCTTAATTTTCAAAATTCTTCTTTCATTGGTGTCATATTTTACCTCTCGTAATTGATAAACTTATGCAAGTTCTAACTCACAGATAATTCTTTTGGTATCCAATTCGTCTATAGCAGTAATTTTTATATAATCAAATCCATTTCTCTTCACTTCTTCAAAAGAAATTTTTTCTCCGTTAATAGTTTCTGTAAAGTCATCTTCATCAAATTCAAAATCTTCTTTCTCTTCATCAAAATCAATGTTATAGGCAAAATCTATTTCAATGTTAGAGTTTGGAATTTCTAATTTAGAAAGTGAACGTTTTTTGATATCTTCTAAATGTATCTCATCACAGAACATAGGGTTGTATCCATATTTAGCTTCATCATAGAGTAAAATTTCTTTTCCTGTATGTATACATTTTGCTACTATCATACAAGGATCGGTAATCTCATTTTTTTCATCATACATACCACAAATCATATGTTCTTCAAAAAGTGAACCAAAAAAGTAAATTTCATACAGTTCGTTGGTATCTCCACTTTCTAAGTTGTTGCAAATACTAATACTTGTAAATGTATCATCTATATTTATTATATTGTAATTTTCTTCTTTAATATAAGTTGGTACTCTCACTTTGTTTGCGCTCTTAATTATTATATCATTATTAAATACGTCATCATTTCTACAGAATGTTTCAAATACCCAAAGCCTCATATGTTTCCTGAACTAGCCTTATGACTAAATCGTATATCTACCATAACTAATTATCAAGAACTATTAGCCCTTTGCCCTTATTATAACTTATTCATTTATTATAATTGTTGCAGCACCAACTTCAAACTTTTACAACATTTCATTTAAATTTATGCCTCACACAGTCTACCATGAAGCAAGAAAACTCTGGATACAACTTAAGCCTCACTTTTGGTTTGAAAGTTAGAGATTTTACACGAGAAATCATTTCTTCATATTCTCTTTTATCTTTTTCCAATTCCTCAATATATTTCTTCTTATCTTCCTCGCTCACATAGTCATCATCAACTATAGCTTCTTTAATAGCATCCATTAAATAGAGTCTATTTCTTTCTTCAAGGACAAAAAACTTTGCTTTTTCATCCTTTAGCCATAAAGCATAATAATAGTGTTCCCAGTCAGCTAGATAGTATTGACAAATAACTTCATCGCTATAGTAATGTAAGAATTTGTCGAATTCTTCAAGTACATAATAGGCATCAAAAATTTGCTCCGCAGAAATATCATCTGTTTTCAAATTGTGATTTTCATCTTCTCCTGACTTTACTTTTTCTAACCAAGATATTGCTTTATCTTTATTACCAAGATATACTTCGCAGTATGCAATGCTAAGCAATAGACTCATTCTATCAGGATATTGTTTTAATAATTCTAAAAATATTTCTTTAGCTTTCTCATATTCTTTGAGTTCATATAAAGAGACTGCATGATTGAAAGAATATTCATAACTATCATCAATATTTTTAGCTTTTTCAAAATATTTTTGACTCAATATAAGCCATTCTTTATCTTCATTAGATTGGTACATACTAAAGTAATAAAGCCCCAATCCTGTATATGTTTCAACAAAAGGAGAATCTAAATTCTTTGCTTTTAGTAAATATTCTAATGTTTCTTCAGTATAATCATGGTTAAATGCAATATTGGTGTAAACTCTTGCTTTTTGAGCATTATCTAAATAACTTTCAAATTTATCAAGAAAAGAATTTAAATATCTTATATACTCACCGCGTCTAAGCTCTAACATTAAAGAAGCAAGCGTACATACTATATCAATATCTGAAGGATATTCTTTTTGTTTGGATAACAAGTAGCTTTCCATTTTTTTAAGGTATTCTGTTGATCTTTCATAGTCCTTTAAAAATGTCTCTTTATATCTATCCTCATATTCTTTTTTCTGCTTGTCCCAATATGCCTTTATTTCATTTATCAAAATCTGTACTCCTCATTAGTTAGAATTTAAGAAATACTATTTTCACTTTTATCCTGCCCCCCTAAGAAAATTTATATCTAGATTGGATCTTTGACCACTAAAGCAGCGTACAGCTTCAACTACTTTTTAGCAATTTCCAACAGTCGATTTGCCTTTCCGGGCTGCTGGTAGAACTCAATGAAATCAAACGTATATATCAATTGTTGCATCATATAATTCTCATACAGGTGATTATCATCCATCTTTTTTGATATATCCTAGGTTCTCAAAATTTTCTACATTTTATCTACTCCGTAGGAGCAACTTTTGACATCAATACGACACACTTCACATGGCTCGGTTGTTCAACGAAAAACATACTCAACCTCTATTGTACAAGGGAATGGTGGAACGCACTTTTTCCCTTAAAACCTGGGGTATCGACCTTATGAAAGGCTTGATTTGTTCTGTTTTTTGTATAAGTAAATTCTTTCCTGTCAATAGTCCAACTTAATTCATTGACATTTTTATGCCCTCGGTCGTAGGAGCAGACATATCAATCACACTTATTTCGTTCATTTCTCTCGAAATTTCGCAAAATCTCATCCTCACTTTTTTCTAATACAGGATCATCAGTAAATGCAAAACTTATAGTTCTATCTTGCTTAAACTTAGGATAAAGAGAAAAAAATCTAGCTGAAGCAAGTTGACCATTATATTCCGTTCTATGTTTCTGCTGCCCGTTCTGTTTCCCATTTCTAAAAATGTAGCTACGATATATTCTATTTGGATCTCGACCTTCATGTCTACAAATGGTATGTAAAGCAATATGCTTCTCATGGTTATTCATATTTGGAATATGTGTCGGTATGATTTTTCCAAAAAATTGAGTAAACCCCTGTATCCAACCTATTCCATCTCGTCGGTATGATACTCCTAAAAAATGTCTTAGTTCTGTCATACCTGCTGAGAACCCCTTTGAGTTAGCATAACAATCCAAACATTGATTCAAATCACCCCCTCGAATAAAGCATAACCTCACTAATGCGTATTTTGCCTCTTTCTTTTTACTGTCTTTATTCGTAAGCAAGCATACTGCAACAAAATATTCTAATTCTTTATAATGAAATCGAAATACAACAACCGCTTTTTCATTTTTACACATATCGTCTCTTAGTGTTCTTAAATTACTTAATGGCATATAATAATCCTCCAAAATTCAATGGAAACTCTTTGATATTACATATTCCTTTATAAATATAAAGTTTTCCGCATAATTCAAGTTATCTAGATACTATATTCAATCTTTAATATATTGAAAGTTCATAATACAAATTAAATCTTAAATTGCAAGTAGAAATTGAACACTATAATATAAATAATCTAACATCACATAATAGAGTTAAAAGAGTACTAGTTTAATAGCTTCGATATTTCCTCTATGAACATTTCTTCAGGTGTTTTGTATCCAAGAAGCTTTCTTGGTAATCGGCTTATCCAGTTGTGCACAACTTCAAGTTTTTCTGTAGTAAGATCACTCAATGCTTTACCTTTTGGTATAAATCGTCTTAATAATCCATTGTGGCGTTCATTGGTTCCTCTTTGCCAAGGCAAATTAGAATGTACAAAGTATACTGGACAAGCGACTCTACAGTCCTCTGTAAGGTTAGCAAATTCACTACCATTATCTGAGGTTATGCTCTTTACTGAACCCATTGCCATAGTACTTAACCATGTGGCAATCGCTTTTGTTACGTCATTAGCAGAACCACTATCTGCAAGCAGTTGTACATTAAATCGCGTTTTTCGTTTAGCCAATGTCACCAGCACAGGTTCCTGCTTTCCCTTTTCCCATGAATTGTATCCACTTCCCAATGACCAAACTCTGTACGTTCATCTACGTCAGGGCTACGATCATCAATACTTAAACCAAGATTATGTTTACGAGTACGTTGGATGTATTTGGTTTGTTTTTTTTGACGATACAAGGAAAGTCAAGTATATGTAGAAAAAGACCTTCATGTACGTAGTTATACAAGGTTTTTGTGCAAACCATCATATCTGATGTAAATAACTTTTCTTTACGTGCTACACCTACACAAGCGTCAATAGACCATTTATCTGGCCCTTGGATCTTATATTTTGCTCATTCTATAAATGCACTAGCAGTATTAATTTTTGGGCGAGAAAATGATCCTGCTCTACTTTTCTCATAGGATAGTGGTCCTGTTTCGGCAAAATATAGGCTGACTAATTTATCTTTCTTTATCTGGTCGGTTGTGCCACGCTTTTTATTTCGTAATAAATAGTCGTTCTAGACCGTTGCAGATCGGTATCAATAGAAGATATTGATGCTCCTAGTCGAAGACGTGTTTGAATGTAAAATCGCTCTTTTAACGAAAGATGTTTATTTGTACGTGTTTCTGTGTTATGATTAGTATTGTCCATAGTGATTACCTCGTGATATCTTGTAATTAAGCACTATAATCATACCACGAAATTACTATGGATTTTTTATATTCTATTGTTCAATTTCATTATACAATTAACCATCGTCAAAATTGTACATTCTTATATTGACATTAACATTTACATCCATCTACTTCACACGAGAATTGTATCAAAAAATTTTGATTTCCTTCATCTATTTCATCTATGAATTTCACTCCTCATATCTTTTTTCACTCCATGCCACATTCTGCGAATATATACTTCACAATTTTTTGACACCCCCTCTTCCTACTTTTGCACCCCTTTAAAAATAAAAATAGATACCTACAAATAAGAGTATCTATTTTTATGGGGATTCTATTGTCTTTGACGAACCTGAAATTTCGTTTCGATATTATTAGTTATATAACCTCTTTCTCTTAATGCATTGGTTATTTCTGAATAAATATCATTACCATTTAAATCTTTGATAGTAATAATTAAAACGAATTCTTGTGATGGTACATAGAGCCCGTTTCGTGGAGTTAAATCAACTCTGAGTTTCCATCCGTCCGCCAATTTTATTCCTCTATTTAGTTTTCTATAATAGGATTTTATAGGACTCCATTTAAACCCGTGTTCTACTCGTGCTGATTCAAATTTTTCATCCCATTTCAATTCAAGAGGAACTTGTCCCTTATAATCAATCTTCCCACTATCGGTATATGAATATGTTCCAAAACTGACATCAATATTAGTTCTACAATATTCACGACCATATTTCTGATCAAGAGGCGGTAAGTAGACAAGGGTCATTCCTATTTCACCAATATATTTGTTTTTTTTGATAAGAGACTTTGGATATGGGAAATCATACATTTCTAGATGTGACCCCTGAGATATTTTTTGCTTAAAAACTAGCGTTACACAATCTTTGCTGCATTGCAAAATATCTTGTGTATCAGCAGAAGGAATCCCAAATCCATAATATTTAATATTGTCAGGATGTTCATCTAACAACTCACGAGAGTTCATTCTAGCAGAATGGATTAACATTGCTTTCGCAAGGAGTAGATCAGGTTCGATCATTTCCTCATATATAGAGGCATATTTCTGCAACGATCGAGGAGTTGAATAACTTGTACCATTCCCCTCAACGATTTTTCCGTTAGAATCCAATCCCTTTACTCCTAAACCATCAATTTTGTATGATGTAGAATAATTACCACCGTAATCGACAACATCAGGCTTAACAATATAATTGGCACCAGGGCCTCTTCGACTAAAAGGTGAAGGCTCATTAAATTTAACAATCGAATCTGCGGAATCAAATAATGCAACAGAACCTACCGTTATAGCACGAACAGAATCGGCTGGAGATATAAGGCGGTCATGTTCACCAATACCTTTTTGGGGAGGCCAATTTCTAAATGGCAGGCTATTTATATTTCCACTAGAAACAAAGACTTGTACATGGTATGCGTCTTGAATGTAATCTAAAAATACCCCTAAATCAGACATTGAACCATCACAAGGCTTATTTTCAATGCCTAGTGATAAATTCCATATTTTAGTAGTAGACGAATATTTCTCCATCACTTCTTCGATAATTTCCATCAAATCATCTTCAGTAATGGAATCAGTTAATCCAAAATCTTTATCACTATTTGGAATGGCAACAATATCTACAAATTTAAAACGATAAGCTGCAGGTGCAGAAATACCATTTAAAACATTTCCACACTGTATAGTCGATGCAATAAATGTGGCATGTTGTGGATTTTGATAAACTGTATTTACATATTCTTCACGTGCAACAATATAAGGCTTTAAAAATAGATTATCGTCACTTATTCCACCATCAATAATTCCGATGGTAACATCGCTATCCCTGTACTCAGAATCCAATAAGGTTTGTATTTCCGTTGCCGAAAAAACGTTCTGAGGAAGGGAATACTCTTGAAAAAAACCAACAGTTTTTACTCCGTTAATAGAGGCCAGCTTAATAATATCATCATAAGAAGTAACTTCTATTTTCAAAAATTTAAGCTGATCACCATATGAAATAATTTCGTATTTATCTTCAAAATGAAGTGAACATAATTTACGTATCACATAGTCCCAAATTTGTTTGTTATCAAACTCATCTTCAAAATCAAAGACTTTAAGTTTAATAACTTTTTTAATAGAGTTAAAATCTTCCTGTACGATAGAACTGAGTGTTGGCAAGATTTTTTCTTCTGGCTTAATAGGTTGAATATCGACTATTGCGGTCATGTTGGCTTGAAATTTTTGTGATGGTGGATTTTTTACCCTCTCTATTGTTTCCTGAATGTTTTTTCTGTTAACCTTAATATATATTTCATTTAACTCTTCGCTACCAATAATTGGGCAATTTCTACACAGGTCAGATGGTTTGTGTGACTTTGCAATAGCTTCAGGTTTTACAGTTATTTTCCCTACAGCAGGGATTGACTCATTCTCATTGAAAACATCTGAATAAAAAGATAGCAAATTTTCAAACTTGTCAGTTATTTCTCTTTTTAACTGCGGAGTTACTTCGCCAAAAAATTTTAATCCCCCGCCCCCAGCATTCCGAACAATATCTGTTGTTTTGGGAAGAACTAATTTTATAGGTAGATTATTTTCGCTCATAACTAAACCTCCTTCACAATTTTTTGAATAGTTGTTTTTGAACTACCTAAGATGTCAGCGATTGTCTGTAAACTAAAAATTTTAGAATCTTTGTCTCGCAAATATTTTGCCTTAATTTGCAATAGCTCTCGTGAATTATTACAGTTTTGAGGAATGATATTTTTGGTAATAAATAGTTCTTCATAAATGTTAGATACACTAAAAGAAGAGTTATGGATAACAGAGTTTCTTATGGATTTGGTTATCATATCTTCTATATCAGAACCACTTTGACCATCAAGTAAAGTTGAAATTTCTAAAATTTCTTTTTGACTAAATTTATATATACCATTGGAAAATAAGGTAATCAATGCTGCAATAGCATCTTTATCCGGCAGTTCTATTTCTAATTTATAGTCAAATCTTCTCCATATTGCGGGATCAAGTAACTGCTGATGATTGGTAGCTGCTAAAATTAGGCTATCTTTGCTCATTGTATCTATATTCTGTAAAAGACTATTAACAATTCGTTTCAATTCTCCAAGTTCGTTGTTATCATCTCTAGCCTTTGCAATAGCATCAAATTCATCTAAAAATAATACACAAGGCATCTTTTGTGCAAACTCAAACAAGCTACGAATATTTTTGGCTGTAGTACCAAGGTATGAAGAAATCAAGCTATCTAACCTAGCAACAACGAGTGGCAAATTTAATTTTTTAGCAATTAGGTAGGCACATTTAGTTTTTCCACATCCAGGTGGTCCATATAACAACAGCGAGTTAGATCCATTTATTCCAAGAGAGTTGAGTTTATCTGCATTTTGATAACTTAAAATAAATGAGTTTAATTTTTCTTCATTTCGTTTTGAGAGAATAACCTCAATATCATTTTGATATGGATAAATAATGTCAGCAAGGTTCATTCTTGATTCAGTATCTACAGGAATAGCAATAGAATTAGAACTATTCATAGGCGTTAAGGCGGATTCGGCTTGAGCAGATAGTAAACGTTGAAATTTAGCTGCAGAGCGGGAATCATTATCCTTTTCCAGCTTTAATACTAATTGTTTTGTATAATTTATAACTTTGGCTTGATCATGCTTTAATGCACCCTCTATAATTTTACCAATTTCAATAGAATATTTCATCATTACACCTCCCCTTTTATTATAATAGAACGAAGCTTGTATGTAAAGAACAAATGTAGATATTTTAGGAACGAATTATAATATTTCTCGTATTATTCTTCATTTTTAGGAACATTTTAAATTTTATCTCTTTATATTTTGTGTGGTTAATATTTTCCCAATAGCCCTGATGGTGCATGGTACATTATACAAATCAACAAACAAATATTTCTTAATATTACGTCTATATGTGATATTTTCCTGCATAATGAAAAACACTTACTCAATACGCGAACTTATCCAGTTAAAAAAAGGATTTAATCTTACTAACTTGCTTTTTATAAATGCTATCATAAGAATGTACAGAAATGACGATATAAAGATGTACAAATTTCATTACATATCAGATACTAGATGCATGAGGTGATATAACATGCAATATGTATTAGATAGAAATGAACCAATAACAGTAAATACGGTATTAGACTTACCAAGATTAAAACAGGCACTGGAGGTGTTACATCTGAAACCTAATTATAGTGAATTAAGTCGCCAATTAGGGTGCGATAGACGTACAGTAAAGGCATATTATGAAAAGGGGGCTCCTAGTAAAAACCGAAAAAGACAATCTCGGATTGATAGTTTTTATGACATTATTGAAACTTTGTTGTCAGAAGATACTCCGCAAAAGTTTTATTACAAACGAGTGTTATGGCAATATCTGAAAGATAACCACGGACTTGATATAGCCTACTCTACATTTCGAGGATACATACAAAAGATTCCTCAATTTCAAAGTTATTTTGATGGAAAGAAACGAACATTAAGCACAAAAGGGACTATCCGGTTTGAAACGACTCCAGGGGAACAAGCACAAATTGATTGGAAAGAAAATATTAATTTTCTGTTAGAAGATGGTACGGCTATTACCTTGCATATACTTTTGATGACACTAGGATTTTCAAGGTACAAGTTAGCCAAGGTAACATTAGATAAATCGCTAATTACCCTACAAGATGGTATGCCTGAGTTCTTTGAAAAGCTTGGTGGCGTTCCACAATGTATTCTTACAGATAATATGAAAAGTGTTATGATCGCAGCCAGGCGGCATGGTAGTCAAGGTCAAATACATCCTAAAGCAGAACAATTTAGCAAGGATATAGTCTTTCATTTTCAACCATGCATGTCCTACCGACCACAAACAAAAGGAAAAGTAGAATGCCAAATGAAGATACTAGATGAATTGCATGCCTACCAAGGGAAGCTTTCTATTGAAGGAATTCAAAGGCAAGTAGACCAAATTATATTACGTAGTAACTTATCTATTTCACAAGCTACTCGACGGATACCGACTACAATGGTGATAGAAGAAAAGGAATCTCTATTACCACTCCCAAAAGAGGTAATACGAGATTCCTATCGAGTCGAGCATCCTAAACCAAAAGTGTTACAAGATAATACAATCTGCTTTTAAGGTAACCACTATTCTGTACCACCAGAAAATGTGGGTAAATCTATGACGTTACAAGTCATTAATCGAATGCTACATATCTATGATAACACAAAATTAGTCACAGTACACGTACTAAGTAAGAAAAAATGTAATTACCTGCCCTCTCATTATGAAGCACAATTGCAGAAAACAATTCCGTATTTGTCCGCTGATGAGGTTAAAGAAAAAGCTAGAGCTAATTGAGAAAAGATAGGAGCTATCTATGAGTACAAAGACTGATTACAAACGGTTACAGGACAATTTAGAGTATCTGAAGTTAAAGCAATGTTTGTTGCACTTAGATGAGACGATTGAGTTAGCTAATACACAGCATATATCTCATATTGAGTGGCTGTTACAGTTAACTGATTATGAGGTAGATGTAAAGCGTGAAAATGTCATCCTCCATATGATAAAAGTTAGCAATTCCCCATATTTGAAGACCTTGAAGGATTTTGATTTTACCTTTCAGCCACAAATTAATGAACTGCAAATTAAAAATTTAGCTTCCTTACATTTTATGGATCAAGCTGAAAATATTATATTTCTCGGTTCTAGTGGCGTTGGAAAAACACATTTAGCCACTTCCTTAGGAATTGAAAGCGCGCAGAGCAGACGAAGCACGTACTTCATTAAATGCCATGATCTCATACAGAATCTAAAAAAGCACGTGAAGCAGATCGTTTAGAAACCCGTTTAAAGCATTATACCAAATACCAGCTTTTAATTATTGATGAAATTGGTTACTTGCCACTACAAGAGGGAGATGCTAATTTACTCTTCCAAATTATTGACAGGAGGTATGAGCAAAAAAGTACAATTGTTACCACTAATATTGATTTTGATGAGTGGACATCTATATTACAGGATGAACGAGTAGCTAGCGCCATTGTCGATCGACTACTTCATCATGCTCATGTCATTAGCATATCTGGAGACTCTTACCGATTACGTCACCATATACAAATGATGGAATAATTGTACATTTTATATTGACATTTACAATTACCAAGATATACTTCGCAGTATGCAATGCTAAGCAATAGCCTCATTCTATCAGGATATTTTTTAATAATTCGAAAAATATTTCTTTAGCTTTCTCATATTCTTTGAGTTCATATAAAGATACTGCATGATTGAAGGAATATTCATAACTATCATTAATATTTTTAGCTTTTTCAAAATATTTTTGACTCAATATAAGCCATTCTTTATTTTCATTAGACTGGTACATACTAAAGTAATAAAGCCTCAATCCTGTATATGTTTCAACTAAAGGAGAATCTAAATCCTTTGCTTTTAGTAAATATTCTAATGCTTCTGCAGTATAATCATGGTTAAATGCAATATTGGTGTAAACTCTTGCTTTTTGAGCATTATCTAAATAACTTTCAAATTTATCAAGAAAAGAATTTAAATATCTTATATACTCACCGCGTCTAAGCTCTAACATTAAAGAAGCAAGCGTACATACTATATCAATATCTGAAGGATATTCTTTTTGTTTGGATAACAAGTAGCTTTCCATTTTTTTAAGGTATTCTGTTGATCTTTCATAGTCCTTTAAAAATGTCTCTTTATATCTATCCTCATATTCTTTTTTCTGCTTGTCCCAATATGCCTTTATCTCATTTATCAAAATCTGTACTCCTAATTTGTTAAAATTTAACAAACACTATTTCTACTTTTTATCCTGACCCTTCAGCATTAACTAAAAGTAAGATTCTATTGTATTTCCTTGTTGGTCTTTCATATTATGGATTTTATTTTTCAGAATATCAAAGTTGCAGATTTCATCTCTAATATTGTTATCCGCTCTGTATCTATTAATCATCTCAGTCAGAGTTTTCCCTTTACTACCATTCTTTATACTGGTATTTACTCTTTTTATCTTGCTTTCATAAGGCTCACATGTTTTATACTTAATGACTTCATCTCTAAAATCAAATAAAGGTGTATCTGGCTTAGCATCCCATAAAATAATCAACCACATTATCGCATTATAAAGCTGCTTTGCAGTTTCATTCCAATTTTCAGATTGTAAATTCCCACTCCCTCTATTGTCATATTCTTTTCTATTATTTACGTGAGGTTCGATTATAAGAGGATTAAAAAGAGGTAACCCTTTGTGATGAATTAGCTCTAAAAAATCTTTTGCCGCACCCATGCCACACTGAATAAATTTCTTCTTGCCATCAATTTTATGCTTAGCACTAAATACATAATATTCATCTTTAATAATTGCTCTTGCATCACTATATTTTTGTTGATTTGCTAACAGCTTAATATGTGCTTCAGGCTGAACTTCATAATCTCTAACAATTCTTTGTCTTGTTTTACTCCCTCTACACTTCATTTCGGCTCTCCTTTCCACTTGTTTTTGAACTATACTTTTTATTCTTTCCTCAAGATTTTCGATTTTCCCCCACTTCTACATTACTACGCAGTTCCATTTCTAGTTGAACTGTTTCAATTTGTTCTGCTTAAAATTATCCCATTGTCTATACTTCCTCTTTCACATTTTTTATCATTCTATTAAATTCTGATATTATCGAGCCGGTCTTAGCAGATACTACTTCAATAGTAGATAGTTTATCATCTATATCCAAAAATAATAAAACATTTTTCAATATCATCATATTCATAAGGAATACTAAATGTATTAAGCATACGCTCTATTTCTATTTTTTTATCAGTAACACATGTCTTTGGCTCAATTAAACGTCCTTGACCAAGAACTTTCTCAAATTTACTTCTAATTTTAAACCATTCAACAATTCTCATATTCATATGAAAAAAATGTTCATCAGCATCAATCGTCCAATACATGCTAGGCTCTTCTTCATCAAAAAACGTCTTATATTGTGTCGGGATGCCTCTCATGTTCTCCATGACGGAATCTATCAGTTCTTTCCATTTTGTATTGTTCATAAAAGAGGTTAGATTTCTTTCTTCAAGAACCTGCTTAATTTTTTCTTTTTCAGTTTTTTTGTTGTTATATTTCCCATTTTCAATCTCGTCTATAATATGTTGCATAACAGATAACGCTCTATCATCTAGTTTTTTATAAACATAAGATGGCGATATACATTGTTTATCTCTTTGTACATAATACCACCCGTAATGCACCCAACCAGTAACTATAAAATGGAAATCTCCCTCCCAACTTATATCGAAATAAATTCTATCGTCATCTTTAGAACTACTTATTTTGATAACTCCAGTTCTCGGATTTAGTTTTCCACATAAAATATTATGTATTGATTGCATCTATCACTATTTCTCCTTACAACTTTAAATTTACCTATCTATTTCTAATACAAACATTTTATTCTTCAAACTTTTCCTCAACATTAAAAATCACTTCACAATCGCAACCAGCACCATTTTCTCGCAAAAATTCTATAACCTTTTCAATATCCGTATTTTTATCTTTCAAAAACTCATTTGTTAAAGAAAAATCGTGATTACACTCTACCGTTTCTGATTTATCATTTAGATAATCAAATAATTCATAAAATAATTTCTTTTCCATCGGTAAGTTCTCTTCAAATTCTTCCATTTGTTTGGCTTGATATTCTTGCAATATTTTTCTCTTCTCAAATTTGTTCATGAGCTTTTCTCCTTTATAAAATTATTGTTTTAAATCGTTTATTTTTGTACGTTATACACCATATCTCCGCTATTCCAAACATACATGATTGCCGACACTGGTCTTTTTCCGTCTTCCCGAAGCCATCCTGTATATGTGGTTGTGTTGCCATAATAGCCTTCAATAATGATTTCAAATTCTGAGTCTGTATATTCATCTATAAATTGCTGTAAACCAATAGACTTTCCATTGAAGCGTCCTTCACCTAAGGTTTTGTTAAATATCAATATATCGCATAGGTCGATATCACATTTTTCAAAACATATTTCACCTGGATACGCTCTTTCTTCACCTTCCACAAATTCATATATTTTATTAACTTGTAACGTTAAAGTTTCGTTGTCATATGTGATTTCTTTCACCCTACTATCATGAAGACTGAAAAGAATGTTGCTATTTCTATCGTGTATAAACTTCATACTGTTCCTCATAATTTCATCTTAATATATTTAGTTATTATACTTTATTTGTCGAATCTTATTGTATTGGGTTCCAATTTCATTATATAGTTAAGCATTCATTTCATGACTCCAAACTACTTAACTACAATTTTTCTAACTGTTTCAGCTGATCCATTTTTACGTAAACTACAGCGATAATAACCACTTCTTTTTCATTTTCATTAATCCAAAAATAAACATAATAGTTTTTTATTCTAATTTTTCTAAATCCTAAGTCTCTCCATGGTTGTTCATCAATACACTTTATACGATGTGGCATATATTCTAATGCGTACATCTCTGACCTAATTAGTGCAACTAATTCCTTTGCAATACTAGGCTGTTGTAATCCTGTGGTTATATAATCTCGTATAAGTATAAGATGCTTTTTTGCTTGTTTTGTAATTCTTACCTTATACGTTTCCATTATAGACCTCGTTCTAGCTCTTCAAATACTTCTGCAACAGAATACGTTTCTCCTCGTACTGCCTGTGAGTACCCCGTTTCCATCAAAGCATTAAATGTACTTTCATCCATGTTCTCATGTATTGGTAACTCTTTAGGTATTGTCAATGGGAACGGAATACCATTATTTAAAATAATTTGTCTATAAAACATATCAATAGCTGCTGCCCGAGAAATGCCTATCGTCTCTAAAATTTGTTCCGCTTGTTGTTTTATATGCGCTTGGATTCTTACATTGACATTACTTGTCTTTGCTAGTGCCATATCCATCACCTTCCTTTATACATAGTATACATCAATGTGTCGTATATTGCGACACGGTTTAACACACATTTTACACCACCATAATAAAGTATATTTTTATATATTGACGAGTCTTTCTATCAATCATTATAATTATATCAATAAATAGCGCGGATTTCCTTTCTTATCAACTGATTTCAAATACAATACGTATGAAAAATATTAGGAGGTGTTACTATGGCCACTTCAAGTATCACTCACAACTTCGTTATATCTAGTCAAGATTGTGTAGAACGTTTTGTTACAGCGTTAGATAAGGCTGAACAAGACCGTATACCAAACCAAGTACTTCCTGGATGACAATTAACTAATTCTAAAGAAATCTTAACTTTAATGTCTAAAAGGGGCTTAACCAACAACTCCAATTACCACTTTTAAAATAAATGCGTATTTACTACTTTTATTTAAATTGGCATAAAAAAGACAACTACTGAAATCATTTCACCCCATTTAATACTCGTGTTACAAACTCCTATAATAACAAGCCCCATACACTACATCAACTTTTAAAATTTATATAATTTGCAATAAAAAGCGACAGATCCCTGAAATACAATATGTAAATCAGTCTATCGCTTTTTCTATTTCTTCAAACACGGCTTCAACAGAATACATTTCCCCTCAATACCCCCATATCTTTGTATTCATTTTTTTATTAAATCAAAAAACGTCACATACTTTCATCCTATAACAAACTATGAAAGTACATGACGTTTCTAATAGATATGTAATTGTCTAATGTGTTACTACTCAAAGTACCTTAACTTTCAGATTAGTGTGTACTTTTAGAATCATTACGACGGCAAATGCCCGCAAAGATAGATCCTGTAAAGTTATGGATAATGGAAAAAACGGCGCCTGCTACGGCTGCTTGTGGTGTAAAGTGTTTCAATGCCAAGCTAGCTGCCAAGGCAGAGTTTTGCATTGCCACTTCGATTTGCATGGCACGGCGATCTGGTACGTTAGAACCAAATAGACGACAAATAAAATACGTCACTACATAACCGCTCACATTTTGCACTAAGCAAGCCAAGAAAATCATCACACCGTGAGCTAAGATATTATCGCGGCTAACGGCAGTGACACCAGCTAGGATAATTAATACCGCTACAGCTCCTACTGTTGGCAATACTTCTTTCACAGGTTCAATACGAGAACCGATGAAATAGTTCACTATAATTCCTAGCGCAATTGGGACCGCAATGATTTTCACAATGGACATGAACATCGGCCAAAATGCAATATCTACGGTTTGTCCAGCATATAACACGATGAAGATTGGTGTTAACACTGGTGCCAATAATGTGGATACTGTTGTGGCAGATACGGATAACGGCACATTACCATTTGCCAAGAATGTCATTACATTAGAAGCGGTACCGCCTGGTGCTGCCCCCAATAGGATAAAGCCTAAGGCGATTTCTGGTGGGAATCCAAACAAGTTCCCCACTAACCAACCTGCTAGTGGCATCCACAAGAATTGAATCAAGGATACCAAGATCACTTGCCACGGTTGTTTAAATACATCTAAGAATACTTTTCCTGTTAAGGTTAAGCCCATACTGAACATCACCAATTGTAATAAAGGAACTGTTTGTTTCGCTGCTCCCATAAATACTTCTGGCACTAAAAATGCGATAACTGCCATAGCTAGCACAATCCATGCTAGATAATCATTGAACAGTCGATTGATACTACGAATAAAACTCATATGTAACCTACTTTCTATAAAAAATGAGAACTTTTCAATTATAACAAATCTTTTGCTCTAATAAAAGGGATTTATCTTAAATTTATAATATATTTGTCCTTTTATGTGTTACAACTATTAGCTGTGATGTGTATCGTATAGTTTTGTCTCACTCTCATGATCATAACTAGACTCCGTTATTGCATATCAGAAAATGTTAGCTACTTAATTGTATAATGAAATTTCACTTCAAAACAAAAAAGAAACATAAATGACGCTAACTCCTAACATCAACATTAGATGCCTAGATTCCTCATCACTTATGTTTCTTACTTGTGAGACAGTTGTATGTAAACTGATTAACTAGCTATTTAAAAACTCCTCGATTACAGGATTTTCCATCATCACAGCTTGTTCTTCCTCTGTGATAACTTGCACCTTATCTCGGTCCACATTAACCAAGCAGAGGAAGCCTAAATGATCGTCTTGGTTCGCACGGAATTGGTGTGCCATCAATTTAGGGATTTCAATCATATCTCCTTCTTGGACGTCTTCCACGGTGTCGCCTAGTAAACATTGGCCTTTCCCACGGAAGATCATGACCATATGCGTATGCTCATGGCGTTCCATAGTGCTATACCCACCTGGTTGTACCTCAAAATAACGGAATTGGCATGGAATATCCCAAGCTCCATCAAACAAAACTTGACGGGTCACATCTTTAAAAGGGCTATTATCTTGCTTGTATACCAACGTGTCGACTCCATCCCAGGTGTATTCTTTTTGATTAAACTTGCGTATCATACTAACTCCTATAAAAGGGCCATCTTGAAATCAATCCAGATAGCCCCTCCTTGTATTCTAATATATACCCGGCATATCACCAGATAGTACGCCTTATTTGAATATTTTCTTAATAGCGCCCAAAATGCCACCATGTTCATGAACATAGTCTTTCACAGATTCCACTTCAAAACCTGTTTCGTCGATAGCTGCACGAATGGTTGCTTCATCCGTTTTAGTATGGTCAAAGCGAATCCGTACTTCTTTTGTTTTCAAATCCACAGTAGATTCTAATACGCCTGGCAACCCACGAACGGCCCCATTTACAGTGTTTTCACAGTTCCCGCACATCATGCCTGGCACGTGAAATAATTTTGTAGTCACATTACCCGTGCTACCACAACCACAATCTTTACACATAGTTCCTCCTAATTATTTTGTTTATGACTATTTTTAGCCCCTAAATAAGGAGCAGAAATATGACTAAATTCATTATAGCACATCCTAATTATTTTGTTTATGACTATTAGTAGCACCAGCTTCTACATCAATAGTTTCCGCTTTTGCAGGCTCTTCTTTAGCTACTTTTTTATCGCCACTAACAGCATCTTTAAATTCATTAATACCTTTACCGATGGCCTTACCAATTTCAGGTAATTTTTTAGGACCAAAGATAACAAGAGCAATAATTAAAATAAGAAATAATTCTTGTGTGCCAAAATTAAACATGCCTAATACCTCCTATTTCAAATCAATTAATTTTTATGGGCAGAATCATCTACATACCATTCTACTGGTTCATGAGTTAATACCGCACCTGGTAAACAATGGTCTACTCGATCCTCCCAAGAATATTCTTCATATTCCTTACGTTGGCGAAGCACGCGTGCTAAGGCCGCCTCTTTAGAAGCACCTACCACCGTGAACCACACAGATTTCGCATTCACCAGCATTGGGAATGTTAATGTCACACGTTCCCATACTTTGCCATCTTTTACGGCCACTACCATACGATCACGTTCATACAAAGCTTCAGATTTAGGGAATAGGGACGCTGTATGTCCATCATCACCTAAGCCTAGTAAGACTAAATCTATGGATTCCTTTTCTGTACGCTTCAAGACCATTTTTACTTCTTGTTCATATTTATCTGCTGCTTCCTCCACAGTACCATTATTTGTTGGTACTGGATAATAGTGAGCAGCTCCCATAATATTTCCAAATAAGCGATCTTTTGCACGGCCAAAATTATTATCTGGATTCGACTGTGGTACAAATCGTTCATCTACCCAAAGGAAGAAAATATGCTCCCAATCGATACGATTTGTATACTCATCAGAATCGAGCAAAGAAAATAATGCATTCGGAGTGGTACCTCCAGATACAGCCACCACACAAGCGCCTGTTTCTGCAATGCATTCATTTGTATAGGTTAAAAATCGATCGGCCACTGCTTTCGCCACGTCATCTCCTGTAGGAAATGCATGAATTATATCTCTCGCCACGACCAAGATCCTCCTTCTAATAACTCTTCCGCTTCTTTTGGTCCCGCACTGAAAGCTGGGTAGAAGCATAACGGTGTTTCTTCATCATTTCGTTCCCATGCTTCAATCAATGGCTTAAATAAGCGCCATGATTTTTCTACCGCATCGTTGCGAACGAATAGTGTTTGGTCTCCTAATAAACCATCTAAAATCAATCTTTCATAAGCATCTGGAATGTCTGCTAATTCCTTAGAATTGCTATAGGAAAAATCCATTTCTAGGGTGTTAACACTCAGCTTAGACCCTGGAGATTTCACCTCTAAAGACAATCCCATTCCTTCATTTGGTTGCATGCGAAGAACCAATACATTTTGGTTAAAGTCTTTCGCATGGAACGGTTTAAAAATCGAGTGCGGAATTGGTTTGAAAGTTATGGCAATTTCGCTAGATTTCTTCGGCAATCGTTTTCCTGTGCGAAGATAGAACGGCACATCACGCCATCTCCAGTTATCGATAAATAATTTTAATGCCACATAGGTTTCTGTCGTTGATGTAGGTGGCACATTTTCTTCCTTCCGATACTCTGGAGCTGGACGTTCTGTATTACCAGAATCTGCATATTGACCACGCACTGCAATATCGCCTAATTTTTGACGATGTAAACTGCGAATAGAGGAAATTAACTTACCAATTTCATCACGGTAATCGTCAGCATTAAAACTAGCAGGTGGTTCCATGGCAATCAAAGATAATACTTGAATCATATGGTTTTGCACCATATCACGCAAAGCGCCTGCCCCATCATAATAGCCTGCACGTTTTTCTACGCCTAATTCTTCGGCTACAGTAATTTCTACACGCTCAATATATTTGCGATTCCAAAGCGGTTCAAATATAGCATTGGCGAAACGAAGCATTAAAATATTCTGTACCGTTTCTTTCCCTAAATAATGATCGATACGATAGGTTTGCGCTTCCGTAATATATTGTTTCAAGGATTCATCTAATGCGATAGCACTTTCTAAATCATGTCCAAATGGTTTTTCAATGATGACACGGGACCAAGAACCTACTTCTTCTAACAGCTTTGCCCCATGTAATTCACGTACAATAGGTTCAAATAGCTCTGGTGGCATGGCTAGATAAAATAGTGCATTCCCGCCAGTACAATGAGCATCTGCCACACGTTCTAATTCTTCGCGCAACGCTACATACGTAGACGGCTCTGTATATTGACCAGCTACATAGGAAAAGCGCTCAATAAATGCTTGTTCTTCTGCATTTGGTTCACGGTCACCTAGGATGGATGCTTTCACTTGTTCACGAAATTCATCGTGGCTCATCGCTGTCCGTGCTACGCCCACTACGGCTACCTTCGGTGAAAGTAAACCACGTTGAAACAAGGAATAAATAGCTGGCAACAATTTACGCTTCGTCAGGTCTCCGGAGGCCCCAAAGATAACAATGGCACCTGCCCCTGGTGTATGTTCAATACATAATTCTTCTTTTACATTATAGGACACATTCATGGTGAATCTCCTCTTACATCAGTTTCCACTGGAAACACTAATACTGTACCTTTTATTATAGCACAAACCCCACTATTGACAATGGTCATCGACCTTTGACTTTTTCATTTTCATAGGGTATAATAATTAAGCACAATTTGTGCAAAGTTTTATTAATCTATGAGGTGATAATCACATGGCAACGAGAAGAGAAGCACGATTTAAGTTATGCCGTCGCTTCGGTGTGAACGTTTTCGGTCACGCGAAGGCTTTAAAACGTGTAAAAAAAGACCAACGTCAAAAGAAAATGTCTGAATATGGTCTTCAATTATTAGAAAAACAAAAAGTTAAAGCATACTACAACTTGCTAGAACGCCAGTTCGTACGCTATTACGATAAAGCGAAAAAAATGCACGGTGTTACAGGCCAAAACATGTTGAAATTGTTGGAATGCCGTTTGGACAACCTTGTATATCGCATTGGCTTCGGTAACTCCATCCGTCAAGCACGTCAAATGGTAAACCATGGCCACATCCTTGTTAACGGCAAACGCGTTGATATCCCTTCTTATCAATGTAAACCAGGTGATGTAATCGAGCTTCGTGAAGCTAGCCGTGACAACGAAATGTTCAAAGTGAACTTCCAAGAACTTCGTTCTTTTGAACTTCCTTACATCGAAAAAAATCTTGACGCTTTCCAAGGCACATTAACTCGCCTTCCTGAACGTGAAGAACTTCCTATCGAAGTAAACGAGACACTAATCGTCGAATTGTACTCCAAATAAGACCTACAGTTCCACAAATACAGAAAGCACAGTACTTATGCGCATAGGTACTGTGCTTTTTCTTTTAAAAATTGCAAAAATTCGTGTGCGTTGCTCAACCGTTGCACAACCTTTTAACGAAATGATGCGGGTATCTTATTTACCTCTTCGATATATTGTTCAATCGTCTTATGCGTGTACACATCCGCCGTTATGTCTTTACTTTGCGTGTGGACAACGATTGATTTTAAAATATAACGATCTATTCCGTAGTTACTCTCCAAGGTGATGAACGTATGGCGTGTATCATGCGGTAGGTGGTCAGATATTCCGACTTTCTTACAAAATCGTTTTATCGGCTTTATGAGAAGCTTTAAGGTATACCCAGGAGGGATAAGTGTATCCGATTTAGAAGCGGCTGCTAGGGCGTAAATTTTGCGGTAAAAAGGCATAACACAATCTGCGATAGGTATGATTCTGTTCTTGCCGGCTTTCGTTTTAACCCCACCGATGATATATCACTCATCCAGGTGGACGTTCTCCATCTTAATCGATAGTAGTTCAATAGGGCGCATACCAGAATATATGTACATCAATAAGAGTTTCGCAATAGCCTCATCGGTGTGATTCCATATTGTTTGAATCTCATCTTATGTGAAAAGCTTATGGATGTTTGATTTTTCCGCCGATTTCAATTTAAGGAGCGCAGCATAGTTCTTGATAATCACATCATTCTTGATAGCTGCTTCAAAGGCTCCGTTCAGTCCTTTGACAATTAATCCAATAGATGAACGACTTAGATGGCTATTTTCGTCGATTATCGCTTGCAGATGGACGAGTTCAATCTCTTATATAGGTTTATCCAAATGGACGTTATCTTCGCTTGTGCGGTCGAATATCCGCCTTTTTTCGTATCGATTCCTTTACGTTCCTTATCGGCAATCATCCAACGCCAGCATTCACTAAATAATACTTTCTTGGTTTCAAATTTCTCCGGATAAATGCCATATTCTGATAAGGCATCTTTTGATTTCGTATAATACCCTATCGTCTTACGTTTACACTTACCGTTCTCGTCGTAGCCAGTAGTTACGAGGGCTCGGTAAGGCTTGCGTAATGGCTTATGTTTCATCTTGTAAACGGAACCTGTTCCGTTGGCACGTTTCATGGCTATAATATTATAACCTCCTTGGTATAGTGATTAGCCTTAGAGATATGCTATAATAATTGTGGAGTAAAAATAGAGTCCCTCTTGGGTATGAAGTTTTTAATGGCCCTCACCGCGGTGAGGGCTTATTTTTTTACAATAAAAAAGGCCCTTAGGAAAACCTAAGAGCCTATTGTAACCTTAATGGTTACTCATCATTTGTTTGATAGCTTGGTGCTACCTCGTATTTACATACTATCATAGATTATGGTTTTTCGCAACTAAAATAAAGAAATTTTAATTTAGTTTCTAAATTATCTAACAATTCATCGGGCAAAATTATATTTGTAAGAACATCTGTGGTTCGAACCGGAGCTTTTATTCGCTGTTTGCTTATTGTTGTTATTTGTCCGATGTCAGCCATGCTTTCTGATTTTAGATTATCAAGATAGCTTAACACGGCCATAGCATCTTTATGTTGCTTTCTAAGCTTTATCACTCGTGATTGCAAAGATTTGTCTGTTCTTATAATATCAATAGTATACTTTTTGGCCAAATCATCCGCTTCTTGGTTAAGTGCCTTTACCATGGCCTTTGCTTTATCATCGATTAAATTTGATAATACACTCCCTAATGGCACCATGTATAAATTTTGATATGATGTATTTTTGTCTTTTTTACTTCGCAAGGGGATAACTGTGAGGGTCGATGTATTTTTACTATTTTTTACATCTAATACAATTGCATAGTGCAATCCGCCTAATTCTTGGCCTACTCTAAATCCAAAATTTACAAATACGATTTGCCCCCGTTTGTATGTGATTAATCGCTTTGGCATAAAGGTTTTTTCGTTTTTTATATAGCCGAGATAATCCCTAAGCCAGTAAGCAAGAATAGCTGCTTTTTTATAATCCTTTTGCATGAGCTCCTTTACATAGTTTTTGTATTTATAAAGGAGTTGCTTTTGGAATTTAATAAATTCAAGAATATTTTTTGGATCTTTAAAATTCATGTAAATTTCCTCTTTTATTAATTACATTAGAATACAGAATCTAATACATTACGCACGATTTCTGACTTTTTTACAATAAAAAACTCATCCTGGTGCATTAACAAATCTTAGGAACCAGGTATTTAACAATTTCCCTTGCAGTATTAACTGAGTTTTCACTGTTAAAGTTGATATTATTTTCATCGTTGGTTCTGTCAAAACCTTTCATCGATGTGTTTTCGTGGCCATATGTGGCAAATTCTAAAAATCCCGAAGTAACACCAGTTGATTTTACTTGAATGGCTAAGATGTTCTTTATTGGAATAATCTTATAGGTACGATTCCCCAAGTTAAATAGACCGCCTTGAGTGCGATCGATAACAACACATGTATCATACACAAATAAATTAGCACCAATACCATCTAAGTGGTATAAATGTTGCCCCATAAAGTCCTTTGTGGGGCTTTCGATAACTTTTGGTTCACTGCTGAAAAATCCCATAATACTAACCTCCCTGTATTAAACCCTTTTATATCCCAAATATCCCTCTTAAAATATCTCGATTACGTTCATGCTTAGCTTTCTTTTCGGCTGCTTTTTGCTCTTCAATGCGTTTTTGCTCTTGAAGTTCTGCTTCGTCTGCTTGTTGTTTCTTGTAATCTGCTAATTTAGCATCACGACCAACCAATCCTTTTACAGAAGCAATGAGTGCTTCATCACCCATTCCTGGGGCAGCGACGTGGTTTTGGCCGTTGAAATTTTGGCTTCTCTTTATTTCATCGGATCCCTTTATATATGTATTCATATCGAATAAATCTAATGAACTATTTGAAAAATGAATCTTATACGAAATTAATTTTTGAATTCCTGTGGTTCGTATCCATACCGCCCACGCTTTAGCAGTATCAGTAGATGGATCATATGACAATGTATTTAAATCGACTTTCCCTGTGTAGTCAGAATTTGAATAAAACCATTGCCAACGTGCATCGTTAAATTCCTTGGCGCTGACCATCATTGTTGAACATAATGCAAATATTGCTGCTAATACTAATCCCTTTTTCATTTTAAAATCTCCCTGTGTTAAATAATATGATGATAAAAGTCGATTCCGTTAAGGTCACTATCTTCAATTTAGGACATTCTAACCATACGTTCGACTAAATTAATGTGATGATCAACATAAAAATCATCGTTAATAATATGCATTAATTCATGTTTAATTTCCTCTCTCATGCGATCATGAGGGAGGTTTTGTTTATGTAGATATTATGAGTATCTACGTCCTCTGATTTTTCGGAAATTGCTTTAGCATTTGGCAAGTCGCAGTAAATCAAATTTACAACCAATATAACACTCTCCCTTGTGTATTATTTCTTTTTTATTGTAAAATCAGTAAGTTTGTCAAAATCAGATTTAAACTCTCGGTCTTGAATAACTCGATATTTTTTTAATTCTTCTTTAGCTAAGTTATCCGCTACTTTCCTTGATATTTTCCCTGCGTTAGATAAGATATCATATTCATTAAACTGCAAAAAACTATCTAGTCTATAAGACCAATCTTCCTAACTATTATAACGATGGCGAGCATATGATTTCAAGATTAACTTTAATAATTAGCATTATTGCCTTTGTATTATCTGTTTATAATCTATTAGTAATATTAGGATTACTGCAATGAAACTAGATGACGTAATGACTACACAAGAGACTGGGGAAAGATGGCATGTACCAGCTGATTCTATTAAGCAATGCTGCTTAAAGAGATATGCCAATAAACAATTTACCGATGATAAGGCTAGAAAGTCGGGGAAAATGTGGCTTGTAACCCGTCAAGGAATGGAAAGGCTATATGGTAAAGAAAAAGAAATTTAATTGATGATTTATTACTTCTTTATAAAATTGTAGAAGATAGTAAGTAAAATTATATAATAGTATATATTATATAAACGCTTAAAATTTCTCTAAAATTTCAAGTATTACTCAACTATTGCTCAACTTATTAAAATTAAAAGTGCTATAAATACAGTAAATAAGCGGTTTTATGATAGTGTTAAAATTGTACTCCAAATAATAGGATACTACAGCAACCAGTCTTCGGATTGGTTGCTTTTTTATTTATATAGTTGAAATTAATTTTCCCAATTTATATAATAAAAGTATCAATATATCTATTATGTAATGAAGGAGGTACAAACATGAAAAAACTATTCTTTTTACTAGCAATCTTTTCGACTTTAACAACTTCAGCCTTTGCAATTTCATTAGATGAACTAAGGAATTTCCCTGAAAGATATAAGTTAGTCTTTTCTAATTCAACATCTGACCAATATCTTGATTTACCTTCTATTAATGTAGTCAGATATACTCCCCCTTATTATACTATCAGTTCAAGAATATATTCTATTGCTTATGATCAGAATCAAATAATGGCTATTGATACTATATATTTTTATGACACTAACCAATCTGCTAGATCTTTATCAAAGAAAATTCCCACAGCAGACGAACTCTTTAATACTTTAAAAGAAAATAGTGGTATAAAGCATCAGATTAAAGGGGGTAGAAACTTTAATTATGATGGAAGCCCAATAGGTAGCTATAAGAGCTTTGATTTATCTAAACCTCAATATAGTCCACAAAAAACTATTCTCCTCTCAGGTGCCTATTTCGCTGGTACATATACTTTCTACAAAGCCTACAATGTATATTTTAATTCTCCTGCTGATGAGTATTTGTTCAAAAGGTAACCACTATGTCACAAATTCTCTTATCAATATTTTATTTTATCCTAGCCGGTATTGCTGAAATTGGCGGTGGCTATTTAGTATGGCTGTATCTGAAAGACGATAAAAGCCCTTGGTATATGCTCGCTGGTGCCATTACCCTCATCATTTATGGTATCATCCCTACCTTGCAAGAAGCCCCTTTCGGCAAGGTATACGCTGCCTATGGTGGCATCTTTATCGCCCTTTCTATTTTATGGGGCTATTATGTAGATGGTATTACTCCCGATCGTTACGATATCATCGGCGGCATTGTATCCATTATTGGGGTACTGATTATTATGTACTATCCTCGGTAGTAGGTTACATTTAGTCCACTATATTGTGAAATGAAAAAATACTGCTCATACTAATGAGTAGTGACCTGCAATACAAATTAAATACACAAAAATCGGGTTATAGGACAAAATGAGTTGGTTATAATAGTTATGAACCTAGTTAAATACTAGGCTCATTGAATTTTAAAGTTGTTTGGAAAAACTTTGAGGTAGGACAAAATGAGTTGGTAAAAAGTCTGATACCCCTTGCAATTACTGTACTGATTGATATTTAATTTTCCTAAATAGTAGATAGTTAGGAGAATTGAATAATGAATCAAATAAAATGCATAAATTGTGGATTTCCTTGCCATAAATACGGAAAAACAAGAAAAGGAACTCAAAGATGGCAGTGCCCCGAATGTAAGACGGTTT
>CAUQBP010000013.1:0-64796 GCA_963516605.1 uncultured Veillonella sp. | reverse complement strand
GTATTCCGCAAAAACTGCCCTACGCGAAAGTTTTTGACGAAGCACATGGGGGATCCTTTGCATTTATCGAGAGAGGGTGATGTGAGTTGTTAAAAGGGGTTAGTGTTGTATAAAAGTATGATATACTGTAGATGTGAAAAAGAGATATGGAGGTGTTTTTATGTTTAAAGATATTAATTATTGTGAGATAGTTAATGAAATACTATATGATTTAGAAGAAGAGTTGATGATAGATGAAGAACGGATTCTTCAGGCTAGACATGCACTACACCGAGAGCTGACATACGATCATGAAGTGGTCTGGGAAGAACTCGGAATCTAACCACTCCCTCCCGCTTATTTTCCCCAGTCTGTTTCAATTTTTATAGTTTCATCTTTGCTACTGTATAGGAAGCCCACATGTATGTTGTCAAAACTTTCGCGAAGGGCAGTTTTTACAACATACATGTGGGCGACTCCACTCCAACAACAAAATGAATATAAAAATTGAAACTGACCGAAAAATACTTTATAATGGAATCAACTTGGCATAGTCTAGGGCTATGCTTTTTTGTATTCTTATGATGGGTTTCACATAGGAGGACGTATGAGTTTATATGAAAGTACGTTGGCACGAATTGTGCCACGGAATAAAGAGATTGAACGAGCAATTGGGGAACAGTGGACTAAGGGGACTCCGTATGGTTCGTATGGTAAGTTAGCGACGATGGTAGAGCATTATGCGGCGGCGACGAATCAAGTAAATCCAACGGCTCCTAAGCCTTGTATGATCATCGCCTCTGGTGACCACGGTGTAGCAAAAATCGGTGTTAGCGCTTACCCACAAGAGGTAACGGTGCACATGACTATGAACTACTTGATTCCTAAAGGAGCGGCAGCCAATGCGTTGGCGAACTATTGTGGCGCCCAAATCGAAGTCATTGACGTAGGTGTTGCTGCAGATATGTCCAGTGTGCCAGGCTTACACCATCGCAAGGTAATGCCTAATGGTACGAATAATATGCTAGAAGAGCCGGCTATGCCTATGGAGAAAGCCATCGAAGCCGTTGAGGTAGGCATTGCTTTCGTAGAAGAAAAGGTGAAAGAAGGCTTTAATACCTTCCTAGTAGGTGAAATGGGTATCGGTAATACTACGTCCAGTGCAGTCATCACAGCAAAATTCTCTGGACTTTCAGCGGAGGAAGCAACGGGACGAGGTACGAATATTTCGGACGAACGATTGAAAGTGAAACAAAAGGTCGTCTACGATGCGCTAGTAAAATATGCGGATATTCCACCTACAGACGGATTGGGCATTTTATCTGCCGTAGGGGGCTTGGAATTTGCTTGCCTAGTAGGTGTTATCCTAGGGGCGGCGGCGAATCATGCGTTGGTAGTTATTGATGGATTCAATACGACCGCCTGTGCTTTGATTGCGCACGCCATGAATCCGCACACCATGGATTACGTGATGGCATCGCATTTATCCGCTGAAAAAGCTCACAAAGATGCACTGAAAACATTGGGTTTAGAGGCCTATGTAGACCTTGGATTCTGCTTGGGTGAGGCCACTGGGGGATCTATGCAAATGCAAATGTTGAACTTAGCTGTGGACATGTTCCACGAAGTTGCAGGAGGTGAGCACCATGCGTAACTTTGTCATCGAACCATTGCACAAACCATCTATGGAAGAATGCCGTTTGCGCATCGACAACCTAACAAAACCATTATACTCCTTGGCACGCTTAGAAGGTATTACAGAGCGCATCGCAGGGATTCTGAAAGAGGAAAAACCTAACCACCTTCGTCATGCTGTTGTTATCGTAGGAGCCGATATCGCTGTAGATGGACCACAAAACCAAACACATGGTGTAGAAAGTTTGAAAGCCATGGAACGATTGGCATCTGGTCACTCCGCAACTCACGGAGCGGCGAAGAAAATTGGCGCTCCTGTGTTCTTAGTGGATGCAGGTTTAGAATTAGATACAAGTCACATCGAAGGCGTGCGCCAACATAAATTAGCCAAAGGGTCTAAGTTTTTCCGCATGCATGCGGCATTGACACCTGACATTGTAGAACAAGGTTTAGAAGTAGGTTTTGCCTTAGCTGATGAATTGAGCGATAAGGGTTACCAAACGATAGCTATTGGTACTGTCGGTGAAAGAAGTTTACTTTCAGCATTGGCTATTACAGCAGGCATCACAGGATATCCGATGGCAGAGTTGTTGACAGAAAATAATTGTACTTTAAGCATTCAAGAAAAAGCAAAACAATTGACGGCCAGTTTGGCAGAACACCAATTGCCTAGCCAAGACGGAGCCCATGTATTGGCTACCGTAGGATCTCCAGACGTGGTGGTCTTAACAGGACTTATCCTAGGGGCGGCAAGCCATCGCATGGCAGTGGTCTTCGACACAGCGGAAACAGGAGCGGCTGTACTAGCTGCAAAATGTATCAATGAAGCGGTTATGGATTACGTGTTCCCATCTGTTCATATGGGAGAACCAGTACAAAAAGCGCAAATGAAATACTTAGGCATTCAGCCACATCTATTCTATGGCTTTGAAATGGATGAAGCCTTAGGAGCTACTATGGGGTTATCTGTCCTTGATGCGGGTATGCATATGCTGAACGATATGAAAACATTCGGCGAAGCTAGCGTAAACGTAGCCGTCGATGGACCAGGATCTGAACGCCAAGATGGAAGGTAAGTATTGTTACTTTCAAAATGTGTAGATAGACAATTCATATGTGGGGATAGGAATGGAAAATAAAAAGCTACTAGTAGATACATTGGAGTTAATACATAAATTGGATGCATCAGTGGAACGATACAAAGGCCGAGATGAACACGGGGAGTTACTGGTTGATGATAAATTTATGGATGAGATGGTAGAAGATGGAATTGCTTGCAAATTGCAATTCGTTGGAAAATATCTAACTAGAACGTCAGAAGAGTTTAAAATGAAACATCAAGACGTACCTTGGAATCTGATTGCTGCCATTCCCTATCTTGTTTCCTATGAATACAAATTTGGTAAAAGACCAGTTTGGAATCTCTATTATGAGACACTGCCAGAAATTAAAGAACAAGTGATATCTATATTGAAAGAGGAATATAGAGATCTATATTAAAGGATGTGGATATCTCAAAAAAATGCGAAAATTTGAGATATCCACAGGTCTCAACGCAAAAAAATACAAAAATTTGAGATGTCCACACCATGTAATGAGTTCGTAAGAAATAATAAAAGTTGTAGCGAAATATAATGTTTTTATGTTGCTACAACTTTTTGTATTTCTATACTATGTTTTGGGGAGACAGTAATAGCCATTTATAAAGGTATATTTTGTGCTTGTAATAGGAGGATATTTTTATCGTAGATAGGTGTTCCGTCTTATTGTTAGGGGGAAATGTCTCGGCTTGTTTTTAGTTAAAAAATATTTTTAAAAATTTGTTGACAACTATCCAAATTTTTTGGTATTATAAATGAGCAGTCGCAAGAAACAAAAAGTAAGGATTGCATACATGCGGAAATAGCTCAGCGGTAGAGCACCGCCTTGCCAAGGCGGGGGTCGCGAGTTCGAATCTCGTTTTCCGCTCCAGTTTGTTCATTCCTCGATAGCTCAGCAGGTAGAGCAATCGGCTGTTAACCGATCGGTCGTAGGTTCGAGTCCTACTCGAGGAGCCAACTTACTTTCGGTTAG
The DNA here is from genome assembly GCA_963516605.1 of uncultured Veillonella sp. Classification (GTDB taxonomy): domain Bacteria; phylum Bacillota; class Negativicutes; order Veillonellales; family Veillonellaceae; genus F0422. The sequence goes on along the minus strand of CAUQBP010000013.1, from coordinate 61,109 downwards.
TACACTATCATGACCCACTAGCTCAGTTGGCAGAGCACCTGACTTTTAATCAGGGTGTCCCGCGTTCGAGTCGCGGGTGGGTCACCACTTACACAACATGGCCCGTTGGTCAAGCGGTTAAGACACCGCCCTTTCACGGCGGTATCGGGGGTTCGATTCCCCCACGGGTCACCATATGGACGATTAGCTCAGCTGGGAGAGCGCCTGCCTTACAAGCAGGATGTCGGCAGTTCGATCCTGTCATCGTCCACCACACTAGGAACTATCTTCGGATAGTTCCTTTTTTGCTTGATGCAGTTTTGGCATGACTTATACAAAGCATTTTTATTGATTCCTAATCAATAGATGTAGAAGATTTTGAAGAATGCCTTAGACCACTTTCAAATCTCAACGTAAATAGGTATAATAAAAGAAGTACACATGCATTTATGAATTGGAGGACTTCCCATGGACGGATTGATACAACTTTCATTACAATATGGACCTTACGTGGTCGTGGTAGGCGTTGTGTTGTTATTTTTACTATGTTGCTATTTCTTGTTTCGGGATGGTAAAAGTAACCAGAAACACGCAGAGCGGCCGGTATCAAATTATGAAGAATATTACGAAGAGCGGAGACGGAACTTTCAGAATCCTTACGCTGTGAAAGAAGAATCTGAGACGGATGACACAATCTGGGAAGAAATGAACCCTAGTGATTACACCATGCCGTTGCCAGCAGTGGATGCGACAGATTGGAATGAATCCCAAGGCATTGTATCCAAAGAATTAGTGCGTGCTGTTAGCGAGCAACCCCTAGAGGAAGCGGACGATGCGACACGGATTATGCCAAAGATTACAGAAGAATTAGTGAGAGAAGAGTTGACCGCAGACAAACCAGTGGCGGAAGAAACCGTGGCGCCTGCATTCGTTAGCATCGTAGATAAAGCTGTGGCGCAGTACGTAGCGGCCTTTGGTATTCTGAACCCAACATCAGAAACGGCGGCGAAATACATCACCGAATACGTGTTCTCTCAATTGAGCGCCGAATCGGAAGAAGAAATCGCCACATTATTGGAAAATATTGCTGTCCAAGAGGCGTTATTACAAGTGCAAAAAGCATATGTGGCGAACCCAACAGAATGGTTGCAAGACATGTTGGCGGGTGCTTTCTGCGATGTAGTAAAGCGACCACAATCCAGTACTTGGTACTTGGTGGCAGTGGATGCCTTGAAATGCTTGGTGAATATGCAAAAAGGCCATTTACAAGTCTTGGCATTAGCCTTAATCGTGCAATATTCTAAAAATTCTAACAATTATTCCTTGGAGAATTTCCAACACTATGTGGAGAAATATTTAGAGCCATTACTTAGCGAATTGCCAACTCGTGAAGACATGTATCAACAATTAGAGTACTTGCGTTGTACATCATCTGCAGGGGAAGTGCGATTTGAGCAAATTTTGCGTAACTCCTATCCGTTGGTCTTTGAGTACCGTGGCTTTACCATGGAAGAGTTAGAATATGTCATGCAACATGCGCCAGTACGCACATCCATTACCGTGCCGAGCCTCAACTCGAACTTGCTAAAATTGTCAGCCGTTGACGAATACATGTTACCAAACTTATTCCAACGAGCAGGCATTACTGATCAAGATACACAGCAGGCGTTGACAGGGTTAGCTTTTAGCCGAGCCTTTGACTGGGACAACACATCCTTCGAGGACGTACTAGAACACATTTCCCCAGTCTTGCTAGACCTGTGCCAAACCTATAATCGCATCCCATTGTGCCGACTCAACTTGACACTATTGGGGCTTTACCTAGGCCGTAGCATGGTGAAAGCAACTATCCGCGAGGACTTTGATATCTCTCCTTGGTTTAGCTAATGACAAGATAATACAGTGAAAGATGTTCACCCAATGCAGATATGAGGTCTGGTTGGGTGAACTTTTTTGTTATCAATATAATTGTAAACGCAGTTGTAATTGTTAACGTATTCAATTGTTTTTCTTATAATTATCATAAGTTATATTAATAAATGGGGGGGGTAAGAGGAGAAAGATGAAGAGAAGATGAAGAAAATTATATTTCTTCATCTTCTCTTCATAAAAGTAAATAAATAACGGAATTATAATTCAACAATTTGAAGTTTTATGCGATTTTTTAACGGAAAATGCTATAAAACTCTAGTGTTTTAGTGTATAATAAAAACTAATGATTAAAATATTTTTACTAGATTATGCTATGTTGCGTGAACGAATGATAATATATTTGCTTATAAATAGCAAATGATTGTTGGGTGAGTGTAACGACTAAGTTACGCATCGTATATCTACGATTCGTAATGACTAGCATAGATGAAACAAAGGATATGATTCTCTGATTGAGGAAGTTTACAAAATTGTGAACACAAGTGTCGGAGTTGAAGGTATAGTTATATATGTGGAGGTTGTATGAAATCGAGCCAAATATTTTTAGAATGTGAACGCTTTCTGAAACGAGCATTAAAAGACAAAGGCCAGTATACCAAAGGGGCCGTTATTGCATTCTTGATTACAGGTGGTATTGGGGTTAGTGTGCCTAGTACGGTGCATGCGGTTGTGCCTACCCATTTATTGTGGCAGGCATTTCAGAATATGGGGGTGCTTGGTAGTTATAGTGGTACTACAAGCGCGGAAAAGAATGAAAGTATTCTTAATTCTAAAGTAAAAGATTCTAATATTACATTTAAAGACTTGTATGCCCTGCTATACCATGGTCCATTGGCTACTGCCAGTACTCAAACAGGAACAGGATTAACGGTTAACCAAGGATATGTGACATATCAAGGTAGTAACATTGCTGGTGGTGAAGATGTATACTTAAGAGGTGCAGGGGCTATTGCCTTAGGTGGTAATTCGCATGCAGATGGTGTAGGTACATTAGCCTTAGGTGAACGAGCACATGCTGAAGGATCTGATGCATTGGCTATCGGTTTAACATCAAAAGCCTTAGCTCATGAATCTGTAGCGGTAGGCCACGATGCACGATCTAAATCTAATTATTCCCTAGCCTTAGGCAGTAATTCTGCTGCGTTAGGACATGGTTCCAATGCCGTTGGTTACAATACAAACGCAGGTAGTACGGCGTCCCTAGCGCTTGGTTATAATACCTTTGCCAATGCAAGCACTGCAGGCTCAGAGGCATTAGCATCAGCTATTGCTACGAACTCCTCTCGTTTATCTGCAGATACAATGGATAAATTGGGACTATTTAAACTTGCAGAAGTGAATGATAAAGCGGCAGAGGTGGCGTTGAAATCAGCGCGTATCAATCCGGCGACACCGGCTACTAAAATCAAGGAATTAGAAGATGCCTATAACCTTGCTCATCAAAAATATACAGAGGCTAAAACAGCGTTAGAAGGTCAGCAAGATTATATAGACTTAATTAATGACACAGATAATACAAAGTTGAAAACTGCCTTGGATTCAGCAGGCACTGGTGGTATTGGTAAGTTCTTAAATGATAACTTTAATAATAACACGGAACTTAATGATACAGTTAAGTCCACTGTCAATACAGTAGTGACGACAAAAGGTAGTAACTCCTTAGCCATTGGTAACTTAACTGTAGCCGAAGGCGATGGCAGTATTGCCCAAGGTGTGGCAACGGTGGCTAAAGCAGATGGTAGTATCGCATTAGGTGCGGCGGCACAAGTTGCTAAAAATGCGAACCAATCCATTGCGGTAGGTGTCGGTGCGCAAGCACATGATGCACAATCCATTGCTATGGGTGTACAATCTTCGACTTTTGGTACTGGTGACGTTGCTATCGGTAATAGAGCAGAGGTATTAGGAGATAACTCTGTAGGCATTGGTTATCACTCATCTGTATTAGCAGAAAATGGTACGGCTGTCGGTAAATCTACAAAAATTGGAACAGGTTCAGTGAACTCATTATCCATGGGTTTTGCGACCACTGTTGGGAAAAATGCTGTAGATAGTGTTGCTTTAGGTTCACAAGCGAATGTGGCTGATGACAGTAAAGAGTCCATAGCGATTGGTAAATCAGCGCAAGCTTTAGCAAAGAATAGTGTCACATTAGGTGCAAATGCAGCGGTTAATGGGTTAGCTGATAAAAGTATTGCTATCGGTAATAGTAGTTCAACCTATGCAGCTAGCTCTATTGTTATCGGTGATAATGCTAACGTAAGTACAGGCGGTAAGCGATCTATTTCCATCGGTAATGCATCTAGTGTGATAGGCGCTGATAGCTTGGCATTAGGTACAAGTGCTAAAGCCAATGCAACAGATACCATTGCTATTGGTAATAAAGCAAAGGCTAATAACGATCAAAGTATTGTTATCGGTAAGGATGCTTCTGCTAACCGAAAAAATTCCATTGTATTAGGTACAGGATCTACGGATTACTATCGAGGTATGGCTCCTAAATTAAAAGAGGGAGCCAATCCATATGCAAACTACACAGATCCTACAACAATTTATGAATATGGTGCTAATGGACAACCTATATCTGAAGAACAAGAAGGCGCTAATGTACCATCATTCTTGCCACGTGGCACAGAGATGGGTAAACAACTTCAAAAACTAGATAAATTAAATTTAGGTGTAGTGTCTGTAGGTGGTGGAGAAGTTACAATTCAAGATGATAATGGGGCTGATAAAAAAATTCGTGCATTACGTCGTATCACAAACGTAGCACCAGGTGCCTTAGATACAGACGCAGTAACAGTAGCGCAATTACGTGCATGGCGTGAAACAGATCCTCATTTCTTGTCTGTCAATAATGCAGAAAAAGCGGATGAACGAACAACTTCAACGATAGGTTGGGATGCGTCAGGAAATGCATTAGAAGCTCGTAACTCAAACTATCTTAATGATCAAGCTTTAGGTTCTAATAATATGGCTTTAGGCAAATATGCTAAAGCTGACAGGAGTGCACAATCAGCAATTGCTATCGGTACAGGATCTGGTGCATATGGTCAATACTCTATCGGTCTAGGTACGACTGTATATGCTGGTGGGCTGCAATCTATTGCAATAGGCTCAGTTGCAAAAGCTCGTGGACAGAACTCTATGGCTCTGGGACTAAGTGCTGAGGCTATTGGCAAAGATGCCATGTCAGTAGGTGCATTATCTAATGCAAGAGCAGAGGGTGCATTAGCGATAGGTGGTAACTCGGATGCTAGAAAAACTGAGTCGATTGCTTTTGGCCGTACTGCATTTGCTAATGGAACAAGTGGTATTGCGATTGGTAAAGCTGCCAAAACTGGTTTAGCTATTGATGATAAAGATAAAGATGTAGCAGATGGTAACTGGACAGGAACTCGTACTGTTGCGATTGGTGAATCTGCAGAAGCGAGACGAGATCAAGATATTGCCATTGGTTATAATTCGGTTACAAAAGGTGGCGATGGTGTATCCATTGGTTCTGTGGCAAAAACTAATGGGGAAAACTCAATTGCTATCGGTTCTAATGCTCTGGTAGAAGTAGCTGAGAATAAACGTGCTGGTACCAATAGTATTGCTATGGGTCGTTATGCGAAAGCCCTAGAAAAAGAAGTTATTGCTATCGGTACAGAGTCTAAAGCAACAGCTGATAGCGGCGTGGCTATTGGTAAAAGTGCTCAAGTTTCAAGCTCCAATAGTGTTGCCTTAGGTAGAGAGGCGAAAGCACAAGGCGGAAATAGTATTGCTATCGGTTATCAAGCTAGCACTGAATTAGATGGCTCTAATAACTGGCAAGCGGTGGCTGTTGGTCAAGGTGCCAAGGCAAAACATCAAAATACAACAGCTCTTGGTGGATATGCACAAGCCTATGGTCAACATTCGACGGCAGTTGGTGCAGATGCTACCGTTCAAAAAAGTGCAATAGGCGGTGCCTCCTTTGGTAAAGGTGCCACTGTATCTGCTGTGAATGGCCTTGCATTAGGTTATGGCGCGAGTGCAGGTGTAGCAGGTTCCGTAGCACTTGGTTCTGAGTCAGTAGCAGGAGCAGCAGCAGGCACAAAAGGATGGGACCCAGCTGCAGGCCGTGTGAATAATCATACAACTGCTGTATCTGGTGCGGCAGCCTCTTTGTCTGGCTTGGGATCTGTTTCTATCGGTGCTAGTGGTAAAGAGCGACAAATTACAAACTTAGCAGCAGGTTCAAATGATACTGATGCAGTAAACGTAGCGCAATTGAAAGCAGTGAACTTGCAAATTGCTGGTAATACCACAGCAGCGGCAGGTGCTGACGTACGTTTGCATGACCAAACGTTAACAGTGAAAGGTGATGGTACATACCTAACGTCTAAGGCGGCTGGTAATACAATCACTATGGATTTGACGCAGTCTATAAAAAATAAAATCAATAGTATATTTGTTATTAGCTTTACAGGTGATCAAGGGTCTAAAGTAACACCAACCGCAACTAGTAATACCGTGAACGTAACGGGTAAAAAATTTACAACTAATTCTGAGCCTAATTCTATATGGGCAGATGGTGGCGTTCGTTATGAAACTGGTAATATAGGTACTTTCACTACAGGAAATACAGTTGCTATTGGAATGCGCCCTGAATTAAAATCGAAAAGCTTTACTGCTTATAAATATGACGGCAATAATCAAACTGGAGAAGCAGGTCCATCCATTTCTTACAATGGCATCAACATGAATGATAAGCCAATCACTAACCTTCAAGCAGGACAAAACCCTAATGATGCAGTGAATAAATCTCAATTAGATGCCATTACATGGAATTTAGGGGCTAAGGGTGCTGATGGTAATATCAACCGAGTGGCGCCAAGTGATGATGCGAATAAACGTGTTGACTTAGTAGGAACTGGAGGTATTTCTGTAACGGCTAATGGTAGCACAGTAACGATTAGTGGTAGCAAAATTTTAGATGCTATGCCAGTAGTGTACACAGATGCAGCAGGCAATCGTGTGTATAAACATACAGATGGCAAGTTCTATACAACGGAAAATCCTGTAGCTGGTAAAGATAAACCAGTAACAAATGTACAAGCTAGTCTAGTGAATACAAGTCCTGCAACGGGAAAAACCGATACTACAACTCCGACTGTATTTAAAAATGTAGGGTCTGTCATCGAAAACCAAGGTGTAACTGGTAATACAGCTCCAACATTCACGGACCGTTTAAATGTGGCAGCTACGAATAACCCTAATGCGGCTGTTAATGTAAAAGATTTGAACAGCACTGTGGCTGATTTAAAAAATAAAGAACTACATATTACGCCAATGGAGTATACTCCTGATACAAATGGCGATGTTACTATGTTATATTCCGATGGTAATGGAAGCGTTGTACCTAATACAACAGCGACTATCAAAGGTGTAGCGAAAAACGACTTATCTAACATTACAGATGCAGGTAAAAAAGTTATCACTGGTCTAGGCACAACAGTTACTGCTGGTAAAAATATTACGGTAACTGCAACTACAGATGACAAAACAGGTCAAAAATCCTATGCCATAGCTGCTGCAGACCAAGTAGAATCTGTTGTAAAAGCAACTGCAGCTACTGATGACGAAAACATTGCAGAAGTAAAACCAGTGACTGGCGCTCAAGATGCAGCTAACACAAAATATGGTGTAGGCGTATCTAAGAAAAAAGTAGCCGAAATCGCTCAAGGTGCAGTGGAAGTAAAACCTGCTGATGGCTCAGATAATGTTCATGTAACACCAGATACAACTACAACTGGTAAAACGATTTACAAAGTATCTGTAGATAAAACGAAGTTAGATACAGGTGTTAATACAACTATAACAGGCGCAGGTACACCAGCTAATCCATACAAAGTCAATGTACAAGGCGATTTAAATAAAATTACTTCCATCACAAATGAAGCTGGTAATGGTAAAGTAGCCTTCGATGTGAATGGTGTATCTACTTTCAGTAGCGGAACTGCTGGAGATAAGACGGTAACGATCGATGGTAAAGAGGGCAAAGTTGTTGTTGGCAATGGCGGAAGCCCTGTTACTATTGACGGCAGTACAGGTCATGTGACTGGCTTGCAAAATACAGAGTGGACTGTAGGCACAACAATACCAGTATCTGGCCGTGCAGCTACGGAAGACCAATTGAAGCATGTTAGCGATGCCGTTGCTGGTAAAGCTGATAAAACTGCATTATGGGACTTAGGGGTTATGAAAAATGGAGCCTCTGAAAAAGTGGTTCCTGCAGATGTAACAAATGATAATAAACGCATCAACTTACAAGGTAAAGGTAATGTTACGGTTACTGCAACTGGCAATACGATTACTATTGAAGGGGAAAACCAAAATGGTATTGTTGTATACACCGATGCACAAGGTAATCGTTTGTATAAACGTGAAGATGGCAAATTCTATAAAACGAAAGAACCTGTGGCTGGTGAACGTGGTGTACTAGCTAATCAAGTACAATCTCGCCTAGTGAATGCGAATGGAGATAGCACTACATCACCAACGGTGCTTAATAATGTAAAATCTGCGATTCAAGCGCAAGGAGTGGGACCGGATAATCTATCCCCAACATTCTTCGACCGTTTGGAAGCGGCTGCAAAATCGACTAATAACCCTAATGCTGCGGTCAATGTAAGTGACCTTAAATCTGTAGTAGATGGGGGTATGAAATACGGAGCTAATATCTCAGAAGCTACTGGCGGTGCTAACCCTGTTACAAATAAATTAGGTAGTACTGTGGTTATCAAAGGTGGTGCTACCGAAACGGATGGTACTAATTTTGATGGAACCAACGTATTAACGACGGTACAACAAGGTGATGGCAATACTACTGTTAACATCAAATTGAAACGTGATTTGGGTAATATCAAATCTATCACTAATGAAGCTGGTAATGGTAAAGTAGCTTTCGGTGCGGATGGTGTCACTACTTTCACAAGTGGTGCAGCAGCAGGTGATAAACCTGTTAGCATCGATGGTAAATTAGGTAAAGTGGTGGCTGGTACTGGTAATACGGCGGTTACATTGGATGGTGCGGCAGGTCAAGTGCTAGCATCTGGTATCCGTATTGGTAACCAAACGGCAACACCAACAGCTGATGGTGCGGCACCGGCTGCAGGACAACCGACTGGCCCTGCTGGTAATTTCATTACTGGACTTGGCAATACAACTTGGAATATCCAAAACCCAGCGTACGTAAGTGGCCGTGCTGCTACAGAAGATCAGTTGAAAGTTCTGAATACGGAATTAAATAAGAAATCCTCTACAGATTATCGATTGATTGCTAATCCAAATACTAATGATGGCGCATATACTGTAAGTAATGCAGGTGAAATTGATTTAACTGTAAAAGACGAGATAACAAAAGCTACTAATACCGTTAAGTTGAAAGATATTGCATCCAAAACTGCTTTAGACGCATTGGTAGGCCGTAGTATCACTTTAGGTGGGGATAATAACTCTGCTACAGAAAAACAAACATTAGCTAACGATGTGAAGTTTAACATTACAGGTGATAATAACTACATTACAACTACTGCTAAAGGAACAGATGTATCACTTACTTTCAACGATGCTGGATTGGCGAAAAAAGATGATGAATGGAAATTAGCAGCGAATGGCACAGTGGTAGAACCAGATAATAAACAAGTTAACCTTATGAATGGCGATAATATTGCTATTACCAAAGAAGGCAATGGTTCTATAAAAGTGAGCGCTACAGGATTGGCAAAAGAAGACTTGTCTAATATCACGAATACTGGTAAGAAAAATATCACTGCTCTAGGAACAGAAATTACCGCAGGTGAACGTATTACAGTGGGAGAACCTACAGTAGATGCTACTACTGGTAAGAAAACGTATACTATTACGGCGGACAAACAAGTGGAATCTGTTGTAAAAGCAACGTTGACTGATACAAGTGATGAAAATATCGCAGAAGTAACTGTTGTAGAAGGTACAAAAGATACGGCGAATGCAAAATATGGCGTAGCTGTATCTAAAAAAGCAGTAGAAAATATTGCTAAAGGTAAAGACATTTCTATCGCAAATAAAGAGTATGAAGTAACTGGTACTGAAGGTAAAGTTGAATTAACTTACGTAGATGGCAATGGCAATGCTGTTGCAGACCGTAAAGCAACGATCAAAGGCGTGGCGAAAAATGACTTGTCCAACATTACGGATGATGGTAAAAAGGTAATCACTGGTTTAGGAACAAAAATCCAAGCCGGAGATGGGATTTCTATTGGAGAGCCAACTAAAGATGCTACAACTGGCCAAACTACATATACTATTTCTGCTGCAAAAACTAAATTAGCAGATGGTACAAATACAACGGTAGGTGGTACTGGTACAGAAGCTGATCCATATAAAGTTAATGTAAAAGGCGACTTAGGTAACATTACTTCTATTACGAATGAAACTGGATCTGGCAAAGTAACATTTGATAACAATGGCGTTGTGAAAGTAGATGGAGATCATCCAGTATCTATCGATGGTAAACAAGGTCAAATTACTGGCTTGCAAAATACAACTTTAGATGTAGCAGGTTTTGGTACATCTAAGCGTGCAGCTACGGAAGAACAATTACAAGCGGTAAAAAACATTGCTGATGCAGCGTCTACAACAGATTATCGTTTAATTGCAAATCCAGTAGAAGGTAGCAATGGTGCGTATAAAGTAGATAATGGAACCATTTCTTTAAAAGTTAAAAATACTAAACAAGCTGATAGTACTCCTGAAACGATTACTATTAACGATGTGGCATCAAAAGAAGCATTAGATACTGTAAAAGCAAATCAATGGGATTTAGCAGTTAGCAATGGTACTGTTACAAATAAAGTAGAACCACAAGCAACTGGCACAGAAGGCGAAAACAAACGTATCGTCTTAAAAGGTGAAGATGGTGTTACTGTTAAGCAAAAAAATGGTGTCATTACAATCGGTGCTCAAAAAGGCGTAGATAACGATACGATCACAACTGTGAAATCTAGCGATGGTACAATTTCTGTTGGTACTGTAGATGGAAATGCACATGCATATGATATAAAAGTCAATGCTCAAAAACTCGGAGAAGCACAAGCCTTAATCTTCGTAGATGACAAAGGTAAACAAGTATTTAAACAACCAGATGGTACTTTCAAATACGGAGATAACACTAAGTATGAAGGCACTGTTCATACGAAAGTAAATACAACAGCACCGCAACGTGTAGACAACGTAGGTTCTGCAATTGAGGGAGCAAAAGTAACCACTGATACTGGTCAAGAAAAACCAAATGCAACCTATTTAGAAAAATTAAATAAAGCTAATACAGATACACCAAATGCAGCGGTTAACGTATCTGACCTTAAGAAAACATCTGATGCAAGTATTGCTAAAGCAGTAGAGGATGCTACTACAAAAGGAATGAAGTTCCAAGGTAATACAGGGGATGTAATTAGTAAAGAGTTAGGTCAAACGTTAGAAGTTAAAGGTGAAGGGACTCTTACTGGAAATACCGCAGCTAATAATATTCGTACTAAAAATACTGGTGGAGTATTAGAAATTGGCTTAGCTGAATCTTTAACAGGCATCAATTCCATTGCGGGTAAAGGTACAAGCCCATTAACAATTTCTAATGGTGGTACAACATTGACTATCAATGCACCAGAAGGAACAAAACTAGGCACCATCTCCGTTGGTGGTGCAAAAATCACTGATGTGGCAGAAGGTACGGATCCTAAGGATGCGGTTAATGTATCTCAATTAACAAAATCTGTAGCTGACTTGAAAGCAAACCTTGGTTGGTACGCAACTTCTGATGTGGTAGATGGTGGTGAACAAGCCACAGGTTCTAACCCAACATCCGAACATGTTACAAACGATAATGAAGTAGCTTTCATCGCTGGTAAAAACTTAAAAATCAAACAAGATGGCAGAAACTTCACATATAGCCTAAACGATTCTATTACTAAGTTGTCGAAAGTAGAAGTGACAAAAGATGGAGAAGGCACGACGACTATTACTCCTGGTAAAGTGACAACTACTGACGGTACAACAACGACGGTAACAGGTCCAGAGGGCATCACAATTAAGCCGTCCGCAGGTACGACAACAACAGTTTCCTTGACGAAAGATGGCTTAGATAATGGCGGTAATAAAATTACCAATGTATCTAAAGGCGTAGGTGATTCTGATGCTGTTAACGTAAAACAATTGAACGATGAAGTTGGCAAAGCGAAAACAACTGTAACGGTTAATAATGAAGGCAAAGATGCTAACAAAAACCTTTCCTTAACTACAACTACAGCAACTGATGGACATACCAATTATGACGTTCGTTTGGCAGACAAAGTGACATTAGGCACTGAAACAGCTAAACAAGTGACAATGGATGGTACTGCTGGTACTATTACAGCGGGCACTGGCAACAATGCCGTATCTGTAGATGGTACGAATGCAAGCATAACAGCTGGAACTGGTACTAACATTGTGAAAGTAGATGGTACTAAAGGTCAATTGACAGCAGCAGGAGTTGTAGTAGGTAACCAAACGCTGAATCCAATTGCGGCGAAACCAACAGATGGTGTAACTCCAGCAGCCGAAACTGGCAACTATGTAACAGGTCTTGGTAACACAACATGGAATGTAACTAACCCAACCTATGTATCTGGTCGTGCGGCTACTGAAGATCAATTGAAAGCAGTTAACGACGAAGTGAACAACAAAGCAGATAAAACTGCATTGTGGGACTTGGCTGTTAAATCTGGCACTACTATTACGAATGTAGCTCCACAACCTGGCGAGAATGCAACGGATAACAAACGAATTGCTATCGAAGGTGGTGCAGGCGTTAGTGTAAGTCAAGAGAATGGTGTCATTACAATCAGTGCACCAAAAGGCGCAGACAACGATACAATCACAACTGTGACATCTACTGATAAAACTGTTGATGTAACAAAAGTAGGCAACGATGATCATGCTTATAACTTGGCAGTGAATAAACAAGCTGTAGTAGATGGTGCTCAATTACCTGTTGTGTATACAGATAAAGAAGGCAACAAGTTAACGTTAAAAGATGGTAAATTCTACAAAGCAGATAACACTGTAGTAGAACCAGAAAACGTAGAAACTCGTATTCAATCTGCAGCGAAAAACACAACCACTGGCGATACTATTCTTAACAATGTAGGCTCTGCCATTGCTACTACAAAAGTTCCAGAAGGTGCAGGAAATAAACAAAATCCATCATTCTTAGAACAATTGGAAGAAGCTGCGAAAGCGAATAACCATCCAAATGCAGCTGTTAACGTATCTGACCTTAAAAATACAGCTAATGCAGTGACTGCAAAAGTGACAGATACAGGCATGAAATACGGCGCGAACCTTCCTGCCACAGCGGGTGGAAATAATGTTGTTACTAACAAACTTGGTTCTATTGTGAATATCGTAGGTACGGCAGACGTAGCGAATGCGACAGAAGCAGATAAGCAATATGACGGTAACAACGTAGTAACATCTGTTGCTCAAGATACTGATGGCAACACAACAGTCACTGTGAAGTTGAACAAAGATTTAACATCTAAATCCTTAACAACAAATACAGTAACTGTAAAAGGTGAACCTGGCGCTAACGGTCAAGACGGCAAAGATGCAGTAGTGACTGTAGGTGAAAAAGGTGAAAAAGGTGCCGAAGGCAAACCAGGTAAAGATGGTTCTAACGGTACTATCGGTGTAAATGGTAAAGACGGCTCTGCAGTTGTCATCAACGGTAAAGATGGCTCTATCGGATTGAACGGTAAAGATGGTAAGAACGGTCTTTCCATTAAAGGTGACAAAGGTGTAGTCGGTGTAGACGGTACAGATGGCGCTAATGGTAAAGACGGCATGACTCGTATCGTATATGAAACGAAACATACAGATCCTAAAACAGGCACAGAAACAACTGTGACACATCAAGTAGCTACGATGGATGATGGCTTACGTTTCACTGGTAACAATTCTGGTACAGAAAACAAACATAAGCTAAATACATTGGTGAACATCGTTGGTGAAGGTGTTACAAAAGAACAAGTAGCTGGATTCCAATCTGCAAGTGGTAACATCTTAGTTGAAGCAGATGGCAACTCAACATTGACTGTAAAAATGAACAAAAACCTTGCTAATATCAGCAGCATTACAAATGCAGCAGGTAATGGCAAAGTTGAGTTCAAAGACAATGGTGTAACTACTTTCAGTAGTGGTAACAATGGCACTGGCGGTACAGATAAAGTTGTAACTATCAACGGTAAAGATGGTACTGTTAATGCAGCGACTTCTGTAACAGCAGCAGGTGTGGTAGTAGGTAAACAATCTGTTACTCCAAGTACAACTGGTGTAGCTCCTACAACTGGTGGTACACCAACAGAAGGCAACTTCGTAACGGGCCTTGGTAACACAACATGGACTGTCACTAATCCAACTTATGTATCTGGCCGTGCAGCGACAGAAGATCAGTTGAAAGCAGTTAACGACGAAGTGAACAACAAAGCAGATAAAACTGCATTGTGGGACTTGGCTGTTAACAATGGAACAACGACGGATAAAGTAGATCCAAAATCTATGAATGTAGCAGGTGAAAATAAACGTATTACTATCCAAGGTAGTGGTTCCGTTAAAGTAACGCAAAAGGATGGTGTTATTACAATCGGTGCTGAAAAAGGTGCAGATAATGATACCATTACGACTGTGACATCTACCGATGAAACTGTATTGACAGCCAAAGACACACCATCAAATGGTAACCATGCATATGCTTTAACAATCAACAAGCAAGGTGTAGTAGATGGTGCTCAATTACCTGTTGTATATACAACAAAAGATGGTAAAAAAGTGACTATCGACAAAGATGGTAAATTCCATACGGTAGATAATCCTACGGTAGAGGTAAAACCAGAAGATGTAGAAACACGTATTCAATCTGCTGCAAAAGATACAACAAAAGGAGATACAATCCTTAATAACGTAGGCTCTGCGATTGCCAATACAAAAGTTCCAGAAGGTGCAGGAACTAAACAAAATCCAACGTTCTTAGAACAATTGGAAGAAACTGCGAAAGCGACTAACCATCCAAATGCAGCGGTTAATGTATCTGACCTTAAAAACACAGCTGATGAAGTTGTGGCAAAAGGCATGAAATACGGTGCTAATCTGGGCGTAGATGGTGGTAAGAATGTTGTCGCTAACAAACTTGGGTCTACCGTGAATATCGTAGGTACTGCGGATGTAACGAATGCTTCTGATGCAGATAAACAATACGATGGTAACAACGTAATCACAACAGTTAGACAAGATGCTAACGGCGACACAACAGTAACTGTGAAGTTGAACAAAGATTTAAAATCTAAATCCTTAACAACAAATACAGTAACTGTGAAAGGCGAACCTGGTGCTAACGGTCAAGACGGTAAAGATGCAGTAGTGACTGTGGGTGAAAAAGGTGAAAAAGGTACAGAAGGCAAACCAGGTAAAGATGGTTCTAACGGTACTATCGGTGTAAATGGTAAAGACGGCTCTGCAGTTGTCATCAACGGTAAAGATGGCTCTATCGGATTGAACGGTAAAGATGGTAAGAACGGTCTTTCCATTAAAGGTGACAAAGGTGTAGTCGGTGTAGACGGTACAGATGGCGCTAATGGTAAAGACGGCATGACTCGTATCGTATATGAAACGAAACATACAGATCCTAAAACAGGCACAGAAACAACTGTGACACATCAAGTAGCTACGATGGATGATGGCTTACGTTTCACTGGTAACAATTCCGGTACAGAAAACAAACATAAGCTAAATACATTAGTGAACATCGTTGGTGAAGGTGTTACAAAAGAACAAGTAGATGGATTCCAATCTGCAAGTGGCAATATCTTAGTACAAGCAGATGGCAACTCCACATTGACTGTAAAAATGAACAAAAACCTTGCTAACATCAGCAGCATTACAAATGCAGCCGGTAATGGTAAAGTTGAGTTCAAAGATAATGGAGTGACTACTTTCAGCAGCGGTAACAACGGTGCTAATGGTACAGATACACCTGTTGTTATCAATGGTAAAGATGGTAAAGTTACAACAGGAACTGTAGGACTTGACGGTAAAGCAGGTACTGTGAAAGCTAACGATATTACAGTTGGTAAACAATCTGTCACTCCAAGTACAAATGGTACTACTCCGGCAGCAACAGACAAGGCTGCAGAAGGTAACTTCATTACTGGTTTAGATAACAAGGCTTGGGATGTAGCAAATCCTAGCTATGTATCTGGCCGTGCAGCAACGGAAGATCAATTGAAAAAAATCTCCGATGCCATTACGGCTAAATCTGGTAGCGACTATCGTTTGGTGGTAAATCCAGCAGCTGGTTCTGAAGGTAAATACACAGTAGGCGATGACAATACTGTTAAGTTAACAGTAGAAGATGCTGCGGATGCTAATCATAAAACTGAAGTTACTATTGCAGGCATTGCTAAATCTAGTGATTTGTCAGACTTGAAATCCAAGGTAGACAACACCATTGCTCTGGGCGATGATACGGCAACTGGGTCAACAGCTGCTAAATCCTTAAAAGATGGTAACGTGAAATTCAATATCAAAGGTGATGGCAAATACATCAGTACAGCTGCTAAGGACGATGATGTAACGGTATCCTTGAACACGAAACAAGTGGCGCAAGACCAAGCCTTGATTTACGTAGATAACACTGGTAAGCAAGTATTCAAACAACCAGATGGCACTTTCAAAGATGCAGATGGCAATAAGTATGAAGGTGATGTTCATACGAAAGTAAACACGCCAAATCCTAAACGTGTAGACAACGTAGGTTCTGCTATTGATACAGCTGTGGTGAAAGATGCTGCCGGAGCAGTTAAAAACGATGCAACGTATTGGGAAAAATTAGATAAAGCCAACACAGACACACCAAACGCTGCGGTTAACGTATCTGACCTTAAGAAAAACTCTGATGCAGTGATTGAAAAAGTGACAGATACTGGAATGAAATACGGCGCTAACCTTGCTGCAACAGCTGACGGTAAGAAGGTTGTCACAAACAAACTTGGCTCGACTGTACATATCTTAGGCTCTTCCAATGCTACATCTGATGAAGGTTACAATGATGAAAACGTAGTGACTACCATCGGTCAAGCTACTAATGGTGACACAACAGTGACTGTGAAGTTGAAAAAAGATTTAAAATCTGAATCCTTAACAACGAATACAGTGATTGTAAAAGGCGAACCAGGTGGCAATGGCCAAAGCAAAGATGCTGTATTAACTGTAGGTGAAAAAGGTGAGCCAGGCGTCAACGGACAAGATGGCAAACCAGGATCTAATGGTACTATCGGTGTGAATGGTAAAGACGGTGCCTCTGTTATCATCAAAGGTAAAGATGGCACAATCGGCTTAACTGGTCCTAAAGGTGCAGATGGTCAACCAGGCAAATCCATCAATATTGGTGTAAAACCTGGCTATGATCATGACAATGATGATAATACTCCAGATGTACGTGGTAAACATGGTGTAGACGGTTCTGATGGTAAGGACGGTATCAACCGTATTGTATATACAACAAAAGTTATCGACCCTACTACAAACACAGAAAAAGAAGTGGAACACCAAGTAGCGACTATGGACGACGGCATGAAATATGGCGGCGACAACTATAAACCAGCTACCGATGCAGCAGCTGAACAAAATGTAATCGCTAAGAAATTGAACAACCGTTTAGACATCGTTGGTGGCGCAGACAAAGATAAATTGACTGACAAGAACATCGGTGTCAATGCAGAAGGTGGTAAGTTAAAAGTTCAATTAGCTAGCGATTTAACAGGCATCAATTCCATCACTGGTAAAGGGACAAGCCCATTAACTATTTCTAATGGTGGTACAACTATCACGGTGAATGGATCAACGACAAAAGATGTGAATGGTGTGGCGACTCCAGTACCAGGTAATATCTCTGTTGGTGGCGTACAAATTAAAGGCGTAGCTGACGGTACAGAGGATACAGATGCTGTTAACCTAAGCCAATTGAAAAAAGTTGTGGCATCAAATGGTTCTACTGAAAAAGTGAAAGCTTCTACAGCAGACAATAATATTGCTACTGTGACTCAAAGTGATAATGCAGCATACGGTTTACCTAACAATGAATACGTAGTATCTGTAACGAAAGAGGCCGTAGCAAATGTTGCTAAAGATACAGTGGTTGTGGAATCTGGTTCTACGAATGTAACTGTAACGCCAGACAAAACAGCAACTGGTAAGGTGACTTATAAAGTAGCTGTGAAAGAAAGCAACTTGTCGAATGGTAC
Source organism: uncultured Veillonella sp. (assembly GCA_963516605.1). Lineage (GTDB taxonomy): Bacteria > Bacillota > Negativicutes > Veillonellales > Veillonellaceae > F0422. Next base: position 42,855 of record CAUQBP010000013.1, on the reverse strand, counting down.
GAATACAACAGTATCTGGCACAGGTACACAAGATGACCCATATACAGTGAACGTAGAAGGGGCTATCACTAAGATTACATCCATCACTAACGAAGCAGGTAATGGCAAAGTTGAGTTCGGTGCTGACGGTGTAACTACTTTCAGTAGTGGCAACAACGGTACTAGTGGTACAGACAAAGTTGTTACTATCAACGGTAAAGAGGGCAAGGTAACAACTGGAGAATCTGTTCTTGATACAACAGGCTTGACTGTAAAAGATGGCACTAAGGAAACGACGGTGACTAAGGCAGGTACTGTTGTCAAAGAAGGTGCTAATGAATCTAAAGTGACTAGTACAGGTGCTACTTTCACAGATGGTACGAAGACAACTAGCGTGGCACCGACAGTAGTTCGTGTGAACGGCACGAATGGTGCAAATGGTACAGTGACTGACGGTGTAGTGATTGGTAAACAATCTGTCACTCCAGTAGAAACTGTCCCTACAGCAGGTAAAGTTTTAACACCAGAAGCAGGCAACTTCATCACTGGTTTGGATAACAAAGCTTGGGATGTAACAAATCCAACATTTGTATCTGGCAGAGCAGCTACAGAAGATCAATTGAAATCTGCCACTACTGGTTTAGTGAACAAAGGTTTAGTCTTTGATGCAAACACTGGTGGAGCGAAAACAAATAAACTTGGCTCTACTGTGAAAATCCAAGGCACTGCGGAAATTCCAGCAGGTGCTACGGATGCTGATAAAAACTATGATGGTAAAAACGTATTAACATCCATTGAACAAGATACGGCTACTGGTAACACAACAGTCACTGTGAAGTTGAACAAAGATTTAACATCTAAATCCTTAACAACAAATACAGTAACTGTAAAAGGTGACCCTGGCACTAACGGTCAAGACGGCAAAGATGCAGTAGTGACTGTAGGTGAAAAAGGTGCAGATGGTAAACCAGGTTCTAACGGTACTATCGGCGTGAATGGTAAAAACGGCTCTGCAGTTGTGATCAACGGTAAAGACGGCACAATCGGCTTAACTGGTCCTAAAGGTGCTGACGGACAACCAGGCAAATCCATTAACATTGGCATGAAAGATGGCTATAACACAGATGGAGCAAATGGTGTTCGTGGTGAAAAAGGTGTGGACGGCCAAGACGGCATTACTCGTATCGTATACACAGAAGGCGGTAAAGAACATCAAGTAGCTACGATGGACGACGGCTTACGTTTCACTGGTAACAATTCCGGTACAGAAAACAAACATAAGCTAAATACATTAGTGAACATCGTTGGTGAAGGTGTTACAAAAGAACAAGTAGATGGATTCCAATCTGCAAGTGGCAATATCTTAGTACAAGCAGATGGCAACTCCACATTGACTGTAAAAATGAACAAAAACCTTGCTAACATCAGCAGCATTACTAATGGTGCAAACTCTGGCAAAGTTGAGTTCAAAGACAATGGTGTAACTACTTTCAGTAGTGGCAACAACGGCACTGGTGGTACAGATAAAGTTGTAACTATCAACGGCAAAGATGGTACTGTTAATGCAATGACTAACGTAACAGCAGGTGGTGTGGTAGTAGGTAAACAATCTGTCAGTCCAAGTACAACTGGTGTAGCTCCTACAACTGGTGGTACACCAACAGAAGGCAACTTCGTAACAGGTCTTGCAAATAAAGATTGGAATGTAGCAACTCCAACATTTGTATCTGGTCGTGCAGCGACAGAAGATCAGTTGAAAAAAATCTCCGAAGCTATTACGGCTAAATCTGGCAGTGACTATCGTTTAGTGGCAAATCCAGCAACTGGATCTGATGGTAAATACACAGCAGATAATGATGGTAATATTAGCTTAACTGTACAAGATGCAGCAAATCCGAATAGTACAAATACAGTCACTATTACAGATGTAGCTAAAAAATCTGATTTAGATATTGTAAAAGGTCAAGTAGGAAATACAATTTCTCTTGGCGATGATACAACTGGTACAACAACGGCTAAATCCTTAACAGCTGGTGATGTGAAGTTCAACATCAAGGGTGATACAAACTACATCAGTACAGCTGCTAATGGCGATGATGTAACCGTATCCTTGAACACGAAACAAGTAGCGCAAGATCAAGCCTTGATTTACGTAGATAACGCTGGCAACCAAGTATTCAAACAACCTGATGGCACTTTCAAAAATGCAGATGGTACAACGTATGCTGGTGATGTTCATACGAAAGTAAACACGCCAGATCCTAAACGTGTAGATAACGTAGGTTCTGCTATTGACGGAGTAAAAGTAACTACTGCGGAAGGTCAAGAAAAACCAAATGCAACCTACTTAGAAAAACTAGAAGTTGCGGCGAAAGACCCTGTAACAGGAAAATCTGCAGTTAACGTATCTGACCTTAAAAATGCTTCTGATGCAAGTATTGCTAAAGCAGTTACTGATGCTACAGATAAAGGCATGAAATACGGTGCGAACCTTTCTGCTAAAGAAGGTGGAGATAAAGTTGTCACAAACAAACTTGGCACTACTGTACATATCTTAGGCTCTTCCAATGCCACATCTGATGAAGGTTACAACGATGAAAACGTAGTAACAACTATCGGTCAAGATGCAGCAACTGGTGATACAACTGTCACAGTGAAGTTGAAAAAAGATTTAAAATCTGAATCCTTAACAACGAACACAGTGATTGTAAAAGGTGAACCAGGTGGTAATGGTCAAACCAAAGATGCGGTAGTGACTGTCGGCGAAAAAGGTGAACCAGGTGTAGCAGGCAAAGATGGCAAACCAGGTTCTAATGGTTCTATCGGCGTAAACGGTAAAGACGGTTCTGCAGTTGTAATCAACGGCAAAGACGGTTCTATCGGTATGAATGGCAAAGATGGTGCTAACGGTCTTACTATGAAAGGCGACAAAGGTGCAGTTGGTTTAGACGGCACAGATGGCGCCAATGGTAAAGACGGTATGACTCGTATCGTATATGAAACGAAACATACAGATCCTAAAACAGGTGCAGAAACGACTGTTAAACATCAAGTAGCGACCATGGACGACGGTCAAAAATACAGCGGTGATAATTACACAGCAGCAACAGCAACTGAAGCAGAAGCGAATGTGATCAACAAAAAACTAAACGAACGTTTAGAAATCGTTGGTGGCGCAGACAAAGCTAAATTGACTGACAACAACATCGGCGTGAATGCGAAAGATGGTAAGTTAAAAGTTCAATTAGCTAGCGAGTTAACGAGCATCAACTCCATTACTAATGGTGCAAACTCTGGCAAAGTTGAGTTCGGTTCTGATGGCGTAACTACGTTCAGTAGTGGTGCAGCAGCTGGTGATAAAACTGTCACAATCGACGGCAAAGCAGGTAAAGTCACTGTTGGCAACAACGGTAACCCAATTGCTATCGATGGTTCTGTAGGTGATATCACTGGTTTGACAAATACAACGTTAACAGGGCCAGACTTTGGTACTAAAGGTCGTGCAGCTACGGAAGAACAGTTGAAATTAATCCAAGGTCAATTGGGAACTGGTAACTTATCTTTCGGTGCTAACCTACCTGCCACAGCTGGTGGTAAAAAAGTCGTTGAAAATGCTCTTGGTTCTACAGTGAACATCATTGGTACAGCTAATGTAACAGCAGACGATAACTACGATGGCAACAACGTAGTGACAACTGTTGAAAAAGGTACTGATGGCAATAGCACGGTAACTATCAAGTTGAACAAAGATTTAACATCTAAATCTGTAACAACTAACACGGTAACTGTAAAAGGTGAACCAGGCGCTAACGGTCAAGACGGCAAAGATGCAGTAGTGACTGTCGGTGAAAAAGGTGCAGATGGTAAAGATGGCTCTAACGGTACTATCGGCGTAAACGGTAAAGACGGATCTGCAGTTGTAATCAACGGAAAAGACGGCTCTATCGGATTGACTGGCCCTAAAGGCGAAAATGGTAATAGCGTAGTCATCAATGGTAAAGATGGTAAAATCGGCGCCAAAGGTGAAGACGGCAAATCTGTTGTCATCAACGGTAAAGACGGTACAATCGGCTTAACGGGTCCTAAAGGTGCTGACGGAAAACCAGGCAAATCTTTAGATATCGGCATGAAAGAAGGCTACAACGGTGCTGACGGAGCTGATGGTGTTCCAGGTGTTCGTGGTGAAAAAGGTGTTGACGGCAAAGACGGCATCACTCGTATCGTATACACAACGAAAGAAATTGACCCAGCGACGAATACTGAAAAAGTAGTAGAACGTCAAGTAGCTACTATGGACGACGGCTTACAATTCACTGGTAATAACTCTGATACTGTGAACAAACATCGCTTGAACACATTGGTGAACATCGTTGGTGAAGGTGTTGCAAAAGAACAAGTAGATGGATTCAAATCTGCAAGTGGTAACATCTTAGTCGCAGCTAATGGCACAACAACATTAACTGTAAAAATGAACAAAAACCTTGCTAATATCAACAGCATTACTAATGGTGCGAACTCTGGCAAAGTTGAGTTCGGTGCAGACGGTGTGACTACTTTCAGTGGCGGTAATAACAGCACTGGCGGTACAGACAAAGTTGTGACTATCAACGGCAAAGACGGCAAGGTAACGACTGGCGAATCTATTCTAGATACAACAGGATTGACTGTAAAAGATGGCGCTAAGGAAACGAAAGTGACTAATGCAGGTACTGTTGTCAAAGACGGTGCTAACGAATCTAAAGTGACTAGCGCAGGTGCTACTTTCACAGATGGTACGAAGACAACTAGCGTGGCGCCGACAGTAGTTCGTGTGAACGGAACGAATGGTGCAAATGGTGCAGTAACTGACGGCGTAGTGATTGGTAAACAATCCGTGACACCAGCAGAAACTGTTCCTACAGCAGGTAAAGTTATCGCACCAGAAGAAGGTAACTTCATCACTGGTTTAGATAACAAAGCTTGGGATGTAACAAATCCAACATTTGTATCTGGTCGTGCGGCTACAGAAGATCAATTGAAATCTGCTACCACAGGTTTAGTGGATAAAGGCTTAATCTTCGATGCTAATACTGGCGGGGCGAAAACAAATAAACTTGGCTCTACTGTGAAAATCCAAGGTACTGCGGAAATTCCAGCAGGTGCTACGGATGCAGATAAAAACTATGATGGTAAAAACGTATTAACATCTATCGAACAAGATCCAACTACTGGCAACACAACGGTAACTGTGAAATTGAACAAAGATTTAACCTCTAAATCTGTAACAACTAACACGGTAACTGTAAAAGGTGAACCAGGTGCCAACGGTCAAGACGGCAAAGATGCAGTAGTGACTGTCGGTGAAAAAGGTGAAAAAGGCGTTGATGGCCAAGATGGCAAACCAGGTTCTAATGGTTCTATCGGCGTGAATGGTAAAGATGGTTCTGCAGTTGTAATCAACGGTAAAGATGGATCTATTGGCATGAATGGTAAAGATGGTGCTAACGGTCTTACTATGAAAGGCGACAAAGGTGCAGTTGGTTTAGACGGCACAGATGGCGCTAATGGTAAAGACGGTATGACTCGTATCGTATATGAAACGAAACATCCAGATCCTAATAATGCTGGTAAAGAAATCACAGTGAAACATGAAGTAGCTACGATGGATGACGGTCAAAAATACAGCGGTGATAACTATGAAGCAGCGACTGGAACCAAAGCTGAAGCGAATGTGATCAACAAAAAACTAAATGAACGTTTAGAAATCGTTGGTGGCGCAGATAAAGATAAATTGACTGATAACAACATCGGTGTGAATGCGAAAGATGGCAAGTTAAAAGTTCAATTAGCTAGCGAGTTAACAAGCATCAACTCCATTACAAACAAAGAAGGAAACGGTAAAGTAGCCTTTGGCGAAAATGGAACAACTACGTTTAGTAGCGGCGCAGCAACTGGTGATAAAACTGTCACAATCGATGGTAAAGCAGGTAAAGTCACTGTTGGTAACAACGGTAACCCAATTGCTATTGATGGTTCTATCGGAGATATCACTGGTTTGACGAATACAACGTTGGATGCAGCGGACTTCGCAACAAAAGGCCGTGCGGCTACGGAAGAACAGTTGAAAGTAATTCAAGGTCAAATTGGTAGTGGCAAGTTATCCTTCGGTGCTAATCTTCCTGCAAAAGCTGGTGGCAATAAAGTTGTTGAAAATGCTCTTGGTTCCACTGTGAATATCGTTGGTACGGCTAATGTAACAGCAGACGACAACTACGATGGCAACAACGTAGTGACAACTGTTGAAAAAGGTACTGACGGCAATAGCACAGTTACTATTAAGTTGAATAAAGATTTAACATCTAAATCCTTAACAACCAATACTGTGACTGTAAAAGGTGATCCAGGTGCTAACGGTCAAGACGGTAAAGATGCAGTGGTGACTGTGGGTGAAAAAGGTGAACCAGGTGCCGAAGGCAAACAAGGTAAACCAGGTTCTGACGGTGTTATCGGCGTAAACGGTAAAGACGGCTCTGCAGTTGTGATCAACGGCAAAGACGGCTCTATCGGATTGACTGGTCCTAAAGGTGAAAATGGTAATAGCGTTGTCATCAATGGCAAAGATGGTAAAATCGGAGCCAAAGGTGAAGACGGTAAATCTGTTGTCATCAATGGCAAAGACGGCACAATCGGCTTAACAGGTCCTAAAGGTGCTGATGGAAAACCAGGCAAATCCTTAGATATCGGCATGAAAGATGGCTATAATGGTCAAGACGGTGCTGATGGTGTTCCAGGCGTTCGTGGTGAAAAAGGTGTTGACGGCAAAGACGGAATCACTCGTATCGTATATACTACGAAAGAAATTGACCCAGTGACGAAAACTGAAAAAGTAGTAGAACGTCAAGTAGCTACTATGGACGACGGCTTACGTTTCGCTGGTAATAACTCTGACACGGTGAATAAACATCGCTTGAACACATTGGTGAACATCGTTGGTGAAGGTGTGACGAAGGAAGCAGCGAAAACATTTGCATCCGCTGAGGGTAATATCTTAGTAGATGCGGATGGTAAAGATGCATTGACACTTCGCTTGAACAAACATCTAAACTTGACGAATACAGGTTCTATGACAGTGGGTAACTCTGTGGTGAACAACGGAGGCTTAACTGTGAAAGACGGTGCTAACGAATCCAAAGTAGGTAGCACAGGCGCGATTTTCACAGATGGTACTAATACGACTGAAGTGGCACCGACAGTAGCCCGTGTGAATGGTGTGAAAGATGCAAATGGCGCTGTGACAGGTGGTGTTGTGATTGGTAAACAATCGGCTACACCAAGTGTAGATGGCAAAACTCCAACAGGTACAGATACTGCGGCAGAAGGTAACTACATCACAGGTCTTGAAAACAAAGATTGGAGCGTAAAAGATCCGAAATTTGTATCTGGTCGTGCGGCGACAGAAGATCAGTTGAAAACTGTATCTGATGCAGCGAAAGCAGTAGCGGATAACACAATCCAATTCAGTGCGGATAATGCGTCTAAAACAGATACACAAGCCTTGAATAAACAAGGTGGTATCGCTTTCAATATCACTGGAGGCGCAGATAAAACTAAATTATCTGATAACAACATCGGCGTGAATGCGAACGGTTCTACTGTGGAAGTGAAATTGGCGAAAGAGTTGAAAGGCTTAACAAGCGCTGAATTTACGAACGCTGATGGCAAAACGACAAAAGTAGAAGGTGGCAAGGTGACGACTGGTGATACCGTTCTTAGCACAACAGGTTTAACTGTAGGTGATAAAGATGCGGGCACATTCGTGACTAAAGCTGGTACCGTTGTGAAAGATGGTGACGTGACGACTTCCACGACAGCAGGTGAAACTGTATATCGTGATGGAGATAAAGCGACAACGATCAACACATCTGGTATTACCATCGATAATGGCGATAAAACTGTATCCTTGACAAACAATGGCTTAGACAATGGCGGTAACAAAATTGTGAACGTAGCTAGAGGTGAAAACGATACAGATGCTGTGAACGTAGCTCAATTGAACGACGAAGTAGGCAAAGCGAAAACAACTGTAACTGTTAATAATAACAATGCAGATGTGAATAAAAATCTTTCCTTGACTGAGTCTATAGCAGCTGATGGGCATACTAACTATGACATTCGCTTAGCAGACAAAGTGACATTGGGCACGGATGCTACGAAACAAGTGACAATGGACGGCACAGCAGGTACCGTGACAGCGGGCACTGGTGACAACATTGTGAAAGTAGACGGTACGAATGCGACTGTAACAGCAGGTACTGGTACGAATACTGTGAAAGTAGATGGTGGTAAAGGTCAAGTAGTAGCCTCTGGCGTGACCGTAGGTAAACAATCTGTGACACCAAGTGCAGATGGTACAACTCCGGCGACTGATGCAACAGCGACAGAAGGTAACTTCATCACTGGTTTAGATAATAAAACTTGGGATGTAGCAAACCCAACATTTGTATCTGGTCGTGCAGCTACAGAAGACCAATTGAAATCTGCTACTACTGGTTTAGTGGACAAAGGCTTAGTCTTTGATGCAAACACTGGGGGAGCGAAAACAAATAAACTTGGCTCTACAGTGAAAATCCAAGGTACTGCGGAAATTCCTGCAGGTGCTACGGATGCAGACAAAAACTATGATGGCAAAAACGTATTAACATCCATTGAGCAAGATGCTAATGGTAATACAACGGTCACTGTGAAGTTGAACAAAGATTTAACATCTAAATCCGTTACAACTAACACGATCACTGTGAAAGGTGAAGACGGTAAAGATGGTAAAGCTGGCACAGATGCAGTGGTAACAGTAGGTGAAAAAGGCGAACCAGGTACTAATGGCAAAGATGGCAAACCAGGCTCTGATGGTATCATCGGCGTAAACGGTAAAGACGGTTCTGCAGTTGTGATCAACGGCAAAGACGGATCCATCGGATTGAACGGTAAAGATGGTAAAAATGGTCTTTCCATCAAAGGCGACAAAGGTGTAGTCGGTGTAGACGGCACAGATGGCGCTAATGGCAAAGACGGTATGACTCGTATCGTATATGAAACGAAACATCCGGATCCTAACAATGCTGGCAAAGAAGTTGTAGTGAAACATGAAGTAGCTACGATGGATGACGGTATGAAATATGCTGGTGATGATGCACAAGATACTGACAAATCCAAAGTGATCTCTAAGAAATTGAACCAAACGGTAGATATTATTGGTGGCGCAGCTAAGGATAAATTAACGGACAAAAACATTGGTGTAAACAATGTGGATGGCAAGTTAAAAGTACAATTAGCTAGCGATTTAACAAGCATTAACTCCATTACGAATAAAGAAAACAGCGGCAAAGTTGAATTCAAAGATAAGGGAGTGACTACTTTCAGTGGCGGCAAAGCTGACGATAAAGCTGTATCTATTGACGGAAAACAAGGATTTGTGACAGGCTTGCAAAACAAAGACTGGAATGTAGCAAACCCAACAGTTGTATCTGGTCGTGCAGCGACGGAAGATCAATTGAAAGTGGTTAGCGACCGTCTAGCAGAGGCTCGTAAGTTCACAGGCGATAACAAAGATGTGACGGCTGTGGTGGGCCTTGGCGAAGTATTGAATATCAATGGTGGCGCAGATGCGACTAAGTTGACTGACAATAATATCGGTGTCATTGCGAAGGAAGCTGTTAAAAATGCAGATGGAACGGTGAAAACACCGGCATCTATGACAGTTAAGTTGGCGAAAAACGTTCATATGGGTGATGGTTCTACCGATTACACAGGCGTATTTAAACCTACTTTCATCGACAAAGATGGCAAGGTGAAACCTGTAATCGATGAGAAAACAGGCAAACCGGCTGAGTTTAATACGACCGTGAAACATAACGGAGCAGGCAGTGAATACACTGTATATCGTCCTGGTAAAGATGGTAAACCTGAACCGGCCATCACAACGAATGTGACACCATTGGGTGTGGTGATTGAATCTAACAATGCCAATGGCAAAGCGAACCCTCCTGTGACATTGACAGCGAATGGCTTAGATAACGGCGGCAACCGCATTCTGAATGTGGCACCTGGTATCAATGGCACTGACGGTGTCAACGTTGATCAGTTGAAAGCTACAGCGAACAATGTTCTGAACCAAGCGACTGGCGAAGCCTATAAAGCTGGTGCTAAAGCAGCTGCTTTAGCAGCGTTGAAACCATTACAATATGACCCATTAGAACCGACACAAATCATGGCGGGCATTGGTAATTATCGTAATGAAACAGCAGCGGCTATTGGCCTTGCACATTACACGCAAGAAGCGACTATGTTCCACGTAGGTGTTACATTAGGTCAACATCAAAATATGGTGAATGCTGGCGTGACTCATAAATTTGGCTGGAGCCCAGAAGAAAAAGCAATTCCTGAACGTTATAAAGCGGGTCCGATCTCCTCTGTATATGTAATGCAAGATGAAGTATCTGCATTGAAACAAGAGAACGAACGCACGAAAGTAGCGTACGAACAAGTATTGGCAGATAATGCAAGTATGAAAGCAGAAAACCAAGAAATGAAGGAATCTTACAATAAAATGGCTCAAGACAATGAAGAAATGAAAGCACAAATCAAAATGTTGATGCAGGCTATGGGAATGAAATAAGTCCTAAAGATGTAACTTCCTAGAAGATGCAAAAAGCCCCTACCCTTCCGGGTCGAAAGACTCGGAAGTGGTAGGGGCTTTTGTGTTGACATCTAGTGTTTATGGTGCTATAGTTGTGTTAGTAGATTGGCTGCAACGCTTAGGGCGTTGGTCACTAGGACACTGCTTTGGCAGTGTCCTTTTTATTATATTCTCTGTATAAAACAGACTTAATAGGACCTCTTATTAAAGGACAAAAAAACCGGGGCAATACAGAGTATCGCCCCGGTAAAAACTTTACAGTTTATTGTCTTGTATTAATTATACTACACAATTTTATACCAATTGTCAATTATATCACTAAAAAATTGAAATGTAGACTGTAAAGATAAATTTTGATTATATGTATGTTCTCTAAAAAATCTATTTTTAATGTATTGAAGCTGTACAGATATTTCTCTATCAACTCCTTTACTGTTGATTATACGTTTATGGAAAAATAAAACACTTGCAATTTGACTCAACCTTATTTTAGATAATTTACTCTTTCTTTTGCTCTCTTTTATACCTATCTTTCCTAGTGCTGCTGATAATATATTGCTCACTTTAGTAGAACGGTTACTATGAGTAATATCATTTAGAATACAATTATCATGAGCACATGCATTTCTAACAGCTTTAATATCAAATAATTGGTTTGCATATTTACCAAACCGTCTGTCATTAAAATATCCTGCCGTATATTTAATTAGTTGTATTAGTTCACTGAAAGTAATAAATTCAACAAACACCCATATCGGCATCTTATTGGGATTACCATATTTACCATATAAATCTTCATCATAAATATTTCTTCGTTTTGATTCAATGGACTTTTGAATATCTGGATTTATGCCTAAAAAGTTTTTAATTAAATAATATGCATCTCCGGCTTTTCGTAATCCTATATAGTTAACTAAATTAATTTTAGTGTAATGCTCTATATTTAACGTCATATCCAATAGTATTCGACGGAATTCATAATCAATAATTGATAAATCAACTAAATGACTAAAGTCCAAATTAATATACTTTCCCTCATTATTTTTAACAAAGTTTTTTCTATAGGCGCGTAATCGAAAAAACGTATTATGTGTGGAAAGATACTTCTTAGCCATCTCCTCAGAATAGTCAATAAAAGTAATCCCTTTGTCTTTACAATGAGCAATTTGTTCATCTAATGTTAACCATCTTCCTCCAGACATAATCTCTCCTCTTTAGCATAGTACCCCATCTTTCCTTGTTAATGTATTCTATCGGTTTTTTTCTAATATAATTTGTATAAAAACATTATACAATATTTCTATTAATAATATGAAGATATGATATAAATTTACTTACTTGATCCCATTGATTAATTAGTGGAAGAAAATTTCATACTAAAATGAAAAATCTTGAATGGTTTCGATATCCACCAATTCTACTTCTTTGCCGTGGAATTGGATGATCCGTTCGTCTTGCAAACGACCTAGTTCACGGCTGAGGGCAGTGCGGCTCACGTTGAGGACATCCGCCATTTCTTGCCGATTGTGTGGCAAGGTGAGGATATTCTTTTTTTGCACTCGTCGAATATCCATGAGATAGGCAAAAATTTTCTCGCGCATCCCTTTGAGGGATAGGTAGTGGACTTTGCGGGTCAGCTGCATCGCCTTTTCAGACAGGTCATGCATGAGGTTGGTGAGTAACTGGATTTGACAGGATTGGCAGTCTGGAAATGCTTTGGTGAAAGTCTCGATAGGTAAGAACAAAACGATCGCATCTTTCGTGGCTTCGATCGTAGCTGGCCATAGGGGATGATTACTAAAGAGCAAAGCTTCTCCGAACATAGAGGACGGTTGTAGTTCCGTTACGATAGTTCGTTGTCCCAACATATTCTCTCGTGTTAACAAGGCGCGCCCTTCTAGCAAGATACCAATGCCTTCCATTGGATCTCCAGCAATGGCAATGAAAGAATTTTTTTTGAAACTTTGTACTTTCACATTCGCTTGAGACAAGAAAAGTGATAAATTTTCTGGCGCAATGTGTGCGCATAGGGGAGATTGTTGAATCGTTTGTATGTATGTTTCTAACGTTGGATGTAATGTCGACATGGGACCTCCATTAAATTAGAGAGTGCGCTTTACCGATTTCCTTGATTTGTTCTATGGTGAGCTTAGTATATTTGGCAATCATTTCCAAGGATAATTTATCTTCTAACATGCCAAGAACTACCTCGGCTTTACCTTCAGCTTTACCTTCTTTCCGTTGACGTCTTAATTCCATTTCGAGTGTCATATATTCTAACCTCCATTCTTTAGAATGTCGTACTTTATCAACGACGGAGTCCATTTCCGTTACTAAATCATCTAAAGATGTTTTGCCATCTACATAATCTAAAAGACATTGTAACGGTTTTGAAATATCGTCTTCCGTACCTTTAGTACTTAAGAATAGTTTTGTGGTTCCATCGTTTAATTCGATATTATGATTTTCTAAACAAATATTTCTGAAAGTATACTTGTGGAGCCCACCAGTAAATACTGGAAAGGTACATATAAAAATGATATAGGTATCATTGAGCTCGGTGTAATCTTGACCTTTTTCAATGTTGTGTAAATCGATAATACTTTGGTAGTACCTGACTCGTTTTACTAATTCTTCCATATTCTTACTAGTTTGCATTTCCACATTAAAGACAGTACCGTTCTCATCATTGACGTAAACATCAAGTCGAATACCTTTACTATCTGGGTTTATATGCAGTGACTTTTCTTCCTCGAGATAGGTGATATCTTTAATCTGGATATCTAACAGACGTTCTAGTGTTGCCTTACAAATGCGCTTATTACGCATCACCTTCTGAAACATAAAGTTATCTTGAATGGTCAGTTCTTCAAAGGGTTTGATATGCATAGAATCACCTCGATTTCTGTACTTTCATTATATCATGAATCAGAATATAGATGAAAGCATACAAAAGTGTAGCCAAGGATACGTTTTTTCTGTTTTCAGTATACTATACTACATGTATAGATAACAAGACACTGCTAGATTGCCCTTGAGAGGGCTTTCACTATGAAAGTGATTGTCTAGTAAGGTATCTAAAGTAATACAAAAAGTATGTTGTAGTATACATGGTAAGGGCAAAGTTCCCAAGGAGGTTAATCATGAGTATGTTCTGTTTCCAATGTGAACAAACAGCGCAACCAAATGGTTGTACAGTACAAGGTGTGTGTGGTAAAACAGCACCAGTTGCAAATTTACAAGACGAATTAACAGCGGCGTTGATCGGTTTAGCTCGTGCAATGCAAGCTACAGAAGTAACGTTAGAAAACGTACAATTGTTAAAACGTGGTTTATTCATGTGCGTAACAAACGTAAACTTCTCTGAAGATCGTGTACAAGAGTTCATCGATGTAATCAACAATGCGCACAATAAATTAGATGCGAACATTCCTAACTTTGATTGGGAAGAATTGTGGAAAGGTCATGAAGACATCGTTTCCTTACGTTCCACATTGTTATTAGGTATGCGTGGTATGGCTGCGTACGCATGGCATGCAGCAGTATTGGGTTACAATGATCCAGAAGTTGATGCTTGGTTTGTAAAAGGCCTTGTTGAAATGGCAAAAGACCACAGCGCAGAAGAATGGTTAGGCCTATTGATGGAATTCGGTGGCATCAACCTTGCGTGCATGGCATTGTTAGACAAAGCAAATACAACTACATACGGTACTCCAGTTCCAACAACTGTACCTTTGACAGTAGAACCAGGTCCTTTCATCGTAGTAACAGGCCATGACTTACACGACCTTAAAATGTTATTGGAACAAACTGATGGTAAAGGTGTTAACATCTATACACATGGTGAAATGTTACCATGTCATGCGTACCCTGAATTGAAAAAACATCCTCAATTGAAAGGTAACTTTGGTACTGCATGGCAAAACCAACAAAAAGAATTTGATGGCGTTCCAGGCGCATTCTTGTTCACAACAAACTGCATTATGCCACCAAAACAAACATATATCAAAAACATCTTCACAACTGACATGGTTGGTTTCGATGGCTGTGGTCATGTGGAACACAACGAAGATGGTACAAAAGATTTCTCTGCAGTGATCGAACGCGCTATTGAATTAGGCGGTTACAAAGAGCCACAACACTTCACAGGTATCAACGGTGGTACAGAAGTGACAACTGGTTTCGGTCATGGTACAGTGCTTGGCGTAGCTGACAAAGTAATCGAAGCAGTAAAAGCTGGCGCTATTAAACATTTCTTCTTGGTAGGCGGTTGCGACGGTGCTAAAGTAGGACGTAACTACTACACTGATTTCGTAAAACAAACTCCAGAAGATACAATGGTATTGACTCTTGCATGTGGTAAATATCGTTTTAACGACCTTAACATCGGTGAAATCGGTGGCTTACCTCGTATCTTAGATATGGGTCAATGTAACGATGCGTACTCTGCAATCCAAGTAGCAGTAGCATTAGCAGGCGCTTTTGAATGTGACGTAAACGAATTACCATTGACATTAGTATTGTCTTGGTACGAACAAAAAGCGGTATGTATCCTATTAACATTATTGTCCTTAGGCATCCGCAACATCTATATCGGACCATCCTTGCCAAAATTCTTGTCCAACACAGTACTTGGCATCTTAGTTGAAAAATTCAACTTACATCCGATTACAACACCAGAAGAAGATTTGAAAGCAATCTTGGGCTAAGTCGTCTCTTGTGACGCTATGCAGTCTTGTGGCGGTGTTAACTAAATAAGATGAAGGGAAGAGCACGGCATACCCCCTCACAAACGGTATTTCATAATGTTTGTTCGGGGGCACACCGTGCTCTTCTTGTATTTGCGTGATTTAGGTAGTAAAGGGCGACACAAAGGCTGCTACTCGTAACGGCGTTCCTCAGGGGGGGCGCTTGTGGCGGTGTCAGTGGCAAACTTGCGCTTTGCTTAGTTTGCTGTTCGGAATGGTATTTAGTTTATATAAACAATACGAATAGATTGTGCTATAATGAAATCATAAGAGTCATCGACGTGTTCTTAGGCTCATCTCTTCCTACTATGGGAGGAGGTGGTACTATGAAAAAGTTTAGAAAAATTGATCTATTGATTTTAATTCTAAAGTTACTAGTACATCTCATTGATTGGTTTAAATAAATTAATTAATGAAAAAGCCTAACGTAAAAGATAAGTACCGCTAATACTTATACACGTTAGGCCATCCATTTTGAAATTTTTGAGATGAGCCTAACGCTAGCTGCACGTTGATGGCTCTTCTTTTATTATCTTAATTATAGCACAGGTTATAGGTGTAATACAAATCATCTCTTGTTTCGCTATGCGCCGTCTTTTGTGACGATATGCAACCTTGTGGCGATGTTAACTAAATAGAGCAAAAGGAAGACCGCAACATACTCCTTCTCAAACTGATCCTACGGTAGGTTTGTTCAGGAGCATGTTGAGGTCTTTTGCATTTTGGTGATTTAGGTAGTAAAGGGACGCCACAAAGGCTACTACGCCTAACTGCGTTCCTCAGGGGAAAGGTGCTTGTGACGGTACCATTTGCAAACTTGCGCTTTGCTTAGTTTGCTGTTCAGAATAGTATTAATTTTATATAAACAGTACGAATAGATTGTGCTATAATAAAAATGTAAGAGTTATCAACGTGAGTTGGGCTCGTCTCTTCCTACTATAGGAGGAGGTGATACTATGACTACATATGAAAAATTATCGATTATGATTCAATTATCAATGTTGTTAATAGAATTATTTCGTTGTTTCTATAACTAATGAAATAGCCTAACGATAAGAGGTTATGCGGACCTCAACACGTTAGGCTATTTCCCTTTTACTATTTTTAGAGATGAGCCTAACGCCTTCAACACGTTGATGGCTCTTCTTTTATTGACTTAATTATAGCACAGGTTATAGGTGCAATACAATTGTTATTTGTGACGCTATGCGTCGTCTCTTGTTTCGCTATGTAGCCTTGTGGTGTTCTTCATTAGCATAAGAGAAGAGCACGACATATTCCTCCGCAAACTGATCCTACGGTAGGTTTGCTCTGGAACATGTCGTGCTCTTTTGTGTTTGTGTGATTTAGGTAGTAAGGGACGCTACAAAGGCTGCATGGTCAATGCACATATACATGAAAGAAAGATGAAGTAACTTGCTATTTTTATATCTGCTATGCGTTTTAGTTATAGGGGGGGGGTAATGAGATGAATATTGATAATATAGTATATAAATACGGTATTAGTGGAAATATATGTGCAATTCTTCACGATATGAAAAGGTTAAATCAAGATATGGGACTATTTACATGGTAGCCGTAGTTAATTATACATTTAGGGGTGCAACGTGGTGTATGGGGTCCTAAAAATAAAGGAAAAATATCTATATAGAATCGGTATGAATATAGAAAATGTATTGCTTTCTACATTGTTATTGTATATAATCTAAAAAGAATATAGGATGGAGTGTATACTTACTCATGAAAACTAAGGTTGCTCTTTAAGTTTTCTCGAGAGTGTATACTTTCAGAACTGAATCTTATAAACGAATGTTTACGAATATAGTAAGTCTACCTATAACTTTCGAAAAGATGGTTGAAGTTATAGTTTTTGCGTTTGTAGAGATAAGAAATAATTAATGTTTAATTCATATGTAATCATAGATTGGTATCGAAAGGTGAGAAAGTAAATGGCATTAAATCACATTTATAAAGTTGTGTGGAGTAAAACGAAGGGTTGCTACGTGGTTGTATCAGAATTAGCAAAACGGGTAGGCCGTAATAAGGCGAAAGCTATTGTTATGAGTACAGCAGCAATGGCTATGGCTGTAAGTCCTGTTGTAACAAGTACAGTAGGTGCAGTTAATCCCTCTGGTACAGGTGGTGATGGGGCTGTAGCATGGGGAGAGAACTCGACTGCTAATGGAGTCTCAGCGGCAATTGGAAATGGCGCGAAGGCAACAGGTGGCGATAGTTTTGCCGTTTTATGGAATGCTAAAGCAACTGGGAATACCAGTATGGCTATAGGGAATAGAACTACTGCAAGTGGTGATAATAGCATTGCCTTAGGTTCTTCTGATACAACTGCATCAGGAGAGTCCGCTGTAGCTATTGGCAAGGAATCAAAAGCGCAAGGTGGCAGTTCTGTAGCCCTTGGTGAAGGGGCAAATGCAGTTAATAATCGTTCTGTTGCTATAGGCAAGGGTGCAACGATTGCTAATGGTGACGATACGATCGCCATCGGTAGTAACTCACAAGCAAGAGGTAATGGCGGTATTGTCATCGGTAAAAATTCCAAAATCACAGATGGTGCTGCAGATGGTGCTGTGGTTATCGGCCAGGATGCGTTCAGTGAAGGCTCTGTCTATGGAAATCGTCCTAATACTGTTGTTGGTCGTGGTGCCTATACAGCATTTGGTGAAAATGGCACCTATCGTATAAATGCCTCTACAGCAATTGGTATGCAAGCTGGTGCTGGTGTGATTGTAGATCCAAATAACAATCGAAAGTTAGTCAGCAATAATACGAATGCAGATAGTAATGCAGAGGTTCTTGTTAAAGCAGGGTATGGTGTCGATGCGAATGCTCCAGCAAATACTAAAGCAGCATTGCAAGCAGGTTCCGTTCATGATGGTTTAGTATTCTATCGTAAAAATCATATCAATGAAGGCACTGCGGTTGGCGTAGAAGCTCGTGCTATAGGTGACCAATCTATTGCGATTGGTGGACAAGTAGTAGCCGGTGATGGCGTTATTGCCTTAGGTGGTAATGATTCAGACCAATTGCGTGGTAATAAATACCAAGTGGCAACAGACGATGCAGTAGCTAGAACTGACGTAAGTACAGTAGATGATTATAATTTAGCCTATACGGAAAGTACAAATACAGTAGCGGGACAATATGAAAAGCTAGTAGGTCGTGGTATGCCGACTGTTTATAAATCCACATATGGTCAATCTGGTTCCATTGTTATCGGTATGCACGCCCATTCTACTACAGCGTTGGGTACAGCTATCGGTACTAACTCCGTAGTTCGTATGGGTGCCTTCGGTGCCACAGCTATTGGTGCTGGTTCTACAGTACAACCAAATGCAGAAGCAGCGGCAGCCATCGGTATGGGTGCTGTTGCTAATGGAGCGTATGCAGTGGCGGCAGGTACTGCTTCGCGGGCAGAAGTAAGTGCGGTGGCTGCTGGTTATAAAGCAGAAGCTGGTGCATCGGCTGTTTCCGTAGGTGAAAGTTCTAAAGCTGTAAATTCCTCTGTAGCAGTAGGACAATTGGCAAAAGCTGAAAAAGTAGCAGATATTGCGGTCGGTCAAGGTGCCGTTGCCTCTGGTGAACAAGGTGCTATTGCTGTGGGTCTTGGTACACAGGCACAAGGTGACTCTTCCATCATGATCGGTGGTTCAGAAATCACTAAAGTGGCTGCGCAAACTGTTAACTACCAAAAAGAAAAGAAAGATGCATCTGGGAATACAGTTATCAAAACGACAACTAAGGTTGAACATATTGGTGGGGAAGATGTACACCGTACGATTCGTTCTGTAGAAATGGAAGATGCTACTGGTACAATTCAAAATGCGTACGGAGAATTAACGAATGGTGCGACTCTTGATACGACGACATTGAATTACTCCTTACCAGCGAATAAAAATGGTCATGGTTCCATTTCCATGGGGGTTCACTCCTTGTCGACTGGTGATCTAGGAACTGCGATTGGTACCGGTGCTCGTGTGACGAAATTAGGCGGTGTAGCACTAGGTACAGGGGCTATTTCTGAACTACAAAATGGCGTGGCTATCGGTACTGGTTCTAAAGCAGATGCAAAATCTATTGGTACTCGTCAAACAGATATTTCTTATGATAAAGAAGGTAAAATTGTACCTTTTGATAGTCAAAGAGTAGCCTATACATTCTATTGGGCAGGTGGTACGAATACTTCCGAAGGTGACGTGGTATCTTTTGGTACACCTGGTGCAGAACGTCAGTTGAAAAACGTAGCAGCTGGTCGTATTGCCGATGATTCTACAGATGCCATCAACGGTTCTCAGTTGAACTCTGTTACGAAACGTATGTCCAGTGGTTGGGCAGTAGAGGCGGAAAAAGAAAAAGATAGTTCCGGTGTATTGAAATTTAATGGAGCGGAAGCTACAGAGGGCACTGAAGTGCATTCTGCAGATGGTAAAACGACGAATCGAGAAAACGAAGGTACAGCTACAGGACATGTAGATAAAGTGCGTCTTAACGATGAAGTAAAATTTCGTGTGGGTGATAACTTAGTATTACACCAACAGGATGCATCTAGACCAGTGTATGAAGATCCAGACAATCCAGATCGTCGAACAGGAGAACGTGTAACGTCTAAATTCACATACTCTTTGAATCCGAATTTAACGGGTTTAACGAGCGCTGAATTTAAAGATGCAGTAGGCAATAAAACTGTCATTAATGGAAATGGTGTTACTGTAACACCGGTGACAACAGGTAAAGAGCCTGTATCATTAACAACTAATGGATTGAATAACGGTGGCAACCCAATTACCAATGTAGGTGGTAACTTAGACGGCGCTAAAACAGGTACAAATGCACCAACGACTAGTGCTACAGCACCAACATTGGGAACAGAAGCTAACCAAGTCAATAAAAACAATGCAGCCACAGTAGGCGATGTATTACAAGCAGGTTGGAACTTGCAAGGTAATAACGCAGCCGTAGACTTTGTGAAACCATATGACACAGTAAATTTTATCAATGGTGACGGTACAACAGCTACTGTAGAAAGCAAAGATGGTAAAACATCTACTGTGAAATACAGTGTAAACCTTGGCGATGGCTTGAAAAAAGATGATGCTACTAATAAAATCACTGTGAACGCAGCGGATAAATCTTTGACGGTAGATACTAACGGCGTTAAGGTTACCCCAGCAGACAAATCCTTAGAAGTAACTGATGCTGGTTTAAAGGCAAAAACTGATGGCACAACGATTACTACAGGAGATAATGGCTTACAAGTTAACACTGGTACGATCAACAATGTTACAAAAGGTGACAAAGCAGGTACTGTGGAAGTAAAAGATGGTGACACTGGTAAAATCGCTACCGTAGATTCTGTGGTAAGTGCTGTGAATAATGCGGCGTTCACATTGAAAGCAAGCGCGGCTACAGGTGGTACAAGAAACACAGGAAGTAGCGTTGCTGAAACTGGTGAATCCATTAAAGCGGGCAGCACTGTAGAAATGATCGCTGGTAAAAATTTAGATGTAAAACATGATACTAGCGGCAAAATTACATTCGCTACAGTAGATACTCCGTCTTTCAGCACAGTACAAATAGGCGGCGATGAAGGTCCTAAATTCTCTAAAACAGCTGATGGAAATATTGGTGTTTCTGATAAAGATGGTACAAATCCAGTAAAAATTACGAATGTACAAGATGGAACTATTTCTGCAGATTCTAAAGATGCTATTAACGGTAGCCAATTCCATGGAGTTGCTAAAAATACAATTAAATTAGCTGGTAAAAATGGAGATGCAGAAGCTACTGAAACGCAAGGACAAGAGCTAGATCAAAAAGGTGGAATCAAGTTTACTATTAAATCTAGTGATGGAACGTTGTTGGATGTAGCTGCATCTGGTGATACGATTACATTAACTCCAAAAACAGCAACATTTAGTACAACAGATGGTGTACCAACAGCAACTACGACAAATGGTAAATTAGTAACTGCTGATGAAGTAGTAAAAGCTTTAACAGAAATGGGTTGGAAAGCTACCGCAGATAAGGATGGCTCTGGTACTGTTACTGGCAATGCTGAAGAGTTAATCAAAGCTGGTAATACAGTAACTTTCAAAGCTGGCGATAACCTTGCGGTAAAACAAGATGGTAAAAACTTTATCTATTCCTTAAATCCAGCATTAACAGGCTTAACAAGCGCTGAATTTAAAAATCAAGCTGGTGACAAAACTGTAATTAATAACGATGGAGTGACAATTACACCTACTACTAATGGTAAACAACCAGTATCTTTAACAAAAGATGGTTTAAATAATGGTGGTAACCCAATTACTAATGTAGGTAGTAATTTAGATGGTGCTAAAACAGGTACAACTGCGCCCACTACAAAACATGATGGGGTAGACACGACAAATCCGACGGCTACTAATTATGTAAATCCAAATAATGCAGCTACCGTAGGTGATGTATTACAAGCTGGTTGGAACTTGCAAAATAATGGCACAGAAAAAGATTTAGTAAAACCATATGACACTGTAAACTTTGCGGATGGTAATGGTACAACAGCTGTGGTAGAAACTACCGAGAATAAAACATCTACTGTAAAATACAGCGTGAACCTTGGCGATGGATTGAAAAAAGATGATGCTACTAATAAAGTCACTGTGAATGCAGCGGATAAATCTTTGACAGTAGATACTAACGGTGTTAAGGTTAACCCAGCTGATAAATCCTTAGAAGTAGGCGATAATGGTGTAAAAGTTAAAGTTGACGGTACTACGATTAAGACAGGTGATACTGGCTTAACAGTTAACACAGGTACGATCAACAATGTGACAGAAGGCAATACAGCAGGCACTGTTACAGCCAATACAGGTGATGAAAATAAAATTGCTACTGTAGGTAATGTTGTGAGTGCTATCAACAATGCAGCATGGACAGCTACATCTGCTAAAACAGAAGCTGGCGAATTAGGTAAAGATGCGACTAACCAATTGGTAAAAGCTGGTGACAAAGTTACTTTTGAAGCAGATAAAAACATCAAGATTACACAAGATGCAGGCAAATTTACATTTGCTACGAAAGATAATGTGTCTTTCAATACTGTACAAATAGGTGGCGATCAAGGCCCTAAATTCAGCAAAAATGATGCAGGTGATATTAAAGTATCTGGTTCTGATGATACAACGCCAGTAAAAATTACAAATGTCCAAGATGGAACTATTTCTGCAGATTCTAAAGATGCTATTAACGGTAGCCAATTCCATGCAGTAGCTAAGAACACGATTACATTAGAAGGCCAAACAGGAGCTGCAGAGAAGTCTTCTACGAAGGCTCAGAATTTAGATACAAAAGATGGTATTAAATTCACTGTGAAATCTAGTGATGGTAAATTGTTAGAGGTAACAGCAGCAGGCGATACGATTACATTAACTCCAAAGACTGGTACAATTACGACTATAGATGGAGTACCAACAGCTAATACAGATGGTGGTAAATTAGTAACTGCGGACCAATTAGTGACAGCTTTAACAGAAATGGGTTGGAAAGCTACCGCAGATAAGGATGGTACAGGCACAGTTACTGGTAAAGCGGTAGAATTAATCAAAGCTGGAGAAACAGTAACTTTCAAAGCTGGTGATAATTTAGCTATAAAACAAGAGGGTAAAAACTTTATCTATTCCCTAAACCCAGCATTAACTGGCTTAACAAGTGCTGAGTTCAAAGATGGTAAGAACAATAAAGTAAACATCACTCCAGAAGGAATTACTATTACAAAACCAACAGATCCAGCAACAGGAACTCCAGAAAAGACAGTAACATTGAACCAAAATGGTTTAAATAACGGTGGTAACCCGATTACGAATGTAACAAGTAATCTAGTTAACTATAGTGATCCTGATGTAAATGGTAAAGCACCAGTTCGAAATGGATTGCGTAAATTCGATAACAATGCGGTACCTGATACAAATGTAGCTACTGTAGGTGATTTACGTAACATGGGTTGGGTTGTCTCTTCTAATAAAACGACTGGTGATTTGGGCAATCCATATTCTGAAACGGTAAAAAATGCTGATGAAGTGAAATTTGTTGGTACAGGTCTAGCTACAGTATCTGGTAAAACAGAAAATGGAGTGCGTACAATCACTGTTGATGTAGAATCTAAGACAGCTATCAATGCAGTAACGTATACAAAAACAGATGGTACGAAAGTATATCCTGTAGAAGGCCCGAATGGTACGACTTACCATACAACTCCAGAAGGAAAAGGTCCAAATGATGAAACAGTGGATGGAAGCAATGTAATCACATCTATGAATGGACCAAAAGGTACAACGAATCCAACAGTATTAACTAATGTGAAATCTAACCTTCCTGACACTAAAAATAGCAATACTGCAAATACAGCAGATGCGCCAAGCAATGCTACTAAAGTGCAAGCAGCACCAAATACAACGAATACAACTGGCGATAACTATGTAAATCCAAACAATGCCGCTACAGTATCTGATGTATTGAATGCAGGCTGGAACTTACAAGGTAATAGTGCAGCTGTAGATTTTGTAAAAGCTTATGACACTGTGAACTTCATCAATGGTGATGGTACAACAGCTACTGTAGAAAGCACAGATGGTAAAACATCTACTGTGAAATACAATGTAAACCTTGGTAATGGTTTACAAAAGGATGATACAGGAAATACAATTTCTGTGAACCCAGCAGACTCTTCTTTAGTAGTTGATGGAAAGGGTGTAAAAGTTAACACTGGTACGATCAACAATGTGACAGAAGGTAATACAGCAGGTACTGTTGCGGCTAAAACAGGTGATGAAAATAAAATTGCCACAGTAGGTAATGTTGTGAGTGCCATCAACAATGCAGCATGGACAGCGACATCTGCGAAAACAAATGATGGCGAATTAGGCGCAACTGCTACAAATCAACTTATTAAAGCGGGCGACAAAGTAACTTTTGAAGCAGATAAAAACATCAAGATTACACAAGATGCTGGTAAATTCACATTTACTACGAAAGACAATGTAACGTTTACAACTGTACAAGTAGGAGGCAATCAAGGTCCTAAATTCAGTAAAACTGACGCAGGAGATATTAAAGTATCTGGTTCTGATGACACAACGCCAGTAAAAATTACGAATGTAAAAGATGGCGACATTTCTGCAGATTCTAAAGATGCTATTAACGGTAGTCAATTCCATAAACTAGCGAATAATACGATTACATTACAAGGCCAAACAGGAGATGCAGAGAAGTCTTCTACGAAGGCTCAGAATTTAGATACAAAAGATGGTATCAAATTCACTGTGAAATCTAGTGATGGTAGTTTGTTGGAAGTAACAGCAGCTGACGATACGATTACATTAACTCCAAAAACTGGTACGATTACAACAACAGATGGAGTGCCAACAGCGAATACAGATGGTGGTAAATTAGTAACTGCGGACCAATTAGTGACAGCCTTAACAGAAATGGGTTGGAAAGCTACTGCTGGTAACGAAGGTACAGGTACAGTAACTAATGCTACATCAGAGTTAATCAAAGCAGGTAATACAGTAACTTTCAAAGCTGGCGATAACCTTGCGGTAAAACAGGCTGGTAAAGAATTTATTTATTCCTTGAAAACTGAGTTAACAGGTTTAACAAGTGCTGAGTTCAAAGATGGTAAGAACAATAAAGTAAACATCACTCCAAAAGGAATTACTATTACAAAACCAGCAGATCCAACAGGAAGTACACCTGAAAATACAGTGACATTGAACCAAAATGGCTTAAATAATGGAGGCAATGCGATTTCTAATGTGAAATCTAACCTTCCTGATACTAAAAACAGTGATACTGCAAATACAGTAGATGCGCCAAGCAATGCAACGAAATCTCAAGTGGCACCAAATACAACGAATAAAGATGGCGACAAATATATCAATCCGAATAATGCCGCTACTGTATCTGATGTATTGAATGCTGGCTGGAATTTACAAGGTAATGGAACAGCTGTAGACTTCGTAAAACCATATGACACTGTAAACTTCGTGAACGGTTTAAATACAACGGCAGTGGTATCTACAGTGGACGGAGTGACAAGCAATGTGACTTTCAACGTAACAGGCTTGCCTATTACGTACACTGACAAAGATGGTAAACCAGTATCTAAAATTGGAGATAATTTCTACACAGTTAATGAGAAAGGTCAACCACTAGATTCTAAAGGTAACCCAAGCACTAAGGTGAACAACGAAGGTAAACCAGTGGATGATGCTGGTAATGTGATCAATCCAATTGATACAACAACAAATCCAGTAAAAACATCTCTAGTAAACCCAGCACCGGGCGCTAACAAAACCGGCACGACAAGTCCAACAACATTGGATAATGTAACTAGCAAATTAACAAATTATAGTGGTCCAGATGTTAATGGTAAAGCACCAGTTCGTAATAGTTTAGTAGACTTATCCAAACCAGCAAATGGAGAGCCAAAAGTAAGCGACAACACAGTGGCGACTGTAGGTGATTTACGTAACATGGGATGGATTGTATCCGCAGACAAAACAACAGGTACAAATGGAGCAGTGACAACGGATGCGTACTCCGCAACAGTGAAAAATGCGAACGAAGTGAAATTCGTTGGCGAAGGTACAGCTATCGTATCTGGTAAAACAGATGACAAAGGTGTTCGTACAATCACTGTAAAAGTAGATGACCAAACGTCTACAAATAAATCTGTCACTCCTGTTGTGTACACAGATGAAAACGGTAAACAAGTATATCCAACTGGAAAAGTTGACCAAAATGGTAACCAAATCTTCAATACAGAGCCCGATGGAAGTGGTACACAAGTAACAGGTTCAGTAAAAACAACTATTAATGGACCAAAAGGTACGACAACACCAACTACATTATCTAACGTAGAAGGTAACTTGGATGGTGCCAAAACGGGTACTACAGCTCCAACGACAAACCATGCAGGTGTAAATACTACAACCCCAACAGCTACTAACTATGTGAACCCACATAATGCAGCTACTGTAGGTGATGTATTACAAGCAGGTTGGAATTTACAAAACAATGGTGTAGCTCGTGACTTCGTGAAACCGTATGACACTGTAAACTTTGTGAACGGTGGTAACACTATAGCTGTAGTAACAACGAATGCGGATAAAACAGCAAGCAATGTGACTTTCAATGTCACAGGATTGCCAGTGGCGACGACTGTGAACACAGCTGATGGTCCAGTTCACTTAGCGAAAGTGGGCGACAACTATTACCCTGTCAAAGGTGATGGTACGCCAAATATCCAAACGGATGCCGAAGGAAACCCAACCAATGGGTATGTGAAAGCTGACAATGGTAACTACTATCCAGCGGATAGCGTGACTTTCACGAAAAATCCTGATACAGGTGCGACAACAATTACACCGAAAACGGATGCAAAACCAGCTACCTTTGGTAATACATTGACAAATCCAAACGTTAACAATACAGATGCAGCGCCAAATACTTCTGTGACAACGCCATCATCTTTAGGTAATGTGAAAAACAACCTAGACAATGTGAATGATGGTACAGAAGAAATTACAAAACCTGATGGTACCGTAGTACCTAAGAAGGATGACAAGGCGAATGTGACTCATGGACCAATTACGGCAGAGGATGCAGCTAAATTAGCTAACCCTAAATTAGAAAATGGCACACCGAACCCGAATTATATTGGTAACAATGCGGCTACAGTTTCTGACGTATTGAATGCAGGATTTAATGTACAAGGTAATGGTAAAGCCGTAGATTTCGTAAAACCATATGACACTGTGAACTTCCGTGATGGTGGTAATACCACAGTTTCTGTTACAACAGATGACAACTTGACCACTCATGTGACATACAATGTAACAGGATTACCAGTGACATACACAACAGCAGAGGGTAAACCAGTTTCTAAAGTAGGCGATAAGTTCTATACAGTGAATGAAAAAGGTCAACCTATCACTGCTGATGGTAAACCAGCTGTGAAAACAAATGCAGATGGCAAACCAGTGACAGAAGATGGAACTGTAATTGATTCAATCGATACAACAGCAAATCCATTACAATCTAAATTGGTAAATCCAAATGTAACGAATACAGCGGATACACCAAATAAGAAAACGACAGATCCTACACAATTAGGAAATGTTACATCTGGCTTGAACAAATATGGTGATAACATCGATGGAAAACCAGTAGCAGGTACGACAACTGCTAACACAGGCTTAATCGACTTATCCAAACCAACTAATGGAGATGTACCTAAAGTAAGCGATAACATAGCTGCTACAGTAGGTGACTTACGTAACATGGGTTGGATTGTATCTTCCGATAAGGTTACGAATGATGACGGTACAGCTACTGTTAAGGATTACACTGAGCAAGTGAAAAATGCTAACGAAGTGAAATTCGTAGGTAAAGGTACTGCTATCGTATCTGGTAAAACAGATGCTAACGGTGTTCGTACGATCACTGTAAAAGTAGATGACCAAACATCCACGAATAACTCTGTAACACCTGTAAACTACACAAAAGCAGATGGTACAAAAGTATATCCTAAGATAGTGACAAACCCAGATACTGGAAAAGAAGAACTTAAATTCTTTGAAAATCCAGATGGAACTGGCAATGAAGTTCCAAAAGGTGATGTGATTACATCTATCAATGGCCCAGAAGGCACAACAAGCCCAACAACGTTGAAAAATGTGAAAAACAACATTCCAGCAGTGAATGATGCTGATAAAAAAGTAACAAACGCTGATGGAACAGATAAACCAAATGCAGGTGATGTAGCAAATATCAACAAAGCTCCATTGACAGCAGAAGCAGCAGCAGACTTGTTGAAACCTATGAAAGATGGAAAAGCAAATCCTAACTTTGTAGGCAACAATGCAGCGACCGTATCTGACGTATTGAACGCTGGTTGGAATTTACAAAATAATGGCACAGCAAAAGACTTCGTGAAACCATTCGACACAGTAAACTTTGTGAATGGTGGCAATACAACAGCAGTTGTGTCTACATCTGACGATGGTACAACAAGCACTGTAACATACAATGTAACAGGCTTGCCTGTAACTTACACAACAGCAGATGGTACACCAGTGACTAAAATTGGAGATAAATTCTACAAAGTGAATGACAAGGGTCAACCAATCGATGAACAAGGTAACCCAAGCACGAAAGTGAACAACAATGGAGAGCCTATCGATGGTAAGGGCAATGTGATCAACCCTGTAGATATTTCTAAAAATCCATTGAGCTCTAACTTAGTTAATCCAAATGTAACGAATACAGCGGATGCGCCGAACAAGCAAACAACAAGTCCTACACAATTAGGAAATGTTACATCTGGCTTGAGGAAATACGGTGATAATATCGATGGAAAACCAGTAGCAGGTACAACAACTGCTAACACAGGCTTAATTGACTTATCTAAACCAACGAATGGTGACGCACCTAAAGTAAGCGACAACACAGCTGCTACAGTAGGTGATTTACGTAACATGGGTTGGATTGTATCTTCTGATAAAACTACTAATGATGACGGCACAGCTACTGTTAAGGATTACACTGAGCAAGTGAAAAATGCTAACGAAGTGAAATTCGTAGGTAAAGGTACTGCTATCGTATCTGGCAAAACTGTGGACGGTGTTCGTACGATTACTGTAAAAGTAGATGACCAAGTATCTACGAACAATGCGATCATGCCAACAAGCTTCACTACGAAGGATGGTACAAAAGTATATCCAGTGAAAGATGATGCAGGTAATGTAACATACCATACAACTCCAGATGGTAAAGGTACTGGTGATACAACTATTGATCCTAAGAATGTTGTGACTGCGGTGAATGGTCCTAACGGCACTACAACGCCGACAACATTGCAAAATGTGAAGAGCAACTTGCCTAACGTAGATGACAAGAAACAAAAAGCCTTCCATCCTGATGGAACAGAGGTGACAGAACCAAATTCCACTACGAATACTGGTAATGCGAAAGCTCCATTATCTCATACAGTGGTAGCGGCGATGATGTCTCCATTCATGACAAATGATAAAGGTGAGTTCATCGATGCGAATGGCAATGTCACAACGGATCCTAAACAATATGTAAGAAATCCTAACTTTGCGGCGAATAACGCAGCTACAGTAGGTGACGTATTGAGCGCAGGTTGGAACTTACAAAATAATGGTGCAGCGAAAGACTTTGTGAAACCATATGATACAGTGAACTTCATCAACGGCCTTGGTACAACAGCGGTGGTGACAACTCGTGAAGGTAACACCATAAGTGATGTGACTTTCAATGTGAAACCAGCGAATGGTTCTGTGACTGTGGACGAAGATGGTGTGAAAGTAACAACTGGTGAAATTACACCTAACACAAATGGTTCTGTAGCAGGTCCAACAACTCCAGAAAATGCTAAGACATTGAAAGATGCCTTAGATGCAGCGGTGAAAGAATTAGCCACAGCGAAAGATGCTTTAAAAACAGCGGAAACTGCATTGGCAGCAAATCCTAAGGATCCTGCATTGCAAAAAGCTGTGGAAGATAAAAAAGCAGAAGTAGCAGCTAAACAAACACCAGTGAATGAGGCTCAAAAAGCGCATGATGATGCTGGCTTGAATAAAATAGCTACTGTACAAAACGTAGCAGACGCTATCAACAACTCTGGATTTAACTTGAAAACATCCGCTGACGGTGGGGAAAAACTTGCTGGAACTAAGAATGATGGCGAGTTAATCAAACCAAGCAACACTGTGGAAATGGTAGCAGGCAAAAACTTGACTGTGAAACAGGATGAAAATGGCAAAATTACATACGCTACAAAGGATGATGTGAAGTTCACAAATGTGGATACTGATACGTTGAACGTAGGTAGCCCGAATACATACACAGATGGTAAAGGTAATACGTACACGAAAGTGGGCGACAAGTACTACAACCCAGCTGATGTGGTGAACGGTGCTCCTAAAGATAATGCAACACCAGTGACGATTCCTGCGGACGTAGTGGTGAAACCAGTAAGCCCTGTAACCATGAAAACAGAAGCAGCGAAACCGGCTACGAACAATGGTGCTGATGCACAACCATCTTCTGCATTGAATATCACATCTCAAGATGGCAAACCAACACAAATTACAGGTGTAGGTTCTATGTTGAATACAAATGTGGTTACAACAACTCCAGAAGGTACAGCAACGAAACCAGGTGCAGCACCAGATACAAAACCAAAAACTGAGGATGCTCATTTAGTAGACTTGAAAGGTACTGATGCAGCTCCTGTGAATAAAAACGCAGCGGCTACAGTAGGCGACCTACAAAATATGGGCTGGGTTGTATCTGCGAAAGATGGCAATGGCTACAAAGATGTGGTGAAAAATGCTAATGTAGTGGATTTCAAAGGCGGTAACGGTATTGAAATTACTGGTAACACATTAGCTGACGGCACTCGTGAAATTACAGTAGGTATCAAAGAAGGGGAAGTTACGAATAAAGTAACAATCACTCATGCGGATGGTACAAAAACTGATGCTGTTAAAATTGGAGATAACTATTATAAAGTAGATAAAGATGGTAAACCAGTAGGATTCGACAAAGATGAAAATGGTAAGCCAGCAGGTACTCCATTAACAATTAACCCAACTGAAGATAAGGTGACTAACAATGGTGCAGGCTTTGTGACTGGTAATACAGTGGCGAATGCGATCCAAGATTCCGGTTGGAATGTGGGTATTGGTTCTACAGATAAAGACTTTAGTAAAGATGCAAAAGTGTACGACAAGGTAAATCCAAATGACGATGTGAAATTCGCAAATGGTGCGAACACGAATGTATCTATGGTGACTGTGGATGCTCTTAATGAGGATGGTACTAAGAAAGCAACGACGTTTGTGAAAGTAGATGTAAACAGAGATCTAAAAATTGACTCTGTAACAACTGGTGGCACAGCGACTGACAAAAATGGTAACAACCTTGTGAAAGTGGGCGACAAGTACTACAAAGAAGGAGATGTAACAGTCGTCACAAATCCAGATGGTTCGACAACGGTAACACCGAAAGAAAATGCGAAACCAGTTCCTCCAACGGATGTAATCCCACCTAAAGATGGCGCTATGATCGTGAAAAATGCTGACGGTAAAGATGTGGTATCTGCTACAGTTGGCAAAGACGGCAGCGGTGTCTTCGGTGTGAATGGCAAAGATGGCAAAGATGGTGTATCGATTACTGCTAAAGATGGACAAGGTGCTATCGGTGTCAATGGTAAAGACGGTGCTACCACAACGATCAAAGGTGATACCATTACGTTGACAGATAAGGATAAAAATACCAACACAAGTACGCCAACAACTAATGTATTGAAAGATACAAATGGTAATACAAATACGTCTACAGCAGCTAACACTGAGTTGAAAGACAAAGATGGTAATACTAATACATCTACAGCAGCAGGAACTACGTATACCGATAAGGATAAAAACACTACAACTGTAGGACCTAAAGAAATTGTCTTGCGAGATAAAGACGGTAATAATACATCTAAGTTGACAAACAACGATTTATTATTGAATACGAAAGATCCAAAAACAGGTGTAGAAAAAACATCTCATATGTCTGGAGATAAGATTTCTTTCAATACAACTGATGAAATCGAAAAAGGTCCAGATGGTAAACCGCTTATCGACCCGAAAACCAACAATCCAAAAATCAAAACTCCTGGTAACTCTACAGAGTATACAAATGAAGGATTGAAAGTTATTCCAAACAGCACGGTAGCTCGTGATGCGAATGGTAATATTACATTCTTGGATAAAGATGGTAAACCAGTAACAAAAGATAAAGATGGTAATTATGCTTATGTTGGTAAAGATGGTCAACCAGGTGAGAAATATACTGGTCCTTCAGGTGCCTTGAAACCAAATGTAGTGGATAACACTCGTGTCATCTCCTTTGGTATGGATAAACCAGTGTTGGATAAAAATGGTAAGCCTGTCACAGGTCCAGACGGCAATACTATCATGACAGAAGGTATCTCTGCAGGTATGCAACAAATTCACAACGTGGCACCAGGTACGAAAGATACTGATGGAGTTAACGTATCTCAATTACGAGGTGCAACGACTAACATCAACATGCGTATGAATCGTATAGGGGCACAAGCAGCTGCCTTAGCAGGCTTGCAATCCATCCAGTACGATCCATTGGAGCCAACTCAAATTTCTGCAGGTCTAGGTTACTACAAAGGATCTAGTGCCTTAGCACTTGGCATCAATCATTACAAAAATGAATCTACTATGTTCCATATGGGTGCATCCTTAAATGGACGTGGAGATGAAACGATGATGAATGCTAGTGTGACTTGGAAATTTGGTGCTCGTGCTGATGAAACGGCTGTG
The DNA here is from genome assembly GCA_963516605.1 of uncultured Veillonella sp. Taxonomy (GTDB): domain Bacteria; phylum Bacillota; class Negativicutes; order Veillonellales; family Veillonellaceae; genus F0422. Next base: position 10,027 of record CAUQBP010000013.1, on the reverse strand, counting down.
AAAGATACATTCCGTCAAGGACCTATCAGTGCATCTTACACATTACAAGACAAGGTATCTGCCTTAGAAGCACAAAACAAAATCCAAAAAGATCAATTGAATGAACTACGTGCGACAAACGCTGCCCAAAAAGCAGAAAATGAAGCACAACGTGAAGAATTAGCATTGATGAAAGCGCAAATTGCGGAATTGTTCAAACGCATGAATGGATAATCTTACATATTACAGACTATCTAGGATATGACGATGAACGATAGTGAATGCTAAATCGCTCAATCTGTCTTGTGAAAAGAACCTGTCTCTCTTATGAGAGATCAGGTTCTTTTCTTTTTACGAGAAGGCCCCAAATATGGTATGATATAAGATACAGATAATACATAAGATATTCCTACATAGATAATAGGAGGGACCTACGTTGAGTAGTATTTTTGATATCATTGGACCGGTTATGATTGGTCCATCTAGTTCACATACAGCGGGAGCGGCGCGCTTGGGAAAGATGGCGCTGTCCATGTTCCATGAACGCCCAGAGAGTGTGACTATGACATTATATGGTTCCTTTGCGAAGACCTATCGAGGTCATGGTACAAACCGTGCATTAGTGGCAGGGTTGCTGGGTATGGATGCCGACGATGCACGTATTCGTGACTCTTTGGAAATTGCAGAGCAAGAGAACTTTCAGTATATCTTTATCGAGTCTGAAGTAGATGCAGGTCATCCGAACACGGTACGGTTCAATATGTATGGCAAAGACGGCAAGCATATGTCTGTGACAGGGTCCTCTCTCGGTGGTGGTAGAGTAGCGGTAACTAATATTGACGGCATCGATGTGGAGATTACTGGAGAAGAGCATCAAATTATTGTGTTCCATACGGATCAACCTGGTGTCATTGCAGGGGTTACGCACATTTTAGGCTTGGAAGGTGTCAATATTTCCAGTATGCGCGTGTTCCGCAAACGAAAAGGATCAGAAGCGGTAATGCTCATTTCCACAGACTCTGATGTAGATGCAGTGGCATTGCAACAGATTAAGGAAGTGGCGGGCATTTCTTCAGTGATGTATTTTGAGCCATTGGAATAGAGGAAACTATGAGTTATTTATACGATACAATTGAAGATATTGTGCGCCTTGCAGACCGTGAAAGTATTTCCTTTTCCGAAGTGGTCTTGCGGGCGGAAATAGAGAGCACAGGTTCTACGAAAGAGGACGTGCTAGATGAAATACGTCGTCGTATTCAGATTTTTAAAGAATCTGTCCGTGACGGTATTACAGATACAAGAAAAAGTAAGAGCGGTATGTCTGGCGGACAAGCAAAACAATTAGACGAACGAAAGCCTATCTTTTTGAGCGACCTTACGTACCGTGCCTTGCGCTATGCTATTTCCGTAAATGAAGCGAATGCGAAGATGTTCCGTATCGTCGCTTGTCCTACGGCGGGGGCTTGTGGAATTTTACCAGGGGTTATGCAAGCAGTAGGAGAAGTGTACAACTGTGATGACCAAGCGTATATCAATGGCTTCTTAGCGGCGGCTGGGGTTGGTAATGTGGTGACGAATCAAGCCTGTGTAGCAGGCGCTGTAGGTGGTTGCCAAGCCGAAGTAGGTACGGCGGCAGCCATGGCGGCAGCTTGTGCAGTGGCGATGATGGGTGGCACTACAGAGGAAGTGGTGACGGCTATGACTTTGTGCATGAAAAATGTACTGGGTTTGGTCTGTGACCCAGTGGCAGGTCTTGTAGAAGTGCCTTGCGTGAAGCGGAATGGTATTTATGCAGTTCATGCGTTGGCAGCTGCAGAAATGGCAATGGCAGGCTTGCGCAGTCGTATTCCTGCTGATGAAGTGATTGGCGCTATGGATTCCATTGGACGAGCGTTGCCAGAAGCGCTACGGGAAACGAGCGAAGGGGGCCTTGCAAGAACGAAAACAGGTATGGAGATTACGAATCGATTAGCAAATCGAAAATAAGGTGGTATATATGGAGTGTAAGGCGTATAGGGAGACTGAAGTTTATCAAGGGGCCATATTGGTGCTGCGTACATTGCAGCAAGCAGGGTATGAAGCCTATATAGTAGGTGGTGCAGTAAGAGATATTCAGATGGGCCGTATTCCTCATGATTATGATATTGTTACCTCTGCTATGCCAGAGGTGGTTATCGATGTATTGCGAACGGCTGGTTTTACAACGACCAATGTAGTAGGAGCCTCTTTTGGCGTGGTGGTCGTATCCTATGAAACGCATTCCTATGAGGTAGCGACCTATCGCAGTGAACAATATGGCGATGATAGCCATCGACCTGTAGCTGTACAATATCCATCTACTTTTTTAGATGATGTGCGGCGACGAGATTTTACGATAAATGCTCTTGCTCTCACTGAAAGTGGGCAAATTCGAGATGAAGTTGGTGGGTTACAAGATATTAAGGCGCGCCGTTTATGTACGATTGGTTCTAGTAAAGAGCGATTTCAAGAAGATGCGCTCCGCATGTTCCGATTGTGTCGATTTGCGGGACAGTTGGGATTTACCATCGACCCTAGCACATGGGCGGGAATCGAGCCGAACTTGTATCGGGTGGAAGGCTTATCCCTAGAGCGGGTGCGTATAGAAATTGAAAAAATGTTGCTCAGTGACCATGTGGACCTCGCCTTAGATGCATTGGTACGAAGTCACTTGAACGATCAATATTGCCAACAAACAACAGGAGGTAAGTCTCGACGGATTCCTATTTTGCCAGAACTGACGCATTTAGTAGAGTTACCGCAAGCCCCAGAACATCATCTTCATGATGGATGGCGGCATACTTTGGCGGTCGTACGAGCAGTGCCACCTCAGTTAGTGCTGCGGTGGGCGGCGTTGCTCCATGATGTGGGAAAAGGTGTAGCAGGCGTTCGAGGCTTTCACAATGGGCGGATTACGGATCGCAACCACGATACGGTAGGAGCCAATATGACACGAGATATATTGACTCGTTTGGGCTATGCCAAAGAGTTTGTAAACCTTGTGGTGTGGCTCGTAGAGCGACATATGCGCTTTCACTTTTACGCGGCCAATGCCTCTGCTGATTTGCGGAGATGGATGCAAAAAGAAGCAAGAGATGGTGTATTTCGAGAAAACAAAGATCTGGTAATCGCCATGGAATATTTAAAGGTATTGGGCGTGGCAGATGTGATCGGCGGTGGCACGAAGGACCCAGAACCATCAGATAGGTATGGCAGTCGTATGGTCTCATTGGCACAGACCATGCCAGTACACACGAAGGATTTACACTATGATAAAGGGCTACCGAGTATGGTAACTCCTTATGTAAAAGAAGTGATGCAAACCTTGTTACAACGTGTACAAAGTGGAGAAATTTTGAATAGCCCAGAGGCGTTACAGGAGGCAGGGCTTTCCAAGTATCGTCGACTGAAAGAAAAGGAGTAGTAACCATGACAGTGCAAAAAGCACGGAAACAATTAGATGAGTATGCTTTGCGATGGTTTGCGTTTATATTTGTGATCGCGTCACTCATCGTATTGCGCTACGGATATATACAGATTGTAGCTAATGATACCTATTCAAAGCGGTTTTCTAATCAATTTATTACAGATCGAGTATTGCAATCTCCACGAGGTACTATTTTTGATCGGAATGGCAACCCCTTGGCATTAAGCGTGACCGTTAACTCCGTCAGTGCGGACCCTACGATGATGCGGGTGGTGGCTAAGAAAACGCCGGAAGAGGTGGCAGATGTATTGGCACCGTATGTGCGTATTTCCAGAGAAGAAATTATTAAAAAATTAAATGAAGATACAGCCTTTGTCTGGATTGATCGCCTCTTAGATGTGCCGAACTCCAATGGTATAGAAGCAGCCATCAAGGAAGCAAAGTTCAATTTTATTACCTTACATAAAGAGAGCCGTCGCTATTATCCGAATGATACTTTATTAGCGCAGGTCCTTGGATTTGTAGGATTCAATGAAGATGGCAAAGCGGATGCAGAAGGTAAGGCAGGGCTTGAGGCAGCGTTAGATGATGTGATTCGCAGTAATGAGGTAAAAGTCAGCATTTACAACGACACAGCTGGTCGCCCCGTCTTTGAGTCCGTACAATCTCAGTTTTTACCAGATCAAGAAAAATCGGTGAATCTTACCATTGATACAACGGTGCAGTTTATTGCCGAACGGGCCTTAGATAAAGCGATGATAGACACAAAGGCTCGCAGTGCAGCGATGATTATTATGGATCCAAAAACAGGGGAAATCCTTGCGATGGCCAATAAAAATCGAGGCATGGCATCGGACGTAAATAAATTAAAATTTGAAGATTATCGCAATAATGCGGTGGTGAGTATTTATGAACCAGGATCTACGTTCAAACCGATTATTGCCGCCTCCGCACTGGCAGCTGGAAAATGGCAGCTAGATACGGTCTATAATGATACGGGGACCATTATCATTGATGGACATCATATGAAAAACTGGGATGGTAAAGGCAGTGGTAAAGTACGATTGTTAGATATCTTAAAATATTCCATCAATACAGGTATGGCGTACTTGGGTACGACTACAGGTGGAGAGATTTTGACGGATTATGTAAAACGCTTTGGTTTTGGTAAAGCGACAGGGATTGAACTTCCAGCAGAAGGGGATGGTATCCTCTTTGATCCGAAGACAATGAGTAAATTAGATACTGCCACTATGTCCATCGGACAAGGGATTGCGGTAACACCATTGCAAATGGTACAAGCCTTCGGCGCCCTAGCGAATGGCGGTAAAATGATGAAACCTCATATTATTAAATCCATTGTCAATCCAGATGGAACGATTTATAAAGAGGCACAAGATGTGGAGCAAGGTCAACCGATACCTGAAAGTATTGCCAAACAGATTACGGATATTTTAGAGAAAGAAGTCTCCGAAGGTGGCGGACATAAGGCGTATGTAGAAGGCTATCAATTTGCTGGTAAAACTGGTACGGCGGAAAAACTAGATGCTGAACATGGAGGTTATTTGAACGGTCGTTATATTGCGTCCTTTATTGGTTATGGACCGGTAGAAGATGCCCAATTTGTAGCATTAGTTGTGATTGATGATCCAGCAGGTACTTTCTATGGTAGTCAAATTGCAGCGCCAGTATTCCAAGATGTGATGTCACAATTAGTGCGGTACTATAAGCTTTCACCGACTCGTAGTAAACACGGTGATAAAGACAAGTCAAAAGCTGAAACTAAGGTATTGACGGTGCATCGTAATAAAGATGGCTCTGTCATTGTGCCAAACTTCGTAGGACATGCCTATGGAGAGGTCCGCGATTGGGTTCATGAAGCTGGATTAACGTTCAAACCAACCGGTACGGGCTATGCCATTTCGCAAGATGAGGGCGTGGGCAGTACCTTGGAACAAGGTGAATCGATTACAGTGCATTTTAGCCGGTAATCTTGGTAGGCTGCGTATGTACACAGAGATAGATATGACATAGGGATACACTATGAGATTATGAATGTGAGGATATCATGATAGAATTATTAGGTAAACCAGTAGCACAGGCTCGTAAAGCTGTGTTGCAGGAGAAGATGCAAGTGCTAGTAGACCAAGGTGTAACGATCACTCTAGGTATTTTACTAGTGGGTGACGATAATGCAGCCAAAATGTATGCTACGTTCATGGAAAAAGTGGCAAAAGGGGCAAACTTTGGCACTGAATTAGTAGAATTACCGGAAACAGCTACGCAAGAAGAGGTAGAGGCGGTGATTCATAGATTCAATACAGATGAACGCATTTATGGCGTATTGCCATTGATGCCAATGCCAAAACATATCGACAGTGAAGCGGTGATTGGTGGATTAGATCCAGCGAAGGATATTGATGGATTAACCACCTATAACATTGGATTGGTTAGTTCTGGTAAAGGTGGGTATGTGCCGTGTACGCCAAAGGCTTGCATGGCTATCGTAGACCATTATGGCATTGAACTAGCAGGCAAAAAAGTGGTTGTTCTAGGCCGTAGCCAAGTGGTGGGTAAACCAGTGGCGTTGTTGGCACTAGAACGTAATGCGACAGTGACGATTTGCCATTCTAAAACACTAAACCTAGCAGCTGAATTAGCACAGGCAGATGTGGTTATTGCCGCGGTTGGTAAGGCCCATATGGTGCATGGATCTATGCTGAAAGAGGGCTGCATTGTGATTGATGTAGGAATCAATGAATTAGAGGGACAGACCGTAGGGGATGTGGACTTCTCCTCTGCTAGTGAGGTGGCATCTGCCATCACTCCTGTGCCAGGTGGCGTTGGTTCTGTAACGACCACTATGATGTTAGAAGGATTATACGAGGCGTATTATGCACGAAATGGCCATCGCTGAGGGAATTATGGATGTGGCGCTAGACACGCTGAAAGCGAATGAAGGCACCATCATCCATGCTATACAAGTACAGATTGGTGCGTTGTCTGGCGTAGAGCCAGAGGCGTTACACTTTTGTTTTGATGCGGTCACACAAGGAACGGCGGCAGAGGGAGCAAAGCTAGAGATAGAAACGATCCCTATGAAAGGACGTTGTTTAGATTGTCATCGAGAGTTTTCAATGGAACAGTATCGTCATGTATGCCCACACTGTGAAAGCTTTGCCGTAGAAGAATTACAAGGCCGAGAATTGCGTGTGGCATCCATCGATATGGATTAAAGGAGTACTATGGAAGTACAAGTAATGACAAATGTATTGGCAAAAAATGATGCCATTGCAGAAACACTACAACAACAATTTAAAGATAAACACATTTTAGTGATGAATTTATTGGGTTCTCCAGGGGCGGGTAAAACATCCCTATTAGAGGCGACGTTACAAACCTTGTCCAAGGACTATCGCATTGCTGTTATTGAAGGTGATTTGTTCACAGATAAAGATGCGGAGCGCATTCATGCCACAGGTGTACCAGTGATTCAAATTAACACTGTCGGAGGTTGCCATTTAGATGCGAATATGATTCGTGAGGCTATTGCTGAACTAGATTTGGATGCGTTGGATGTAATCATCATTGAAAATGTAGGTAATTTAGTATGCCCAGCAGAATTTTTCATCGGTGAAGACATGAAAGTAACGGTCCTTTCTATTACTGAAGGAGAAGATAAACCGCTGAAATATCCATTGATTTTCAAAGAATCTTCAGCAGTTTTATTAAATAAAGTAGATTTATTGCCTTATGTACCATTTAAAATGGATGAGGCTGTTCGAGATATTCAATCCTTACAACCAGGAGTGCCTATCTTTCAGGTGAGCTGTACGCAGGCAGAAGGGCTTTCACCATGGATTACTTGGGTGAAAGAAAAATTAGAGGAGCGACGTAATCATGAAGACTAATTGGAAAGCTACCTTAGCGGCTATGGCATTAGTCGGCATGGTGGGGTTTCAACCGCAGGTTGCACTAGGCGAAGATGCTAGTGGCAGTACTATACATAAAAAGGCTGAATCTGTTGTTTCTGACCAAGATGCCGGCGGGAATGCCGTAAACAAGAAGGCTGAGGTGATTGCCGCTGAGAAAGGTGCTGCTGAAAAGAAAGGTGAAACAGCGGATGTAGCGGAAGGAAAAACTGTGTTAGAGACGAAGGCTACGAGTACTGCTGTGCAGCGGAAAGTGACAGCAGGAACGGTGACTCTTGATTTGACTCCAAACCATGTAGCGGAAGATATGGCGGTACGAAAATTCTTGCAAGAGAAGAAAGCATCCTTTGTCGAAGGGGAAGCAGAAGAATTAGACTTGGTGGGGACTACTTTCACAGCAAAACGCATACCGCCCCTTGTCATTACAAACACATTTGTGAAGGCTCTTAAAGAAGAAGCGAAAGCACGAGTGGAGGCGAAACAACGTGAACCTTGGGCATTTCCAGATGTAGATGTATTGAAAGAGAAGTTGGAGGCTATCCATAAGAAGCCATCTACTGATAGGAGTGCAAAGGATACGATAGAATCTGACGATAGTAAAGCTGTGGATACTGATGAGGATTCCGTTACTGCTACTAGCGATGGTGCAGAGAATACTTTGGACACGGTATCGACGGAGAAACGTAAAACAGATACACCGAAGGTATCAAAGGATAGTACAGCCGAGAGCAAAGGCACACATACAATCGATGATGGGATCAAGACACCGGCAAAGGATATAAAGGCTAGGAAACAAAATAAATCGCCTAAATATCCTATCGATTTATGGTGGACGGATAAGCCTACTATCTTCTTACATGAAGATGTGCATGTAGGTGCCACACGTAGCGAAGTGCTCTTTGCTTGGGGATCACCGCAGGCTATGTGGCGGGATAACAAAGATGGTTCATTGTTGTGGCTATATCAAGGCGTATTTGGTGAAGAAAAAACTATAACAAACAACAAAAAAAGTTATATGCAAAAAGAGGAGTTTTCACAGTTGGTGAAGAATACTTATACTAGTGACTCTTTAGCAGGTTCTAACAGTTCTATGGGTTATGTGTGGCTTTCATTAAAAGATGGAAAAGTAACACATTTGGGAATGATTACGGGTCAAGACTGGCCTCGTTTTGCTATACCAGCCACTACATTAGAAAGGTTTAAACCCAATACCATGACGGAGTCAGATTTCTCTTTGATGGGCTATCGATTAGGTGAACCATTTACCAATGATCCCAACCGATCTTGGGAAGAGCGAGGAAAACTGTACGGTCAGGAGTTTTTAGGCTATAAGGATGTAGTTATCGCATATAACAAGGAACACGAAATTACTCGTGTCATGATCAACTCATCGCTTGGTACGACAAAACGCGGCATTTCACTAGGAGATTCTAAATATTTACTGCTCTATCTCTATGGAGTGCCAGATTTTGAAGAACCTGCTAATCATCATGATAGTACAAAGGGGGTAGTCTATGGCTATCGCCATCCAGTACTAGAACACACGTATTTGTTGTTTACATTAGATGATAAATTCGTCAGAGAAATATTATTGTCTGACCAAAAGAAAAGCGAACTTGTTTCGGCTATGAAGTCTATGGCGTTGTAATGACGTCATTTAAGCAAAAGGAAGAGCACGGCATACTCCTCACAAACGGTATTTCATAATGTTTGTTCGGAGCACGCCGTGCTCTTCTTGTGTTTGTACAAATTTGATATAGCAACGCCATAAGGCTACTACGCGTAACTGCGTCACTTGGGTGGGGGAGACCGCAATACACCCCCTCGGAAACGGCATTTCATGATGTTTCTTCGGAGGTATATTGCGGTCTTCTTGTAGTTGGCATAGGCAAGCAATATAGAACGCCATCTATTTCTATCCAAAATGGCATTCTAGGGGAGAGGTGATACTATGAAGACGCTTGCAATATTATCGTTATTGATACAAATTTGTATGCTAATCATAGTACTTTTAGATTTACTATATAAGTAATGAAAAAGCCTAACGAATAAGGTCTGCTCACCTTAATACGTTAGGCACATTTTCATTTTAAACTTTCTTGAGATGAGCCTAACGCCAATCAAACGTTGATGGCTCTTCTTTTTGTATATTCAGTATACCATATTTTAAAAAGAAAAACTACTACAAACTTCGTTGCTTGGGGGAAGGGAAGACCGCAATACACCCCCCTCAGAAACGGCATTTCATGATGTTTCTTCGGAGGTATATTGCGATCTTCTTGTAGTTGGTATAGGTAAGCAGTAAAGAACGGCAACCTTTTTCTATCCAAAATGGCGTTCTAGGGGAGGAGCGCGCCGTGCTCTTCTTGTGTTTGTGCGATTTAGTCAATAAGGGAATGCCGTAAGCCTACTACGTAAAATAGCGGTTACTATGAGGGTGTGCAAACTTTTCCCAAAAAAGTTAAAAAATTTTTAATAAAACACTTGCATTATAAACAGGGGTATGTTATTATATACAAGTAGTCAGGAACGGCACTACTGAGTAGAAAAAGTTCTTGACAAACTACATAAAGACATGTATACTAATGCATGTGAATGTGCTGGCGTAGCTCAATCGGTAGAGCAGCTGACTTGTAATCAGCAGGTTGTGGGTTCAATTCCTATCGCCAGC
>CAUQBP010000012.1:0-65202 GCA_963516605.1 uncultured Veillonella sp. | reverse complement strand
TAGTATTTAACTAGGCTCATTGCTATTAAAACCAACTCATTTTGTCCTATAACCCAAATTGTATCATAAATTATAAAAAAATAAAACCCCACGGTTAGCGGACCGTGGGGTTTCTTTTGCTTGTAAATGGAAGTCATCAACTTTTCTATTCTAATTATATCATAGGTTAATAAAAATTTAAATCTTACTCTCCTAAGAAGCGTTTTGCTTCGCAATAGTTCACAATACCTTCTACTACTTTTTTAGCTTCACGCATAGCCAATACTACGGTAGCTGGTTTATGCACTACGTCACCGCCTGCGAATACGCCTTGACGGCTCGTCATACCATATGGCATATCACGTGTTACCACATAGCCAGACTCATTCACTTCGATGCCATTACCAGGACCCACTAAACGCGTGTTTGGTTTATGACCGATAGCCACGATGATTTTATCCGCTGGTAACGTAAAGTCTTCCCCAGTGCTTTTCACAGATCCATCTTCTTGTAATTCTTGTCGTGTAAATGTCAACCCTTCCACGATATCTGAACCTGTTACTTCTTTTGGAGCGGCTAAGAATTCAAAATGAACGCCTTCTTCTTTTGCTTCTTCAAATTCAGATGGGTTTGCTGGCATTTGCTCTTCTCCACGGCGGTACGTCACGGTTACACTTTCAGCACCGAGACGAACACAAGTACGAGCCGCATCCATCGCCACGTTACCTGCACCGATGATGACAACTTTATCACCTTTGTACACAGGAATTAAAGACTCTTCCGCTCTGCCATTTTGCACCAACTGTACAGATGTCAACAAAGCCATGGCTTGTAACATGCCCGCTTTATCATCACCAGGTAAAGAAATTTCTGCTGGTACATGTGTACCTGTAGCAATAAAAATAGCATCAAAGCCATCTTCAAATAAAGAATCTAAGTTGCGATCTGGACCGATTGTTACATCACACTCAAACGTAACACCTAATCGTTCCAAGCTTTTTACTTCACGGCGTACAATTTTTTTTCCTAACCGGAACTCAGGGATACCAAATAACAAAATACCACCTGGTTCATCTTGGCGTTCAAAAACAGTTACATCATAGCCTAATTTTGCCATATCTCCAGCCACTGTTAAGCCAGCAGGACCAGATCCAATAATAGCAATTTTGCCTTGGTCTTTACGGTTTGGTTTTACCTTGCGAAGGTTATTGTTACTTTCAAAATCTGCAGCAAAGCGCTCTAATTTACCGATATTAATGGGCTTGTTCGCACGATTTAATATACATGCCCCTTCACATTGTTTTTCACGAGCACACACACGGCCACACACAGCTGGCAAGCTGCTGCGCTCCGCAATGATATCGTTGGCTAAACCAAAATTACCATGTGCAATGGCTTGTATAAAACGAGGAATTTCATTTTCAATAGGACAACCTGTACGGCACAATGGCTTCGCACAGTTCAAACAACGCTTTGCCTCTGCAAAAGCTTCCTCCATCGTATAATCTTTATCAAATTCTAGTTCATGTCTTAACTCCATAAAGACCTCCTTGCACCACTCTGGTGACACACTTTCCCTTTACATACTCTATTTATAGATTCTTACTTATTTCGATATAATACGTATAGTATACCATAGACTAGCCATTTCCACTGTAACAATGGCTACACCCTTGCTGTATCTATGACTATAGGGCTCCTTTTCTTAGTGAAAGTACTAAAAGATATATCCTATAGTATATCATATGTGCGCACTGTGTGTAACTATGTATTTTTATATATTATGCAACGATACCCATATCGTTTCGCACACTTTGCAACGATAGGGTATATAATATTGATACAATTTCTGATAAACCGCTATCCTATCGTATGTATAAGCATATGCAACGATACATCTATCGTTTCACAATCGTTGCAACGATGCAAAAAAGAGGTCCACCTCATAGGTAGACCTCTATATTTATAGTGATTAGTTTGCAGATGTAATGGTTCCTTTGAAAGTTTCTGCAATGAATTGTTTGATGGCCTCAGACTGATAAATCTCTGCAATTTTTTTGTATGTTGCATTATCTTTATCTTGTTCACGTGTAGCCAAGATCATCACGGCTAATGGCTCATCTTTTGGTTCTAAGTACAATCCTTTTTCACCTACGTTGATACCTGCACTTTGTACGTAGTTCATCGGAATTGTGGCTAATGTCACATCATCTAAACTACGAGGTAATTGTGCGGCCTCAAGTTCTTGAATTTTTAGGTTCTTAGGATTTTCCACAATGTCTGCTACTGTGGCTTTGAAACCAACGCCTTCTTTCAATTTGATAAGACCTGCTCGTTGTAATAAGGCTAAGGCACGTCCACCATTCGTTGGATCATTTGGAATTGCCACCGTGTCTCCGTCTTTCACATCGATAGGAGATTTTACAGAATTACTGTAGATACCCATTGGCATTAAAATAGTTTTACCGATTGGCACTAGTTTAGAATTATTTTGCTTATTAAAGTTTTCCAAGAACGGCACATGTTGATATGCATTCAATTGGATATCTCCGTCTGCCAAGGCTTTATCTGGTGTGATGTAGTCAGAAAATTCTACTACTTTCAATTGGATACCTTGTTTTTGTGCTTCCTTCGCTACCGCCTCAGCCACTTGTGCATGAGGACCTGCAGTAGCACCAATTTTAATTTCCTTCGGCGTATCCTGCGTCGTTGTAGATGTACCACAGCCCGCAATACCTAACGCTAATATACCCACCAATAGTGGCGTAAATAATGATTTTAATTTCATAACCGAATCCTTTCATAACTACAAATACTACTAATAAAATTTATATTTCAATTCTGAGTATATAGAATATCATAAGAATCTTCTCTTGCCCAATATAAATTTTATTACACTATTAATAGGTAAAAACTATAATTTATATACATTAAAACTTTTTTTCATAGTCACAAATAATTGAATTTCTAAAATATTTAAGTTATTATAATCATGTTTTTATATAAAGGGAGTAACTATATGTCAACTTTTTACAAATGGCATAAGAGAATATCTATCTTTTCTATTATATTTTTTCTTATGTTTTGCATTACCGGTTTATTATTATTATTTAGAAATGAATTAAATGCTTGGTCTTTAGGACAACCCTCTCATAGTACATCTACCATGACAATGAGTCCATCCTCATCCTCTATATTTGATGCTGCAGATGCGGGTGCTGCATTGGTAAAACAACAATATCCATCCAAAGATATTTTGAATATTTCTCCAACCATGAATGGATCTAACCTATTACGCTATAGAATTATTGATTCATCAGCCACATCTGCCCCACCTGCACGAATGGGTATGGGAGGAGACTATACCTTATATAACCCAAATTCTAATACACTTGTTGAATCTCATCATGTCACCCCTGCGCATCCATGGGTACGAAGTGCACTACACACAATTCATGAATTACATACTCGATTAGCCTTAGGAAAATTTGGTATTTATCTTGTAACTATTCTATCTATGATATGCTTCTTATCCATCCTTAGTGGTATCTTTTTATACGGCCCTTTCAGTTCCGCCTATAAACGAAGTACACAAACATCAAATCGATTACAAATCAGCGCTCTGCATCGTGAATTTTCTATGATTGCTTCTGTTTGGGGAATTATATTATCACTAACAGGTGTATGGGTTGGAGGTTTTTTTATTGCTAATGATTATTACACAAAAAATGTAGCCTCTATAGCAACACAAGAATTAGCTAATCATACATCCGAAATTTTATCTCCTTCTGAAGCAATTCAACGAATCCTATCAACCTATCCTAATCGTCAACTTATTTCTATGGATTATCCATCAAAATTTAACAATTATCACTATGCCTTTTATTTAGGTAGCCAAAATGATGACGATCCTGCCATGTTTTTAGGACAGCCTGTATACGCCAATTTATATACTGATTCAACTCTCGATCAATATGCAACGAAAGAAATTCCTTGGTACTTTACCGGAATGAAAACTATGATAAACTTACATATTCATAATCATAATTCCATGGTATTAAAAATATTATGGGCTATCTGGGATACTATTATCATCATTGGTATGGTATTAGGCATTATCCTAACGATTATGAAACGATATCATATCCCTATGAAAACTACATCTATAAAATCCACCTTATCTCCTACTCATATTTGGAGAATTCCTGCTATATCTAGTGTATTAATTGCTTGTGGTTTAATCATTCCAATGTGGCCTAATTCTATGACAGAAACAATTGGTGCTATCTGCTTATTGATTCCTTTAATACTCTTTATATACTCTTTATATCAGCACTATACTCGAATACGAGAAACTCTATAATATATTCATGGTAATCTTTCTCATAGCCTTATGAAAAGAAAAATAGAGGTCATTGTTACATTGTATAACTATGACCTCTATTGTTATGTTATTTTCCTTGCATCACCAATAACTGATTCAATTTTCGTTCTAACTCTGCATTTTTTTCTTCTAACTGCTGGATACGTATCTCATAATCGTTAGCAATCATAGGTTTCTTTTCATCTTTACCGATTCTGAAAGAAGCTCCAGCATTCCAAGACAGGGTACGTCCCGCAAGGCTAAGTCCAAAATTATAGAATCTATCTTTATTTGTATAATGACCTATTCCTAATGCCACGCCTTTTGTACCTTTAAATTGGCCTACACCAGCCATGACTTGTGTTCGATCTGTCCCATCATATGGTAGGGCTTTTAAAGCGCCTAAGGCAATGGCAGAGGCCCCTGCAATTTTTGCCGTATCATTTGCCTCTTCTGCCATGGCTTTCACCGTATGAACTTGGCTGACGATGCTTTCTGGTTTTGATCCCGTACCAGCATTCATTTTCTCGATTTCTTCAGGTGTATATCCTAGCGCATTTGTGATAGCTTTCAACTGTTTTACATTCACTGCATCTGTATCTTTAATACCGCCAGCTACATTGACAATTCTTCGTTTCATATCTGGTATATCTAACGTACCATTATCAAATTGCATCGTGTATCCCTCTGTACCTACAGAAACGACACCTTCTGCTGCTTTCACTTCATCCCCTGTGAAAGCTGATGAACCGTCTATAGCAGCACCACGGCCTTCGGTAGAAGAATAGACACCGATAGCCACGCTATTCTTGTCATTCACGCGCGACCAAGTGCCTAGAGCCATACTACTATCTGCCTTAGAAGATACTTCTGAGCGATTGCCAATGGCTATACTATCTTCTGACAACGTAGTAGCATACCGTCCTAACGCAATACTTCTTTTTCTTGCTGTCACAGCTTGGGACCCCATAGCAATGGACTCATCTAACCATGCTCGGCTAGCTTTACCAATGGCAATAGAATCCGTTCCATTTGCCCGAATACCATTACCAATCCCTACGGCATCAAATCCATAGACTCTAGTGTCATTACCAATTGCCATCGATTGAAAGGCTACTTTTTCTTTATATTCCTTTGGAATACTTGGAGTATCTTTTGTATCTTTTGACTTATCTAATGGTTCATACTCATCCACGTTTACTACATGTTCTGATTGATTTCCCACCTTTGTAGGAGTATCATGTGGTACCTCCCCTAATGATTCCGCATCTGTTAATTTACCCACATAGGAGCTAGTACCAATAACAATCCCTTGTTCTCCACTTTTTTCAATCGTTGCTCCATAGCCTAAGGCAATCCCAAAATTAGCATCGATATTGTGATTATAGCCAATACCAATAGGCGCACTTATCCGCTTATCTTTCGATCCAATTGTACCTTTACCAATCGATACACCACCAGCCGTATAGGCTGTGCTTGTATCTCCATTCTTACCTAAGTTTACCTCTTCTGCTAGTACTGTTGACGTACACAATAATGCAACTAATGTTGCTAGTACTACGTTCCTTCTCATCATTTTGCATGTTCTCCTTAGTATATAAATTATGTAATATTTTAATTTTATCACATATTGTTGTAATTCTGTAATATCAATACATAGTATGATCGATTAGTTGCCAGTTCCTCTAAGCGACTTACTAACACTGAAGTAGTTAGTTCTGCAAATAGTTATATTAATAGACAAATATAACTTATAACTAAAAAAGGAAGTTACTCATTTTTGTAACTTCCTTTTTATATGTCTGGTGCGCCCAGAGGGAATTGAACCCCCGACCTGCAGTTTAGGAAACTGTCGCTCTATCCTACTGAGCTATGAACGCAAGTATACATCTATTATAGTCTAACTGTACTATACCTAGCAATATGAAATCTAAAATAAGATTCGATATACATTATATATGCGTATATGTATGTGCATATCCACAATACAGAACATTTTTTCTAACCCATTAAGATTCAATAAAGCCTTATAGTATAAGGGTTATTCACTTTTTGTGTATAAGATGTGTATAACTATGGAGTTATTAACACTAAATACACAATATATTAACAAGCTACTCACAACCTATACCCATAGTTATACACTGAGTTATCCACAATTAGGTGGATAACTGCTCTATATATACGATAAAAGTATCTTTTTTTGTTCTATTTTTACACTATATCTACTGTTATTGTCTATCTCCTCATGACATAGGTATATTATCTACTATACATCATACAATAGATAGACCTCTTTCATCCGTCATACCTAACACAGTATATAAATATTATCATAAGAATGTACAAAAATGACGATATAAGGATGTACAAATTTCATTACATATCAGATACTATATGTATGAAGGCATCAAAAAATAAAACTGAAACAAAAAAGTTATTCAAAATGTATCATCTATATATAACTAAGCTAAATAAATAAAAGGGTCGCTAAGGACCCTTTTTAATTATGCTATACATGCAAAATAATCCATGCTATTGCTGAAAAATCTATTCCATGATCTCACTTATTCAGCAAAGTGTAATTGACCATCTACTTCTACTGGAATCCCCCAGTCAACTTGTACGCCATTTTTGTTCCACATACGAGTTAATGCTAGTTTTAAATACTCATAGGACTCCAATGGTTGCACTGTCAACTCATCATATGTATTCAATCCTGTAGCATGCATCACTGTTTGTTCTGTTTGCAAATAGGATTCTACTTTCTCTTTCCAAATTGCATCGTCTAATATCACTTGGCATTCTTTTGTTTCTTTGTTATACGCAATATGACCGCGCTCATTATCTCCATAATGAATTGCTAAATATACCCATTCCATGGTGTACCCTCTTTCATGACTAACATAAGTTATTATGTATATTATACTCATACCTTGATGTATTCTGTTCCTATTATATCGTATCTTTCCAAGTAGTGGCAATATAGATACTTCTAATTCTATTGCAGTTTACTCCAAATGATTACAATACTTTCAATATCCATACCATTGCTTTTTATTTTTACGTACATTATAATGTACATAAAGAGGTGATATACATGGCAATTATTAATATTACAAATTTTAGAAAAAATATTTTTGAGTATTTAACACAGACTATTAAATACAATGAACCACTTAGCATCAGCACTAAAGATGGTAATGCCGTCCTATTAAGTGAAGATGATTATTTATCCTTGTTAGAAACTTTATATTTAACATCCAAACCTAGTATGAAAGAAACTTTACTAGAAGGAAAAAACACTCCATTATCCGAATGTATTTCAGAAGAAGAGGTTATTTGGTAATGTATACGTTAACTTATACAAAATCTGCTGTGAAAGATATACCTAAGTTAAAATCTGCAAAACTTGATACAAAAGCAAAGGCATTACTAGAGATTATTAAAGTAAATCCTTACCAAACACCGCCAAGGTATGAAAAATTGGTGGGCGATTTAGAGGGTCTATATTCACGTCGCATTAATATCCAGCATCGACTTGTGTATGAGATCTTTGAGGAAGAAAAAGTTGTTAAAATAATTAGTTTATGGACACATTATGAATAGAATAAAACAGAGGAAAGTTGTACTATACCATCAACTTTCCTCTGTTTTATTTATATTTTTTATCCAATAATCATTCTATTCCATAGAATAAATCTCTAAAAATCATTACATATTAGGATTTGTAATCTATTTATAGATTCATCTAAAATACATAATTCTAGTCTAAACTACTCTTCACCGCTACTTTCCGTGTCACCATTACTTTATCCACCCGCGTGTTATCCATATCCATGACCTCAAATTGCAATGGCCCATAGTGACAGCGATTAGCTTCTTTAGGAATACGACCGATTAAGTAGGTCACGAATCCCCCTAATGTTTTATACAGATCCTCTTCTTCACCTGGTAATAATTCATCCACTTCAAAGTATTCTTTCAGTTCTTCAATGCTGATAAGACCATCTACAAGATACGTACCGTCTTCTCGTTGAACAATACGATTTTCTTCTTCTTTCTTTTCCTCTTCTCCAGATGGCATCAATCCCACGATTTCTTCCATAATGTCGTGGAACGTAATCATCCCACTCATGCCACCATATTCATCTAGTACAATAGCTTCATGAGTACCTTCTTCTCTGAAAGTAGATAATACTTTCATTAAGGACAAGGATTCTGGTACAAGCACTGGTTTACGCATGCAATAAGCTAGAATATCTTTCATCGGACGATGGCTTTCTTTCATCTGTTGTGCCAACACATCCACGGAAGACACTAATCCTTTCAACTCATCCAAAGAATCGTCACCTACTGGAATACGATGTTCATTACATTCCATAATGGTTTCTAGGATGTCCTCATCACTAGCGTTAATATCAATCCACGTCAACTGCGTACGAGGTGTCATAATATCGCTGGCATCGAGGTCAGCTAAGCGGAAAATATTTTCTACTAACACTGGCTCTTCTTCTTCATAAGCGCCTAGTTCCACACCTTGTACGAGCATTTTATTAATTTCCGATTCCGTCACCGGTGCTTCTTCCTTGTGTTTGACGCCTAATACTTTCAATAGCATCGTCGTAGACATACTGAGAAGTGCCACAAATGGTTTTGTAATAGTGGCGAAGTATTTCATAGGGATGGCCATCATGATGGCAATGGATTCTGGAGAATTGTAGGCCAACCGTTTCGGTACCAATTCTCCTATGACCAAGGATAAATAGGTTGTTAAGGATACGATAAAAATAGGGCTTATCGTATCCGCATAATCAGCTAGCCATAGTATATGTTCTTTAATATATGTCGCCATAGGATCGGAAAAGGTAGCTCCAGAATACAAACCAGTGACGATACTAATCAAAGTAATGCCAATTTGTATAGTAGAAAACATTTCATTTGGATCTTCCGCTAGCTCAATGGCCATGCGAGCTCCACTACTACCAGCTTCTGCCTTTTCTTCTAATAACCCTTTACGAGCATTAATAATAGCTAATTCCGTCATGGAAAATAGACCATTTAAAATGATGAGTATGACTACAATTAAAATTTCTATACCTATGTCACTGCCCACTGATTCTATCTCTCCTTATCGATTCCTATCTATAAAACTATACTACATGTATCTAACTAATCATCTACTAACTTTGAATAGTTATGTATTCTAGTACAATACTTACTGTCTATTTTTACTAAATTATATTTCAATACTTAAAAAATATATTGAAATACTTCTACATTCTTATATAATACTTGGTTGCTATTTGTAAAAGTAACTCTAACACATACTAAATAACAACCGCTGTTCCTGTGCATGTTACCATGAGCATACCATTCGTTTCGCCCAATGTTTCATAACTTACAGATACGCCTACAATGGCATTGGCTCCCATAGCTTTTGCACGTTTTTCCATTTCTTTTAAAGACGCTTCACGAGCGCTAGCTAAAGATGATTCATAACTATTGCTACGACCCCCTACAACATCTCGAATAGAAGAGAAAAAGTCTTTCACAAAGTTACGACCTTCTACAACTTCTCCAAATACGATTCCTTTATATTCTTTAATTGGTTGTCCTTCAATTTGCATTGTTGTTGTAATAATCATGATATCTCCTTTATATTCAAACTGAATCTAATTCAAATTTCATTACTCGTATTATATCATATTTAGAATAATTCCTTCTATACAAGTAAAACAACAGAGCTAGCTAAAAAGGCTTTCACAGACCCTTTCTATTTGCTTACTATAGTGATGATACCTTACTCATATAGTCATACTGCCAAAGTATTGTCACGATTCCACCTCATGATATCTCTAATAACACATGGATACTATTAAATAAATACCTGTTGCACTAAAACCATGTACAATATCGTTCCGCCCCCAATGGATAGAAACATATTGCCCTTCCACAAATGGAGTAATACCGTCACAGCTACGGCGATCATGTCCGGCATGCCGTGATACACACTAGATACATCCACATGGCGCAAGGAAAATACCACCAACAAACTCATCGTTGCCGACGGTAATACTTTACCTAAATACTGCACATAAGCAGGTGTTTTCGTTTTCGAATTAAATATGACAAATGGTAAAAACCGTGTTGCCATAGTGCCTAGCACAACAATGGCAATGGTTATAATTTGTTCCGTGAAAGTCATTGCTCTCCCTCCATTGTATTACGTAATAGACTTAGCATCACCACAATACCAATCATAGCAGGAATCATAAAGTGTTCACTGCCAAATACAATCAAGGCAACGCCAGGAATCACTAATCCTATGCCAGAGCTAATCAAATTTCGTTGCATTTTATATTGCTCCAAAGCTAATACAATAAAGAGTGCAGTTAGTACAAATTCTAATCCTTTCGCATTAAAAGATAATACAGATGCAAAAAGATTACCTATGACAGAACCCACAACCCAATATAACTGATTCAATAGAGTTACAAAAAAATAACACCATTTCTTGGAAATTTCAGTAGGAATTTGTGATGTATAATTGATAGAAAAACTTTCATCTGTCATTCCAAATATCAAATACGTTTTTAACCACCCTGTATTACGATACACTGTTAGCATGGATAATCCATAAAATATATGACGACCATTAACCATAAGTGTAATCAAGAAAGCACTTACTGGATCAAAGGGAGATAGTAACATAGCCACTGTCACAAATTCCATAGATCCTGCATAAATGAGAGCACTCAATGCCAATGTATAGCCCCAGGAAAATCCCATAGAATGCATATAAATGCCATAGGATAGTCCTAAAAATAAAAATCCCAATAATAACGGTGTTATTTTAAGAAAACCATATCGAAAGGCAGACCATATTGTATTTGTTGTTCTTTTTGTTTCCATGTATATTCCCCTTTCTCTCACCATATGTCACTAGACTCTTAATTGTCACTTTTACTATACTATCATATTATCAAATTCTAGAATACTCATATATTCATAAAATATATAAGAACTCAACAAAAAATTATCTTATAACCTACTTCCTATAGTATCCTATCTTACTTATAAATTTACTTAGCAACAGCAAAACAGCCTACGGGAATTTCTTCCCATAGGCTGTTTCTATTAGTCCTCAAAATCGCGAGATAAGTCAACTTCTTTTAGAGGAACTACTTTTGTTTTATATTTTGCTTTATACCATAAGTACACAGCGAAGAATACTGGAAGACCAATATACGCAACGGATACTCCGTACCAGTCAATACTTTCACCCATGAAGGCTGTATAGTTTTGACCAGCAATAATGATCAAGCACAATGCCAAAGCAAACAATGGACCAAATGGGAACCAAGATGCTTTGTAAGGCAATTTGGATACATCATGACCTTGTGCCACATAAGCACGACGGAAACGATAATGTGCAATAGCAATGCCCACCCATGTGATGAATCCACTCATACCGCTAATATTAATCAACCAAGTGTAAGCTTGACCTTCCCCAATTAAGGATGTTAAGAAGGCAAACAAACCAAAAGCTGCTGTTGCCAATAATGCTGGAACTGGTACACCTCGTTTGTTAATGGAACCAAATACGTTTGGTGCATCTCCTGATTTAGACAATGCATAAAGCATGCGTGTGGAGGAGAATAAACCAGAATTACCAGCAGATAATACGGCAATCAATAAGATAGCATTAATGAAATGAGCTGCCCAGTCAAATCCGAAACGGTCAAATACCAATGTAAATGGACTGATGGACACATTTTCTACAGAACTGTTCAATAAGTTTGGATCATTATAAGGAATTAAGAAACCGATGACAATGAATGAACCAATATAGAACAGCAAAATACGCCAGAAAATAGAGTTAATGGCTTTAGGAATATTTTTTTCTGGATCCTCAGACTCACCAGCTGCTGTACCGATTAATTCCACACCTTGGAAAGAGAAACCAGCAATCATAAAAATAGCCAAGATAGAGGAGAATCCCCCTACAAATGGAGCCTCTTCGATAGTCCAGTTATGGAATCCTGGAGATTCAGTACCAACCCCAAGAATCAATAAAGTACCTAATAATAAGAACACGATGACTGTAATTACCTTGATGCTAGAGAATACATATTCACTTTCACCAAAGGAACGAGCTGAAAAATAGTTCAATACGAATAGAATCAGCAAGAACAACGCAGACCAAATGATGGCTGGAACATCAGGGAACCAGTATTTCATAATAAATGCACTGGCTACGAGTTCCGCCGCTAATGTAATGGCCCAGTTGAACCAAAAATTCCAACCCAAGGCGAAGCCTAAAGCTTTATCTACATAGCGAGAGGCATGAGTACCAAAGGAACCAGATACTGGCAAATACGTAGTCATTTCCCCTAAACTAGTCATCAAGAAATATACCATGATACCGATGAAGCTATACGCAATTAACGCGCCACCAGGACCTGCTGTACTCACTACTTCACCACCGGCTACGAATAAACCTGTACCAATAGCACCGCCTAAGGCAATCATATTCATGTGCCGGGATTTCAAACTTCTTTTTAATTTGTTATTTTCCATGGGATTTCTCCTTATAAGTCAAGATTTCGTACATATTCTGCATTATCTTCGATAAACTTTCGACGAGGCTCTACCTTATCCCCCATCAAAACGCTAAATATCTTGTCTGCTGCAATACTGTCTTCCATGCTGACTTGTAGGATGGTTCTATGTTCAGGATTCATAGTTGTATCCCATAATTGTTCTGCATTCATTTCACCAAGACCTTTATATCGTTGGATCGTAATGCCTTCACGGCCAATTTCATCCAATCTATCTGAAAGTTCTTGGTCACTGTAGGCATACCACTGTTTTTGACCTTTTTTAATTTGGTACAACGGTGGTTGTGCAATAAATACATGACCTTCTTCAATCAATGGTCGCATATAGCGATAGAAGAATGTTAATAATAAAGTACGAATATGCGCGCCGTCCACGTCCGCATCTGTCATAATGATAATTTTATTGTAACGGCTCTTCGTAATATCAAAGTCTTGTCCGATACCTGTACCAAAAGCAGTAATCATAGAACGAATTTCTGCATTGGCTAAGATTTTATCGAGACGAGCTTTTTCTACATTTAGAATTTTACCGCGCAATGGTAAAATTGCTTGGTAACGGCGATCACGACCTTGTTTTGCGGTACCACCCGCAGAATCACCTTCGACAAGGTAAATCTCTGTCATAGTTGTATCTTTTTCAGAACAATCTGCTAATTTACCAGGTAAGGAGCTCACTTCTAACGCATTTTTACGGCGTGTCAATTCACGAGCTTTACGGGCTGCTTCACGAGCACGACTCGCATTGGTTGCTTTTTCGATAATTTTCTTCGCTTCTGCTGGATGCTCCTCTAAGAAGACACGCAATCCATCAGACACGATAGTATCTGTAATCCCTTTGACTTCGCTATTGCCTAGTTTACCTTTTGTTTGGCCTTCAAATTGTGGTTCCAATACTTTTACGCTCACCACAGCTGTCAAGCCTTCACGCACGTCTTCCCCAGTCAAGTTGCTTTCATTTTCTTTCAAAATGCCAGCCTTGCGACCATAATCGTTTAAGGTACGTGTTAAGGCTGTACGGAAACCGCTCAAGTGCGTACCACCATCAATGGTGTTGATATTATTAACGAAGGACAAAATCGTTTCGCTATAACTATCGTTATATTGTAATGCCACGTCTACTACCACATCGTCACGAGTATTATCGATGGAAATAACACTTGGTGTGATAGCTTCTTTCGCTTCATTTAAATATTCAATGAATTGTACTAAGCCACCTTCATAATGGAAACTTTCACTGCGACCTTCTCCACGTTTATCAGACAAAGTAATACGTAAACCTTTATTCAAGAACGCCAACTCTTGTAAGCGAGTTTTTAATACATCAAACTCAAAGATGGTGGTTTCAAAAATTTGTGCATCTGGTTTAAATCGTACTGTCGTACCTGTGCGATCCGTCGTACCGATTTCTTTCAAATCAGACGTTTTATTACCACGTTCAAAGGAAATTTCTTGAATTTTTCCATGTTGGTATACATCGACGATAGTCCACTCACTTAAAGCATTTACTACGGAAATACCTACCCCATGAAGACCACCGGATACTTTGTATCCACCACCGCCAAATTTACCACCTGCGTGAAGTTTGGATAATACAAGTTCTACCGCAGGCATACCTGTTTCATGCATCCCTGTCGGAATCCCACGACCATCGTCGATAACTTCAATACTATTATCTTCGCAAATGGTCACTTCAATATGCGTCGCATACCCCGCTAGGGCCTCATCCACACTATTATCTACAACTTCATACACCAAATGATGTAATCCACGGGCAGATGTGCTACCAATATACATACCAGGTCGCATTCGAACGGCTTCTAAGCCTTCGAGGACCTGTATATTACCGGCATCATAATTTGTTTGTTCTGCCATCTGACATCCTCCTACTATTTATATAATGACATCCCATACTGGTCACCATATTCTATATAATACATTTTATTATACAATACTTTACTATCTCTGTGAAAGTCTAAGCCTTTATTTCACTTGCATTTTATCTGTTTCGTTCCAACGATACTTATTTGTAATATTTACAACTTGCTCATAAGACAATTCTTCTTGCGATTTCGATGTAATTAACATAGTAGCCCAATACATATCATTCGCATCCGTAGATCCTTGGAACAAGCGAGTTAAATAATAATAAATACTTTCTTCTTTTGCCACTTCATACCATTCGTAGGTGCACCAGGGAGCAATCACTTTCATTTGGTCATACTTATAATGGGGATAATCCTTCAATAAACCTTTTACCGTACGAATGATATGTCTATACTTTTTATATTCACACTGAGGGCATACCTTCGCAGAACCTTCCGATTGCCAACGACCACAGGTAGGACATTGATGAAAATGTTCTTGCTGTAGTACAAACTCTTTCTTCGCTTGCTCCATACGTGTTTGTAACACCTTTTGTCGAAGTTCCTCATGACGGATCACACGAACAGATTTTTCTATACTTTGTACAATCTCAGAGGGCAACACAATTTGATGAAAGTCTATAATTTCCTCATAAACAGGTGTCATATCTAAGGCATCCCCTGATACAAGTTGATCTTGTAAAGTACGTCGTGGGAGTTGTACTTTGATATCTGTAATAATAGATTCTCCATAATACTCACGCAATGCTTCCAATAACTGTGGTTTGCGCATAGTCATCTCTTGCATCCATACAGTATGACCAATTTCAACTACGATAACAGGTGGCTTTATGTGCACTAATTTTGCTTGTCCACTCACCATAGGACCTACCACAGATTCCCAATCGTGATAGAGTTTCATGAGTCGATACATTTCATAAATGCCTAGTTCTTGTAACATAGCATCACGAAGATCCATTACTCCTGTAAAAGATTCTAGATTACTCTCCATGTATCATTTCCTCCGTCAAGTCTATATACTGCACCTTATCTAAGTCCATTGTATCTGTTGTATCAGTAGTAGTAATAATTGTCTGTACACGTTTATGAATGAATTTGATTAAATTAGATCGACGTTCCTGATCTAATTCACTGAGTACATCATCTAATAGTAAAATAGGATATTCTCCTACTTCCGATTTTATATATTCTAATTCACTTAACTTAACTGATAAAATTGCTGTCCGTTGTTGTCCTTGTGAGCCAAATCGTTTTAAATCCATAGAACCTGAATAAAAAATAATATCATCACGATGAGGTCCCACTGATGTTTGTAACCGTCGCCGATCCTCTGATAAATTTTCTTGTAAAGCCTGTAATAGAGCATCTTTGGTTACTAATAGTTGTTTCTCACTATAAGGTTGAGTATATTGCAATCGCAAATCTTCTTTACCATTGGTTAGTTTCCGATTCATTAAATCCATTAATTGATTTAATTTTTTTAAACTTTCCAATCGTTTTTGGATAATTTGTGAACCTAAAGTAGCAATTTGTTCATCCCAATTTTGTACTGGCACCTTACTCGTATGACTATATTCTTTAAGTATACGATTTCTCTGTTGCACAGCCCGTTGATACATCGTAAGTTGATGATAATATTGAGGACTAGTCTGACTAATTTCCATATTCAAAAAACGACGACGTAAGGAAGGAGTTCCCTTAATTAAATCTAAATCTTCTGGAGAAAAAATGACTGTATTCAAAGTACCTACTAATTCTTTTTGCGATAGAGGATTATCATGCAAACGAATGACTTTTTTTCCTTGACGCCCCCATTTAATCTGCAACGTATGAGGCGTATCAGCTTTCATAAAGTGAACGATAATACTAGCCTCATCCTCATTCCAAGAAATGACATCTTTCATATCCGATGTACGATGACTATGTCCCATCGTGGCAATATAAGCAGATTCTAGGATATTTGTTTTCCCTTTTCCATTAGGACCATGGATGACAATGATTTCTGGTGTGAAAGTAATAGTTTTATGACGATGATTGCGAACATGTATGAGTTCCAATTCAGTCACATACACAATTAAGCCTCCTTCACCACAGTAATTCTTATTTCATTAGCAATGGTTACTACATCATTAGGATAGATTTTTTTACGTTTTTCTGTAACTACTACATCATTTAAAGTGATTTTATTTTCTTCTAATAACACTTTAACTTGACCACCTGTTGATAATACATTGGCATATTTTAACAGTTGATCTAATTGAATATACTCTGTATGAATGGATACAGTTTCTTGATTCATAATTTCCTCTTTTCTCTTAATTATGTGTATGAACTGGTGTTACCACATAGGTGTAATGGTCATTATTATCTTGACGAATTACCATAGCCCCTTGTTCTTGTAAGTACATATGAATTCTTTCACCTGTGCTATGTTTCAATAATTCATCTATATATTTACCGTTAAAATTAATAGTGAAAGGATTTCCTTCAAAGGTACATAAAACAATATCTTTTACCATACCAATATCAGCACTTTGAGAACTTAATGTAACTTGATTCTCTTCCCAGTCATAGCGAATGGCAGAATAACTCATATCTTTCGCCATAAAATAGACACGATCTAAGGAACTAGCAAATTCACGACGATTTAAAATAGCACTAGCATCGAATTTAGCAGGAATAACACGTTTATAATCAGGATATGTACCTTCAATTAATCTTGAAATAATATATACAGTATCAAATAAAATAGCTACTTGATTTCTATTCCAAATTAATTTAACCATAACAGGTTGATCCGATGGTAATACTCTGGATACTTCTTCTACAGTGCGTTTTGGAATGACAATACGCATTGGGTTTTCAAGAGCTGCATCTAAGGTTACTTTTTTAACAGCCATACGATGTGTATCAGTGCCTACCATAGTAAGCTCATTGCCTTCAATTTCCACTAAGGTACCACAGAAGATAGGCCGATCTGTATCCGTAGAAGTAGCATATACAGTTAAGTCGATTAATTGTTTTAGCTGTTCTCCGTCAATCATAATACTATTATCATCTTGGATTTGTTCCACCAAGGAAAAATCTTCTACTTGCATAGTCACAAGTTTAAATTCAGAATGATCAGATTTAATCTGTAATTGATTAGAATTGTCTGGCTTATATAATTCTACTTGTTCACCTGGTAATTTTTTTAGAATTTCTTGAAAGTATTTAGAACCTACTACAATAGTACCAGGTTCAAGAATAGTAGCATCTACTTGGGATCTCATTCCAATTTCAAAATCGTTAGCTTGTAATTCTACGTAGTTATCTTTTGTAGAAATGTAAATAGATCCTGGTAAATTAGAGCTTGTTTTATTACTTGCTACACGTTGGAATAGTGACATGGCTTTCACTAATTCATGTTTGTTAAATTGAAGTTTCATTATTAACTCCTTATGACTAATATAACTATGTTAAAGTTTTTTTATTTAAAGTAGTAGACGTAGTAGTAGGACGCGTGTATAAGTGGATAGGTCCATAAAACTTATAAATTTCAATGTTTTACACATGTTTACAACATTGGGATTAGAAAATTTTATATATCCACATAGTAACAGGTCTATAAATACCTTGTGTGTAAGTGTATGTTTGTTAACAATGTAATCACAAAATGTAAACAAGTTAAACACATACTTATACACAAATTTAATATTACTTTGCTTCTTCTAATTCTTTGCGAATGCGATCGATAGTATGTCGTAAATCTTGGTCTTTTTCTATTTCTCTAGAAATTTTTTCATATGCATGTAATGCGGTAGTATGGTCTTTTTTACCAAAAGCAAAGGAAATTTGAGGATAACTTTCATTGATTAATTCACGAGCTAAATACATAGCAATTTGGCGTGGATGAGCATATTGCTTATTTCGTTTTTGACTTACTAAATGTTCTAGCTTGATTTTAAAGTAATCTGCTATAAATTCTTGAATATACTTAATGGATAATACAATTTTTTCTGTATGGATGATAAAGTCTTTAATTGCCTTATTTGTAAATTCTACATCAATTGTTTCTAATCGATTTGTAATAGCCGCTTGTGTAATTAATGTTTCAAAGGCGCCTTTTAGTTCACGAATATTTCGCTTATTAAAATACTGTGCAAATAGGTGGATAACCTCTTTTGGAACATATAAGGTTGGGTATTCACTACGACGATGATCGATTTCCTCATGGATGATGGCTTCAATCATCTCAGGATTTGGTGCTTCAATTTCTACAGTAAGACCACTGTTGAATCGTGTGATTAAGCGTTCTTCCATTTCTTTATAATCTTTTGGTGGTTTATCGCTAGACAGGATAACCGCTTTATTGTGACTCAATAAATGATTGAAGGTATTAAAAAACTCTTCTTGCGTCGTTTTCTTATTTTTTTCTTCTAAGAATTGTACATCGTCAATGATGAGTACATCGATATCTCGGAAGTTACGACGGAATTGATCCGGTGTTTTTGTCCGTAATGATTCAATAAAACTATTCATAAAATCTTCACTGGTAATAGACATAATTTTAGCAGATGGATTGAGGGCTAAAATTTCATTGCCAATAGCATGCATTAAATGGGTTTTACCAAGACCAGATTGACCGTGAATATATAGTGGATTGTAACGAAGTCCTGGATTTTCAGCTACTGCTTTCGCAGCACTGAAAGCCATACGGTTAGAATTAGATTCGATGTAATTATCAAAAGTAAAAGCACGATTTAGATGTGATTTTGAAGAACTACTCATGTTTCGTTGTACAGGTGGTGCTGGTGGTATAGGAGAGGTTGTTTTAGAAGCAAATAAATCGGCAGGGACTGGTCTTTGAATGCCTTGTGAAGGAGAAGTATTTCTTTGAATGATGACAGGAGAATCATAACTAGGACGGCTTACTCCTTCTGGTAATACTTCATTATACTCTTCTGCATCCCAAGGAGGAGGGATGATAGGAGATGGAGAGCTTTCCATTGTTGTATCTTCAATAGAAGGCATATCGATAGGCGGCATAGGGGGAATCTCTGTAGGAGGTGTACTCATCTGTTCCGCAGGAGATGCATTTACCGTTGCCGTATCTGTTAAATAGTCGATGGTCTGCAAGGTAGGGAGTAAACTTTTTGCTGCCTCTACGATTTGGTTATGGACTAATGGGGTTTGAATATATTTTAGCTTGCTAGGATCCATAACAAATAAGGTCAAAATAGTAGATGTCATAGAATAGGGCATCAATGAATTAACAACCAAGGAATCCCACATTTGCTGGGGCATTTTCGTTTTTGTTTTTTGCATCACTTGGTCCCATAGGGAGTAAAGATCTAAGTCACTCATAATAAACCTTCCTGCATGTGTATAAGAATTATTTGTCCACATCATCACAATGTGGATAACTAAAAATTAGACAAAGAAAAAGAGTTCATAAACAAGATAATAAGTAGAATTGTTTCTATCCACAATAATGTGAATAAGTCAGTGGATAACATGTGAAAAATAAAAATACTTGTTTATAACCCTTCGTTGGTGTATATCATTATTATACCAAAAACTTTTTTGCTTTACTATGCATTCTCTGGGATTCATTTTTACTTTTCTATAGTTCTTCCCAAAAATCTTTACTTATTACTATAAAAGTTATAATGAAAGTAAAGAATTTAGCATAAGGAAATAAAGAGTATCATAAACGATATGAGATATTTATAGATGTATATAGATATCTATTACAACAATATTACATATCGTTTATATATATGCTATTAAAAACAAGGTTTATATTGACAGAATTAGGGTTTATACATATAATTACTATGTTATGGTATACGAAAAAATAAACCTATCATGAGGAGGTGTTGTTGTAATGAAACGTACTTACCAACCAAATACACTTTGGAGAAAACGTACTCATGGTTTCCGTGAACGTATGAAAACCATCGGTGGCCGTCTAGTATTAAAACGTCGACGCGCTAAAGGCAGAAAACGCTTATCTGCATAATCAAATATACAGCTAGAGAACTTGGCCGTACAGCCAAGTTTTTCTGTATGTACGGTATTAAAGGATAACTATGAATAGTTTAACAAAAGATAGAAGAATACGGAAAAACAATGAATATCAATTAGTGTATAAGCACGGTCGCTATGAAGTGGGACGTCTTTGTGTGGTCTATCATATGCCAGTGGCAAAGCAAAAAAGTAAAATTGGTTTCGTCACAGGTAAAAAAGTAGGTGGCGCAGTACAGCGCAACAGAGCACGACGTTTGATGAAAGAAGTGTATCGTCTGCATCAACATGAATTGCGCGAAGGTCATCATATTGTAGTTGTAGGTCGAGGTTATTTAGCCAATGCTACGTATGAACAAGCAGAACGTGAAATGATGCGTCTATTCAAAAAATGTAAATTATTAAAGGATAGAAACTAATGGGTATTAGTAAACTTGTAAATTACTTGTTAATTGGATTAGTTCAGTTCTATCGATATGCTCTATCTCCTTTAAAGCCAAGTACTTGTCGTTTTTATCCCACCTGTTCGATGTACATGTTGCAAGCATTGCGACGGTATGGACCTTTAAAAGGTAGCTATTTAGGCATAAAACGGATTTTGAAATGCCATCCCTTTCATAAGGGTGGATATGATCCTTTGCCGTAGCACAGTTTTGGAAATACCTGAGTACCTGTATGGATGAAATATAGACCATACCATAACGTATATGGGTACACAAAGGTGTATACTACAGAGAACAAAAAAAGGAGTAGACATGGAAATCTTTCAATATTTAGTAGATTTTATGAGAAGCCTTGTGGAATATTCGTTTTTGGCAACAAAATCGATGGGCTTCCCAAGCTATGGTATCGCGATTATTTTGCTTACCATTGTTATTAAACTTATATTAGCACCGTTAACACAAAAACAAGTGCAGTCTATGAAAGGTATGGCTGATTTACAACCAAAAATGAAAGCCATCCAAGACAAATATAAGGACAATCCACAAAAAGCACAGCAAGAAATTATGAAAATGTACAAAGATTTGGGTATCAATCCATTAGCTGGTTGTTTACCACTTCTTGTACAAATGCCGTTCTTAATTGCTATTTTCTATGCATTGCAAGGATATCCATATGATCCTCAATATGCGCAATTCTTATGGTTACCAAATTTGAGTGATCCAGATCCAATCTATGTGTTACCAGTATTGTCTGCATTGTCTACTTATATCATGAGTAAACAAACATCTGCTAGCGGTGGTAATAATCAACAAGCAAAGATTATGAATATCTTTATGCCACTATTCATTGGCTATATTAGTTTAAACTTTGCTAGTGGATTGGTAATTTACTGGGTAGTTTCAAATCTATTCCAATTAGCACAACAAACATTAATTTATCGTAATAACAAATAGGAGGCTAGGCATGGATTACATTGAAGTGTCAGCAAAAACGATTGAAGAGGCAACTTCACAAGCAACAGCCCAAATTGAATCTCAAGGTCGTGTTGTTACGTCTGTGAAAGTGTTAGAAGAGCCATCAAAAGGTTTTTTAGGCTTTGGTAAAAAAGATGCTCTTGTTCGAGTATACTTTGAAGCAGCAGCGGTAACTCATACAGCTGTTACGGAAGAGCCAGTAGTACCGGTTGTAGAAATTGTAACGGAAGTAGCGGTAGACACTGTGGAAACAGTGGAAACTGAAATTCCTGTGGTAGTCGAAGATGGTATTACAAAAGCAGAACAAGATTTCATTGCCGATACAGGTAAAGAATTTTTATTAGGCATGTTTGGAAAGATGGGTTTATCTGTACAGATTGAAAAATTGACTACTAAAGATAAGATCACATTCCAAGTACATGGAGAAGACTTAGGTATTTTGATTGGTAAACATGGTCAAACATTAGATGCCATTCAATATTTAATAAATCTTGTGGCTAATAAAGAAGTTCGCCGTCGTTGCCAAATTGTTGTGGACGTAGAAAATTATCGTTCCCGTCGTGAAGAAACTTTAGTTCAATTGGCACATCGCTTAGGTGCTAAAGTACGACGTACACGTCAAAAAATTGCTTTAGAACCAATGAATGCTTTTGAGCGAAAAATCATTCACGTAGCATTGCAAAACGAAAAACATATCAAAACAGATAGCGAAGGACAAGAACCATATCGTCATATTGTGATTTATTACAAACGATAGACTTCTACTATATATCATCAACTTTTATATTGATGTATATGCATATCTGTAGAGATGACAATAGATGATTTGTGGCATATAGTAACAGATTATCTATAACTATGAAGAGGGCCCTTTGGGGTCCTTTTTCTTAGAAATATAGAAAAAAGCTATGAGTTGAATATATAAAATCAACTCATAGCTTTTTTAGTTTAAGGGGCTGTTTTGTTACAGCCCCTTTTTATATGGTGTATATATTAAAAAGAAATAATATAGTTATTAGGTTTTATATAGCTATTTAGTGGTTCAGTTATATCCACGGTTATTAATTTCCCATAGGGTGATACTGATATTGTCAAGATCAGTTCCTACTGTCTACAGACTCTTTACGGCTCGATGGGGAAATAATCCGCAGGGACGGGGGCAAGGATGCCAACAAAGACAAAGTCCTTCGTGCCTGTATTTTTCATCCCGTGGCACATGCCCTTCGCTGAGACGATGACATCGCCCTTCGCGATGGGGTGCTCCTCTCCGGGGGTAGGGTAAAAGACGCCCTCTCCCTCAATGCAAATCCATATATCATCTGCATTGGCGTGACCGTGCGGCTGAATCGTCTGCCCAGGCTTTATGACCCAGACGACACCGCTCGTTGACTCCGTGCTGTAGATTGGCGTGCGCGTTGCGACATTGCCCGCCTTTGCCACATTTGCCACGCGAAAACGTCGCGTTGCAAAATCGTTTGTGATTTCATTTACCATGATGTTTGCTCCTTTCAAAAATTCGTATTTTATATCGTTTTAGGGTGCTCAGTTAAAGTAATCATCGTCATATCCTTCGCTATTCAACTTCATTTTACAACAAACCAATCCTTATGACAACAATGGGATTTGATATTGTCAAGATCAGTTGACAAATTTTCTTTAGAAGAATACAAATGCTGTAACTCTTTATAGTCTAATTCCTTCAATACAGCATCGAGTAACCGCATAGGAGCTGTTTCTTTTATCATCAACATGCCATAATCCAATGGTAAAACTAGTTGGCGAGGCATTACTAGTTTAGTATAATTAAATTCATTGGTATATTATTTCTTCACATAAAAGGTGGCTTTCCCTTTTCCGTGTCGTTCAATGTACTTTTCTTCTACTAATTGTTTCAACATATTTTCTATGGTGGATTTACTTAGGATTGGAACTGCATTCAATACTTTGAATCTTTGCAATTTCCACTAGTGTATCTAGCACAGCAGGCTTTTGTTGTATGAATAGTTCCTGTTTTCCCTTGTGTTCATGGATCTGTGCTAATAAATTAATAATTTCACTATCCCATAGAGTACTTTCATAGAGTGAATAATTAAAAGTTTTCATTCGCCTACTCCTTTCTATATTCGCCTAATTATACCATATTTTTAGGCGATTAAATATTACAATAGGCGAATCAATAGCAAATTCTAGTAACTTTCAATACAACTCATATGGCACAACAGAATCGTTAAGCATACAAAAAAGCACGGCCTGAACCGTGCTCTTTTTTATCAGATTCAATTATACATTCATGTTGGCTGCTTTACGAACATAGAACCAGTAACATACGAATACTGTTACGATGTTGAAAGCAAGTAATACTGCGAATGCTGGGTGGATACTTCCAAATGTTGTGTACACATAGCCAAAGATTTTTGGTGTAATGAACGCACCGTACGCAGCAACTGCCCCTACGAAACCAGCAATTAAGGAAGATTGTAATCCATCTGTGAAGATGTGAGGAATCATACGGAATGTAGAACCTGTTACAAAACCACAGGATATGAACATTAATACAGTCATTCCAAAGAAGAATGGGAAGTTATGCATATCTACACCTACCGCAATTAATACAGTAGTGATACATAAACCGATCAAACCGATAAAAGTAATTTTTGTACCGCTGTTGATTTTATCGGCTAACCAACCACCTACTGGACGAAGACTGGCAGATACTAGAGGACCAACGAATGCGATGTGAGCAAATGGAATTTCAGGGAATTCTGTTTTAACAAGTAAACCAAGTGCTGCTGCATATCCGGAGAAGGCACCGAAGGAGCATGTATATAACAATGTCATAGCCCAAGTGTGTTTGTTGCTGAAAATTTGAGCTAGTGCTTTAGGATTTGGTTTTGCTGATGGCAAGTTATCCATGTAACGAGTCATGCATGCTAGGATAATTACTAAAGGCACAATCCACATGAACGCTGCGTTGGCTAAGTACACCGCATTGCCTTTGACGATAGCTGGTGTCACACCGAAGATATTACCTAACGTAGCAGAACCCATAGCAAATGGAGCTAAGAAGTAAATTACGGAGATACCAAGGTTACCGATACCACCATTGATACCAAGAGCGGTCCCTTTTTCAGCTTTAGGGAAGAAGTTACCGATGTTCGCCATGGAGGAGGAGAAGTTACCGCCGGCTAAGCCGATCAAAGCTGTTAAAATCATAAATGTTTCATAGGTTGTTGATGTATCTTGTACAGCATACCCTAACCATACTACAGGTACTAATAAGATGATTGTAGAAATGAAAGTCCAGTTTCTACCACCAATTAAAGCAGGCATGTAAGTATAGATAAAACGGAACGTAGCACCTACTAAACCTGGGAAGGCAGCTAATGTAAATAATTGTTCTGTTGTGAAATGGAATCCAGCTCCATTTAATTGTGCTGCGATGGTGGACCATAAATACCATACGCAAAATGATAACGTTAATGCAATGGTAGAAACTACCAAGTTTTGTTTAGCAATTTTTTTGCCAAACTTTTCCCAAAATTCGGGATTTTCTGGTTGCCAGTTCGCAATAATTTCTTTGCGGCTCGCACCCACTTGAGGCATTTTCATCTCTGACATGAGAACACTCCTTTAATCCTTTCAACGTACAACTTGTGATACTTTTTGTATCACAGTAAATCGAAGACACAAATTAGTATAAAAAAATATTGACTTATGCCATACTTTCATTATAATATGTGCCTAAAATCACACACTTATTATATAAGATATAATATAATGTGAATGTGATAAAAAGCACAACTTATATAATTATTAATAAGTTATAATAGTAACATAGCGCAAAATTTAAAATGTAATTGAGAAATTGATATAGCTAAGTTTATATCAACTTCATAAGTATGGGATGTTACTGAAAGATGTATGGTGACAGTATGGAACAGGAGTTAATCAATCAATTGCTAGCATTGCCAGGTGAAGTAATTCATCTGAAAAAAGGAGAATTTTTATTTCACGAAGGCGATAAGGCAGAACATTTTTATATCGTTCAGAGAGGGCGCCTCAGTATTAAGAAATTTGAATCCACAGGACATATTTTTGCATTACGATTAGTAGGTAAGAATAATGTGCTTGGGGAAATTCCTTTGTATGAGACGAATACGAGATCGTATGTATTTAATGCCATTGCAAGAGAAGATTGCTCAGTCTATTGTATACGTTACGATGTATTAGAACCTGCCATTGCTAAGGATCATTCCTTAGCCATTGCGATGATGAAGATTTATACGCTTCATATGCGTCGACAACAAGCTAAGTATAGAGACTTATTATTATACGGTAAGAAAGGTGCATTTTATTCTACATTATTGCGTTTAGCTAATAGTTATGGTATTAAGCGGGATGACGGTATTTATATCGACATTGCATTAAGCAACCAAGAGTTAGCTGAATTTACTGCCACATCACGGGAAGGTTTAAACCGCATGCTAAGTGAGTTACGAAAGTTAGGCTATGTAGCCTATGATAAACACCATCTGGTAATCTGTGACTTTGATGCATTAATCGATTTGCTAGATTTAGATATAGAAACTATCGATCCTAATATTAGCAATATCGAATGATTAAGGTTATCCCCCCTTGCTGTGAGCACTACGAAGGCAAGGGTTTTTTTGTATTTTTAAGGAGGACATGAGATGAGTCTTTTATCTCAAAAATTTAAGTTTCTTCGCAAGAAGGACGTATCTCCAACAGGCCATCAAATCACAGAAGAAGGTGGTCGTGAATGGGAAAATTTTTATCGTGACCGTTGGTCCTACGATAAAGTAGTCCGCACCACACATGGCGTAAACTGTACTGGTTCTTGTAGCTGGAATATTTACGTAAAAAATGGTGTTGTAGCGTGGGAAAATCAAGCAACTGATTATCCTAAAACACCAGATGATATGCCAGATTACGAACCACGTGGATGCCCTCGAGGATCTACTTTCTCTTGGTATTTATACAGCCCACTACGCGTAAAATATCCATATGTACGTGGTGAATTGATCGAGCTTTGGAGAGAAGCGAAGAAAACTGCTAAAAATCCTATCGAAGCATGGAAATCTATTGTAGAAGATCCTGAAAAAGCAAAACGTTATAAATCTGCTCGTGGTATGGGTGGCTTTGTACGTTCGACTTGGGATGAATCTACAGAAATCGTAGCAGCTTCCTTATTATATACAGCAAAAACATATGGTCCAGACCGCAACGCAGGATTCTCTGTAATTCCAGCTATGTCCATGTTGTCCTATGCAGGTGGTGCGCGTTTCTTGAACCTTATGGGTGGTACTCCACTTTCCTTCTATGACTGGTATGCTGATTTGCCGCCATCAAGCCCACAAGTTTGGGGTGAACAAACTGATACACCAGAATCTGGTGACTGGTACAATGCAGGTTACATCATTACATGGGGTTCCAATGTACCATTGACTCGTACACCGGATGCTCACTTCTTGGCAGAAGTACGTTATAAAGGTACAAAAGTAGTCTCTGTATCTCCTGACTATGCAGAATCTACTACATTCTCCGATACTTGGTTGAATGTAAAAGCAGGTACAGATGCAGCGATGGCAATGGCAATGGGTCATGTCATTCTGAAAGAATACTATGTAGATAAAGAAACTCCATATTTCAAAGAATATGCGAAAGAATTTACTGACTTACCATTCTTAGTACGTGTAGAAGAAATCAATGGTGCTTTACAAGCGGGCCGTTTCTTGAACAATCAAGATTTAGGTAGCACAGAAGATGGCGCTGATTTCCACACTGTCGTTATCGATGAAATTACGAATACAGTAGTGGCACCAAATGGTACATTAGGTGATCGTCATACAAATCCTAAAAAATGGAATTTACGTCTTGAAAACCGTGCAACAGGAGAAAAAATCTCTCCTCGTTTATCTGTCATCGACCAACGTGATTCCGTAGCATTAGTGAAATTACCATACTTCGGTGACGAAGCTCATGAAGGTATTATTGAACGTGCTATTCCTGTTATGACAGTACAAACTAAAGAAGGTCCTGTACAAGTAACAACAGTTTACGACTTGATTCTTGCTAACTATGGTATCGATCGTGGTTTAGGTGGTGAAGTGGCGACTAGCTATGAAGAAGACACTCCATATACACCAACATGGCAAGAAAAAATTACTGGCGTGAAAGCAGACGTAGTGATTCGTACAGCTCGTGAATTTGCAGACAACGCAGAACAAACAAAAGGTCGCTCCATGATCATCATGGGCGCTGGTATCAACCACTGGTATCATGCTGACATAATTTACCGTACGATCCTTAACTTGATCATGTTCTGTGGTACAGAAGGCGTTAACGGCGGTGGCTGGGCTCACTATGTAGGACAAGAAAAATTACGTCCTGTAGAAGGTTGGGCTGGCATTATGACAGCGAACGACTGGAGTAAAGCACCTCGTTTACAAAATGGTACATCTTGGTTCTACTTTGCTACAGAACAATATCGTTCTGACTGCATTGACCTAGCAGACCGTGTATCTAAATTAGCCACACCTCGTTACAGACACCCTGGTGACTATAATGTATTGGCTGCGCGTTTAGGTTGGTTGCCGTCCTACCCTACTTTCAACCGTAACTATCAAGATTTGATCAACGATGCTCGTGCTACAGGCGCAGGTACTGAAGTTGAAATTAACCAATACATCGTACAAGCATTGAAAAATAAAGAGTTGAAATTCTGTGTAGAAGATCCTTCTGCGAAAGAAAATCATCCACGCAACTTGTTCGTATGGCGTTCTAACTTAATTGGTTCCTCCTCTAAAGGTCATGAGTACTTCTTAAAATATTTATTAGGTACAAAAAATGGCGTATTAGAAGATGAAGATGCACCAGTACGTCCAGAAGAAATCAACTGGCGTGAAGCTCCTGAAACAGGTAAATTAGACTTGTTGATCGACATCGATTTCCGTATGGCTTCTACGGCGTTATATTCCGATATCGTATTCCCTGCAGCAACATGGTACGAAAAACAAGACTTATCTTCCACAGATATGCATCCATACGTGCACGTATTCCAAGCGGCTGTTGATTGCGCATGGGACACTAAATCTGACTGGGATACATTCCGTACTTTGGCAGAAACTGTATCTCGCGTAGCGAAAGAGTCTGGTTTCACTGAATACGAAGATATCGTAGCACAACCATTGGGTCATGACAGCCCAGGCGAAGTGGCTCAACCATTGGGTAAAGTATTAGACTGGAGCAAAGGCGAATGTGAACCAATTCCAGGTAAAACTATGCCAAATCTTGTACACGTAAAACGTGATTACAGTAAAATCTTTGAAAAATTCATTGGCTTAGGTCCTAATATTGAAAATAAAGTAGGCGCTCATGGTTTAGCATGGGATGTAACAGATGAATATCAATCCTTATATGAACAAAATGGAACAATCGACCAACCAGGTTTCGTATCTCATGGTCGTCCTAGCATCTACGAAGCACGTGAAGCTTGTAATGTTGTGTTAACCTTGTCCTCTTGTACGAATGGTAAATTAGCAGTTCGTTCTTGGCAGGCTATGGAAGAAAAAACAGGCTTAACAGATCTTCAAAAGAATGCAAAAGGTCGTGAAGAAGAACGCATTACCTTCGACGATATGGTACGTCAACCACGCTTTATCATTCCATCTGTGACAAGTACAGGTAAAAATAATAAAGACCGTCGTTATTCTCCATTTACAACATCTACTGAGGATAAAGTTCCATTCCGTACGGTTACGGGTCGTCAATCTTTCTATTGTGACCATGAAATGATGCGTGACTATGGTGAGGCTATGGCGCTTTACAAACCAGTCTTGTCCTACGCACCAGTGAAAGGTGATTATGCACAAGAGGGGGTTCCTCAAATCACATTGAAATACTTAACACCACATCATAAATGGTCTACACATAGTATGTACTTCGATAGCCAACAATTGTTAACATTGTTCCGCGGTGGACAAACAATTTGGTTGAACGAAGATGATGCGAAAGAAATCAATGTCCAAGACAATGATTGGGTAGAAGCTTTCAATAAAAACGGTATCGTTGCAGCCCGTGCTGTAGTATCCCCACGTATTCCTCGTGGTATTTCCTACATGCACCATGCCCAAGACCGTCACATCAACGTACCTGCTGCACAAATTAAAAAACAACGCGGTGGTACACACAATGCACCAACTCACATTCATTTGAAACCGACACATATGATTGGTGGTTATGGTCAATTAAGTTATGGATTCAATTATTATGGCCCAACTGGCAACCAACGGGATATGACTATTGTGGCTCGTAAAATGAAGGAGGTAGATTGGCTTGAAGATTAAGGCTCAAGTATCTATGGTCCTAAATTTAGACAAGTGTCTAGGCTGTCACACATGTTCTATCACTTGTAAAAATACATGGACAAACCGCGAAGGTGCGGAATATATGTACTTTAATAATGTGGAAACCCGCCCAGGTGTTGGCTACCCTCGTCATTGGGAAGACCAAGAAAAATGGAAAGGCGGCTGGACTGTTGGTAACGATGGAAAATTAGCATTGGCTACAGGTTCTAAAACAAATCGTCTGATGAAATTGTTCTATCATCCAGAACAACCTGAGTTGAAAGACTACTTCGAACCATGGACATATGACTATGAAACATTGATTCATTCTGGTCGTAAAAATAACCAACCAGTAGCACGTCCACGTTCTTTGGTAACAAAAGAAAAAATGGAAATCAAATGGGGTCCTAACTGGGATGACGATTTGGCTGGTGGTGAGCACGCTCGCTCTGATGTTAACTTAGCTAAAATGGGCGAAGATATCGTGTTTGACTATGAAAAAGTATTCATGCGCTACTTACCTCGTCTATGTAATCACTGCTTGAATCCAGCATGTGTGGCAGCGTGCCCATCTGGTGCGATTTACAAACGTGATGAAGATGGTGTAGTTCTTGTTTCTCAAGATGTATGTCGTGGCTGGCGCCATTGCGTACCATCTTGCCCATACAAAAAAATCTTCTATAACTGGGAAACAAATAAAGCTGAAAAATG
Organism: uncultured Veillonella sp.; assembly: GCA_963516605.1. GTDB lineage: Bacteria > Bacillota > Negativicutes > Veillonellales > Veillonellaceae > F0422. Next base: position 33,849 of record CAUQBP010000012.1, on the reverse strand, counting down.
TGTATTCTGTTACCCACGTTTGGAAAATGGCTTGCCACAAATCTGTGCGGAAACTTGCGTAGGTAGAATGCGTTATGTAGGCGTTGTCTTCTATGATATGGATAAAGTAGAAGCAGCTGCGGCTACAAAAGATGATGCGAATATCTATGAAAATACAGTGGACTTGATTTTAGACCCTCATGATCCAGAAGTAGTAAAAGCGGCTCGTGCTGAAGGTATTGGTGAAGCTTGGATTAAAGCAGCGCAAAAATCTCCAGTCTACAAATTAATCAAGGAATGGAAAGTGGGCTTACCATTACATCCAGAATACCGTACATTACCAATGGTTTGGTATGTGCCGCCATTGAGTCCAATCGTACAACGCATTACATCTGAAGTATACTTACCAGATGCAAACGAAATGCGCGTGCCTGTACAATATCTTGCGAATCTATTTACAGCAGGTAATGCAGATGCACTAGCTCGCGTATTACAACGTGTATTAGATATGCGGGAATATATGCGTCGTCGCGATGTAGGTGGAGAGGCTCCTGAGCATCCAATCGATTTAACAGAAGATCAAATGTACGAAATGTACAAATTATTAGCATTATCTAAATACAATGATCGTTTCGTGATTCCTACAGATATCAAAGCGTCTCGTGAAGGTCGTGCAGATATGCAACATAAACGTGGTTTTGCCTGTCCTACAGGGGGATGTCAATAATGAATGATGCTCAGAAAATAGCGCTTATCGCGTCATTTCTGCTTCGCTATCCCGATGCCACTTGGTACGATGAATTACAAGAATGGAAGGGGGACGCAACATCTGTTGCGCACCCTCAACTCCGTCAAGCCTTGGTAGAATTTTTCGACTATGTGGAAGAAACACCTCGTAAAGAGTTTGAAGATCAATATGTGCGTACCTTTGACTTTAGTCAAAATACGAATATGTATTTATCTACTTATGAATTACAAGGTACAGGGGAACAAGCAGAAGAACTTGTTAAATACAAAGCATTTTTCCTTGAAAATGGCTATGACTTACCAAAAGAAATGCCAGACTTTGTCCCAGCTATTCTTGAATTATGTGCGCTTATCGAAGAAGAAAAAGCAAAAGAAATTTATGAATACTGTAAACCAAAATTAGAATATATTCGGGAGCGTTTCATTGAAGCGAAATTACCGTATGCATTCTTATTTGATGTTATTTTATCTGTTGCTAATGGATTGGAGGACGGTGTACTATGAGTTTATTTCTATGGGGCGCACTGCCTTATATCGCTTTCACCTTCTTTGTCGTAGGGACTCTTGTTCGTTTCTTTTACTTTGAAAGAAACTGGACCACAAAATCAAGTCAATTTTTAGAAAAGAAACAATTGCGTATTGCTAACCCATTGTTCCACTTTGGTTTGCTTTGCGTTATCGGTGGCCACGTGGTAGGGGTATTGATTCCTAAAACTTGGACTGCTATGATTGGTATTGATGACCATATGTACCATCAAGGTGCGTTGTATATGGGGGCTGTGGCTGGTTTCCTATTTATCGTAGGATTCTTAATGCTTATGAAACGTCGTTTCACAACACCTGAATTACGTGCTAACACATCTAAAATGGATGTATGGTTGTACTTGTTCTTTACACTAGCTATCGTAAGTGGTATGGCTGGTACCTTATTGAATGCGTCTGGATTCTTTGACTATCGTGTATCTATTGGACCTTGGTTCCGTAGCGTATTGATGGCTATGCCAGACCCATCCTTAATGGAAAATGTTCCTGGTATCTTTAAGTTCCATATGCTATCCTGGATGATTGTGGCTATCGTATTCCCATTCAGCCGTTTAGTACATTGCTTAAGCGTACCATTTAATTACTTAGCACGACCATTTATCGTGTATAGAAAAAGAGACCGTCGCTAGGTCATCACTTGTTCCGCTATGTAGCCTGTGGCGTTCGTAACTGAATATGATAAAGGGAAGAGCACGGCATACCCCCTCTCAAACGGTATTTTATAATGTTTGTTCGGGGGCACGCCGTGCTCTTCTTGTGTTTGTTCAATTTTGTCAGTAAGACCCGCCACAAAGGCTACTACTCGTAACGGTGTTCCTCAGGGGATTCTGTGTTTATGTCATTTAGGTAGTAAGAGAAAGCCACAAGGCTTTCTACGATAAAGGGGTGCTCCTTAGAGTTGTCACTTGTTCCGCTATGTAGCCTGTGGTGTTCGTAACTGAATAATATAAAGGGAAGAGCACGGCATACCCCTTCTCAAACGGTATTTCATAATGTTTGTTCGGGGGCACGCCGTGCTCTTCTTGTGTTTGTGCAATTTTGTCAGTAAGACCCGTCACAAAGGCTACTACGCCTAACTGCGTTCCTCAGGGTCAGTAATATGTAAATGATATGTCTTATCTAATATGAATGCGTAAAAGGTCTGTATATTATGAGAAATTCATACTCTTAGATTCTTTACAATGATAATTGATATTGTTATACTTTAACTGTATAAATTTTTATTTTGGTATTATAGGATAAGGAGTGTCATGTGACGATGGAAAGTTCAGGACAAAAACAGTTTAAGAGTAAGTACCATATTTTAGTATGGATTGCTCTATTATCATTAGCACTGATTGGTATGGTTGAGCATGGATATTATTTACAAAATAGACCTCCATTCAAATGGCAGATTTATTTAGGTTTAATTCCATTTTCATCTTGGGTAGTGTTGACGTATCTTGCGACAAAACCAAAATGGTTTACTACACGTTATAATGTAGGTGAAATGTATAAAGTGCATCGCATTGTAGGTGTTGTAGCTACTGCTATGGTAGGTGTTCATTGGTATGTATATTTTGGTAAGGCTAAAACAGCATTAGGCTGGTGGGGCGGCTACGTAGCTCTTGTAGGGATGTTTATTGCTTTTCTAGTAGGGATTTTATTCCTAACTCCTTGGTTTAAAGGTATCGCTACATCTATGCCTCGTAAAGTAGCTGTATGGATTCATAGATTGAATTTGGTAGCTTTAATTGGTGCTAATATCCACGTACATGGCTTTAAACGACTAGCAGCTATGGTTCCATTCTTACAAGTATATGATATTCTTACATATGGGTTAGTGATCTATTACATCTATTGGATGTTCAAGAAAAGAAACTAAGTCGTCACTTGTTCCGCTATGTAGCCTGTGGCGTTCTTAATTGAATAGGGCAAAGGGAAGAGCACGGTATACCCCTCACAAACGGTATTTTATAATGTTTGTTCGGGGCACACCGTGCTCTTCTTGTCTTTGTGTGATTTAAGTAGTTAAGGAACGCCACAAGGTTACTACTCGTAATGGCGTTCCTCAGGGAGTTTTCTCCTATCTATCATTGATGTTACTTTGGTTGCGTGATATAATTTATATAAGGCCACAAGGCCTTTTCTTTTTATGTGAAATGGTATTACTCGATGTCAGGTATGTTTTTTTAGGAGTATCATGAAAGTGTCATAATGATATGTTACTGATACTATGTATATATGGTATCCCTATAAAGGATATGTACTAGATATATCTTAAAACGACGGCATTGATGTAGACAGGAGATACTATGTTTTTAGATGACACGATTGCAGCGATTGCGACGGCTCCAGGGATTGGCGGTATTGGTATTATCCGCATCAGTGGTCCTGAGGCGTGCGATGTTGTGAATCGTATCTTTCACAGTAAACAATCTGTGCCACTGGGTGAGCGCCAGACGCGAACGATCCATTATGGACATATTGTTCATCCTAAGACGGGTAAAACCTTGGATGAGGTCATCGTGGTGTTGATGAAAGGCCCTCATTCCTATACGGCAGAGGATGTAGTAGAGATTCAATGTCATGGCGGTTTTGTGTCAGTCCGTGAAATACTGAAAGTCCTACTTTCAGAGGGGGTACGTCAGGCAGAAGAAGGGGAGTTTACAAAGCGAGCGTTCTTGAATGGTCGCATTGATTTAACCCAAGCAGAGGCCATCATCGACATTATTGATGCGAAGACGGAGCAATCTTTGGAAGTGGCAGTGAATCAATTAGACGGTACCTTATCCAAGTATATTCGCGCCTTACGAGATGAGTTAATCGCTATGATTACCCACTTAGAGGTAACCATTGATTACCCAGAGGAAGATATTGAAGAGGTGTCAGCTCAAGAGGTGCGGACGGGGTTAGCTCCCATCCTAGAGAAGATGGATACTTTATTGGCAACGGCACAGCGTGGTAAATTATTGCGTGATGGTGTGATGGTGTCCATTATTGGTCGTCCTAATGCAGGGAAATCTAGTTTGATGAACGCTTTACTTCGTGAGGACCGTGCCATTGTGACGAACATTCCAGGCACGACCCGTGATAGTATTGAAGAATTTTTAACCATCCAAGGGATTCCCGTACGCTTAATTGATACCGCAGGGATTCGTGAGACCGAAGATATTGTAGAAAGTATGGGCGTTGAAAAAGCACGTCAGTACTTAGATAAAGCAGATGTGGTGGTCCTTGTTATTGATGGGTCTAAACCATTAGAACCGGAAGAACAAGAGTTGCTACAGCTCATTACGAATCGTCCAAGTATTATCTTCTTGAATAAAGCAGACCAAGCGCAATGTGTTAGCAAAGAAGAGATTGCGGCACTGGGGACTTTCACAGAGATTGTCACCATCAGCGCGGCCCAAGGGGAAGGTATGGATGAGATGGCGAGGGTCATTACATCCTTGGTGCAAGGAGGTTCTGTGCAGGCTAGTCATGAGGCGATGCTCAGCAATGTGCGCCACATCACCTTGATGGAACAGGCGAAAGTTAGCTTGGACCAATCCATTCTTGCCATAGATAGCGGTATGCCTATCGATTTAATCGTCACGGACATCCGCGCTGCTTGGGAGCTACTAGGTGATATTACTGGTGAAAGTTTACGTGAATCCATGGTGGATGAATTATTTAAACGATTCTGTTTAGGAAAATAGGAGAATACATGTATTTAGTAGATACGTATGATGTGATCGTCATTGGCGGTGGTCATGCTGGTTGTGAGGCTGCTTTAGCCACAGCTCGTATGGGGCACCGTACCTTGATGGCTACATTGAATTTAGATAACATTGCTCTTATGCCATGTAACCCAGCCATTGGGGGACCTGGTAAAAGTCATCTAGTGTGCGAGCTAGATGCATTGGGCGGTGAAATGGGCATTAATGCAGATGCGACAGCCATTCAAATGCGCATGCTCAATACGGGAAAAGGACCTGCGGTACATTCCTTGCGGGCCCAATCCGATAAAGTAGCCTACCAACGCCGTATGAAAGAAGTTTTAGAAAATACAGAGAACCTCAATGTGAAGCAAATCATGGTTAATGAGTTGCTCATTGAAGAGGGTGTTGTGAAAGGTATTGTGTCTGAATTAGGAGAAGTATACCAAGCCAAGGCTATCATCTTATGTACAGGTACGTACTTAAAAGGCAAGATTATTACTGGTGAATTGGCGTACACAGGTGGTCCTAATGGACAGCGAACAGCGGAATTATTGTCTCAATCTTTATTGAATCATGGCATTAAGTTAATGCGATTCAAAACAGGTACACCAGCTCGTGTCGATAAACGAACCTTGCACACAGAGAATATGGAAATGCAACCTGGTGACTCTCACCATAGAGCCTTCTCCTTTATGTCTGATTGGATCGACCGCAATGAACAAGTATGTTGGTTGACTTTTACAAATCAAAATACACATGATATCATTCGTGGCAATTTACATCGTGCCCCTATGTACACGGGCGTCATTGAAGGGACAGGCCCAAGATATTGCCCATCCATCGAAGATAAAGTGGTTCGTTTTGAAGATAAACAACGCCATCAATTATTCGTGGAACCAGAGGGCAATCACACCAACGAAATGTACGTCCAAGGTATGAGCACAAGCTTACCAATCGATGTGCAATATGCGTTCCTACGAACTATCCCTGGTTTGGAAGATGTAGAAATCATGCGTCCAGCTTATGCTATCGAGTATGATTGCTTAGATCCATTGCAATTGACACCTGCTTTACAAGTGAAGCATATCCAAGGTTTGTATTCTGCAGGTCAAGCCAATGGTACATCTGGCTATGAAGAAGCGGCCGCACAAGGCTTGATGGCAGGTATCAATGCAGCCTTATGGTTAGAAGGAAAAGAGCCATTTATCTTATCTCGCTCCGAAGGCTACATCGGTGTGCTTATCGACGATTTGGTAACGAAAGGAACGAAAGAGCCGTACCGCATGATGACGAGCCGCAGTGAATATCGCTTGTTACTTCGTCAAGACAATGCAGATATGCGCTTAACAGAAAAAGGCTATGAAATTGGACTTGTTAAGGAAGAACGATATAAAGCTTTCAAAGAGAAACAAGGTAAAATTGAAGCAGCTATTCAATTACTAGCGGATACACCTGTAAACCCTAGCGAAGAAACGCAACAAATCTTAGATCGTATTGGTACACCTCGCATCAAAACGGGCATCAAGGCTTACGATTTGGTGAAACGTAACGAACTATCCTATGGAGTAGTGGCAGAGGCATTCGGATTGCCTCGCTACGAAGCGCCGGTGGAAGAAGAAATCGATATTACCATTACTTACGATGGATATATAAAAAAACAAATGGAACAAGTAGAAAAGGTTCGCAAATTAGAGGCTAAGATTATTCCTCAAGATTGGGATTATACAGCGATGAAAGGTATATCTTTAGAAGCCATTCAAAAATTGAACGCTGTACGCCCCCATTCCATTGGTCAAGCAAGCCGTATTTCTGGGGTATCTCCTGCGGACATTTCTGTGCTCTTAGTGCAAATTGAGCAGTACTACCGTGAAAGAGGTTAATATGACATTTTCAAACTATGTGAAAGCCCACACCAATACCTATGGGTTGGACCTCACAGATGCACAAATTGACCAACTACAACGGTTTTATGAACAAGTAGTGACCACCAATGAGCATATGAATTTGACGGGAATTACTGAGCCAGAAGAATTTGCTTTAAAACATGTGGTAGACTCTCTATCTTGTTATGACCCTAAGTATTTTACAAAAGGTGCAACGGTCATCGATTTAGGGACTGGTGCAGGTTTTCCAGGTGTTCCCCTAGGCATATATGATCCGTCCTTGCAGATTACTTTATTTGATTCCTTACAAAAGCGACTCCGCTTTTTAGATGGTGTTATTGAGGACTTAGACTTACAAGGATTACAAACTTTACATGGCCGTGCAGAAGATTTGGCACATCAAGAGTACCGGGAATCTTTCGATCTTCTCACTAGCCGTGCGGTGGCTCGTTTATCCATCTTATTGGAATGGGGACTTCCCTATGTGAAAGTAGGGGGCTACATGGTGGCATTAAAAGGCTCTATCGTGCAAGAAGAATTAGAGGAAAGTAAACGTGCTTTATCCATCTTGGGCGGTGAAATTGTAGAGGTCAAAGAAGTGACGTTGCCGACCTTAGAGGATAAACGAGCTATTGTGTATATCAAAAAGGTAAAACCTACGGCTAAGAAATACCCTCGAAAACCAAAAGAGATTAAAATAAAACCTTTATAGCTATGCACTATAACTCATAATAAAATATAGAAAAATGCTTATAAGTTATATCTATGATATACTTAATGAGTACTCTTTACATGTGCGGTCACGTTGTGTTCGCACATGTTTTATATTTGCAATACAAGATTGAGGTGAGACAATGGCAATCTATAACGGACGATTACCAAAACTCAATGAAGATGAAATAAAACGATACTCCGGATTAAAGCATGCGGAGGGATTTCCAGAGCAGTATGTGAAAGAAGCTGCCCTAGAAGTACAATTAGTGGCAGAACCTCGTGGCGTATACCAATGCTATGATTACGATGCGGAGACACATACAATCCTTAGTAACCCGCCTATGGTGCTGGATGCCACAGGCATCATTCGTCATTTAGGGAATGCTAAAAAAGTATATGTTCTCGCTGTCACCGTAGGAGAAGCCGTAGAAGAACGCAGTTCTGCTTTATTTAAAGAAGGCAAATCTACACTAGGTCTTCTTGTGGATGCAGCGGCTACAACCGCCGTAGAACAAGTGGCAGATCAGGTAAATGAACTTATCGACAGAGAGGCAAAAAAACAAGGCTTTAAAACGACATGGCGCTTTAGCCCAGGCTATGGCAACTGGCCTGTCACAGTACAGCAAGAATTTGCTAAGATTATTAAGACAGAAGAAATTGGATTGACGGTGACAGACACAAGCATGCTATTTCCACGTAAATCAGTAACGGCTATTGTGGGCTGTCAAACAGTAGATGAAGAAGGACCAAAAACACAACGAGGTTGCACATCTTGTAGCCAAGTAGAGTGCGCATCTCGTAAGTTGCCAGAGAAGGGGACAACTTCGTGCATTTAAACAAACGTATCGTTTGTGATAGATAGTACTGAAAAGGTATCCTATGTGGGATATCCTTATGATAGTTATACTTTTTTTAAATAATAAATTGATGTATAGATAAGTAGCGTGATGTACTGATACTGGGGAAGAGTATAGTCATCGTTATACGAAGTATATTGCCTTGGGCGAGCAATGTGCCTGATACATAAGTGAGGGACATATGGTATATATTATAGATGGCGGCATGGGTACCATGCTGCAAGCGGCAGGTCTTGGTGACGGGGCTTGTCCAGAATTATTTAACGTAGAACATCCGGACGTAGTGGAGCATATCCATGCAGAATATTTACGTCACGGTAGTGATATTATTACGACTAATACCTTTGGTGGAACAGCGTTAAAACTGGATGAATACCAATTGGGTCATCGTATGGATGAAATCAATCGTGCTGCCGTAAAAGTAGCACAAGCGGCTCGTGATAAGATTAATCCGAATGCAAAAATCGCAGGTGATATGGGTCCTAGTGGTCGTTTTATGGCGCCATTAGGGGTGGCTCAATTTGATGAGATTTATGAGACTTTCAAAGACCAAGCAAGAGCCCTTATCGATGCAGGGGTAGATTACCTGATTATTGAAACGATCATCGATATCCAAGAAATGCGTGCTGCCTTATTGGGCGCGAAAGATGCTCGTGACGAGTTAGGAAAAACAAAAGATGATGTGAAAATCATCTGTCAGTTCTCTTTCAGCGAAGATGGACGTACTATTACAGGCACACCACCAGAAGCAGCAGCTATCTTGATGGATGCTATGGAAGCAGATATCGTAGGTATTAACTGTTCCTTAGGACCTGAACAATTATTGCCTCTGGTAGAACGCATGGCAGCAGTAACGAACTTGCCAATTAGTATTCAGCCGAATGCAGGTATGCCACAACTCGTAGGGAAAGAAACTATCTTCCCATTAGGACCAGAAGAGATGGGCGAATATGCACCTCGTTTCCTCGACGCAGGGGCAACGTATTTAGGTGCTTGTTGTGGTAGTACGCCAAAACATATTGAAGCTATTGCCAAAGCGGCACGAGCACATACACCGGCAGAACGACCACATGTAGAACCGTTTACGGCTTTCACAAGTCGTACTAGCGTAGTGAAAGTAGGTTTGCAAGAAAAACCAATCATCATTGGGGAACGCATTAATCCAACAGGCCGTAAAGTGTTAGCAGAAGAAATCCGCAAGGGTAGCTTCTTAATGGTGAAAAAAGATGCGTTAGCCCAAGTAGAAGCTGGGGCAGACGTGTTGGATGTTAACATGGGTGTCACAGGCGTTGATCCAGGGGAAACGATGAAACGAGCTATCGAAGAATTAACGATGCTTGTAGAGGTTCCTTTATCCATCGACACATTGGATCCAGTGGCGATGGAAGCTGGTTTGAAAGCTTACCCAGGTCGTCCATTGTTGAACTCTGTGAACGCAGAGCCAGAGCAATTGGAGGCTGTATTACCATTGGCGAAACGCTATGGCGCAGCATTACTATGTTTGCCATTAGGTAAAAAAGAATTACCAGAAACGGCAGAAGAGCGTGTGTCCTTGGCGAAGGAAATTGTCTTAGAAGCGTATAACTATGGTTTACGTCCAAATGACTTGTTGTTGGATCCATTGGTGTTGACCTTAGCAAGTAGTCAACATGCAGCACGAGAAACATTAAAAACATTAAAACTCTATGCAGAAACTTTTGGATTCCCAACAGTGATGGGTTTATCTAATATATCCTTTGGCTTGCCACAGCGGGCGTACTTGAATGCACAATTCTTGACGATGGCATTGAGCAGTGGCTTGACTTGTCCTATTATGAACCCAATGAATGAAATCGTACGAAAAGCTTTCATTACAGGCCGTACATTTATGGGCTTTGACCCAGCTGCAGCGGATTTTATTGCTGAATATGGTGATGACGATGAAAATGCAGTGGTGACGAAAAAGGTGAAAGCCACAGCAGAAGCATTCCATAGTGATGATCCTATTGAATGTATTAAGCATGCTGTAGAACAAGGGGAAAAAGAGGCGGTTGTACCGTTGGTAAAAGAAGCATTAGCACAAGGGTTAGATCCATTAGAGGTGACTCGTAGAGGTTTATCCGATGCTATGGCAGTAGTTGGTGAAAGATTCGGATCTGGTAAAGCCTTTTTACCACAAGTTATGCTAGCCGCAGAAACGATGCAAGCAGCTTTCACAACGATTAAAGAAGTGTTGCCAGAAGGTACAGCAGAGAAGAAAGCGACGATTATCTTAGCTACGGTAAAAGGTGACATTCATGACTTAGGTAAAAATATTGTATCTGCCTTGTTAGAAAACAATGGATACCAAATCGTGGACTTAGGTAAAGACGTGTCACCAGAAGAAATTGTCGCCGCAGCAAAAGAACACAATGCGCCGATTATTGGTATAGCATCCTTGATGACCACAACGATGCCAATGATTAATGAAACCATTGCGGCGGTACGTGAAGCGGGTGTCAATGCGAAGGTTCTTGTAGGCGGTGCGGTATTGTCCCAAGCCTATGCAGATGAAGCCGGTGCTGATTCTTATGCGAAAGATGGTATCTCTGCGGTGAACATCGTAAAAGGGCTATTGGGTGATGAGTAATACCAATTTCTATCTATGGCATCGCATAGCATAGCATAAAGTAATTAGGTGTCAGATGCCATAAAAACTATTACACATTAATTACTATAAAAATCTATTGAGCATTAGATAGCATAAAGAGATGCTATCTGATAAGTAATAGTATGACAATATTATAAAAATATAAGTGACATGTGACATCATGTGTTACAGACTAGAGAGGAACGTTGAACAGATTGGGTCAACGTTCCTTTTTTGTTCTATAATAGATATTATTTTTGGAAAGTATATACAAGTTTCTTTGGGGTATTATCCAATAGATTGCTAGATTGTTTCACGTGAAACAATTAATCGGATAATAGGTACAGTATTTCACGTGAAACATTACTATAAGGTCATAGGTGTATAGCACAATTAAAGGGCATGTTGATGTATATCGTAGTTAAAAAGATAACTAGCCCGGAGGAGGGTGATTTAATGCTTATGTATGTTATAACTTGTAACGTACTATAAGAAGGTATAGTAGGGAATTCTTATCGATTGCATATATAATGTTTCACGTGAAACAATGAATGAAATACATATGGAATGACATAAACGTTGCTCTGTTTCACGTGAAACAATAAAAATATATAAAAAAGATGAGGAAATATGGGTGTCTTTCATAAAAAACACCACAATCTATGTTATAATGTGATAAGACGATAAGAAAGAGGTGAAATCATGGCTAGAATTATTGCCGTAGCCAACCAAAAAGGTGGTGTTGGTAAGACGACAACTGCTGTTAATTTGAGTGCTTGTTTGGCTGTAGAAGGGAAACGAGTGCTCTTATTAGACTTAGATCCTCAAGGGAACGCCACAAGTGGTCTAGGAATTGATAAAGAAGAGATCACACAAGGTGTATATGAAATGCTTGTGGATGAAGTACCAATCACAGATATTATAGAAAATACCGTGATAGATACATTACAGATTGCACCCACAACCATCGATTTAGCAGGAGCTGAGGTAGACTTAGTAGCGATGGAAGACAAAGGCTACACGTTGAAACAGTGTATGGCACCTATCGTAGATGACTATGACTATATTATTATTGACTGTCCTCCTTCCTTGGGTATGTTGACAATCAATGCTTTAACCGCCTCAAATAGCGTATTAATCCCTATACAAACAGAGTTCTATGCCTTAGAGGGTGTGAGCCAATTGGTGAAGACTATCGAGTTAGTACAAGAAGAACTAAACACAGAGTTAGAATTAGAAGGTGTTGTGCTGACCATGTATAATGGTAGAACTAAGTTAGCGGTACAGGTGGCAGAGGAAGTAACGAATTACTTTGGCGAGGCTGTGTACACCACAACGATACCACGAAATGTGAAATTAGGAGAAGCTCCTAGCCATGGATTGCCAGTAGTTATCTATGATAAGCGGTCTAAAGGGGCTGAAGTATATTGTGCCTTAGCACGGGAGGTAATTGAGCGTGGAGCTTAAAAAAACAAAAGGTGGCCTTGGCAAAGGATTAGGATCTTTTGGATTGTCCGGTTCTTTTAAGGATGGTCATAAAAGTGGCTATGAACTGGATATTACTAAAATACAACCTAACCCGAATCAACCTCGTAAACGCTTTACAGAAGAGGATATGGAAACTCTAGTGGCATCGATTCAGGCCCATGGATTGATTGCCCCTATTGCGGTTCGTAAAGTGGATGATCATTATGAAATCGTAGCTGGTGAACGCCGTTGGCGTGCGTGCCAACAAGCGGGATTGACTAAAATTCCTGTAGTGGTCCGTGACTATACGACAGAAGAAGTGAGCGAAATCGCCTTAGTAGAAAACTTGCAACGGCAAAATCTAAATCCTATCGAAGAAGCTTTTGGATATCAGTACTTAATGGATACTTTCAAAAAAACACAGGAAGAAATCGCTATGACCGTAGGTCGTAGTCGTTCTTATGTGGCGAATATTGTGCGGTTACTACAATTGCCGGAGTTCTTACAACAAGAGTTAGAAACAAGTATGCTAACGGTAGGGCAAGCAAGACCTTTGTTGGCGCTAGAGGGGGAACATTTACAATTGCAAGCCTTAGAACGAATTAAGGAAAAAGATTTAAATGCTCGTCAAGTCGAACAATTGGTGAAAGAGCTACAGGCTGGAAAGAAGCGCTTAACATCGACTCAGCCGCAACCAACGGCGGAGTTGCGCAAGCTAATGCAACGATTGAAAGATAGTTTAGGAACTCCAGTAGATATTCGTTTAAAGAATACGAAAAAAATTCAAGGTACTATCGAGGTTTCTTTCAAAAGTGAAGAAGAATTGATGCGTTTAATTAGCTATATTGAAAGCGAATAGAAAGGACGTCTATGGTATTAGAAACAACTAGAGGGAATCGCTTGCACATAGGCTTTTTTGGGCGCTGTAATGCAGGTAAATCTACTTTGATTAACACGCTAACAGAGCAACAGATTTCCTTAGTATCTCCTATCGCAGGGACTACGACGGATCCAGTGTCTAAAGGGATGGAACTATTGCCATTAGGCCCTGTGATGATTGTAGATACTGCAGGTATTGATGATACATCGGAATTAGGTTTGTTGCGGGTAGAAAAAACGAAACAAGTATTGCCAACGATGAATTTAGCCGTGTATATGTTGCGTACAGATGTTGAGCCCATACCAGAAGATATAGAGTGGTTACAACAACTACAAAGTAGCCATATCCCTACGTTGGTGGTCATCAATGAAGTAGGTGGGCACAAAGGTTCTGAATTTGTCAAATTCCATGGAGAATTACAACCTTATACATCGCAGGTAGTAATAGCAGATGTCAACGATAGCGCCAACCGCATGACTTTGCTAGAGGCATTAAGCAAATTAAAACCTGTGGATGAGGATGTACACTCTTTATTAGGTGGTTATATTGAAGAAAAAGATGTATTTGTGTTAGTATGTCCTATTGACGAATCAGCTCCAAAAGGTCGTATTATTTTGCCACAAGTGCAAATGATTCGAGAAATTTTGGACCATCACGGTATGGCGATGGTATGCCAAGTAGAAGAACTAGCAGCGACATTAGAGCAACTGCATAGACCACCAAAATTAGTCATTACTGACTCCCAAGCTTTTGAGGCGGTGAGTCAAATTGTGCCGGAGGAGATAGGTTTAACAAGTTTTTCTATCTTAATGGCGCGCTTTAAAGGAAAATTAAAAGATTTAGTGGCAGGTGTACATGCTATAGACCAATTGCGAGCGGGCTCCAAAGTGTTGATTAGTGAAGGTTGTACACATCGTCAACAATGTGAAGATATTGGAACCGTAAAAATTCCGAGATGGCTAACAGCAAAAGGATACACAGACTTAGAACTAGAGTGGACCAGCGGTGGACATTTCCCTCATGACGTATCTAAGTATGATGTCATCATTCATTGTGGTGGCTGTATGTTGACACGTCGAGAGGTATTACGTCGTATTGATGTAGCCTCTGTTCAAGGGGTTCCCATCGTTAACTATGGTGTGTTGATAGCCTCTTTGCATGGCATTTTACAGCGTGCTATCAAGCCATTTGAACATGAATTAGAATAGAAAGGATTATTGTGTTAGAACAACTATTACCTTGGTTACCATGGATATTAGCGGGAATCATTGTATTGCTAGTATTACATGCATTCAGTTTACATATCCGAGTGAGTCGCCTAACCAAGCGCTATCGATACTTTATGGATGGCGAAAATGGTCAGAGTATTGAGCGACGCCTTGCCATTGAAGTGAAAGAACTGCGAGATATGGCAAGCACTTGGCAAACGATTTTATCAGAACAAAAAGTGATTCAATCCACACAGGCACAAACATTTCAGCATATTGGTTTTGTGAAATATAATGCCTTTGAAAATATTGGTAATGAACTATCCTTTTCCTTAACATTATTAGATGGCAATTTTAATGGGATTGTTATTTCCAGTGTGTATGGGAGAAATGAATCACGTATTTTTACGAAACCAATTGTGAATGGTAAAAGTTTAGCCAGTCTTTCACAAGAAGAATTAGCTAGCTTGCAATCTGCTATGGGACAACGAAGTAATGGAGATGTGTTAGCTAGTTCTTCTGTGTCAGCATAGAAAGGATGTTATATGCAAATACCTAAGTGGTTGCAGTCACATCTAGAGCAACATGGTGATGACTGGAATTTGCGGTTTACAAAACAAAACCTTAAGACCATAGCCATTATAGTCATTGCTATTTTAGTGATTTTGCTAGGATTTGGTATCTGGGGGATTGCACGACAAGTAGAAGTCTTGCAATTACGCCAAGAAAATCAATTACAAAAAGAGCAATTAAAACTATTGGACCAAAAGGTAGAAGTCTTAGATAAAAAAATGAAGACTCTGGATGAGCTAGATCAAAATATTAGAAATATGATTAAAGGTACAGAGTCGGGTACAGTACCAAAAATAGATGGTAGCACTCAAAGCAAAGAAGAGAAAGAGGACCCTTCTCCCAAAAGCGTAAATAAGACGTTCACAACCACCCAATTATCTGCTCGTATATCTAGCTTAGACCGTCAAGCACAACGTCGTCTGGTATCTATGTATACTCTCTATAATGTTCTTAAAGATGGAGTGGGTAAAGATATTCGAGAATTACAATCTATGTTAGCTATGGAGGGCGATGCGGCGGATGCTAATAGTCATATGCCATCCATTTGGCCCGCCAAAGGCGTCATTAGCTCTACGTTTGGGGCACGACAAGACCCTGTGTACGGTGGAGGAGCTTTCCATGAAGGCTTAGATATCGCTAACGATGTAGGTACTACGATTGTAGCCACTGCGGCAGGTACTGTGACCTATGCAGGGTATAATGGCGGTTATGGTAATGAAATAGAAATTGATCATGGCAATGGATTTGTGACAAAATATGGGCATAATTCAGCGCTCCTAGTACAAGCAGGAATGACTGTAAAAAAAGGACAATCCATTGCACTCATGGGAAGTACTGGTAAAAGTACGGGTAGCCACGTTCACTATGAAGTGCGTGTGAATGGTGTGGCTACAGATCCATTATTGTTTTTGCCCATTCAATAGGAGGCAATTATGAAATCCTATGTACAAGTTTATACAGGTGATGGCAAGGGAAAAACAACCGCTGCCATCGGTCTAGCCGTACGTGCGGCTGGAGTAGGCAAGAAAGTGCTGCTTCTTCAATTTATGAAATCTAAGGTATATTCAGAACATGCCGTATTAGATCAATTAGAGCCCATCACAGTAGAAACAGTAGGAAAACCATTCTTTATCATTCCAGAAGGTATGAAAAGCGAAGAAGAGTTACGCCGATGGGGGGATGATGTAGTGGTCTTTCCCAAAGGGCAACTCCCACAAGAGTACAAAGACTTGATCCACATAGGTCAAGAGCGTGCCCTACAGGCTGTGGCTACAGGGGACTTTGATATTGTCATTTTAGATGAATACAATATGGCCCTATTTTTCGGTTTAATCGATGAAGTGGAAGGGCGCGAGTTACTAGAGGCTCGCAATCCCGATGTTGAACTCGTATTTACTGGCCGTGGTGCTCCTCAATGGTTATTGGATGAAGCGGACTTAGTCACCGTCATGGAGGCGTACCGTCATTATTATGATCAAGGTGTAGAAGCTCGTCTTGGTATTGAGCATTAAGGGTAAAGAATGGTATATTCTTGGAAATATATATCATAAATGGCTTAAAAACAGTGTTTTATGAGATTTCTTATATTAGATTTGACCGATATTTGACCATTCCAGGGCAATAAAGCATCTATAAGTCATTAAAAAAATATAAAGGCCTACGAGTGGCATCGTAGGCTTTTATAGTATCTAATTTAAGAGTTTCACAATAAGGAATATTGCTAGTAATGAATTGATTATTGAGGAGATTATGTAGAACCAGAAGAAAAGACGAACTGTTTTAAAAGGATGTTTGTATTGATTAAATAACGTTTTATAATTTTGATCCATTAATTTAATTAGCATCTGGTAGTTCTTATGGCCAACTTCCATAGTTTCTTTCATAGATTGATGCGCTGCTTTGATGGATGATTCAAGTTCAGATTGTAAGAAAGAGTTTAGTTCTTCAACAATATCCTGGCGGAGTTTTTTTATAAAAGATTCTTTGAAAGTTTTTGATAGTCCACTACTATACTTATTTAATGAATCAATTGCTTCTTGTAGTTGAATATCTTGTTTGTGTAAAAAGGTATTATGCCTATCAAAACAAGTATTGATAGATTCATTTAGCTCTTTTAGTTGGTTTCCTTGTTCATCAAAGATATTCTTAACATAGTTCATCATGCCAATGTTAAGGTCTTCATTTATTGTCTGTGGCAATGAAACTTCTGAAGGTGTTGGTTTAGAAGGGTGAAGGGTCATATCACCGCTAGATTCATCACCATTAGCTCCAGGATACTTATCTTTATTTGATTCTTTAGGATTCTCTATATCGACTGTGCTAGGAATTTGACCTTCTTCTAAATCTTCTAAAACTAGTGTCATTCATATATCCTCCTTTTATTTATTGATTGGTTTCTTTTTATTGCCTTCTGCACTATAGTTAGCGTGACATGATGGGCAGTGGTAATAGTCACCATAAGGACCTTTACAAGCAGTTGTTACCACCTGGCAGGCATCACATAGATGGATGACTGGACCTTTTGGCGAATCCTTATAGAATACTTTCTTTAAAGTGACTGGGTGATGACAGTTGGGGTCAGAGCAGACATAGAAAAATCTATTTTCATTTTTTGCCTTTTTCTTCAACAACTGACCTTCTTTACAAATTGGACAAGAGATTAGTTCACCCTCCACATAATCTGTTGGAAATGGAAATGTTTGAGATTCTACCTTTTTAATTATAGAACTAATCATTTCTTTTAAAATATTGATGTATTCATGTAAAGAGTATTCACCAGATTCTACTTTAGCTAAGTAGGATTCCATGATTGCAGTTGATAATGGAGTGGTTAGATCTGCATCCATAATCTTAATGTATTGTTCGCCCCAAGCTGTTGGTAATAATTCTTTTCCCTTTTTAGAAACTAAAGGAAGACAAGGATTACCATTACTATTAGTGGAAAGTAATTCAGCAATAATTGTATCTCTGGTTGCAGGTGTACCAATACCTTTTAATTCTTTTAATTTTTCACGCAAGGGTTCATCTTTAGGGATGAATTGATAGATATTTGCCATAGCTTTGATTAAAGTGCCTTCAGTAAATCGTTTAGGAGGTTTGGTTTTGGATTCATTAACACTAATTTTAGACACCTTAGGGGTATCACCTTCTTTGAGCGAAGGTAAAATGGAATTAGTTGAATCGGAATCTGTTTCATCTTCGTCTTGCTTTTTAGTTTTGGCCAAAACAATTTTAAACCCAGGAGATACAATTTCTTTACCAGAGCCTTTAAACTCTTCATCAGCAATTCCAATAGTATATTCTACTTTATTCCACTTTTCTGGAGGCATAAACTGAATTAAATATCTCAGAGCAATTAATTCATAGATGTTTTTCTCTTCACTAGTTAATGATTTAGGTAACACCGAAGTAGGAATAATGGCATGATGGGCAGTTATTTTCTTATCATTAAATGCTTTGGACTGTTGACTACTATCTAACAAGGAATCAATAGAAGGTAATTCTATACTGTTTCTAATTGTACCTAAAATTTTACTAGCATCATCGTGCTGTGATGTAGGGATGTAGTTGCAATCTGAACGAGGATAAGATACATGTGCTTTTTCATATAAGGATTGTGTTAATTCTAATACTTGTTTTGGACTATATCCGTATACGCTATTAGCTTCTACTTGTAAGGTATCCAAAGAGTGAGGCAATGGTGGTTCAGTTTCACCTTCAGAATAGTTAACATTTTTTACAATGGCAGGTTGATCTTGCAATTTAAGAAGTAAACCATCTAATAAAGCTCTATCAGTCAAATAACCATTAGCATCACAAGATTGTTTTAGAGTTTCAGATAAGATATGTTTGGCATTAAATGATAGATGATTTTGCTCAAATGTTCCTTGTAATGAGTAGTGTTTAATAGAAGTAAAGTTCTTAATTTCATGTTCTCGTTGCACAATGAGTGCTAATGTAGGTGTTTTTACACGACCTACACGGAATGATTCACGATGGCCAAATGATTTGCTTCTATGTGTATATAAGCGGGTTAAGTTCATACCAATTAACCAATCGGCTTGAGAACGGCACAATCCAGATTGATATAAATTGTAGTATTTTTTATTATCTTCCAGGTTATTAAAAGCACGTGCCAGACTGTCGTTATCTTTTGCGTTGGCAAGGACTCTCTTGATAGGTCCTTTATAATCGCAGTAAGTTAAGATTTCATCAATTAATAATTGTCCTTCACGATCAGGGTCTCCCCCGTGAATGACTTCATCTGCTGATTGTAATAGTTCCTGGATTACTTTAAATTGTTTAACACAGTTGGCATCGACTTTCATTAACCATTCTTTAGGAAAAATAGGGTATGTATTCCAGGATTTAAACTCTTCACCATAATCTCCAGGCATTGCGTTTTTTAACATATGGCCAAAGGCCCAGGTAATAGTTGTATCTCCTGAGATCAGGCAACCATTTCCTTTGGTGTAGTTATCTGAAAATAGATAGGATGCAAATGCTCGGGCCATATCAGGTTTTTCCGCAATAATAAGTCGCTTCATTTCAGATTCTCCTTTCTAATTAATATATCAATAATGATATAAAATAATTGACAAAATTTTATATTTTTAATAAAATTTCAATATAAATAGCTTAGTTATTGAATTTTAAAATATATTATATTGTTATATAGTGAGGTGTAGGTAATGGACGTAAAAGATACAATTGGTACACGTATTCGCCAGGTTAGGATTGCATTTAATATGAAGCAAAAAGACTTTGCGAAAGAATTTAATATGTTTCAACCAAATTTATCTGATGTAGAAGGCGGGCGTAGACCACCTTCATTAGAACTTCTTGTTTCACTCGCTAAACTTGGCGTAGATATGAAATGGTTGTTGCTTGGTAATGCTGATACTTCTAGTATGATGGGTGAACAACGACCTATTAATACAATGTCTCTACTAGAATTGAAACGTGTCCAAATTCAACAAATGCTAGTAGAGCTCGAGATGGATGAATTGTTAGTATTAGAAAATTTACTCTCTTTAATCAATAAGAAAAAAGAGAGTAAGTAATTCTATAAATCTGGCATCCCAATTGCTTTAGTTTGAACGGGCAAATCTTTTTTGTGCATTTCTGTAAATTCATTAGGATGATATGGATCAGTAGTAATAGTTTGCATATGAACACTAGCTTTTTCATGCTCAAATCGTTCTGTTTGTCGTTCCAACTGATCTTTTTCTAACTTCTGGATTAATTGAGCGGCTTTATACTGAATATATTCTCCCTTTTGGTAACCTTGCAAGGCTTCTAATACATGTGCTTTTTGACCCTCTCCACGAATACCAGGTGTATCGTTGGAGAGGGTTTTAGTCATGGTATCCTGTGAATAGGTAATAGATGAATTAAGTCTTGTAGAGAGTGTGAATAAATTATTGTTATTTGTCTCTCTTTCACCAATTACGAGCCGCGGAAACATATTGTCATGTAATACGTCTGCTCCATATGTATTATGGGCACCGTAGGACGTATAAGTACCTGCTTTATCAGGGTTCCCCATAATTCCATCAAGGTTAGGCAATTTAAAAGTAGATAGTGTTTCAGTCAGATAGCTAAGTTTGGTCCCCATATTCTTTAAATTAAGATTTTTGAGCTGTTCAATCATATTTTTAAAAACTAATCCTTGTTGGATTGTTTCACGAACGCTATCGGCAAAACGTTTCGCATCGAAAACATGATCTCCAGGACGAATAGGCATGTGATGACGATGCCATCTTGCCTCAATGTTAGTAGGAAAGACTGTCAAGCCTAGTAGAGTAGTAATCATGAAAGCAGATAGATATTTCTTTCCTTTCATAATCAATCCCTCCTTTTATTTCGTATTGCGATTCAATGTGATTAATTCACGAGATACTGTATTCAAATCTTTCTTAAACGTATTTAATTGAGATACTACTTTAAAACAAAATACAGAACACGTGATAGTGCTTAATAAGAGAACAATTAAAAAGATTAGGAATAATAAATCAAATAACATTTCAAATTCTCCTTTCATAAAGAAACTTCATTTAATTCAAATAAACTCAAGAGCCTATTAATATATTTAAAATCTAAGAGTAAAATAATTTTACCAAGTTCATAGTGATCATCAATGGGGCCTAAATAACGACTATCAAAAGAACCCACCGATATTTCATTAACCTCTGAAATATTTCCTTTCCTATCTATTCCAATGACTAAAGAATGCTCATTTCCCGTATGTTTATAGCCCTTTAATAGGTAATCTTTAACTTTTTTCCTTATCTTGATAAATATTAAGAGTTTCATACTTTAATTTACGTAAATAATATTCTTTAACTGATTGTACATATCTAATATTACTCACCCTATTCACACGTTCTTCTAAATTATCAGATATTTCTTTTTCTGAGATATTGACTTGATATGTTTTTCCATAGTAATCAGATTCAATATTCATAACCTTATTTTCTGCATCATACTTGCAAATTAAAGTGTCATAATTTACATGAAACTGATTAATAATATTTTTCATCTTATTAGCTATTTTTTCATCTTCCGAAATAATGACATTATTAATCCCCCAAGGTCTTGAGCATATCTCCAAAAGCTCTTTTTCTGTTTTAAATGTAGCCACATCTGTCACATCATGTAGCTTATTAAAAAGTATAATAATATTAGTATCCTCTTGCGGATACAATCCATGAGTTTCAATAAATTTAACACATTGGACTGGATTACTAAGTGTATCTATAGGTTTTACTACATCATATACATCAAGTACGGCTCTCGTTTTTGATGACTTTCTAGTACTTAATTTCTTAAATAATTCATATTCAGAAGAACAATAATGTAATCTATTCATCCATACACAACTCCTTTTCAACTTTCACAATCACCCATGGTATCATTTCCCAATATACTGGAAACATTCCCTCTTCTTTTAGGCATTCATTTTAACTATGTAGCCATTCAGCCATTTTCGTAAAACATTCTTTATAATAGTCATCCAATCTATCTAAATGGTATTGAATTTCTTCAGGAAGTGATTCTCTTTTTCCTATACCTAAATCAATAAAAACATCTAACTCTTTTAATCTTATGAAATCTACAATTTGCTGTTCCAGTGTTTCTTTAGTAAAGATTACTTCATTTTTATAAGGGATGAAGTTTATATATTTTTCCATTGTTCTAAATACATCTTTAGAACTAATAATTTCTTTCCCTAATTCTTTATTAAAATCTGGATTTTTAGTATCAGAAACAATCTTTGCAATAGTTTTGTTAGGATCCTTGACGTCATCTAACAATAAGCTGGCTGCTAAAGCTTTTTGTAATACTTTTAATCCTTGAGATTGTTCTTTACCATAATCAGAATATGTATCATAAATCTTCATAATTTGTTCTTCATATTTCAATATGTCTTGATGGTTTTTTTTCCCTACTTTCAAGAAATTAAAAAGTAAATGCATCTCACTACCACATTCATGTAGATAAGAAAACACTTTTTCTTTATCCCAATAAAAGTCGATTAAAAATACATCCATATCATTTCTTTTATCGAACTCAATACGTTTTACTAAATCCATTGCGTCAATACCAAAGTAAAGATCATTTCTTCTATACTCTTTAGCACCTATTGCTCTTGCAATATCCTCTCCATACTTATTAAAATCACCACCAATTAAATAATTTTCGTTCTTTAAACATCCAAAATAACCAAACACAACTTCTACGCCAATTCGATTAATTATTTTTTGTTCTTCATTTGTTAATTGTTCACTCATTTTATCTACTCCATCATTATTTTTTGATTGTGCATTTCTGTAAATTCATTAGGAAGATATGGATCAGTTGTAATAGTTTCCATATAAACACTAGCTTTTTCGTTCTCAAAATGCTCTGTTTGTCGTTCTAACTGATCTTTTTCTAACTTTTGGATTAATTGAGCTGCTTTATACTGAATATATTCTCCTTTCATAAAGAAACTTCATTTAATTCAAATAAACTCAAAAGCCTATTAATATATTTAAAATCTAAGAGTAAAATGATCTTACCAATTTCATAGTGATCATCAATGGGCCCTAAATAACGGCTATCAAATGAACCAACAGGTGGATTGATATATAACTTTGAACGTTCGGGTACGGTATAGGTTCCATTAGGTATATGAGGTAATGTAGGATTAGGATTAATTACGTAAGAAACATATATCTTGTAACTAGAATCCTTTTCTGAATTAAAAGGATGGAGTGCATATTTTTCAAACTGCACTGGATCCTTCTCATGAATTTTAATTTCTGTAGGCTCAATTGTAAACGTATCACCTGGTAATGCCCGAACCATTTTAATAAGTTGTTTTCCTTCTGGTTCAATACGTCCGTTATCTAAATAAATGGAATGCGGCAATCGAACCACAGTATAATCTCCATACGTTGCTTGACCTGGAACTCTTATATAAATTCCATGAGGAGCGCTATCAGTGATGTTAAAATATAAAACTGGAAAGAAACTGATCATAATAGCTATGAAGAAGATGCTTATTAATCCTAATAAACCACCTATAAGGGCCTTTTGATGCTCGTTTTGAGGTCTAGGTATGATAATATACTTAGGCCTAACTAAACGCTCCCAAGAAGTCCTTTTTTTTGATTTTTTTAATGGTTTTAGGGTGGGAGTAGAGATAGGTTTAATTTTTAAATTAGGAAATTTATGGTAGTTCAATTTGACCTCCTAAATGTTTCATTAATTTTTCTGGAATTTTTAAAATTAATAATGCTAATGCAATTAAAATTGTACAGAAGGTTAAGAAGGTAACTAGCTGTTCTGTAGTAATTTTGTGAGGGTTTTTATGGCCAGTACTACTATATAATTTAGAAAAGTCACGTCCAGTGATTGCTGCATAGTTAGCAAGGACTTCAGAGGTATATGAGGCTGTTAAACTGCCATAATAATACCCAATAGCTTTTATATTATCTCCATCAGCAACGTCTAGTTTAGATTTAAAAATAGCAATTCCTGCTCGTATATTTTGGCGTGGATCCGATTGGTAACCAGGGTATGCTTCATCAATATGAACTTGGTTGCCGTTTTCATCAATTCCATCTTGCCCAGGCATTGTTTGCATGATACCTTGCGCACCAGATCCTTCCCAATTGGGTGTCATATGGATAGCATCAATGGTATCACCGCCAGACTCATGCATGGCAATAGCTAAAATAACTGCTGGATCGACACCAAATCTCGCAGCTTCTTCATAAATCATCCCTACATAACCACCGCTGGTCGTATCTGTTGGAACCCCAGTAGTTGTTTCTGTGGCACTAACTGTAGCGGAGAACATTTCAGTTACCGTTACATCTTTTACCGCAATAGTAGTTAAACCTACTAGTACTGAAATTAGCATTAGTTTGATGGTGCTAGAAGTTAAATGGCCAACAAAGCCTTCAGGAATAAATTTAGACCAATGTAGGATTCCAAATGGAACTGAAATAATGCTAAGTGCACCACTGATATAGAACTCTAAGTAGCAAATCATAATATACAGTGCAACTAGAACGAATATCCCTATAACTAAGAAGGTTAATATATAAATAGGTAAAATCGTACCGATATTACTAATAAAGTCTCTAGCACCAAAAGAAGCAATCTTATTGAGTGCTGGATTAAGTAGGCTTACTGCTTTTTGTAATAACAATTGTGGCTGACTGACATCATTTAAAAAGTTAGCATTTGTGCCTGCATAAGAGGTGCCAACTAATGTGATAAATCCTTTAAATATAGTGTTGACTATATCCTTCCAGTGATTAACTAAGAATATAAATATTCCTAGTTTGACTAATTTAGAAAGCATCGTAATTAAATCTAGTTCAAATCCAGATAAGATGATTAGAAATACTATATCCGTTGCAAATAAAATGAATAGAAGGGTAAGTGCATACGTGTGGATATTATCGTAGGCTTTAGAGGCAAAGCCCTGGAATTTGACCATCGTATCGTTAATAGAATTACCAATACCCATTAGGGCTTGCACATTCCAAGGGATTCCTGTGTCATGTTCGCCTGAACCGTTGTAGTCTTTAGAATATACATTTCCAGAAAGATCCATTCCTAATGATTTTAAGAATTCACCAACGTACTCAGAACCACCACCATATGTTTCACCATTAGGATGGTATTCAATATGAGCATGCGGGCCATCAGCAACTTTAGGATCAAATCCATGAACTACCCCAATAATATCGCCTTCTTTTACAGGGACCCGTTCACCAGTAAGACCACCATTCATATAGTTGGATTCATCGCCTAAATCACCGAAAAGTAAGGATTGATTTTTGTAGGGTGTATTTTCACCAAACCAGAATATGATATGGGCTTCACCAAATCCACCATCTATGTCATGCTGAACATATCCATCAGCAGGTGCATGGATATATGTATCATCTACACCAATATCTAAGCCATAGTGAAAATCGCTTGCACCAACATCAATACTTCTGGGACCATATCCAGATGTGATTGGACCACCCTTAAAAGGGGGCGTAATAGCGAAAACAGATATAGTAGAACATAAGAGAAGTAGACTTATGCACAACAATTTAAATAATCGTTTCATGCTAAGCACCCCCTTTCATGATTAATTAGAATTTGGCTTATCTGTTTCATTATCGTTTGTAGAGGTAGGTTCCTCATTTTTAGGTGTAGAAGATTCAGTAGCAGATGTAGGTTCACCAGTATTGCTTGAAGAAGGTGGTGCTGGGGCTTTTGGCATAGGAACATAACTATAACCTGATTGTTGAGACATTGAATATGGATTTGATGTCGGTGGCTCAAATTTGTTTAGATTACCTAACTCTTGACTTACGGAATTTTCTAAATTTTTAATATTTTCTTGGGCTTTTTTTGACAATGGAATATTTTTTGAAGTGGTCATACCAGCATCTATACCAGTATTCCGCTGTTCATCAGTTTGTCGTTTCCAAGAACCATTTTCGATGGCGTTTCCAGCTCGTAATAATTCATTTGTTTTATCCGCTCCTCGTAGTACAGATGCGCCAGCTTTTGCTTTGGCCATACCAAGCATATTCTTTCCAAACTGAGCTGAAGAAGATTTAAAGGTATCCCATTTATTAACACCTTGTACTCGTGAAGCAGCAGCTATAGCAGCTACGCCACCAATTGCTGTACCAGCAGTAGAAAGTGCTTTTCCTGGTGCTGATGCCACGGAACTAGCAACACCATTGCCACTCATAGAAGGTTGGCCGTTGAGCATCCCAGAAATAAGAGTAGGTACTTTAGATACAATATAGCCAAGTGCTAAATATACCATTGATTGAACTAACATACCTGACAAACTAGCGGTAGATATTTTTGAATAAGTAACACTGGTAGTTGTTATTAAACCAATTAAAAAATAGATAACCATCATTTTTACGCCATAATTGATTACTGTAGAAACACAACGTTGAAATAAAAATGATGTTTGCTTCATCGCTGCAAATGGAATAAGTATTACTAATAATGAAGCAAAAACGTTAAATTCAATAATGACCATCATAACTTCCATAGCAATTAAAAAGAAAGAGAATAAAACAGCAATAGTAGCCATTATACATCCAAATAGGGTTGATAACCCTCCAGCTGAGAATATGGATATTTTTTCCATTGCAGTCCAAACATCACTAAGAACTGTTAAAGAATACCCCATTATATTTGCTGGTGTAGTGATTTTATCAATCTCAATAGCGGCACCAGCAGCAATAAATCCCCATTGCTGGAACGAACGTATGATGATCCCATTGATTTCAGGCATATGTTGGATGATAAATAAAAGAATACCCACTTTGATGAGTTTAGATACTAATTCTTGCATTCGCATAGAACCATTGTAAATGGACCATGAGAATACAATGTCTAAGCCTACGAAAACAAGTAAAAGTGTGATAGAATAAGGGAGAAGATTAAGATAACCGATAACTGAACTTTCTCGAAAAAAGTCTATCATTTGATCGAGAGCTTTAAAGGCGGTTAAATCTGTTAAAAAATTTGGACTTGGAGCAGGGGTCATATATACCTCCAGAAAGGATTAATTATGAAACGGATGAAAATTTTACTGTTATTAATTACTGCAATAAGTATTATGTTGTTAGCTGGTTGTGGAGAGCAAGAGAAATATAATACTACTAAAAATGAAGTTCTTACACTTATGCAACAAGCTGAATCTATTGAGGTTCCTGATTTACAACCATTAACGATGGAGCAAGCAAATCAAGCCTATGAAGATACAGTAAAAAAACATGAATCTGTGGATAAACAAATCCAAGATAAATTAAAGTTAATGGAAGAGTATGCTGTTAAAGAAACCACATTAAATAACGATTTGATAGCATTAAAACGTAATATACAGGAAAAAAATGACACGTGGAATAGAATAACTAAACAACAAATATATATAAAGAAAATGGCAGATGAAAGTGCTAAATCAACATTGGCACCAGATCCATGGCAAGCACTCGTTAAGAAACGAGCAGAACAACAAAAATAAAAATTACTATTAGAGGTCTAACCATAAGGTTGGACCTCTTTTATGTTTAATAAATACTAGTAAAATAAATTAATAATTATAGTCCAATCCAAGAGGCATGACCTCTTTTTTTAATCAGTTTTACCCAAGGATCTTCACCTAAAGTGCTGCTTGCAGCACTCTTAGACTCAGAATTAATTGCATTAATGTTAGCTTCGATTCTAGACTTTGTAGCAATCTCCTCATTTTTTTTCTCTTGCAACTCTTGTGCTTCTTTCAATGCAGCTTGTTGACCAGTTAGGGCAGAGAGAATACTGTTGATGCCGTCAATTCTACCTTTTACGGCGCTAATTCTATTGCCAATCTGAGCAGATTGCTTAGCGCCAATAGCTTTGTCAGACATCTTCACTAGATCACCTAACTCCTTCGTTGCATCGGCCACCATTTGTGTGTATTGATGATATTTTTGCAGTGTATCTATGTTACTTTTTGAAAGTATACTCCAGCCATTACGCTTAGAGGCCTGGAGGGCATCTTGGTTGGCAGCAAGGTTTGTGGTAGTGCCAATTTCGGGGAAAGATTTAGAAAGAAGATCTTTGATTTCATTTGCACTAAGACCGCCTTTTTCGGACCATCCTTCTTTACCAATTCCTTTATTTAAATCACCCAAAATACTTGTTTTACTGTTAATCGTATCTGTAATTTTTTGTACACCACTATCAAATTTAGAAGTTAGTTTATTTAACTGTTCTTCTGGCCATGATTTTAACTCTTGCAATTGTAATTGAATTTGTTGCGCTGTATTGGTTACTACTTTCACGGTTTCAGCAAGAGTTTTTGCTTGTTGCATAATATTTGATGTATCTATAACAGGGATTCCTGATGCATGAGAGGGAAGTGTAGAGGCACCTAACATAATGGATGTAGTGATGATAGATAACTTTATACTTTTAGGGATATACATACTCTCATTCTCCTTTCTAGCTCCTACACGGTAGATAGTGTAAGAGTCATTTTATGTTAAGGTTGTGTTTCTGTAAGTTAAGATAGAGTGCTGTATTGATGGTAAACGATTCTACCTTATTGAAAGACAAACAATTATCTGGAAATACTCCGTTCACGACCTTTATCTTTAGTAATATCTTTAGGGGTGGATTGAGTATATACGATTGGTTTCATAGGAATAGTTTGTCTTGTGGATAACTGTTCCTTTGCTTTAGGAGAGAGACCTCCTTGAATAGTTTTATCTGTAGTCTTTTTAGGTTCAAATGGAGAGTTTTCTTCATTAAATAAAGCATTTGGTGATCGTTTTTTGATGACTACAGGGGGATCATAGTGTGGTATAGTTGTTCCTTTAGGTAAGGTTTGTTCAGTGGTTGCATGGTCCTTAGTTTCTGGTACAGATATAACTTGATCGTTAGTTTTAGAAGTAGATTTACCAGGTAATGAGTCTAATACGTCTTTACTTTCTGAGTATGCAACATAAGACCCATAAGGGTGGGCTTCATTAGTTGTAAAACGTTGGTAGGCTAACCACTTTTTATGGTAGGTTTCTGCCATCTTATCTGCTTGTTCTAAGTTTGCCTGCATATCTTCAGATAACATATTTTTGTCGAGGTATTCTTTATCTGCTAAGCCTTTTACAACGCTTAGTCGAATAGAAGTTTCTAGGCTATCCATCAGGTTACTTTCAGAGTACCCCATAGTTTTTACAGATGTTTTTAATAAATCTTTATCCAGGTAAGGTTCTTTGTCTACGATGCTGGAGATATTATATTCTTTTAGAACTTCTAACGGTGTTTTATCTGATTGCAAAGACTCTAAGAAGTTATGTCCAGGTAAATCGAAGGAAGAAACCATAGATTTAATTGAGTTATCATAATCGGGGTCAGACTGTAACATAGCCGTAGTTAATGCTTTATGAAATATCTCTGGTTGATGCTCAAAAGTTGGCTTGGTAAATTCGCCTTCTTTTTCTAGGCTATTAGCAATGGCCAAGTAAATTTCAGCGGATGTATTACCTTGCTCTGCCAGGTTTTTGAGGTATTCTTTCATGTGATTTTTGACTAATTCCCCATCACCAATATCATAGCGACCTTCATCAATTTTATGTTCACTGAGTTTTTTTTCATCAAGCGCAGCATAAATTGGTTTCATGTAATAGGATAAATAGGTTTTGTAATATCCTCTTTTATCAATAGAGCCTAATAGGTCATCTTTACTAAGGTCATTGGCCAATTCATTAAGCTGTTTACCAGTATATATTTTGCCTTTATCACCATATGTATACTCATTGGCACCAGATAATTCAGCAATAGTCGTACCAAAGACATTAGCAGCTCCGCCTAAGTAGATAGTTCCAGGTTTATCATAATGGGCAACAGGATACTCTGTTCCTTCGATGGCAATACCAAATCCATTTTCTAAGATTTTCTTACGTTCTTCTAAGGATAAGGAGAGAACATCTTTAGGAGATTTAGGTAGTTCAATTTCATCTTTAGAAGGAGCATGCTCTGCTTGATATTGTTGATACAACTCTTCTTTTAAATGCTTATCTAGCATGTTTTCTTCAATATACTGAACTGCTTTTTCTGCATCTCGGATGGCATAAACGAATGCATTCGGATCACTAAGTAGTTGTTGTGACCAGCCTTTGATGTAGGCTGCATTGTTCTCTTGTTCAGCACGTTCTAGGTTATATGTTCCATGTAGTAAAGCGCTAGTAAATTCTGCCACTAATTCTTCACGAGCATAGTCATCACTACCTTTTCCACCTTTTAGATTTCGATGCAATCGGGAAGGATGTCCAGTACTATGGCCAATCTCATGTAGGGCGGTGGAGTATAGGAGTTCTGGAGCCTTCCAATTCTCTCTGGCCACAAGATGAATTTCGTCTTTGCTAGGGATATAATAGTTTCTATCGACTTGGTCAAAGTGAATAGGAGCTTCGGAGTTTTCTATGATATTTTCGATGAACTTATTACGTTGCTCTACTCGAACAATATCTTCCATCTCTCGCTCTAGTGGAGGAAACTTTTCAAATTGTTCTGCATTAAATACTTTATAGTATTGATGCACCCAAAATGTATTCCTGGATTCTTCTGAAAGTTCATTGGAATTAGTATTATCTGAAGAACGATTAGTAGGTATAGTTTTACCCGTTTCAGGATCTTTATAACATTCCTGGTGGAACTCAATGAGAGATCCTTTAGAGCCCTTTTTAAGTACATAAATTGGATCTAAGCCTGCATCAATATATTTCTGGTTTTCTGCCTTCATTTGCGGGAAAGTAACCCATCTGGGATCTGTCCAACCATTTTCTAAAGCAGATGCCATCAAATGAATCATGTTGGCTTTTGAGTATCTCGTTTCAGAAATAGGATTATATTGTTTGCGAAACACATATCCTCTTTGCCACTCTGGTAAATTTGTATTTTGAATCGCATTTACAAGAATTTCTGCTGTTTTTTTACGTTGTTCCAGGATAATTTCTTCCGCTGTCTTTTTTTCAGTTGGAGCTTCTGAAGTTTGATTTGTCTTGCTATAGGTTCTAGTAATAGCCATGATAGACCTCCTAATTATTCAGCATCAGGTTGGTAATCTTCATTTAATAACTCAGGCATGTAATCTAAAATTGCATTGTCGGCTCCTTCAATTGTGAAAGGAAAATCCTGGTCATGGAGTAATTCACTATTGCTATAGTTGTTACTCACGTCTTTTTTTTCTTTCATAGTAACCTCCTTATATTATTTAAAAATTAATTGGTTAGATTTACCCTTATCTTCAGAAATAGATTTTTGATCTTTACTCTCTTTTTGAATGCTATTTTTATGGTGGTTATCTCTTAAATTTGACATTAGTATACCTTTAAAAGTTTGATACTCTTGCTTACTTAAAAGTTGTTGAGCGAGGTAAAGATTATCTGTATAGTTTGATAGATAGTAGGGTTTCAGTTCCTTGTAAGTATCTTGCGATGCAGGATACTCCAAGTCCTGATAATTAGCTACGCTAGTTAAATTTACTCTATCGTTTAATTGGTTAGTTTTTAAATTAATATAAATATCTTCTTCGCCATACTCCATATCTTTAAAGATAGCTTTAATATGTGGATAACATTTATCTTGTTTTTCCTCAGGTATAGACAGTGAGAAGTTATAAGTATCTGCTATATCTTCAATATCTCCATACGTCATTACACCAATAGGTGCCTTTTCAGGATTAAAGTTAGTAGGTAGGTGAGACGTATTAAAATCTTGGCCAAACTCTTGAAGATAATATTTCTGATACTGAATTAATGGCTCAATATCCATATTATTAGAAGCTGCTAACTTTTTTAGCTCATCATAATGATCTAGGTAATCATAGATACCTTGTTCTACATTTACATTGAATGGAAGAGATATATTAGTTTCATCACTGGCTAGTCTAAAATCAGAGATAGAAGGTTCAAATGACATCTTTTCATCTATATGGTCCATTGTGGAGGTTTCAATACTTTCTTGCGAAACACCAGTGTTTTGTAGTGTAGTAATTGCATTAATTAAATCGTAGGTAAATGCTTGATCCTCAATTGTAATTTGCTTTTTGTTTTCAATGTTTTCAATGAAGTATTCTGCCATACTGAAAGTAGATTCATGTTTGATTCCATTACCATTGATTTCACCCCAAAACTCCTGGTCAATTGAATGTGTAGTTCTAGTCTTTTCATCAAGTTCATTATCGTAAATGCCGTTTTCGAGCTTTTGATTGGTGGTAATATACTTTCCATCATCATCCTCAAAGGCCAATAGTTTAACGTCTTTTAGAGTTTTATCACTAGAAGCCTGATCTATTGCGCCCTTAGTTGCTTCTACAACGGATGAAACATCATAATCATATTTATTAATTAGCTTATGTACATCTTCGTATAAATCCCTGGTTAATTCAGTATTGTTTCCAAGGCCAATCTGCTTCTTTTCTTCCAGGGCGGAAAGAATAGAGAGAGTAGCCTGGTAACTGGTTTCGTTATTAAAAGATTGGTTGTTTATCATTCCAATAAAGGATTGATGGATATTTTTTTCCATAAGTCAACCTCCAATACGAGAGAGTGTAAAAATTATTACACTGTAGACATAACTATGATTATTTAAGTCCTTTATACAGCATCTGAGCGTACTCATAACGAGTAAGCTGCTTATCGCCTTTAAATTCGCCGTCTGGATAACCATCTAATACATCATTACCGTGTAATGTTTCAACGGCTTCATTAGCCCAGTGTTCTTTAGGTACATCAGGGAATGAAGTACGCTTATTTGATAATTTTGTGGATAATTTAGATAATTGATCTTTAAGCTGATTTAACTGATCTTGTAAGCTGTCATTTTTCTTGCGAAGGTTTTCAAAGTCATTTTGATTAACTTTCTTGTGACTAGAGCCAGAACCAATTTTAAAAGATAAACCAGCATTCCATGCACGATCATTAGAGCTGATGGTACTTGCTAAGGAAAGCATAATATTTTCATTTGGTCTTACAAATCCACCGAATGCGGTTGCTTTCGATCCATTATATTGACCATGAGAAACAGCAAAGGAAACTTTATTGGCTTCATCATAGTCTAATGGATGTAACGCAGCTAATGCAGATGAAGTAGCTGTACCCACATTAATAGCTTTTGTCAATTTTTGATCCAATCCTTGAGATTGTGATTGTAGGGTATCCATATTCACAACGGAAGTAGGATCATTAGGGTTTGTTACAACGCCAGTGATGTCACGAAGAATGCTGTTACCATGTTCATCAGTACCACTGAAATCAATATGAGTAGCTTTACCAGCTTTATCTACAGTTACTGTTTTACCATCAGTTTTAACAAGCCCTTTAGGAGAGTATTTTTCAATAGCTTCATATACAGCTTTTCCATTGACAAGACCATTAGAAGATTCACCTTGGCCAACAGTGCCAACTCCTAATTTTTCGCTCCATTTTTTAGCATCATCAGAAGTAATGTTAGAAGCATTAGTATTGGCTTTAGCATTGAATTTAGAATCTAACCCATTATTGATATTAGAAGTAGCATTGTTGACAGCGTTAGTAATAGCCGTATTAACAGTGCCACCAGTAACAAGACCAGTGTTACCATCAGTAACAGTGCCAACTCCTAATTTTTCGCTCCATTTTTTAGCATCATCAGAAGTAATG
>CAUQBP010000011.1:0-68449 GCA_963516605.1 uncultured Veillonella sp. | reverse complement strand
ATATCTTTGACAAAAGACTGGGATTAGTCTACCAACTCATTTTGTCCTATAACCCCAAAAGAGGCTGTAACCATTTGGTTACAGCCTTTTTATTTCGCTAAAGAAATACACAAATAACAAAGGACTGAAGTAAATTCTAATACATCATTTTACTTCAGTCCTTTTATATTTGTATCATGCTAGCATATACAAAGCTATCATTATGTATTCTTTCTAGCATATACAATACTACTATTATCCATTGTTTCTACCATATTTATAGATCCACACCAGTCCATAGATACATCCGATAACAGTGGCAATCATACCACCAATGGATACGTCCCAAAGGAATGCTAATGTTACACCAATAGTAGTAGCTATAGTAGATACTACCATACTGATGAATAACATGGCTTTCACAGAACGAGCTAGCATAAATGCCGTTGCTGGTGGACCAATCATACAACCCGTTACCAAGATAGCCCCTACCGTTTGAAAGGAGGCTACTGTCGTTAAGGACGTCAATGTCATGAGTCCATAAGACACTGCCATAGGCATCGCCTGATATACCTTAGCACACACAGGATCAAAGGTGGTAAGGATCAATTCTTTCTTAAAGAGTGCAATACATACGGCATTGATGAGGCACACCAAAATAGCGATCCATAACAACATAGGTCCTAAGTCATAAGCATCTACGGTAAAGCGTTGGAATGTAGCAAAGGCTAAATCACCTAATATTGCTGTGTCCACATCGAGATGTATGTGTTTACCAAATAAGGTAACTAACACAATGGCTAAGGCAAATAGGAAGGGAAACACGATACCGATAGCTGCATCTGGTCGAATATACCGACGTCGTTGCATCCACTCGACGGCATACACCGTCCCTACTCCCATGGCGGTGGCACCAATGATGAGCCACGGGGAGTTCAAATCTTTTGTCACTAAAAAGGCTAACACAATGCCTAAAAACACAGTATGTGTTATGGCATCCACCATCATAGATAAACGGCGTAATACCAAAAATGTACCTATGAGGCTACAACTAATACCTGTGATTGTAGCGATACCCCAAATTTCTAAGATATGACTCATCCTAAACACCTCCTCACGAGGCGTTTACCAGTAGCCAAAGCCAAACTCAACAAGATCATACCGGTCATAACAATAATGATGATGGGTCCTGTCGGAAGATTGCCCCATAAGGCGCTCACAAATGTGCCCATAAATGCCACTACACTACCACTGATAGCTGCAATGATCACTAGGGTACGTAAAGAATGAGTCCACTGGCGACCAATCATGGCTGGACCAATTAATAAGGAGCTAATTAATATAACCCCTACTGTCCGAATGCCGATGACAATAGTCACCACCAATGCGGCACGATAAAAAAATCGCACTTTTGACACAGGAATCCCCATCAACTGTGCCTCTATAGGGTCAAATACGGTAAGACTCAATTCTTTCCAAAGTACAATAACCCCACCTACAATGCAGGTGCCGCAAATGGCCATCACCCAAATATCACTTTGCATCATGGTTACTGCTTGTCCAAAGATAAATGTATTCAGACCTGCCTGTCCAGCATTTTCCATAGACTGTACTCGCGTTAATAACACTGTACCAAATCCAAAGAAGGCCGCTAAAATCGTAGCTAAGGCTGCATCAAAACGAACCCCTTTTTGGGATGTTTTGTGCATAATCCATTCTGACAAACAAGCCGTGCATATGGCACCTAGTAACAGTACTGTAGTGTCTTTCACGCCTGTTAAAAGAAACCCTGCCACTACCCCAGGTAGTGTGGAATGGGCTACACCATCGCCTAGTAAACTTTCTTGGCGCAAGACTGCAAAGGTTCCTATGACGCCACATACCAAGCCTAGCATCACCGTCCCCAGTGCTACGATTTGAAATGTATATTGTTGTAATAACTCCATGGTGCCTCCTAGTATGAATATGTCTCATCTAGGATATGGGAGCCTACTATATCTCGAACTGGTCCCATGCCCACCAATCTGCGATTGACGCAGAGAACTTGATCAAAATACGTTTCTAAAGTCTGTAAATTATGATGCACAATGAGCAAAGTTTTACCTGCTGATTGCATTTCTTTCATAATCTTTACTAACACAGATTCTGTTGTCTTATCAATGCCTTTAAAGGGTTCATCTAACAAATACACCTCTTGGTTCTCCACCAAGGCACGGGCTAAGAATACACGCTGTTGCTGACCTCCGGATAATTGTGAGATAGATCGCTGTGCATAGTCTAACATGCCTACTGTCTGCAAGGCTTTTGTTGCCTCATCTCGTTCACGTTTCCCTGGTCGTCTAAACCACCCCAGTCTGCGGTAGGTGCCCATCAATACCACCTCAAATACAGTAATGGGGTAATCCCAATCTACTGTTGAGGTTTGTGGTACATAGGCAATATGGTTATAAATACTATTCGTTTTCGCTCCTCCATAAGCCGAAACTGTTTTAGTATCTAATGTTAACTCAATCGTTCCTTCTACTAATGGTACCAACCCTAATATGGCTTTCACCAAGGTTGATTTCCCAGCACCATTAGGACCAACTATGGCCGTCATCGTTCCTTTTTCAATCTGAAAGGATACATCTTTCAGTACTATCGTATCATCATAAGCTACTGAAAGATGATCTACTTTCAAAATACACTTGCTGTCACTCATCATTTAAGAGCGCCCACAATGGTATCGATGTTGGCTTTAACCATGCCAATGTATGTACCACCTTCTGTGTTAGGAGAGCCTAAGGAGTCGGAATATAATTCGCCGCCGATAGCCACGTCCCAACCTTTAGCTTTACATGCTTCTTGTACAGCTTCGATTGTTTTATGAGGAACAGAAGATTCTACGAAAATAGCTTTGATTTTGTGGTCTACAATAAATTGTACTAAGTCGTTCATATCTTTTGTGCCCGCTTCAGTAGCTGTGCTCACGCCTTGTAAGCCTTTTACTTCAAAGCCATAGGCACGAGCAAAGTAATGGAATGCATCATGAGCAGTGACTAATACACGAGATTGTTCAGGAATTTCTTTCGTTCTATCTTTAATATATTGATCGGCTGCATCTAATTCTTTCATGTATGCTTCGTAATTAGCCACATAATCTTTTTCATGTTTAGGATCTTTCGCTACCAATGTATCTTTTACTACTTTGGCAGCTAATTTCCAGTTTTGTACATCGAACCAAATATGAGGATCTTTTGCATCTGGACCTTCTTCTTCAAAGGCTAATAATGTGGATGGATCCATATCTTTAGATACTTCCACTACTGTTTTGTTGGATTTTTTCAATTCTTGGAATACTTGACCCATTTTACCTTCTAAATGGATACCATTCAAGAAGATGACATCGCCTTTTTGTAAAGTAGATACATCACCCGCACTAGCTTGATACAAATGTGGGTCTACCCCAGCACCCATCAGACCTTGTACTGTTACATGGTCACCACCAATTTTTTGTACTAAATCTGTAATCATTGTTGTAGTAGTTACCACTTGTAATGGCTTACCATCTTGTACCGTATCCGCTTGCTTTCCACAGCCTGCAATGGCCATAATACAAACGGCAAACACAATGAACAACCGCCATAATTTAAATTCTTTCATGGTTTTTCCTCCCTTACTAAACATGTGGGATTTTCCGTACTATCCCTAAATTAAAAATCACATGAGTCTTACTTAGCTATACTATACCACAACTGATAGTATTTCTCAATATAAATTTTTAATTATGTCTTTCAAAGAATGAAAGAATTAGCTATTACCTTTATTATCATTCATTTTTACGATAATGAGTTTTATCTGTAATTTAATCGCGATATACTACCTTCAACTTTTTCTAACTTATCTAAATACCTATAATATGAGTGACAAGATTCTATAAGTCTGATATACTATAGGTATAAACGTTGATTAAGTCCATCGGGACAAAGAACCCCCACAGTTGCCGCTGTGGGGGTTCTGCTTTTTTAGAGAGCTACCTCTAGGCTAGTTACCCTTAAATCTCTTGTCTAACCATTTGCAAAGGTAATAACTAATTACTCCTGCCACAACAGAGACTGTTACGTTGATTAAAAAATCCATCGGTGCACCCCCTTCCTGTCACCAGTATTGGGGAGGTAACATCTATAGTATAACAAAATTTTACGTATTGCAAAATATTAACTAACGAATTTTACAACATAAATAAGATATCAAGATCTTTATAAAACAGTAAACACCGTCACTTCTCTAGCACAATTCAACCGCACCGGGAACCAATGTCCCGATCCTCGGCTTACATAGGCAAATAATCCTTGTTCTTCGTAGAGTCCTTTCCAATACGGCTTATACACGGGTACTAGGTTCACACCCCATAGATTAATCTGTCCTCCATGGGTATGTCCAGATAAGGTTAATGGGATATGTCTACGGAATGCTTCAGGGATATAGTTTGGATGGTGCGCCAACAAGATAGGATATGCATTGTCGGGCATACCTTTCATGGCTTTATCCAACAAGCGTACATTTTCCTCTTGCACATCGTCTTTAAAGTGGTAATCCATGCCCACTAAATACACAGGGCGAGGTCCATCGAATATCTGTTGATGGCTATTGCGATACATGTGCATCTTCGTTTGGTGTAACCGCTTCCACACAAGCTCTACATCGACACGGTATTCGTGATTTCCTAAAATGTAATCAATGCCATCAGGAAAATCTTGTACACGGCTATCTAAATACTCTGCCACTTCATCAAGATAGCCTAAATCATCGATTAAATCTCCAGTGATAACCAGTCGATTCGGGTGTTCACTAGCAACGGCATCCACCATTTCTTTCAACTTATCCATACCGATGAAAGGACCCATATGAACATCGCTAAGTTGTCCAATTTTATATCCTTTCAGCACCTCTGGTCTATCTTTTAAAGCCAATTGTATCTTGCGTAGTTGCAGTTCACCATTCCCTTGAAAGGCCGCTACTGATCCTGTGACACCTACTACAGCAGGTACCACCACAGCAGTGCGTTTAAAGAAATTCCGCCGTGATTCATCGATAGGGCTGTCTCCGCTGTCAGAGCGAGCCCCTAAACGCATAAGTCCATAGAATACACCAAAGATAGTCAATACTGCAAAGGTACCGAATAGTGCTACAACCAATCCATTCAATTCGATTAGGACCGGTCGCACTAGATCCATCACCATACCACCATGGATGCTGTACATAAGACGTTGCAAAATAATCGTTCCTATGGCAAGGGCTAACCCCAGTACACCACCATAGATTAGTCCCTTTCGTTTTGAACCGTTTCTAAATAAGGCTACCCAGTATCCTGTAATAGCCCCCAAAATAGTCATTCCCAGTACTAGGATACCTATAAATATATATATTCTCATCTATATTACTCCTCGGTATAGATTAACAAAGATCAATGAATTTGCCATGAGGCCCCGCCCAAGGCAAGACGTGAAAGGCCTCTTTACGACAGAGGATCCAATCCGCCTTCAAAGGAATAATCTGACCTTCTGCTACCGCTTGTTGCACCGCTTCATCGCCTTCCAGCTCAATCGTATTCGACGAATCTATTGCCACCTCTGTCGCTTCCCCTCGATAGCCTTTCATCGTCCATTTACGATGGCTAAAAATATGGGTCACTTCCTTTACCATAGGCCGTTCCATAGTTACCACAACCCCGATGGACTGCAGTAACTCGATGAAATCTACTTTACGATTCTCTGCTGTGCCACCTTCTACACTTGGAAACTCCCACATATTTTGCAGCAATCCTTCTTTGGGTCTTCGATGCAATAGGTAGTATCCATCTACTGTAGAAATAATCCCTACGTATAATTGGACAGATTGTACCTTTGTTTTCTTAATCCGTATAGGTAACTGTTGCTCCGTGCCTTCTGCTTTCGCTTTACAATCCTGTACCAATGGACAGGACTCACAGCGAGGTGTTTTAGGAATGCAAATGGATGCACCGAAGTCCATAAGGGCTTCGTTAAAATCTCCTGGTCGATCGTAGGGCATAGTATCCTCTACCAAGGAAGTAATCACTTTTTTTCCTACGGTGCCGAGAATATCTTCATGGATATTGTACAGACGAGCATAGACACGAAATACATTCCCATCGACAGCAGGTTCACGAAGGTTATAGGCAATGGAGAGCACTGCTCCTGCTGTATAGGAGCCTACACCTTTTAAGGATTCCATTTCTTTTCGTGTGCATGGTACCTGTCCACCATAAGTTTCTACCACTTCTTTCACACCTTGGTGCAAATTACGAGCCCTAGAATAATACCCCAAACCTTGCCATGCCCGAACCACTGTATCTTCTTCTGCACTAGCTAAACTTTCAAGTGTTGGAAATTGCAATACCCAATTTTCAAAATAAGGACGCATGGCCTCAATTCGAGTTTGTTGAGACATCACTTCCGACACCCAAATCCAATAGGGATCTTTACTTTCACGCCAAGGCAAATCACGCTTATACACATCATACCAATCTAATAAATGTCTCGTCCATGCCACTTGGCTTTGCTGTTCTACTTGTTTCACTTCATGCCCTCATATATCCAAGCCGTCACACGGCCTATATCGTCGCTTTCTAGCACCTCTTCCACAGTTACAAATTGTATGGATTCTATCGTACTATTATCTTCTTTAAAAGTAATGATACCTTTTAACTTCTCGCCACGCCAAATCCGTGGAATCCACTCTTCATCACCAGCCCACATATGGTCAAAGGGAGTGTTCTCCAACGTAAACCAATGCGGCTCCATCTCTTCCGATTCCAAAGGAATGCCTTGAAATTGTTCTACCATATATACATAACTAATATGACTCAACTCCGGTGAGTAAGGGAACTGAAAGTCCAACAGCGCCACTGCCTGTAGGTCCTCTTCTTTCACCAGCAAGGATACTTCTTCGAAGACTTCTCGCACGGCGCAAGCACGGAAGCTTTCACCATCCTCAATTTTACCACCAAAGCCATTATAATAGCCGGCTCCAAAGCCGCGTTTTTTACGTCCTAATAAAAATAAATTTTCCCGTTTTGGAAAACATAATGTTGTAGGTCTCATAGTTCCTCCTATTCTTTTTTTATTATATCATGTTTCACACTTTCATAAACCTCGCCCCCTATGATACTATAGTAATAGTGAGGTGAACTATGAAAGAACCATTAATTTTTGATATTGCTCTGGGACAAACGAAGCCCAACAGCATGCACAATCGCGACGGGCACTGCCCATTTTGCGAACCCTCGCAATTAACCGATATACTAGATACATCTGGGTCCATCATTTGGCTCATGAATAAATACCCTGTATTAGAACACACATGGCCTACAGTTATCATTGAAACTCCGCCCCATGTGCATACGGAATATTCTAAATTACCCTTTTCAGAAGCAGTCCATATTTTAGAATTTGGTCAAACCAAATGGGAAGAGGTAAAAGCTAACCCTCGTTTTACATCGGTCTTATTTTTTAAAAACTATGGCCCTATGTCTGGCGGATCCATCTATCATCCTCATAGTCAAATCATCGGCTTAGAGGACTATGATTACCGTGAAGATATTCATAGAGAACATTTTGAAGGATGGATCATCTATGAAGAGGATGGTCTTCGCATAACCTTATCCAATCGTCCTATCCATGGATTCTTTGAATTTAATATGCGGTTTGATCCACAATTAGATACATCCATATTAGCCAAGTATTTACAACGTACCTTACGCTATGTATTAGAAGGCTTTTCTAAATATGTAAAATCTTATAATCTATTTTTCTACGATATAAATGACGGTTATCACTATCTAAAAATTGTGCCACGCTATATAACATCACCGCTTTTCATCGGTTATGGAATTCCACAAGTGTGTCATGAAACACGCGCCTTAGAGGTCATCCGTCATATACAACCATATTTACACAATTCTTTGGAGGTTTAATGAAAGTTTTTGCCATTGGCGATTTACACCTATCTGGGCAACCACCAACAAAACCTATGACCATCTTCGGTCCACACTGGGATAACCACTGGGAACGTATCCGAGCACACTGGCGAGAACATATAGATCCTGATGACCTAGTCTTTCTAGTAGGTGATATGTCTTGGGCTATGCGCCTTAGTGAGGCAAAGATAGATTTAGATACCATTGCGGCCCTGCCTGGGAAAAAATTTATGATTCGTGGCAATCACGATTATTGGTGGACAAGCCTGCAAAAAATGAATACTCTTATGGAGGGCCGTATCACCTTCTTGCAAGGTAGAGGTCTGTACCACAATGGCATCGCTTTCGGTGGTACGAAAGGCTACATCTATCCACAAGACCCTTTCTTTAAAGAAGCTGATGACCGACACATCTATGAGCGGGAATTAATGCGTACTAAAGCGGCTTTAGACGCTATGGAAACTGCTATTACTGAAAGTGGTGACGCCCCCTCTCAGGTAACACGCATACTGTTACTGCACTATCCACCCACCTTAGAAAATCATACTAATGGATTTACGGACCTACTAGAACAGTACCATGTAGATCACTGCGTGTTTGGTCATTTACATGACAAAACGTCCTTCCAAAAAGTACCTTCTCATTGGGGGCATACACAATTACACTTAGTCTCAGCAGATGCTGCTAATTTTATGATGAAGGAGATACCATGAGCCGTATCCACAAAGAACACCTACAAGCAGGGTACATCTTTGGTGACCCTCATAACTCAGAATACCTATACCTACCAGCCGGAGAAGTTGGCTCCAGCGACCCTCGATGCATATTCGAACAAGGGCCTACAAAAGAAGACCTAACCCTAGACGAAGCGTGCCGTATCATCGACCGATACACATTAAAACCGTGTACGCACCCAAATCTAGGCAAACGGTCATTTTAGACATAGTAAAAAATAGAAATAAGTAGTATAAAGTGAAAAATGCTATAACTAACATTTCTAAGGAACGCCGTTGCTTGTAGAACACCAGTGGCGTTCCTTTTTTATCAAAATTAGAATACATCAGAAAAGCACTGCATGCCACCTAAGGAACGCAGTTATACGTAGTAGCCTT
The DNA here is from genome assembly GCA_963516605.1 of uncultured Veillonella sp. Classification (GTDB taxonomy): domain Bacteria; phylum Bacillota; class Negativicutes; order Veillonellales; family Veillonellaceae; genus F0422. The sequence goes on along the minus strand of CAUQBP010000011.1, from coordinate 59,380 downwards.
GTGGCGTTCCCTTACTGATTATTGACACTAACATAAAAGACCGCAATATACCTCCGAAGAAACATTATGAAATACCGTTTCTGAGGAGGTGTGTTGCGGTCTTTCCTTTTACTACATCAAAAAAACGCCACAGGCTTCATAGTGAAACCAGTGACGTCTTAAAAAGGGGGGGTATTTATGTTGTTTGTGTTATATTTGTGTTATTTGTATTTATATAGTAAGGGAGTTTTAAGGAGAATTTTGCTAGAATTAATATTTGCTAGTTTTTGCTTTTACATTGATAACTTCACCAGTCATTGCATCTACTTTGACTTCAGCTTCTTTACCACTGCCATCGATCATATCTAATTCATAGACTAAACGACCATGATTTTTTTCTACGGACCAATCCATCGCTTCAAATGTACCGCCCACTTTTTCTTGGGCTTTTGTTTCTGCTACTTCTGGCATGATAATATCATTCACATCAAAAGCTTTAGACATACTATGGCTACCTTTCATAGCTTGACCGTACATCATGGAGCCTTGTTGTTTCATATGTTTACCTTGTTTCATTGGTTTAACTTCTGTGTTTAGAATATCTCCATTTTCACGGATATGCATTTCAATTTTTAGACCGTCCACAATACCATCTACTTCATAGGTTGGATTATGTTTTCCATCATAAGAAATACCTACAATTTGTGCATCTGGATATAAAGATTTGAAAGTTGTTACAACCCCTTTATAATCTACATCACTCAATGGTAATACGCTAGGCACGACACTACCTACACCATTCCAAGAATTAATTTTTGCCATTTGATCCGCAGGAACACCTTGTACTTTCGCAGCATTTACCACACCACTTGCCATCATAAGTCCTGCACCTAGAGCCATCACAGCAGCTCCTAAACGAAACATTTTTTTCATAATTTCCTCCTTCACGTGCCCGATGCATCGTGTCTTGGTTTTTAATTAAGGAATATTCGTTATTTCTAACATGCTTATATCTTACACCTTATCTATGAAAGAATGATGAAAAAAATATGAACCTTCTATGAAATTATCATGAATATTACATGAGCTTTAGTAACTCTTTATATCCTTACACAGAGTATCCTATATGCTCATCTACTACATTATATCAAATTTCGATATATATAGGCTCTATACTAAATGTTGGGGAAACTCATATAAGAAAGGATGTCTGTTTTATATAAAATGTATTTGTGAAAGTTCATCATAACTCTTCTTTTTTCCCTTCCTTAATTTGACGTGTTAATTTATAATAATATATTTTTGTTGTCCTGAAGATGTCTTTTCTAATATTTTTATATTAGAATTCTCGCTCTTTACGTAATTCAGAAAAAGAGAGCCCAACAATAATCTATCTTTTCTTTCTATCCTATTCCATTCGTAACCCTTAAATAATTCTCTAAGTAAAAATACCTCATTCGTCTTTAAATTTATCGTTTCTTTAATTGCTATTTCCAATAAAAAGTTCACATCCATTTATATCACCTCATATCAATGTTATTAACAAAGTTGTTAATAACATTATGCCATTTAGATATTCAAATTGCAATAGTCATAAAAATGGTCTTACACCTCGAAGTTGGAAAATACATTTACTGCCATTCATAACTGTTATCTCATCTTGGCTCATCAGCTCCTTTCCTGTCTTTTGGTAATTGAGTCCATAACTATTAGCATTGGAGCGTGTTTCTGATGTATTAAATAGGTCGATAGTTTCTTTACCCAGTGTTTCAGATAGCGCTTTAAGTGCGTTCTTTTCCTTTCCACCAAGAAAGAAGGTGCTATCACAGTTACCTACAATAGTATCTCCATTATCCTTGTAGATTGCCTTTAGCTGAAATTGTACCTGCCTGCTCTCTCAGACTATTTATTTTAATCATCATCTTTTTAGTGGTTTTAAGTTATTTGCTTAAGGTTTTTAGTTCAGATAAGGCCTTTTCTAAAGAAGCTAAAGAGCAGGTTAAATACGTTGTTATGGATATGTCTCCACTATTTAAGTTAGTGATACAAACTATGGTCCTTCATGCGCATACCGTGGCAGATCGTTACCATGTGTGTCGTTTGGTAAATTGGGCTCTTGAGCGAGTAAAGCTACTAGAAATATTGCGTATATCCAATGACCTACTCCTGACGTATGGACTTAGATTAGCCTTTAGAAGGATATAATAATATTATTAAAGTTTTAAAAAGAATAAGTTATGGGTTGCGCCATTTTAAACGCTTCAGAGTTCGTATACTTCTATTGAGCAAAAAATAGCACCAGCTATTTAAATAGCTGGTGCTAAGAACTTTTATATGAGTAGCCCCCACATTTGACAAAGAGCCTATATATATCTAATAGGAATACAAAAAGAGACAACACCTAAATGTTGTCTCTTTGTCTGTTTAAGTATGCTAGTTTAATCGTTAATGTTTAACTAATGTTAAAAGATTTTCTAATTGAGGGAAGAATTCTTGTCCAAAATAAGTTAAAATACCAAAAACGATTAGATATAACAAGAAGTATTTAGATACATGAACCATGATGGAACTTGCATCGATGGAGTGACGTAATTGATCCGCTTTTTGTGCATCAATTTTATTTTCTTCGATGAATGTATTCAAAGCAGGACCTACGGCACCGATGGCAATGGCAATACTTTGTGGGGAGAACATTTTACCAACACCAGCAGAACCAGAGTTAGTTGCTGCCAACCACAATGCCAATGTATCATGACCAGGTGTTAATTGATGGGCTGCTGCTGTTTGCAATGGCCCGAACAATACGTTCGCATTTGTACCAGAACCAGTTAAGAACGCGCCTAATGCACCAATAACAGGAGCAAACGCAGGGTACAAAGAGCCAGTTGCCGCTACTAATGCGTTAGCGATCATACCAGTCATACCAGAGTATGTCATCAATTTAGCTGTTACAACTACAGAAATAATTGTCACATATGTCAATTTTAATGTTTTCAATGTATTTGTTAATACATATTTTTGAGTACCAAGACCTGCTTTTTGGATGAAACCACCAATCAAAGCAGAGATGAAAATCATAATACCTGGAGTTGCAATCCATACAAATGTATACGGTTTTGCATTCACACCCGCATGAATAGGTACAGATGTTTTAAATACCATCAATGCATTATAAACAGGTGGTACTAATTTGGATGTACCAATTAACAAGATAAAGATCAAGATAAATGGAGATGCTGCAATTAAACCTTCTTTAGCTGATACTTTTTTTGCTCCCATATCAACTTTATATTCTGGGTCATTTACAGGCATAATTTTTGCAATAGCTATAATAACAGCCATGATAACAATAGAGGAGCCCATAACAGCAAGTTCTGGACCACCTGCATACATATTAATTAATAACTCCGGAATAGCTAATGCAAAACCTGCAATAATAGTTTGAATAAATACTCCTTTAATTGCTTTCACACCGCCAGCAATAATACCGACAATAAAGAGTGGAGTTACTACATTTAAAATGAATAATTGCGCTGCAATGAATGTACCTAATTCAGCTGGTTGTAGACCAGTCAAAGATGCCAATGTAGTTGTTGGGATTGCAATAGAACCAAACGTAGTTGGTACGGAGTTTGCTACTAAGCAAGCCAAGATAGATTTCAATGGATCAAAACCTACTGCTACCATCATCGCTGCTGGAATGGCAACGGCTGTACCAAAACCTGCCATACCTTCCATAAAGTTACCAAAACCCCAAGCCAATAATAATGCTAAAATACGCTTATCACTAGTTACGGAAGATAACATAATTTTAATTGTGTCCATCGCTTTTGTATGAACTACTAATTGATATGTAAAAATTGCTGCTGTAATAACCAAAAGAATTGGCCAAACTGCAAGAGCTACACCTTCCATAGCCCCTGTATACATAATATAAGCATTTTCTCCATAATAGAAAACCGCTAAAATATATGTACCAATTGCTGCCGCCAAACATGCTTTCCATGCCGGCATTTTTAAAATTGCCAACGCTACGATAAGCCATAGGATCGGCAAGACTGCTAAAAATATATCCATATTAACAATCCCTTTCTATAGTGAATCACTGTAATTCAAATTCTAGCATACGTACAGTGTAATATAACAAAAAGAGAGGAAATCCACAGATTCCCTCTCTCATATGTTCAAAGATGTTGACTGTTACCAGTCTCTAAGAAGTATTCCTTAGGGATACAAAACTACTGATTCTGCATCGATAAAGATCTGTAATTGTCAGCTACTGACTTCTAATTAGTAGTTGGAAGCAACTGCTTTAGGTGGTTCATAGTCGCCGAAGTATTTTTTAGGATCCAATTTCAACAAGTTACATACGTCGAACAATTCTGCCACAGTTTTGTCGATAACTGGAATACCTTCTTTACGGCAAACTTCGATAGCTTCTGCTTCTTTTTCACCATGAGTGTAGATGCGTTCAGCACCTTCAGCTTTAGGAGCTTCACGAAGTTCTTGTAAGAATGTGGAGAAGTGTTTTTTAACGTCTTCTGGGTTACCGAAGATAGCTGGGTTAATAGCCATGAAACCATGACAAATGTTGGAACGGCCACCAGTCATACATTTATTGGATGTACCACCTTGAGAGAAGATAGATGCGAAGATTTCGCAAAGCATACCGTAACCATAACCCTTGTGGGAACCTAATTGTTCAGTGTTACCACCTAAAGGCATGATACCGCCACCAACGTGGTCAGAGATATTGCCCAATACTTCGCCAGCATCTTGAGATGCTTTACCGTCTTTATTTAATGCCCAACCGTTAGGTAATTCTTTACCCAATTTGTTGTACATTTCTAATTTACCACGAGTTACTACTGTTGTAGAAGCGTCGAAGAAGAAGTTGTATGGTTCAGCTGGCATTGTGAAAGCGATTGGGTTGGAACCAAGCATTGCTTTACGAGCAAATGTAGGAACCATGATTGCTTCAGAGTTAGTGCAAGAGAAACCAATTAAACCTTCTTTTAAAGCAAGATCAGCATAGTAACCAGCGATACCATAGTGGTTAGAGTTACGAGCAGATACGATACCGATACCAGATTCTTTAGCTTTTTTAATTGCTAATTCCATAGCGAAATGACCAACTAATTGACCCATTGCGTCATGGCCTTCAACAACTGCGGATACAGGAGTTTCGAATACTACTTCTGGTTTTGCTTTAATGTCGATAAGACCTTTTTCAATACCTTTGTGGTAACGAACTACACGTTGCATACCATGGGATTGGATACCGTACATGTCGGACATCATCAATACGTCTTTAATGATGCTAGCTTCTTCAGGACTGAAGCCAAATCCTTCAAATGCGTCTTGACAGAATGCGTTAAGTTTTTCTTCTTGGATGTAAACAAAATTTCCCATCGTTAAAACCTCTTTCCCTAACTAAAAAATATGTGTGACATCGCCTGTACTCCTCTATAGGTGGTCACGACTCTTGATACGTAAATTATAGCACACATGTACACCACATGGAATAGAAATCCCCTATTTATCAGCATTTTAACCTTATCATATATGCATAGTTAAGAGATAAATTAATTGTTTTTATTAATACTTTTCTTAAAAAGTAGCTATTTCAGAGGGTAAACCAATCATTACTTTTAGTTATACCTCATCTTTCTTCTTCATCATAACTTCATTTTCATATGCTTCTATATCGAATTCCATAAAAGAACATCTATATTTATCGTTCTTCTCTATCGATATCCATCGATAATACGGAAATGTTGTATAGTCTACTATAACGGTTAGTTGTATGTATCCTTATTATTTCACTATTGTAATTATTTGTTATCTTTTTTATCCTTTTTATCTTTTTTATCTTTTTTGTCTTTTTTATCCTTTTTATCTTTTTTGTCTTTCTTACCCTTATCTGCTACAACACCTGACTCATCACTAATAGCTGCATTCATTTGTTTTGCTATTTCAAAGGCCGCATCATAGGTTGGCATAGTCACGATATTAGTTGTTCCAATCGCTACGGTAGATCCATCTACACGGGCACCGCCAATGGCATGATCGTGATACAATCTAGCCAATTTACCAGCCACTAGGTAAGCTCGCATTGGCGCTGTATAATTACCTTTTGCGGTTCCTTCATAGACAGGCTTACCATTGATAAATACTGTTTGTTGTTCTACTTTCACATGATTTTCAGAGTACACGTATAAGCGTTGCAAATTGTCCAATACCCGTTGCGATGTTTTTGGATGGTCGTTAGGATTTAAAATTTTACCAAATCCCTCACGGTAGGTATCACCATATTTATTTTTAATCACTTCCATGGCAAGGGCGGCACCACCTACATTATATGAAGAATCTGCTAAGATGCTAAAACCTAGTTCATCAGCATGTTTCTCTTGAGACATAGTGAACACTTGACTATCTAAATATTTTCCAGTAAGTCCCGCCGCAATTTGACCTAAATCTCCAGAGTTAAACGTAGCTGCCCCAATTACTGTAGACAAAATACTGCTTTTCTTAGCTCCATTCACTAGATCTTTGTGCTCTCCATGGCTCAATTCATGACCAATAACATAGGCCAGCGCATCATCATCTAGCAAATCCATAGCCCCTTTGTTAATAGACATAACACGTCCAAAGGTCATGAAAGCATTGAACTCTTCATCTGGGTTAACGTACACCACATAACTGCGTTTCACATGAGGTGATTTTGAAAGTTCATCCACAATACGCTTCGCCCGCATTTGATAAGCATAATTATCATACACACCTGTACGGTCTTTTGTTTTTTCCAGCATCTCTTGTTGACCTTGCTCTGTATTGTCTAGGTCACTCAAATGTTGATGCACAGAAATACCTCCTAATACATTTTTACCAAGAGTCTCCCACAATCCATGAGCTTCTACTGTAAGTATTCCTGTAGATGCGATGCCCATAGTTAACACTGCTGCACACAGCATACGTTTCCAAGTCTCTTTCATTAGTTCTCCCTCCTGCTTCTATATACCGGGGTCATCTTCGCGATATGCCAAATCTCTAAATCTCGTGTATGCCCCTTCAAACCATAGTTTTACAATTCCTAATTCCCCATTACGGTGCTTACGGATAATAACTTGCGTTTCTACACCATCACTAGTATCTTCTGTATCTTGATAGTTCTCACGATTCAAGAAAGCTACAATATCCGCATCTTGTTCTAGAGAGCCAGATTCACGCAAATCGCTTAGCATCGGAGTCTTATCTGCCCGGCTTTCAACACCACGACTTAACTGCGACAAGGCAATCAATGGCACATTAAATTCTCGCGCCATAATTTTTAATTGTCGAGAAATCGCAGATACTTCTTGTTGGCGATTGTCCGCCATTTTTTTACCGCCATTTTCCATGAGCTGAATATAGTCCACTACCACAAGTCCTAGCTCACCATGTTCTTGAATTAAACGGCGCAACTTTTTCTTCATTAATTGCGGCGTCAAACCTGAAGTATCATCGATATATAAAGGTGCTTCTGCTAAATCATTCAAAGCATTAATGGCTTTTCCCCAGTCTTCTTGGCTAAGCTGACCATTTCGGATACGACCAGAGTTAATTCCAGCCACCGCTGCCAGCACGCGGGCTACCAGTTGTGTCTTAGACATTTCTAGGGAGAAAAAAGCTACATTTTTCTTCGATTTCATAGCTACATTTTGAGCAATGTTCAATGTAAATGCAGTTTTCCCCATAGAAGGACGGGCTGCTACTAAAATTAAATCCGACTTTTGTAAGCCACTAGTTAAGTTATCTAAGTCTTTAAATCCCGTAGATACACCAGTCAGTATCCCCTTATGCCGTTGTAATTCATTGATGCGATCAATGGTTTCATACACCACATCTCGCATAGCGCTAAAAGAAGATTCTCCTTTTGTAGTACCACTCACATCGAGAACCATTTGTTCTGCTCGATTGACGATATCTTCTGTCTCTTCTTCTTCGCGATAGGCCATAGATTCCACTGCATTGGCCACATGGATTAATTTACGCAAATGGGCTTTATCTCTTACAATTTTTGCATGATCTTCTACGTTATAGGCATCTACAATATCTGTGGTCAAATTGGTAAGGTATAGAATCCCCCCTACGGCCTCTAATTTCTGAGACTTTTTTAACTCTTCCGATAATAACACATAGTCTGCACGTTGATTTTTTCCTACAATGCTTACGAGAGCTTCATAAATAACACGATGATTATCACTGTAAAAATCTTCTGCTTTTACAATAGAGCTGACTGTATCAAAGGCATCTTTATTGAGTAAAATCGCTCCTAGTACGGCTCGTTCTGCCTCTATACTGTGCGGTGGTATCCGTCCTGACATACTATTCTCCCTATACACAACTACACCTATTTGTACAAAAAAGAGGGGCCTAGCCCCTCTTTCTATTAACCTGCAACTACTTCTACAGTAATCTTAGCTGTAATTTCTGGATGCACTCGAACTAATACTTCATGAGTACCCAATGTTTTGATTGGCTCTTTTAAGTCAATTTTCTTTTTATCCACATCAACTTTTACTTGCGCTTGCAATGCATCAGAAATATCTTTACCTGTTACAGAACCGAATACACGGCCACCATCTCCCATTTTTACTGGAATTGTAACGGATACTTTTGATAATTGGCTAGCCAATACAGTAGCTTCATCAGAGTCCACTTGTTTTTTATGAGCTTGCGCACCTAATTTTTGTTTTGCATTGTTCAAGTTTTGTGGTGTCCCCTCAAGACCTACGCCTTTTTTAATCAATACATTGCGACCATAGGCTTCAGAAACTTCCACGATTTCACCACGTTTACCAACTTTTTTAACATCTTCTAATAAAATTACTTTCATGATAATTCCTCCTTAACTTCTTTTTGTAATTCTGTCATATGGGATACGGCTACTTCAGTCACCCATTGGCGTGCCTCTTTCATAGACATATTGTAAATTTGAGCACCCGCCACAGTACGATGACCTCCGCCACCGACAGCTTCCATAATTAATTGTACATTCAATTTACCTTGCGACCTAGCGCTGACCCCAATACCACCATCTGGCAGTACATAGAATACAAAACTAGCTTCAATCCCCTCAAGGGTAATCAATTTATCTCCTGTTTGTGCTGCAATCACAGTGGCATTCTTCGCATCCTGTGGTGCCTCTGTGAAAGCCATATTTGCTACTTCTTCTGCCGATGCTAGCATAGCAGAGCGTATACGCATCCCTTCAAAACTATCCATAAATAAATGTCGTACTAAGGATACATCTGCACCTGATCGGCGCAAGAAAGAGGCTGCTTCAAAGGTACGTGCCCCTGTTTGAACCACAAAGTTTTTTGTATCTACTACAATACCTGCATATAAACCACTGGCTTCAATATGCTTAATCTCTACATGTTCTGGGAAATATTGAATTAACTCTGTTACCAGTTCACTAGTAGATGATGTAGAAGGCTCTAAATACGTTAATAATGGCGATTCAATGAAATCTGAGCCCCGTCTATGATGGTCGATGACAACACGGCGATTTGCTTTTTTCAGCGCTGATGGAGCAGCTACCATTTCAGACCGATGCACATCGGTCACGATGACCACAGTATTATCTGTTACAAACTGAGCTGCTTCTTCTTCATCAATAATTAGACCTTGAAAATCTGGATGTTCTACCAGTACTTCTACTAATTTACGAACTGCTGTAGGATGTGAACTCAAGGCAATATGAACTGGTTTATTAAGGGCTCTTGCCATCGCTGCTACGCCTACAGAAGCACCAATACTATCATAATCTTCCCGATCATGACCCATCACAAGCACACGATCAGAATCCAACATAATTTCATGCAATGCATGAGATACGACCCTAGCACGGACACGAGTATTCTTTTCATTTCCTGATGATTTTCCACCAAAAAACTTGACTTCTTCACCATGGTATACGCAAACTTGGTCACCACCACGTCCTAAAGCAATCTCTAAGGCAGCTTTTGCCTTTTCTCCTTGTACTTTCACAGTATCTTCTGTCAAAGCAATACCCATACTGATGGTTGGAGGGATATGTTTCGATGTAGTTAAAGCACGAATTTTATCTAATAAACTAAACTTCGATTCCATCATATGCAACATGGCAGCCTTACTAATACTAAAGGTATACGTATCTTCTGTAGCATTGCGAATAAAACCATCATGTTGATCGATTTCTGTCACAATCAATCGGTTCATATCGGACCACAATTGTGTATATTCAATATCGCTTAAGCCAGAACGCAAATCTTCAATATTATCCATAGCAATGAAACCAAGAGCTGGCAGCATAGAAATAGCCTTATGTTTTTCTGCTTCAATATCTGTAATATCATCAAAGTAAAATGCCATATAAGACTCTAATTCATCACTTTTTACATCAGAATAGTTAGACTTTGGTGCTACCAAGGTTTTGTAAAGCACGCGATAATACTTTCCATCGATTTCCTCGTGAAAGAACCCAGACTTGCCCCAATATTTATCAATCCGCAAGGTAGGAATAAATCCACTTAATTTCATTGTTTTATCAGAATCACTGGGCAACCAATCTCTAAATACGCTATTACTCCAGCAAATAACATTATGTTCATCGATGATGACAATACCTACTGGCAAGTTTTGTAGCGCAAAGGTAGAGGCCTGCGTAATTCCTTTCGCCATACAGTCAAATTGAGCTTTTCTAAAATGTCGTCCTCTTCGAATGGTACGTCCCACGTACAAATACGCAGCGATTACCACTATACAAGCCAACATGGCTAGTTGCCAATTCAAATAGAAAATAATACCTAATAAGATAAGAATGAGAACGGCAGCAGTAATTTCAATAGAACTGTATTCAGTTTGTATATCCATACTACCTCCTCTAATTTCACTCACTTCGTCTGCCCCATCGTTCCTCTAGGTGCAAGAACACATCTAGAGCTCCTAATATAGCGGCGGACTGTGACATCATAATAAATAAACCTAGTACAATCCATGGTACAAACTTCGGTGGATGATAACTTTTACTAATACGCCAAGCACAAGATATGCCTCGTATAAATAGCATTATACCACCTAAGTACATCAAATTATAGCCTACATATTCAAGGAGCGGAATATATTGTTTCACAAAATAAGAAATGACCCCCACTAAAAAGATATGTAATGCCCAATCTGGTACACGCCAACCTTTAATGGTAGGCATTTCAGGAATCTGATAGGTACCAATACGACTGAGCACAAGATAGGTAAGACGATTAATAATATACGAAATCGCTACGCCAGAGCAAAACAGTCCCGCAATCAATACTTTTTTCATGATTTCAATTTGATCTTGTAATGCTGTCATCGCTGTTGTCACTTGCTCCTCTGAAAGCCCCTGCTGCACATACATATCTTGCATGGATACTGTAATTTGTTCTTCCAAAGATGACCACATTTCTGTAGGACTTACCTGCATCACCAAAGCAGATGCCCAAAACTGAACTACTACTGCTAGCATTAATACCACAGCAGGAATCATCAACAATTTAGAAATCGACCAGTGCTTGCTTAATCCATAACCGATTAAAATACCAATCACACCAAAGACTCCCCCTTCTACTATGGCCGTCAAAGGTCCTAATAAAAAGGCAATGGCTATAATCGCTGATACAACAGATAATAGGCTCCAACGAAAGCCATGACGTACACCTACAATGGCAATCGTCATAGGCACAAAAATAGATCCAAAAAATCCAAGCATAGGTACACTGAGACCTATCATGGCAAAGACAATCATCAATGCCGTTAAGATACCAGACTCTACGACGGACTTTGTACTTGTTTGATTCATATACTAACCCCATACTATGTCTCTCCCCAAAGGTTCAACATAGTTCTATGCCAATACAATAAATAGACATATGACTTTCGTCATATGTCTATTATATCATATTCTCTATACGTCTTGAATGATTGGTAGAATCATTGGGCGACGACGTGTTTTTTCATAGAAGAATTTTCCTAATGTGTCACGTACCACAGTTTTGATCGTTGTCCAATCTTTGATATGATCCATTTCACATTTCTCTACTGCTGCATCTACACGACGTTGTGCTTCACTTAATAATTCTTCTGCATCACGAACATACACAAAGCCACGAGATAACATATCTGGTCCCGCTACAATCGTACCAGAAGCACGGTCCATTGCCATAACAACCACAACCATACCTTCTTGCGCTAATTGCTGACGATCACGGATAACGATGTTACCTACATCGCCTACACCTAATCCATCCACAAAGACTTTACCAGCTGGCACACGACCTGCTAAACGACCTGTACGAGTAGTAAACTCAAAAATTTGTCCATTATCACCTACCAAGACATTGCTAGGTTTTACAATTCCCATGGACACAGCCAGTTCACCATGTTTTTTCAACATGCGGTATTCACCATGAACTGGGATAAAGAATTTAGGTCTCACCAAGTTCAACATAGTTTTTAAATCTTCTTGGCTACCATGACCAGATACGTGAATACCACGATCCTTGCCGTATACTACATGAGCACCTTGGCGCAATAAGTTATCGATGGTACGTCCTACGGCCGCTTCGTTACCTGGAATTGGTGTAGCGGAGATGATAACAGTATCATTTGGTGTAATCTCTACGGTACGGTGATTGTTTGTAGACATACGAGATAGACCTGCCATTGGTTCCCCTTGAGACCCCGTTGTTAAGATCATAATTTCATCAGCACGATAGCGATTCATTTCATCATCACCGATGATAGTTCCTTCTGGCACTGTTAAATAACCACGCTCTTGAGCGATTTCTGTAACATTTACCATGGAACGACCTAATACCACTACTTTACGTTTTGTGGCTACCGCTGCATCAATAGCTTGTTGCAATCGGGACACATTAGATGCAAAAGTAGCTAAAATAACACGACCCGTAGCTTCTGCGACAGCACGCATAATCGCTGGTCCTACAGAACTTTCAGATGGAGTAAACCCTGGCTTTTCCACATTAGTGGAGTCGGACATAAGCGCCAATACGCCTTTGTTACCAAGTTCTGCAAATTTGTGAACGTCCATCAATTTCCCATCTACAGGAGTTTGATCCACTTTGAAGTCCCCCGTATGTACCACAGTACCTACTGGAGTTTCTAAAAAGATGGCACATGCATCTGGAATAGAGTGATTTGTTTGGATAAAGCCCACTTTGAAGCAGCCAATTTTAAATTCATCACCAGCTTTTACAACTTGTAATTTTTTAGCTTTTACATGATGTTCTTTTAATTTACCTTCAATCAAGCCACATACTAAGTTCGTAGCATACACAGGTACGTTCACTTCTTTTAATAAATACGCCAAGGATCCAATGTGGTCTTCATGACCATGAGTAATCACCACAGCACGTACTTTATCTTTATGCTCGATTAAATAACTCATATCAGGGATTACAATATCTACCCCTAACATGTCATTTTCTGGGAATGCTAATCCCGCATCTAACACGACAATATCATCGCCATATTGGAAAATGGTCATGTTTTTACCGATCTCACCTAGGCCACCTAATGGAATGATTTGCAATTTATCTTTTCGCGCATGGGAACGATTTATTTGTTCATGTTTTTCCACAGTTGTATTGGCACGTTGTGGTTTACGCGGACCACGATTAGATTGACGGCGCTCGCCATTATCACCTCGCGGACGACTGGTACGTTCCCCCTCAGCTTTCACAGTGGTACGACGATTTTGACCCGTCGTGCGGCGTGTACGTGTTGTAGAACGTGGTCGTTGTTGCGTAGCTTCACCTACCGGTGCAGCTATATTTGTTCTTTCTTCTTGTATATTCAAAATTTCCTCCTACAGGACTATAGTCGTACTGTCTATACATACTACCATAGTCCAAGACTATATAATCCCACCCTCAGATGGTTAAGCATGTATCGGCATGTAAGCACAAATAAGTATCTATTTCTGTTCGTATTCATACAGCAAAACACTGTGAGAAACCTTTCTCACTATCTATGTCACATTCTTCTACACAGCAAAGCATATACCCTCTATACATACTTCTACTGTGAAACATTTGGGAACCCATAAGGTTCATAAGCCGATCAAAATAATTACCTTTATTATACTATAGAAAATCCACCCTAAGCAACTAAGGCGCCTCTCCCTAATCCATAAAATTTGCAATTGAATATTGCACTATATGCAATTGCGTTTTATAATGTAAACGAAGTAAGGTTTTTGAAAGTTTACAATAGGAGGTCACAAAATGAAAAATGTAAGTATTCACACAATTGCAGATATCGCTATCTTAACGGCGATGATGACAATTCTAGGAGGCATCAAAATTCCCAACTTAATTCCCGGTGTAGAGTTCCAACTATCTGCTCCTTTAGCGGTAGCAATTTGCGCTGCCTTCGGATTCCGCAAGTACATCATCTGCGGCTGTCTTTCTAGTTTGATTGGTCTTGTATTAGGCACACAAAACTTATTAAACGTTGCCATTGCCATGCAATTCCGCCTCATCGTAGGACTCATTTTATGGATTGGCAAAAATCGCATGTGGTCTATTCTTATCTCTGGTCCTATTGCGTCTGCTATCGCCCGTATCACCATTGGTTTATCCTTTGGCAAAATGGTCATTCCTATGCTTGTGATGGCAGTACCTGGCATGATTTTCACAGTCATCGTGAGCCCAATCTTCTACAGCATCTTACACCGACTACCTCGTTTGGCTACAACTTTGAAAGTAAAACAAGGTTAGTCACTCATGGTCTACAGCATTCGCATGCGCGCTGCTAAGGGAGGCCCTCATGAACAAGGAGGTTCTCATATTTCTGGAGCGGAACGTCTCGTCTCTTTAGAATCCTTATCACGCATTTCAGAAGAATTTTTACAACGAGCATTACAACACAGCAAAGGTCATCCAGATTTTATCAATTTACAAATTGATGAGATTCCCGATGACTCCATCGTAAAAGTCCCTGCTCTCATGGTGGCTACTACAGAATCAGAAACAATTGAGGACTCTCATCGGGTAGCCACCCAATTATTACGACAAGCACAGATTCATGAACAGGCGATTCGAACTGCCTTTTCAAAACTCAGCGAAAACACAGAAACTGTAAGCGGGGCTTGGCTCATCAACGCTACTACTGGTGAGGCGTATCCCCAAACAGTACGCGTGTCCCGTATGGATGCCGAATCAGATACAGACATACACCACCATTTGCAATATTATGGTTGTTCCTCCATCCATTCTAGAGAGGCTCTCATCCTAGCAAGCAAGGTTCTCGCATCGCCTTACGTACTAGGTGAACTGTGTTGGTCCGATGATCCAGAGTATACAACGGGCTATGTGTCCTATGGCACTACCTACCATCGGTTAAGCCCTATGAAAGTCTATGGTAGTCCTATTGGTGGTCGTGCCTTCTTTATCACTGACGATGCACCGACCGAAGAAGTAATACAGTATTTTACATCCACTCCTACGTGGGTCACAACGAAAGGGATTCACCATGTTTAATCGATACTCCGAAGCCTTAGCCAAGCGCCAAGAGGAATCACAATTTCGTTCTCCTCGCACCTATACTCCTATGGATGCTACTCATGTTATGTATGAAGGCTCCACCTATCTGATGATGGCATCAAATAATTACCTAGGCTTAACCCATCATCCCCACGTGAAAGATCGAGCCTTACAGTCCATCCAACAATATGGCACCGGTTCTGGTGGGGCTCGCCTTACGTCTGGTTCTTTCCCTTTATTTCAAGAACTAGAGCACCGTCTCGCACAGTGGAAAGACTGTGAAAAGGCACTCACTTTCACAGCTGGATTTATGGCAAATCTAGGAACAATCTCTGCCCTAGTTCATAAAGGAGATATTATTTTTAGTGATAAATTGAATCACGCTAGCCTCATCGACGGATGTCGTCTCAGCGGCGCTAAAGTACAAATCTATCCTCACAAGGATGTGGCAGGTCTAGAATCCTTATTAAGCCAATCTAAGCAGTATGGCATGCGTTTTATCATCACTGATGGAGTGTTCAGCATGGATGGGGATATAGCTCCCTTGCCTGAACTATTGGAACTTGCAGAACGGTACGATGCCCTACTGATTGTGGACGATGCTCATGCTACTGGCGTCATCGGTGAGGGCCGTGGCACAGCGCATCACTTTCATTGTAAAAGCCCACGTATCATCACCACTGGCACTATGAGTAAAGCCTTAGGATCCATCGGTGGGTATGTCTGCGGTTCTAGCACTGTTATCGATTACATCATCAACCACAGTCGTCCCTTTATCTTTGCTACCGCTTTGTCCCCTGCTGACATTGGGGCAAGCATCGGCGCCCTAGAAGTATTAGCTGAGGAGCCTAGTGTATATCAAAAACTGCGAAGCAATACAGAATATATGCACAAAGCCTTGCAATCACTAGGAATCTCTAGCAGCGATGACACACCAATTTTCCCTATTATCATCGGTTCCAACGAAGACACATTAGAAGCTAGCCTCCTATGTGAACGAGAAGGGATTATCCTCAGTGGTATACGTCCACCTACTGTACCTATCAATACAGGGCGATTACGCTTAACCGTCACCTCCGCACACACACAACAAGAATTAGATAAAGTCATCCAAGTATTGCAGCACTTGCCAACACGTAAAGTAATATAATGACCAACCCTGTATGGAGCACTTGTCGAAAGCAACGATGACTCATATAAAAACTATACTCTTTACAAAATATACCACAACATACAAAAGAGGAAAGCGAAGCACACAGCATCCACTTTCCTCTTTTTATATTTTTAATAAACCAAAGGGGCCCGTAGCCCCTTTTCGTTAATATAGTATAAATATGAACAAGTCTAACATAAACGCACTTAATGATACCAATTTGGTGAGTCCTCACTAACTAATTTTACCATTAAATTATATCACTGTAATCAAAGAACCTACACCAAGAAAACCCAGTTTTTTTCATAATTCCATTTCCGCCAAGAAAAGCCGTAGTGCTTACTAAAAACATTAGCGTAGGTCTGTTTTTAGAAGCGCTGCGGCTTTTCGTCTTTTTAGAAGCGTTGCGGCTTTTCACTTTTTTGCATTATCTATTAAGCTTTCAGCTCTTCCTCGATAAAAGCTTGGAACTGCTGTTTATACAACCCCGCTCCTCCATTGGCTGGATGGCGCAAGGTTGCTTGTACATCTATACCATAGTCACTGAGTGTAAGACTTGCTTTCTGTCCCACTCCAAGGATCTGTGCCCTAGGGAACAAATCTAAGAGCTGTTTCGTATAGGTCCACCCTAAGTCTAATTCTTGCTTTGTAGGTGTCCGATTCGTCAAGCCATCTGTTCCTTTAAAGGGATGAAATGGAAAAATATTCCACAACACCACTTCATAAGGATCTATATTAGCTTCTAACATGGCATTCCACACCACAGAATCAGTAGGTTCATTAAAGCCCTTTTCTTTTTGTGTCGGTTTTATAATATACTCGCTCTTTGAATTACTAGTTCGTTTCGGCTCCAATCCAGTAAACACCATAGATGGGGTTACCGTAGGGTGATGCCCTAAGAGCATTCTTTCACAGGTCATGGCAATCCCTGTAAACCGCCCTCCTTGATAGCCCACAGCTTCTGCTATGATGAGAATTTTAGCACGTTCTAATCGCTGCTCCAAATAAGCCTGCAACTGCTTTCTACGAATAGAACTCGCTCGTTGATTCGCATCATAGCGTTCATCAAAATCATTCCAAGGATTATACACATGAGGACTAGAAAATCCTTTTAATTGTCGCATCAACCGTTCTACTGACATAGACACCTCTCTATTTGGAATGCAATAGCACTATTTTATCACTACTTTTATCACGTTCTAAGTATTGACCTACTGAAGATTCCTCTAATTCTTTACCATAATTTTTATTGGTAATTATGAGCATCCGTTCTCCAGATTGCAAGCGTTTAAATAACTCTTGTTCCTCAATTTGAGGCATCACATTCTTACCGTTCCACTTTTCACTGCGTTGTACATTACACTTCGCCAATCGCTCAGGGCTAGGCTCCACACGGACGGGAGTAATATCTAAATAATACGGCACAGACGCTGCATATTCTCCATAATAATACACAGGTCCATGAAAGCTGCGTATCTGTTCATGATAGGTCACAGAAGAACGCAAGCCCAAGAATGGCACCAACCCTTCCATAAGCACAATACCTAGTACTACCAAGGTACCCATCCCCACTGTGAAAGGCATCATCAATCGTTTCCGATACCAATAACACCCACCTAGGAATAAGGTAAGGACTACGACAACAGCTCGAAGAATCCACCAAAAGCCCCAAGGTGCAAAGAATGTTCCAATCCCAAGAGCCCACCATAACACTAAAGTCGGTCCTAATAGCCACCACCAAGCACGGTGACTGGCATCTTTCAAAGAAATCACCCCATAAGCCCCTAATAGACTAAAAGGAATGACCGAAATAAAAGCATAGGTTGGATATTTCGTGGCCATCATTGTATAGAACAAAATTGTTCCCCATCCCATAATCATGGTATATAGATAGCCATCAGTTCTTGTTTTCCATCCCCGATACATACCATATAAAATAGCTCCCGTCCAAGGGAGAGAGCCACCTAGGAAAATAGGTAAATAGTACCACCAATGATTCACCTCTGGATGCTCCGATTGGGTCGCCCTTGTTACATTATGGAGTCCTAAAAATCCATTGATAAACTCCATACCGTGAGTGTGATACATATATCCATACCAAGGTAAAACAATCGCTAAAAATACGAGGATACCTTGCCATGGGAATAAGGCTTTCACTATTGATAAAGACCGTTTTACGCCTGCATACACAAGGAACAACAGTCCCGGCAATACGAGACCTACAGGACCCTTCGTCAATACTGCGATACCCGCAAATCCATAAGCTCCTGCTATATGCCAAGGGCTCTTAGCTAGTAGTCCATAATAGGCGTAATAAAATGTGCCTACCGTAGCAAATAAGAGGACCATATCTGTGATGATACCGTGTGCAATGGTCCATACAATAAGAGATGTCCCTAAGATAAAAGCAGATACTAAAGCTCCCAAGCGTTGTCCTGTTAAGGTGCGCACGCCTTGGTACACAAAGGCCACTGATAAGGCCCCGAAAAGAGCTGATGGAAACCGCGCTGCAAAGTCTGTTATACCGAATACGGAATAAGACAAACTCAATAACCAATAGATCATAATTGGTTTGTCAAACCAATAGTGCCCATAGATTTGTGGGGACAACCAATCTCCAGACAAGACCATCTCTTTTGCCGTTAATGCATAATTCGACTCTACTGGGTCCGACACCGGCAACAGATGGTTGCCTAGTACATAGACTCCTAAGAAAAAGAGAAATACTACATAGGTCACACGATGTAATTTCATACGCATCTCCCTATCTATTACGACGTTTCCAATATTTCAAGCCGTATATCACAGCCACTATAGCAAACACAAGAATCATCGCAACAAGTAATTCATGATTATAGTCAATTAAGTCTTTCCAGTGTTCTCCTAATTTCATTCCTAGCCAAACTAACAAAATAGTCCATGGGATAGTCCCTAAAGTAGTCCAAACCACAAAAGGTGTCATTGGATATCTAGCTACCCCTGCTGGGAAGGAAATAAATGTCCGTACCCCTGGTAATAAGCGACCGATAAACACTGCCGCACCACCATAGCGATTAAATAACTTTTCTGCAGCACCAAATTTATCCTCACTAAGTAAAATATACTTTCCATATTTCATTAGTAGAGGTCTGCCACCAAATTCACCAAGCCAATACGATAACACAGATCCTACAACCCCTGCTACTACACCGACAATAATGGCCGTATTCAAATCAAATACACCTTGAAATACTAAGTATCCAGCAAACCCTAAAATAATTTCACTAGGAATCGGAATATTTGCATTTTCCAATACCATGCAAATAAACATGGCTGCATACCCATAGGTCTCCATAACTGTCAATAAATAATCCATTCTTCTCTCCTCATAGGAAGATATCCATTAATCTTCGTCTTCTTCGTCTAATAAGTAATCTTTTGCCATCCATTTTTTTGTAGCCGTAAATGTAATAGTTACCCATTTCTCTGCTGGGTCACCACCAATGGCAAGGTCAATTTCATTGCGAATTTCATCTAGCTCTACAATTGTCTGTTTGGGGAAATTTTTAGGAATCAAAATATCTATTTCAATCATTTTTACATTCCCATAAGCTTGCACACTAGTCACATAATCCTTAAACTTATACTTTTCCATAAAAGAATCCATAATAAACTGAATTCGATTATGCAAAGTTAAAGGTGCAACCCCCATAATTTGCTTTACCGATGGAATAATAATTTTTAAGGCTGAAGGCATCATTTGTAACGATAAAATGATGAGCACAATAGGGTCCACATATACCGCCCATTCTGCATAACCAAAATGTTCTAATCCAAAGGCCACTAAAAAGCTAATTAAAATTCCCGCTTCTAACATGGCATCGATGGACCAGCTAATATTATCAAACTTTACCAAATTGGATTGTAACTTCTTATTAATCTGGTGCACGTAGAAATAATAACAAGTATCAGCAATAGTAAAAATTGTAGCATAAATGATTGCAGGTCCCACATGAACAGCACGACCACCACCCAATAAATCCGTTAGCCCCGATAAAAAGGCATAACTTACGATAAGCAAGGTGAAGCTACCTTCTGCAATCAACACCAGCGGTTCAAACTGCCAATAGCCAAACTGAAAGCGCTTACTTGTTTCATTGGATACCAATCTGGATGTAATGATCATCATCACCTTGATAATAACGGCAATAAACGATACTACTCCATCCAATAAGATTGCACTGGATCCACTAAAAACCCCCATCATAGTTCCGCCTATAGCCACAAATGACATGAGTATAGCCGATTGAATTAATAATCGTTGCTCCACTGCATGTTTATCTTGTATTAACATATATACTCCTATCTAATCTAGTGAGCCTCAGGCTCAATCTCCTATGGATATTAATAAAATATCTTCTAATTAACTATTTTATAGCCTATAGGCATAATGTGTGGTCTACACGCTATGAAACAGTTTTAAGTATTCATATACAAGTATATATAAAAACGGTGTATCATACAAGTATGATACACCATTTATAATTATCATATGAGTAATTCTTGCCTCCCATTAACCATATCTAGGAAACATCTATTACTATTTTATACAATTAGGCTTGTTTTTCTAAATCGAACTTATCAGAGATGAATCCGTATAAAGTCCAACCTATGAATGTTACGATAGAACCATATGTCATTGCTTCTAAGCCAGATGCATATAAAGCATACAAGCTATATAAGGAACCAATAAAGGCAATAAAAGTAGTTCCACTTAATTCACTACCACCACGTCCTGCAGATTTTAAGATAACAATAATTGCTGCCATGGATAATAAGTAAGGGATAATATTAGTAACAACCGCAAGGTTAACTAATACCTCAAATTGTGCATTTAATGATTCAGACATTGTCATCAAAGATAATAACGATTGAATAATTGTAATTGTAACCATACCTACAACTGGAGCATCTTTCGATGTGATTTTACTGAATAATTTAGGGAATAAACCTTCATCAGCAGATTGTTTGAATACGTTCGCAATTGTAAACTGCCAACCTAGTAGGGAACCAAAGCAAGACATAACCATCAAGCCCATAACAATTTTACCTACTGTTGGTGTAAACATACTAGCAAATGCTAATCCAAATGGAGCAGAACTATTTACTAAATCATTTGCTGGTACAAGTCCAAACATGATATTAGTAGATAACACATAAATAACTGCTGCCCCTAATGTACCTCCAAGTACGGCAATCGGTACATTTTTTTCAGGGTTATCAACTGCATCAGAATTAGCCGCTGCTGATTCCAAACCTAAGAACGCCCATAATGTCATAGCAATGGAGTTAGTTGCTGCTTCGTTAAACGGCAAGTTGTTTACATTCCAGTTTTCCATGTACAAATGGCCAGAGAAGAAGTACCAGCCTACGGTGGAGATAACAAATACAGGGCCAATAACACCCCATACAGTAAAGCTAGATACACGACCAGTGATACTAGCACCGCCAAAGTTAAGAACTGTAGCTAACCACAATGTAGCAATTGTCCACATTGCTGTTGTAAACGGAGATAAGTTCGCATCTAAGAATGTTGCACCATAACCTACTGCAGAAATAGCAATGGCCACGTTCGCAATTAAAAGGGATACGCCATAGGTATAGTTCGCCATAAAGTTACCTGCTTTACCGAAGGAATATTCGGAATAGCCACCCATACCGCCGCCTTTTTTACTATACATACCTGCTTTTGCAAAGGCATATGCAAGAGCCATAGAACCTACGGCTGTAATTAACCAAGATACAATTGACAATGATCCTACTTGCGCCAACTTAGTTGGAAGCATGATAATGCCGGATCCCATCATATTTACAGCTGTTAAAATAGTAAGCTGCAAAACACTCATTTTATTTTCGCTTGTGCTGCTCATAGGCACCTCACTTAGAAAGGCCTAGCTAGGAGCAAGCTCCTAGCTTCACCTCATTATAAACAACTATTTATCAAATTCTTTTTTCAATACATAACCAAAGGCTTTTTTAGTTCCATCTTCTTGAGTTGTAATATATACACCTTGGATTTCGGGAGCAAAGCCTGGTAATTTATTGATACCTTCTTCTAATGCTAAGAAGTAGTCTCTAGCAGTTTCAGACCATCTTTCACCTGGTTGTACGCAAAGTACTCCTGGAGGGTATGGAAGAGCTCCTTCTAATGCCATACGTCCAACAGCTTCTGTCAAAGGAACTAACTCACCTTGTCCACGCACAAAATCAAAGTTTGCTTCTTGAGGAGTTTTTACATACTCAGGCAAGTATTCGTGTAAGAATAATTTCTTTTGAAGTTCGCTTACATTACGATCTTTGTAGAAATCATGCATTTCTTGGCATAGGCGACGAATTGTATAGCCTTTATATTTATCAATATTGTTATAGTAAATGGATGGCAATACATCTTGCATTGGTGCATCTTGTTCAATTAATTGTTCGAAACGAACTAATTGTGCTACCAAGTCATCCATTTTTGTTTTGGATTCTGCTGGAGTCATCAAGAATAGAATTGTGTTCAAGTCACATTTTTCTGGGATGATACCATGTTCACGAAGATAGTTAGCCAAGATATTAGCATGGATACCGAACTCTTCATACTCTCCAGTTTCTACATTGATACCTGGTGTAATCAATTGGAATTTACATGGATCAATGAAGTATTGTCCTTCACCATATCCTTCAAAAGAGTGCCATTTCGCACCTGGTTCAAAGGCGAAGTACTTAACATCTTGCGCCATTTCAGCTGTATTTCCATCTTCCCATTTTTTACCATTTACAACTGGTGGTACTAATGGACGAAGGTATTTACAATTTTTAAGGACTGCTTTACGAGCATCAATAACCGTTTCTACACAATCTTTCCACAATAATTTACCTGCTTCTCCTTCATGCATTTTCGCATTAATATCAAGAGCTGCAAATAATGGATAGAATGGAGATGTAGAAGCATGCATCATAAATGCGTTGTTCAAACGTTTATGATTTACATAGCGATCTTGCCCTTTAATGTGAGAGTCTTTTTTATGTACTTGAGATGTTTGAGAGAAACCAGCTTGTTGTTTATGAACAGATTGTGTAACCAAAATACCAGGATCATTAGGACCTAGTTCTAATAATAATGGACTGCAATCTTTCATCATCGGAATAAATTGTTCATAACCAACCCACGCAGAGTCAAACAAGATATAGTCACATAAATGACCAATTTTATCGACTACTTGACGAGCATTATAGATAGTTCCGTCATATGTACCTAATTGAATCACCGCCAAACGAATAGGGCGTTCAGCTTTTGCTTTTTCAGGATCTTGCTCTGCTACTAATTTACGGATATATTCTTCATTGAAACAATGTTCCAAAATACCGCCAATAGAACCGAATGGGTTACGAGCGGTTTCTAAGTATACAGGAGTGGCACCAGCTTGTACTAATGCGCCATGGGAGATAGATTTATGGTTATTGCGATCATATAAAACAACATCTCCAGGGGCTAATAGTGCATTTAACACCATTTTATTAGCAGAGGATGTACCATTTAACACAAAATACGTTTTATCAGCATTATATACTTGCGCTGCATGTTGCTGTGCATCACAAGCTGGTCCTTCGTGAATCAATAAGTCACCTAATTTAACGTCTGCATTACAAAGGTCACTACGGAATAAGTTTTCACCATAGAAATTATAGAATGCACGTCCCGCTGGATGACGAGCAAAGAATTGTCCCCCTTGATGACCTGGGCAGTCAAATTGAGAATTACCATCTTCTACGTAATCTGCCAATGCACGGAAGAATGGAGGCAACATATCTTCTTCATATTTTTTAGCTGCCGCTTCAATTTGTTTTACATATAATTCGTAATTCACTTCATTAGCATCGATTACGCGAGTAATCTTGCCTACAAATTCAGGTTTAATAGTGGAGTTCGCATCTTTTTTCACTAAGAATACAGGAATACGAAGAGCTTCAATCAATGGATTGCTTAGTACCTCTTCATGATCTGCATCAGTAATCACAATTGCAGCTACATCAGAAAAATCAGTTTCATCTAATGTCACTGCAAAACGAGTCATAGAATCTTCAAAATCTTGTAATGCATCATGAGAGAACGCAATGTGTAAGTGATTCATAATAAAGCCTCCTATTGCATACTATGAATAGACATAATTATTGAAAACCATTGTCGACATGGTAGCTATGGATATAAAAATATACAGTAGCCGTTTCGTACTAATCTTACACCGAATGACAATTTAATTCAACCTTAATTAACTATTTCTATTATAGCAATTTGTTATATTTTATCCTGTTAAACCGCTAACGTATTATATCCTATAGAATATTATTTTTTATTTCATCTTAAAAAATGCATTTACATTCCCATTTATTTAGATGTGCAAAGCTAACATTACATTTCATAAGATAGTAATCATGTTTTAATATCTTGACATCTTATATTGATAATATATCTCAATATGTATTACATCTTACGAATATTTATTAATAAATTGTCCACCAATACAAGATTTAATTAATTTTTATTCTTAGTTTTTTTATATTACAACAATTCTTTATTATCAAGATAATCATTTTTTCTTTATTCTTGCATTTTTTGCATAGTCTACCGTTATTTTTGCCACAATATAAAAAAGACCCTATATAGGGTCTTTTTCATAATATAATATAATTAAGCAAATACATTCACTAAGTCAATCGTTTGATCACGACCAGGACCTACGGAAACAATACCTACTTCTACACCGGTTACTTCTGCAATACGTTCTACATAACGACGTGCAGCTTCCGGTAATTCTTCGTACTTACGGATACCTGAAATATCTGTTTTCCAACCTGGGAATGTTTCATATACTGGTTCACATTCTGCTAATACATCTAAGCTAGCTGGGAATCCCTGTACAGGCTCACCATTACGGGTATAGCCTACACAGATTTTCACTTCATCTAATCCATCTAAAATATCAAGACGAGTGATAGCCAAATAGTCCAAGCTATTCAAAGCTGCCCCGTAGGTCACAACAGATAAGTCTAACCAACCACAACGACGAGATCGGCCTGTAACAGTGCCAAACTCATGACCTGTTTGACGAAGGTATTCACCAGTTTCATCTAATAATTCAGATGGGAATGGCCCTTCACCAACACGAGTAGAGTAGGCTTTTACTACACCAAAAATATTTTTTAAGTAGTTAGGACCTACACCAGCGCCAACAGATGCACCACCTGCTACCGGATGGGAACTTGTTACGAATGGATATGTACCATGATCAAGGTCAAGCATAGTTGCTTGCGCTCCTTCAAACAATACTTTCTTACCCTCTTTAATAGCATCGATAACGGCAAAGTTTGTATCTTTTACATATGGGCGCAATTGTTCAGCATAACCTAAGTAATCCTTTAGGATTTCTTCAAAATTAACTGGCTCAAAACCATATACTGCTGTTAACATTTTATTTTTTAGTTCTACGTTGAATTTAAGTTTCTTTTCAAATACAACTGGATCCATTAAATCGCAAATACGGATACCAATACGATTTACTTTATCTGCATAGCATGGACCGATACCATTTTTTGTAGTACCGATTTTAGCATCCCCTTTCACAGATTCTTCCGCTTCATCCAAGCGATTATGATACGGTAAAATCACATGAGCACGGTCAGAAATATATAAGGATTTTGCACTTTTTCCTTCTTTTTCAAGGTTTGCAATTTCTTCTAACAATACTTTAGGATCCACAACGACACCAGTACCAATAATATTCATTTTATTATCGTAAAGAATGCCGCTAGGCAATAAACGCAATGCGAAAGATTTGCCCTCTACTACTACAGTATGACCTGCATTATTACCACCCTGGCTACGTACTACCACATCAGCGCGTTCAGATAAATAATCAACGATTTTACCTTTACCTTCATCGCCCCATTGTGTGCCAATTACCATACTTGTTGCTACATTGGTTCCCATATGAATTGCCTCCATTACATCATAGAACTTTCTATATTTATAATTACCTTCTACCGTGAAAGCTCTCATTCTGAAAGTTCTTCCATTATTAGTATTACCTTCGCAAATAGGCGTTTTACGCATAGCTATTTACACTCTATTATAGCATAGATTGAAAACATTAGGGTAGAGAGCCTCCTATAAATTCCCTACCATCGACTGAATGGTACTAATACTGCATACTCAGGTGGAATAGATGCCAGGAATCGACTTGCTTGCTGCCTATACCCATGCTTATTGAACTTTGCATAACTAATAGTCAAATGTTCCTTAGCACGGGTTAATGCCACATAGAAAATACGTTTCTCTTCTTCCAGTTTGCCATCCTCAATAGCATAATAGAAAGGAAGCCCTCCATCATGAGCACTAGCAATAAAGACATGTTCAAATTCACTGCCTTTAGCTTGATGGACCGTAATTATTGGGATACGACTATCTCCTTTTCGTCGGAACATGCCCTCTCCTGAGTGAAGGGCTGACATTTCTAGTATCGCTTTCACACCATCACGACCTACATAGTGTGGATGTTCCTCTTCTAATTCTTTCATGATCCGATATAGTTCGCGAATACTAGATAATCTACGTTCTCCTGTGGGATCTTCTTTTACCTTCTTCTCATAATGTGCCACTACTCCCATATCCTTCATAATACAAGTAAGAATATCTGTAGGTTTGCTTGTAATCCACTTACTTCGCAAAGTATCCATAGAGGCAGCAATATTAGCGAATATATCTCTATACTTATTTACAAATGCCATACGCTGTGCTTTTGTAGGAAGGATATTTTCTTTCATGGCATAGATCAATAATTTACCTGTCGCTATAATATCATCCATCGCATTATGCGTAGACTGATGACCAATCGGGAAGTATCCACTTAAAAATTCTAATTTGTGGTTTGGTAAATTAGGATAGAATCGGCGATATATATCTAGGGTATCATAAATGGCTTGTACCCTTGGCATAGCTACACTATGACGGCTACACTCTTGCTCCAATATCCCCATATCATATTGTACATTATGTCCTACAATTATGGCCCCATCAGCAAACTGTCTGAATGCTTCCAATACTGTTTGTGCATCACCTCCAACTTCTTGTAAGTGCGCATCACTAAAACCATGTACTAATTCTGAATCACCTACAGGTACGCCGGGATTAATGAATTGTTCGAAAGTATCAATTGTATTGCCGTTCTCATCAATACGGATGGCTGCCATCTGCACAATGCGATCTTCCATAATATTTACACCCGTCGTTTCCACATCAAATACAACGATGTCTTTAGCTACTAACCCTTTTTCTAATTGTTCATAAGGCTCTCGTGTAAAGATTTTTGTACTCATAAAATCGGTGATGCGTAAACCAGTCTTTCTCACTTCTGTATTTTCTAATTCCTCCATACGCTTATCACCAATACCTTTGACAAAGGTTCTGATAATCCGTTTTGTACTCATCAAATCCCAAGGATTCACTAAGCATTTAAAAAATGCCAGCACATCCTTAATTTCTAAGCGCCGGAAAAATTTCAGTTCATCTGCCAAAATAAATTTCAATTTTCCCTCTTCTGGCAATGACTGGTTACATCGTTTAAACTGATTACTCAATTGTATAGCCTGCTTATTGGTGCGCACTAAAATCCCTACAGGAGGCATCTCTTCTCCAGTTCGTAAGCGTTGGATAGACTGAAAAATATACCTAGCCTCATCGTAAGCATCTTCTGCAATAAATATAGAAATAGGCTGCCCCTCTTGCGTGGCTATGGCTTTCGGTTCTTTTTGATATAACGCTCCTACCCGTTGAGGGAACATATTTTTCAGCATGGAAAAAGCGCCCTTAAATAGCATCTGATTAGACCGATAATTTGTATCAAACACCAATTCTAACGGGTTATAATCTCTCCGATATCGATCGATTAATGTGATTGGATTAGAGCCCCTCCATTCATAAATGGTTTGAAAGTAATCTCCACACAGCAAAATATGGTTACCCTTCCACATAGTATTCATCACTTCATACTCTAATTCACTAGTGTCTTGCATTTCATCCACCGCAATATAGGAATAGCGCTGGCGCCAACGATTAGCTACTTCTGGTCGCTGAAAAATCTGATGAACACGAGTAATCAAATCAGCAAAATCCAAACCATTAAGATTCCGTAAACGACACTCATATTCCATTAATACTTGTAGCCCTGTTTCTTCTAAAAATACAGCCGTCTCCTGTGACATAATATTGTACCATACAGACTGCTCCCGTTTCATTCGTTCCATCGTACGCCTGTAATCGTTGGCTATATCAGAAGAATAATATTGATACTTAGAGCGATGCGCTTTCACTGCACTGATGACTTGTCTAATCGTATATGCATAGATTCTAGGAGACATAATATAGTGTTCTTCACTATAGGCTTTCACAAGATCCGGCAAAAATTCACTTAATAATTCTTCTGCATCTTCTTCGTCAAAGATGAGAAATTCTTTAAATAAATCTTCTTGTAATTTTGCTTCTTCTTGCAAAATGGTATAACAAAAGCTGTGAAATGTAGATACTTTCACAGCTTGCGCCTCTTGCCCTACAATGGTAACCATGCGCTCTTTCATTTCACGACAAGCTTTATTCGTAAATGTAAGGCACAAAATTTGATCACCAGTAGCACGTCCCGTTTCCAAGATATGTGCCACACGATAAGACAATGTATTTGTTTTTCCCGTTCCTGCAGAAGCCAGCAATACAATATTTCTATCTAATTCCTGTACAACTTGTTGTTGAATTTCATTAAGCACAACAGTATTTGATTGCATAGTTGCTCCTTATCTTACCAACGAAGGTATGCTAACCCTAGCACTGGTATAGGCCCTAACACAGCTGTTAATGCCCACAGCATAATATTCATATCTAAAGGAACATGAAGTACTTCTGTAGCCACTGCATAGGTAAGCATACCTAAAAAGACGTTTATCGCCACTCGTTTAATGGTGAACCAAGCTACTTTGATAATCACCCAAGCTACAACAACGGCTACCACAGCTTGTAGTATGTAATCCATAATTACCTCATTTCTTGACGATGTAATACAGCACCACTCAATGTGACTTCATCGGCGTATTCAATATCACCGCCAACCGGAATACCACGGGCAATACGGGTGACCTTAATTCCTGTAGGTTGTAATAGTCGAGCAATGTATAGCGCCGTTGCTTCCCCTTCTACATCAGGGTCTGTGGCGATGATAACCTCTTGTACTGTATTATCTTGAAGGCGTAGCATGAGTTCTTTCAAGCGAATATCTTCTACACCTACCCCATCAATAGGAGATAAAGCCCCTTCCAACACATGATATAACCCTTTATAGTCACCGCTGCGTTCGATAGCGATTACATCACGTGATGTTTCCACCACGCAAATCATCGATCTGTCCCGTTTAGAGCTTGCACAAAACTCACAAGGATCTTGAGCAGATAAATTAAAACATTGGGAACATCTATGTGTGGCTTCTTTCGCTGCAAGTATGGTTTCTACCAAGCGTTGTACATCTTCTGCATCGGCCTCAATGAGATGGTACGCTAATCGTCTAGCCGATTTAGCCCCCACACCTGGTAGGCGACGCAATTCTTCTACTAATCGTTCTAAAGGATTTGTCATATTAGAACATACCTGGCATTCCAGGAAGTTTCAAGTTTCCTGTGACAGCACCTAATTTTTTCTCTGCCACTTCTTTTGCTTTACGGTTTGCTTCATTCACAGCTGCTAGGATTAAATCTTCCAATGCTTCTACATCTTCTGGATCCACTGCAGCAGGGGCAATTTTAATGGACAATACTTCTTGTTCTCCATTCATTGTTACAGATACGGCACCACCACCGATAGATGCTTCTACCACGGTGTTTTTAATTTCTTCTTGTGCTTTTTCCATATCCTTTTGCATTTTTTGAACTTTTTTCAACATACCTTGCATATTACCGCCACCAAACATAGTGAACCTCCTTCATTACTTAGACAAATCGTCTACTTCTTTCACATAAATATCATACCCATTAGCCTCCATGTGTTGTAAAGCATCATAGAGTAGAGTTTCTTGTTTTTCTTCATCACTGGCCTCGGCTGAGGACCATTTCGGCAACTTCCGTATCTCGTCTATACCTTCTTCTGAAAGCATGCCATTCCCTGTTTCTTGATAGTAGGGATTTAATACTTCCTCTGGATTCTCATAGACTGTGAGAAAGTCATCAATAATACCCTCTACATTGGTAGGGTCGCTACCGGCGCCTACCTTTGAAGTGGTGTTTGTCCCTACATAAGTAGGTTTTCCACTATCAGGCCTCGACGTTTCTACAGATACAGTTGGCATCTCCTCATCAGCTGTCACCGGTGTCGTTTCTTGCGCCGCAACAATTGGTCGTCCTATCCCTTCAGCTTCTTTAGTACCTTTCACCACAGGAGTCGTTACCATTGGTTGTACCTGCGACTGTCCGCTTTGTTGTGAAGCCCCTCCAAAGGATTTTGCTGCCTCTAAGTACACCTGCAGCTTTGGATCCTTCTTATCGATAGCTTTCACCACAATCGGCCGTCCTATCACTTGTTGGAATGCTTTCTTCCCACATTCTACATGTTGCGGTTGCACTAGAATAGGTCCCGCAATAGGCGTAGGGAATGCCAATATGGCTTGCTCTTGATCTAAGTACACCAAGGTTCCTTGCTGATAGATCGTATTTAGCAATCCATAGTTCTTGCCTCTCAACCATTTTATCACGTTTGCTAAAATCGTGCTATATTCATGAGGACTGACCATCCCCTGTCCTACAGTTAGCTCTTGCTCCGTATCAAATGTCGCCGTTTTAGGTTTTACCGCTGGAGATGCTTTCTTCGGTAATGGTGGTGGCAAGGAGCTTTTTATAGTAGAAGCCATACCTGCCCCTTTAGTTCGTGTTGTTCCCGTTCCATTCGCTATACCCGGTGGTGGCAGTGCTGTCCTCTTCACAGTCCCTAAAGGTGGCACTGTCGGAGAAAATTCATCGTCCTCAAGAGGCGGTGGTACATCTTCCATAATACCTTCATACATATCTTGTTCTGGTACCTGTGGCATCTCCGCCTTAGATACTGTATCTATCATTGTATTATGAGCTACACCGCTGCCAACACTAGCTGCGGTATCTACTGAAGCACTCATAGTTATTGCTGGACGTTGTTCTCCCCACTCATTCAGTTTTTGGAGCAAAGCATCTTCTTGACGATTCACAAATTGTTCCATCGTCGCCATGCGTCCCTCTAAGGTTTGATAGGTCCCTCCGCCTAATTGTAATAGTGAAAGTAATCCCATTTCCACAATGACCCTAGGATTATCTACTTGCTTTGCGTTATTTTGCACCGTTTGTAATACATTGATATAGCGTCCGATTTCCTCCATAGATAACGCATTGGTCTGCGCCAATAATCGCTCTTTATGCGTATCATAAGCTAATAGCTCTTCTGCCTCAGGTAATACTTTCGCCACAATCATAGCTCGCAGATGTTCTACTAAGGCCGTTACAATTTGGCGAGCATCACGCCCCATTTGCAATGCTTCATCTACAGCTTGCAATAACGCCGCCCCATTACCGGCTTTTAATATATCTACCATATCGAGAACCCAAGATTTGCTCACTAAGCCAATCATAGTCTCTACTAAAGGTGCTGTAATCATGTCCGAGGTCATACCGGAGCATTGATCCAGAATGCTCAAGGCATCCCGTAAACCACCATCGGCATGGACTGCAATCACTTGTGCTGCCGCAGGGTCAAGAGAGATATTGCTTTCCTTCGCCACATGCAATAAGTGGGCTGTAATATCTTTTGCTGTGATACGGCGGAATGTATAGCGCTGACAACGAGATAAAATCGTAACCGGTAATTTCTCCGATTCTGTTGTGGCAAAAATGAACATCACATGGCTTGGCGGTTCCTCGATCGTTTTTAACAAGGCATTCCAAGCTTCATTGGTGAGCATGTGGGCTTCATCAATGATAAATACTTTTTTATGACCTACCACAGGCAAGAAATTCACCTGCTCCCGCAAGGCACGCACTTCATCAATACCTCGATTGGAAGCCGCATCAATTTCGATCACATCCAAGGCTTGTCCTTGTAACATTTGCTGGCACGATTCACACTGACCGCAAGGCGTGTCTGTAGGTCCCTGTTCACAGTTAATAGCGCGAGCAAATATCTTTGCCATACTCGTTTTACCCGTACCTCTAGGACCAGCAAATAAATAGGCATGGGCCACTTTATCTTCACGAATAGCTCGTTGTAATGTATCCGACACATGATGTTGACCCACAACATCGGTAAACTGTTTCGGTCTCCATCGTCTATATAACGCTAAATAACTCATAGCCCCTCCTTTCCCTTAAGATATGAAAAAAAGCAGCTAAGCTAGCTGCTTTACCATAGCACTCGAATCTGACAGCCCTATAGGTTTCCTCGTGGCACAAGAGAGTTACCGCTTAATGCTGCTCCAATCAAGGCCTGACATGGTTCACAGGCTCTCCTTGCACAAGCCCCATAGAACTGTCATATTCCAATGCTATTACCCTATTATTATACATGTTTTTCTATCCCTATTCAAGACTTTGTACCCTTTTCTATCACAAAATATGCTATACTTTAAGTATCCTCTTTTACAGAAAGGAGGTGAGTTTATGGAGGTTGATTATACCCCTCTAGTGTGGTGGGCTAGCTTTCTTGCCCCTATTCTGCAAGGATTGATTGTTAATGTTTTGACATATGCAATTCTGAAGTATTTCAAGAATAGAAACTAGAAAGAAAAAAGGACGGTGGCAGCCGTCCTTTTTTGAGTTTATGGATGATTTTCTACAACCCTCTTAGAAAGATTCATTCCTTCTACTCCAAGTATACACCATTCTAATCTAAAATACAACGGTATTATCCTCTGCGCCCTTCATAAGGGTGTAGGATTAGATGCCCTTTGGAGTATTCTCCTACATATATATCACTAATAGAATATCCTTGGTCTCGCACTTCTTCTTCCAACCAAGCCATGTCTTTATCTGCTAGGTCTAGAATATCTGGATCTACTACGCCATCTACAATAACAGGGTAGCGAATGATATCGTCACCATTCATAACTAGCGTCAATTGACCATTCTGTTCTAGTACCGCACGGCGTACATCACTGACGAGGGTCACTCCTGCGCTACGAAGTTTCAGTTGTAAATCACTGCCACGAAGACCACGCTTCAAGCATTCACCAACACGAATCTTACCGCGGTCAATAACGATGCTAGGACGTCCATCGATCAGTGTTTTAATCCATCGCACATGAGCACTAAGGAAACGCAAACCCATCACCACGATAGTCCAAGCGATGAGGACTAGAAAGAATTGTAAAATACCAATACTTTCACTGTAAATAACGGCGCCGATGATACCACCAAGGACATAGTTTTGTACTTGGTCCAACGCAGAGTTAGGCGCTAAATTGCCCTTACCCATCAAATTCATTTGTAAAATGAGGGCTAAGATACCAAGGGTTAGCTTGATAAATACTAATGTATATCCTGTTAACATATTATCATTTATCCTTCTTCACATCTACAATCTTAGGATTACTATTAATCATCTCCACAGGCCGTAAAGAATAACCATCCTTATTCATAGTGAAAGTCACCTCGAAATAAGCTTCCTCAATACTGACAATCATACGATCTTGCACGCGCAATGTATTAACTCGAATCTTATCCTTAGGTACATCGGCACGTTCACTTAAATTATTTAAAAATTGCACCATGTAGCTTGATTCTTCTGCACTATTAATATCACGAGTGTAATCATTAACTTGTAAACCCAATAAAAACACAAGCCCCAATACAATGATAATTCCTAAGTCACGGAACTTAGTATCAAAGCGATTATACATAACTTTTACACCTACTACTAGCAAAGCTACTAGCAAAATAGATGTCATAATGTATTGCAACAAAGATGTAAATTCTCCTCGTTGCACCACATAGGCATAGGTATAAAATTCCATAATTACCTCACAGTTCTTACTTTAATGTTTCATTATACTGCGCCCGTTCGCCACCTACAAATTTAGGTCGCACACGAGCCGCCGTTACATGGGCTGCTCCAATTTCTTTTACGCTTAATCGCACAGGCACTGCCACATGTTTTAGATGCATACCAATGAAAGTATCGCCAATGTCGATGCCTGCATCAGCTTTTACATGCTCTACAACCACAGGATCCGACCATATGGTATAAGCCGTAGTCGCCATGGAACCGCCTGCATGCTGTACAGGCACTACATTCACTTCTTCATAGCCTCTAGCCAATGCGGCATGGCGTTCCATTACCAAGGCCCGATTGAGATGTTCACAACATTGAATAGCCACATCAAAGCCATATTCACTTTGCATTTCAGACAGCGCTGTAAATAAATCCGATGCCACAGTGAGAGAGGAATCCTTGCCAATATGACCACCTCTCACTTCACTGGTGGAACATCCTACTACAAATAGTTTACCCTCTTGCAGTTTTGCTGTCGTAGCCAATTCTGCTACAGCAGCTTTCATAGACTCATATATATTTTCATTCATAGGATTACCTCCTCTTCATTGAGTACGAATCGACGCAAACAAGTATGCCATCGTCTTAGAGTATTATTTACCATATGCATCATACATGATAGGCATGGAATAGCATTGCCCCTGGATATTCCGTACCCACCTATATCTTGCGGGTACGAAATAGGATTCTCTTAGGCTATTAGTTAGCCATATGTACTACACGTTGTGGATAGGGAATATCGA
This sequence comes from uncultured Veillonella sp., assembly GCA_963516605.1. Lineage (GTDB taxonomy): Bacteria > Bacillota > Negativicutes > Veillonellales > Veillonellaceae > F0422. Next base: position 23,818 of record CAUQBP010000011.1, on the reverse strand, counting down.
TACCTTCTGCATCAAAACGATCTTTCACATCGGACATAACACCATAATAGACTTCTCTAAAATCACTAGCATTAATTAAAGGATATGCCACAATATCGACAGAGCTTTCACCAAACTCTTTGATGCCAATTTCTAAAGTATCCATATTATGAACCTTCCTTGTGCTCACTAGAATTTCTTTGATAATCTCAATAGCCCGATGATGGTCTGCATTATAGTTAATGCCAAACACAAATGTAATATACCTTGTTGGTTCATAGTTACTGTTCATCAAGTTATTAGACGTAATAGCTGAGTTCGGGATGAAGACAATACGATTTTCTTTCGTCGCAATGGCGGTATTAATGAGATGGATGCCTTTCACAGAGCCTTCCACACCATTCACAGAAATCCAATCCCCAGCTTTAAACGGTTTAAACGCCAAAATAATCAATCCCGATGCTAAGTTGGACATATTATTTTGTAATGCCAAACCAATGGCGATACCGAAGGCACCAAAAGCCGCCAAGAAGTTATTTGTCGGAAACCCTACTAAGGACAAAGCTGACAGCACAACTACAGACAAAATAGTGTAGTAAATAATTTGAGACGCAAAGCTGCGCACCGTTTGATCATAACCGGTGCGACTCATCAATTGTACTGATACACGTCTTGCAAATAAAGCGATATAGCGGCCTATAATCAACACGATGACGGCCAAAATAATACTAGGTAAATATTCCAGTAATAAGGATTGCACATGATTAACAAAGGAAATACTTTCCTCTACATGCTCTGCTACCTTTTCAGCGCCTGCCGCTGTGGCTGTGGTAACTTTTTCTTCTGCTAATAACATACATTATTCCTTTCCTATAATTATGTTGCTATAACTAACGCACAGTATATAATAACTAGCCCACATACAATTACATTCTATGATAGCTATAAAACTAAACTTGTGAATATATTATCTTTAAGTATACAAAAAAAAGGTCTTTTGTCAAATATACTATCTGTTATGACATGGATAATTCCATATTTAGTATAAAAACACTTGCTGTCACCAACACGTAACAAAAAACCTCTAGAAACAAAAAATATAGGATAGTTGATATACCTATCAACTACCCTATATCCTAATTGTTTATGAACTATATCTCTTATTTAACTAAGATGAATGTTACATTGATTGGACCATGAACACCTACTACACGAACTAATTCGATATCTGCTGTGTTAGATGGACCAGAGATGTGAACTACATTGGTAGGGAACTTAGCTGGATCATTACGATAGATTTTCGCTAATTCTGCCATAGTTTGTGTCATACGTGGATAAATTGTATCTTCACGCAATATAGAAATATGCGTTAAAGGCAATAAGCCTAGGGAACGACCGGATTCCTCTGTACTTGGTTGGATAACTGTTGCTGTTTCTGCAATACCCATAATTGGGAATGTAATACCAATGTTAGAATCTTTGGCTACTTCAATATTCGCTTCGCGACCTTTCGTAGCATCCCATTGATAGAATGTAGCTTGGTCCTCGCTTAATTGTTGGAATGCAGCTTCTAAGCCATATGTTTCTACTTCTACAGATTTAGGGTACACAACACTACCGCCACCACGAGCCACAATTTCATCAACCAATGTTTGACCTACTTGAGAAGCTTCCACTTCGATAAGTTTAGTACCTAAACGTTCTGCTTCTGTTTTAAACATCTCTATTACTTGCTCATGGCTAAGGTCAGAATACATAGTCTCTTGAGGTCCTTTTGAAAAATCAAAAGGAGTTACAGATGTAGGAATTGAGTCACGGCCTAACGCACGAGATAGGCGACCTAAAAAGGCTTGTTTTTTTGCTTGATCCATTTTATTTCTCCTTTCCCTTTTGTGCTACGTGTTTTGCATATTCATCACGGAATTTACTCATTTTGAGCAAGCCCATATCTTTTGCTTTCACCCAGCCACCAACTACTGGTAATACTTTTGTCCAATCTGCCATATGTCCATTGTTACTCATTAATTTCATGCCGATAGCACCCATTTTGGTACCCATATCGAACAAGAAGGAGTTCGCAAATACACCTGCCACTGTATGGAAGATGCTACGTTCAATAGCTGGACGCATTTGTAATTTATCAGCAATCACTTGACGGTGTTTCAATAACAATTCATGCAATGGAATCTTAACTGGGCAATGCTCCCAACATTCGCCGCACAATGTGGACGCATAAGGAAGATCGCCAGCTTCTTCATAACCAACCAATAGTGGAGTTAATACAGCACCCATTGGACCTGGATAGATAGAGCCATAGCCATGACCTGTAATGTGACGATATACAGGGCAAATATTCATACATGCACCACAACGGATACAACGTAACATTTCTTCAAAATCGCCACCTAAAATACCAGAACGGCGGTTATCAATGATGATGATGTGTAATTCTTCTGGACCGTCTGCTTCCCCTTCACGAGCAGGACCTGTGATCATAGAGAAGTAGTTGGAAATTTTAGAGCCTACAGAGGAACGAATCAACATTTCCATCATCACATCCAAAGATGCAAAATCTGGCACCAAACGTTCCATACCCATCAATGCAATTTGCGTTTTAGGCATAGAGCTCGCCATACGACCATTACCTTCGTTAGATACGATAGTGATAGTACCAGTTTCAGCTACCCCAAAGTTACATCCAGTGAAACCTACATCAGCACGCAAGAAACGATCGCGAATATAGCGACGTACGAAACGAGTCATTTCTTCTGGGTTTTCAGTACCTTCATAACCTAATTTTTTCGCAAATGTATCACGAATACGGTTACGTTCAAAATGCAATGCAGGTACTACGATATGGGATGGAGGATCAAAGTCAGCTGTTTGCAAAATGAATTCTGCCAAGTCAGTTTCGTTTACTTCGATACCCGCTTTAATTAATTCGTGGTTTAATCCGATTTCTTCAGAAACCATGGTTTTGGATTTAACAACCATTTTTGCTTCTTTTGCACGAAGTACTTCCATGCAAATTGCTGTTGCTTCTTTATCATCAGCTGCAAAGTGCACATGAGCACCAGCTTTTTCAGCATTTTCAGCAAATTGGTTTAAATAGTAATCCAAATTAGCCAATACATGGTCACGCAAATCAGCAGATTCATTACGGAAGTCTTCCCATTCTGCTACTTGATCTACTACAGCTTTACGTTTTTCATAGAATACATCCTGTGCTGTGTGAATGGCTTTTACTTTGAAGTCATTAGCAAGCACATCATTAACGCGTGTCTTAAACGGGCGTTTATCGTACATAATATTACTCATGGTGACTCCTCCTATCGACTATTCAACAATTCCGCAATATGCATCACACGGATATGGCGATCAATTTCTCCTTCTTTGTAAAGTCGATCTAACATACCTTCAATATTCATCAAGCAAGCCATATCGGAACCTGCTACAATGTTAGCGCCAGAATCAGCAATGTTCAATGCTTTTTCTTTTGTCATAACAGCGGAAATTTCAGGATTTTTCACTGTGAAAGTACCACCAAATCCACAGCAACGCTCAGCACGATGCAATGGTAAGTATTCTAAACCTTGAATGCCTGCTAACAGTTTCATAGGTTGTTCTTTGATTCCCATCAAACGTGTTACGTGGCAAGATTTATGGTATGTCACTTTATCATTAAAGCGAGCTCCTACATCAGTTACTCCCAACACGTCAACGATGAATTGTGTGAACTCATAAATTTTAGAGCTCAATTTTTCAGCTCGTGCTAACCATTCTGGTTCATCTTTTAAAATATGATGATATTCATCGCGAATAGCGAACGCACAAGATCCGGACATGCTCACTACATAATCAGCATTTTCAAATTGTTCAATTGTGTTTTTGATAGCTCCTTTTGCAGCTTCGTTGTAACCAGAGTTAACAAACATCTGACCACAGCACACTTGCTTTTTAGGAACTGTTAATTCGCAGCCAAGGTTTTCAAGAACCTTTACACCTGCCATGCCTACATGAGGGTAGAACATATCAATCAAACATTGTTGAAATAAATGAATTTTCATTTTTTCACATCCTCAACTTTAAAGTAAACTACTATCACTTGATTGGCAAAATGCAACAATCGTTTTCCATCTATGTACTATTAGAACGGTAGATTCTAAATAGTTTTCTGATAATTTTATTATATAGTAATTTTTCTGTAATTACAAAAGACTTGCAATATTAGCAAGACCCCATTTTTATACCATTTTGCTAGTCATTATCAATCAGTTGCTTTGTACCAAAAATCACACATTTTCCCTAGTCTCATCAAGCCTTATAGCATCAAGGCTTGTATAATTTTTATGTATTTTAATACATATCAATTCTTCTATTAAAACACACATGTCTTTTCAGTCTCTAATTCCTACTCAAAACTAGTGCTATAACCAAAACTCATGAAAGAGATAACTATCGCTCTATAAATCAACTTTTTCTACAGCAAATTCATTGATAAATATCACTCTTTTCGCATGGAGTGAATCTTTCAAATATGGTATGATAAATATAACAAAACACAACTCACTTCTCTGTACTTGGAGGCATATTATGAAACGTATATCGACAGCAATATTACTTACTATCGTGCCCGCATTATTCGTACATGCTGAGGCCATCAATTTCCTCCCCTCATCGACAACACTGGGTCCTAGCGCCTACACCTATTCACAGCCAAATAGCACCTCTACCTTTGATCGCGTACAAAAATATCGTTTTACCGATGTACCCACTCACTTTTGGGCCTATGAATCAATTACTAAAATGACAAAAGAAGGGCTCATGAGTGGCTATCGTAACGGTGCTTTCAAACCAAATGATCCACTCTCTCGTGAAGAAGCAGCCTCCTTATTTAGCAATATGCTTGGTGACACTCCGTCCATCATGCTAGCCAGCTCCTTCTCAGACATCACCTCTGACCGTTGGTCTTCCTTGGCTATTGAAAGTGTAGCAAGGGCCAATATCATCAGTGGCTATGGAGACTCTACCTATCGGCCAGAGCAATACATGTCTCGCCAAGAGTTTGCTGTCGTTGCCAATAAATTTTTACACTACCAAGGGTACCGCACGGAAGATCCCACTGCATTAGATACAATTCACTTTAGCGATCAAAAATTCATTGCCCCTTGGGCCCAGTCATCTGTACGAGAATTAGCTTTACTGGGATTTATTAACTACAGCACAACAGGTTTATTTAACCCTGAAAAGTATGTAACACGTGCTGAAGCTGCAGAAATTACCTATCGTTTACTCTTCTCTAAAGAAGCTACTGCCATTCAGCACACAATTCAGCAACAACAAATGGAAGAAACGGCACGGACTCTGATCAAAAAAACATTTGGCGAGAATTACGATTTCCACAACCGTGGTGCTATGTTCTGGCGTAATGGTAAATTAGTCATTTCCTTTACATCTTCCAGTGATGTAAAAGCCATTACTGCAGAAACTGCTTACATTAAAGATAAACACTTCTTAGATAATCACATCATTACGACGGGAACTTATAGCTTAGGTGACTTTGACAATTTACAAACCGATGCTGCCTACTTGTATCGCCAATTAGAACCGCAAGGAACCATCCTAGCTGTCACACCAACATCGAATGTAGATGGATTGATGATAACAGTAGATAAACTAAAAGCCACTACTGTCACAGCATTTGTGAAAAAGTTTGGTAAAAAAATTCAGCTTAAAACTAATTCATAAGTATACGTTAATTGGTAATGCACCAGAGCCGCCAACACTAACTACAACAAAGCCTATCTGATGTAAAACCATATTATATTTTTTTATTTTCATGATTGTATATAGAAAAAGAGGAACGTTGATACGATGTGATCAACGTTCCTCTTTTATATTGGAAGTTATTTTGTTACCACTTTCTTTACATTTAAAGCTCAGTGTATTTCTACCCCAGCATTTAAATACAGATATATCTTAAGTAGTTATATTTTAGGGGCTTATAGGTCTTCAGCATTCCTACATGTTAGCATCTATCTAACAAGTTACATCCTCTAAATCCAAGCTAAACACTTCTGTAGCAGGCCCTGTCATATACACCGTTCCATCCTCATCATAATCGATATGTAAGGTACCAAGGTATAACTCCACATCTACAGAACGTCCAGTAAGTCCTTTTTCATGAGCCATCACAGCGCTAGAACAAGAACCTGTACCACATGCTAAGGTCGATCCTGCACCACGCTCCCACGTGCGGACTTTCACAGTGTTTTCATCCATCACTTGCACAAAGTTCACATTTGTCCCTTTGGGGAATAAAGGATGCTTTTCAATCTTCGGTCCTAACACTGTCAATGGAACTGTTGTTATATCCTCTACAAAGACTTCAGTATGCGGTACTCCTAACAGTACAGAACTCACCACATAGGATGTGCCCTCTACATCGATTGTATAGTCTATAACTTTGTCTGCTTCTACGTCCATAGGAATATCCTTCGCAGGGAATGTAGGTTTGCCCATGTTGACTTTCACCAGTTTAGCCACACCATTTTCGGCAATAATCGTTGGTGTCATAATACCAGCCAACGTTTCTACCGTAAACACTTCTTTATCGATAATCTTGCGGTCGTACGCATACTTCGCAAAGCATCGAATGCCATTACCACACATTTCCGCTTCACTGCCGTCAGAATTAATAATGCGCATGCGCACATCCGCCACCTTAGAAGGCATGACAATGACAAGACCATCTGCACCAATACCTGTATGACGATCACAAAGGCGTTGCGCCATATCTGTCACATCAAACTGACTTGCACCATCATCGAAGAAGACGATAAAATCATTTCCCAAACCATGCATTTTTGTTATTTTCATACGTATCTCCTCATTTATAGTATGTAATTCCTATCCGCACAGAGCGGATATTTAATTTATCGCAAAATATAGTCTTTACTTTTATACATTTTGATGAAAACCACCGTAGACTACTATAATTTATTTGCCATTTATATTACCATGAATATAGGAAAAATAATAGGTACGTTTTCCTAAGCAGTATTAGGTTAATCATATATTGGAGGTGATTTTACTATGCTTCCTGAAGAACGTTATTCTGCTATTTTACGACGCTTAAAACAAAATCGTGTGGTGACCGTACACGAACTGGTCACTGCCTTGTCTTCTTCAGCGCCTACAATACGCAGAGATTTAGCCTATCTCCACAACAAAGGTCTCTTGCAAAAGGTTCATGGTGGTGCAGCGAGCCTCACCATTGATCATACCACAACGGATATAGATATGCTCCCTAAATCTGTCATGTATCGTGATGCGAAAGAATCTATTGCCTTAGCGGCCTCTGAATTAATCAGTCCCTCTGGTTTTATCTTCATTGATGCTGGTAGTACCACTGAAATGGTATTACATTATTTACAGCACACGAATGCAACCTTTGTGACTAACGGTATTCATCATGCTACCCATTTGGCATCACGCCATTTAAAAGTCATCTTATTAGGCGGTACCGTCAATCCCATTTCGTCTTCCATCGTCGGTAGCGTAGCTCTTAATCAATTGGAATCGTACAACTTTACCCAGGGGTTCTTTAGTACCCACGGTATTAGTTTTAAGTCCGGCTTTACTACAGAAGATCCTCTTGATGCATCTGTGAAAGAAAAAGCATTGCAAAAATGTCACAATGCCTTCGTATTAGCCGATCCATCCAAGTTTGATCGCATTTCATCTGTAACCTTTGCCACCATTGATAAAGCGTCTATTATTACTACGAAATTACCTAATGAATTATATCGGAACTATGCAAATATTCAAGAAGTTGATCATCATCGTTAATTATAAAAAGCTGTCATCCCTAGACCTATGAGTCTAACGGTATGACAGCTTTTTTTCAATCTATAAAACGTTGTGTATTCAATCATTTTATTTATACTGTACATCTATCTTTTTCGATGTATTTGTATTATAATATAGATTATATTTTTTATTTTGCAAGTTTTGAAACGGAGACTAGTATGAGCTTTTTTAAAGATTTTAAAGACTTTGCTATGCGCGGAAATGTAGTAGATTTAGCAGTCGGCGTTATCATTGGTGCCGCTTTTGGTAAAATTGTTACCTCTTTGGTAAACGATGTGGTTATGCCTCCTATCGGTTTATTATTAGGTGGAGTGGACTTTTCAAATTTATTTATCCCTTTAACTACAGGTGCTGCTCCTACTACCTTTGCAGAAGCAAAAGCAGCTGGTATCCCTATGATAGCCTATGGTCTTTTCTTGAATACAGTGTTTGAGTTCCTTATCATTGCTCTTTGTATTTTCACTGTCATCAGCCAAATCAAACGATTTACCCCTGCAGAAGTACCTGTGGAAGTTCGTAAATGTGACTATTGCCGTGAAGCGATTGCTGATGATGCTACACGTTGTCCACACTGCACAGCCGAATTGGCTATCAAATAATGATAGATGTAACAAATACCAGCCTCTATCTTTTTGAATTTTAACTTTATATTATGCTAATAGGAAAGGACTGATACGAGTATCAGTCCTTTACCTATAATTAGTATTATGTGAAATGCATAATGCATGATCACAACAAACCTAGCATATACTTTTATTATGTATATTGCTTTTCAAATATAGCATAACTAGATATTTAAAATCAAGTATTAAAATATTCATTTCGCAAATGCCGATAAATCCCTTAATATAAAGGGTTCTCCGCCTTATTAAAACGGTTGCTACCAGTACTATATACATATAGAATCAGACAATATGTAAAACAATTATCATCTTGATTCTGCCTCAGATTTCTAGTTTATAGTACATAAAATGTGCCATATATAATAACCAAATAGACACCTTAGAATATAGGTCGAGTAAACATATCTTTTTTATCATTTTAAATACAAGAGTCTGTAACAAAATAGCCCTAACTACAATAGAGGAAAGCTGATTACAACATCAACTTTCCTCTATTTTTTCAATTATACTATTATAGTTTCAATGTATTTGATATCTAGATAGCATTGTATGCCTCTACCTCTAACATCATATACGAGTATGTATGTATTATTTACCTTGTTGCATATTTGCCATAGCATTCATCAACATAGCAATTTTTTGATCTTGTGCTTGCAATTGAGCTTTTAAGTCATCAATCTCTTGCGTCATAGCTTTTCTAGACTTAGATACGCCATTATGTTGACCTAGTTTAAGGCTCACACCTACATTGATCATATTTTGACCATTACCCATGGCACCACCAATGCTAAACATAGTGTCTTCATTAGGACGGTAGAATGCACCTAATGCCATTGCACTGCCACTGCGGTAATTACCATAACCAGCAGCTACATTCCATTTATCATTTTCATCAAAATCCAATGGATGTAATGCCGCCAATGCTGCAGAACTAGCTACCGCTTTATCCATACGAGAGTTTACACGGTTTTCTAAGGCGTTCATATTTTGACTGATATTAGATGTATTAGCATTGATCTCTTTTAATTTTTCGTTAATTGTTTCTTCAATGCTGTCTTTCATAGTAGATACATCATTTTTCACTGTATTCACGTCTTGTTTCACCTTAGAAACATCTTTCTTAATATTAGAAATATCAGTTGTATTTTTTCCAACAGTCTCTTTAACAGTGTTCACATCTTGTTTCACTGTATTTAGCTCAGATTTATCAGCCTTTTTCTCAAGCTCACTATGTAATTGCCCGCCATTCACAGCGTCTTTAGAGCCTGCCGCTACAGAACCATCACCTACGTTTTTAATCGCTTGATTATTTGCATTCAATCCAGTAGCAGATACATAGTTTTTATCTCCAACACTAAGACCAGTAGCATCCATTTTTGTAGTGCCGGTTGTAACACTATTCAATGTAATATCGTCTTTCACTGCCACTGTATATATGGATTGACCATTTGCACCAGTAGATGGAGTTACAGTTACATTTTTCCCAGCTACTACTTCTATTTTCGCTGCTTTGATAGCTTCTTCCACAGTATCTTTACCTGTACCACCGATATTTGTCATCGTAATGGCTCCTGTGTCTGCTACTGCTGCATTGCCACCTAAGATGGTTTTTACAGAACCTGCGATAGTGCTCATCGTGCCTGCTACAGAGTATAATTGGCTACCATTCACCGCATCGGTAGAAGTTGCCGTGATTTGACCTGCGGCTACATTTTGGATTTGTTTTTCTTTACCAGCTGTACCAACAGAGACAACAAATCCTTCTCCATTCGCTTTTCCATCACCTGCAAATCCAGTGAATTTTAAGGATGTACCATTTGCTGTCACTGTAGCTTCTGCTGTATCGACTGCCTTTGTTGTTTTTGCATAAGTACCCAATGCGACAGAATGTGGCATCGTTGTTCTAGCTGCTTCTGCTGCATTATAACCGCCACCAATTGCGACACTTGTAGGATTTGCTTCTACACGAGCACCAATAGCAATACCATACCAGGAAGATTTAGCACTATCACCAATAGCTATTGCACGATTGCTTGTAGCTTGCGCACTACCACCAATAGCTACAGTAGACTGCCCACTATTACCAGCACTACCAGATTTACTACCTGTACCAATAGCTACTGCATTTTCACCTGTAGTACTAGCATTTGCACCAATAGCAACACTATTCGCTTCTTTTGCTAGAGCCCCTACGCCTTGTGCTACTGTATTAGCCCCTTCGGTACTAGCATTATTACCGATAGCTACGCTATTAGCTCCTTGTGCTGAGGAGGCTTCTCCAAAAGCCACATTTGAATCTCCACCAGTACCCGCTTCATTCAATGCAGCATGTACAGGTCCTGCAAATGCTGTTACTGCTAAAACAGCGCCTAATACACCAGCTTTCATCGCTTTGCCGTTGACAGTGCTTGCCAATTCAGACACCACTACATACATATTTTTTGTTTTGTTCCATACAACTCGATACATTTGATTCATTTCTATTCACCTTTCTATCACTCAGTACGTATGTGTATCTTCCCATCACATACGTAACACTACCATGTATATGCCCACTATACATTTACAATAACTCTAATGATTTCTTACTCAATATCATTTATTATGTATTCTTTCATAATGAACATGGTGAAAGTAGGATTTAAATACAAATTTTTTTCTGATCCTACTCACAAGACCATTATGAAAGAAAAAAGAAATACTGCACCAAACCTACATCTGATACAGTATTTTTACTTTCTATATAAGTAGCATACACTATATTTATGAATATTTCATGAATTTTCGTAAAATATATTCATATTTTCACAATGTATACTCTGATTTTATTTTTTTATACGCCGGATGTTTACCCACGGCTTTCACAAGGCGTGGTCTCCAATGGAATGCGGCTTGGTACGCTGCATAGCCAAAGATGATCACCGCCAAGCCCCCTTGGATAGGAACTTCGCCACAGGCATAGATCGCATAGCTATCATAGGTGATAGCTACGGCACTCATCACATAGATGAGACGACGCAATCCCATAGTAGCGCCCTCAATGGATAACATCTTATTCACTGCCACGCAGCAAAGAATGTAAGGGAATACATTTGTCACAACTGCTAAGTTAACGAGCTGCGCAAACTGTTCATTCAAACTTTCATCGGTAGTCATCAACGCCAAGATACCTTGCAATGCCAAGAGGATGATAATACCGCGTACTGGAGAATCTACACGATTCACACGAGCAAATACCTTTGGAAAGAATCCTGCTTCTGCACAGCTTTTAAACACACGGCTCAAGGTAAATTGCCATCCCATGATGGCCCCGAAACATGACACCGCCATGAGTGCCATCACGATTTTGCCTACTGTGCCATTAAACATATAAGCAAAGACGAGACCGAAGGGAGCGGTGGAGTTCACTAACTCGATGTTAGGAATGATGCCCGCCATAATATTCGTAGATACAATATAAACCACGGCTACTGCCAAAGTGCCAAAAAATGTCGCAATCGGTACATTCTTCTTAGGATTTTCTACGGCATCTGCATTGGCTGCCGCCGATTCAAAACCTAAGAAGCCCCATAATGTGAGGGAAATGGACTGACTGACCGCATCAAATACGGGCAGTTCTTGTGGATTCCAAACAGACACAAACATCTCTGGATCGAACCAAAACCAACCAAACACGCCAATAAACAAGACTGGCAACATCGTTCCCCAAATGGTAATGTTACTAATGCGCCCTGTGCTCTTATTGCCACGCACATTGACCAGAGCTGCCACCATGAGCAACACGATGGTTGCTAAACTTACTTCTACTGGTGAAAGGTCTACATCAAATAACACGGCCCCATAGCCTACGATGGATATGGCGATGGCTACATTGGCAATCACCAAGGATACCGCATAAGAGTAGTTCGCCATAAAATGGCCCGTCCTACCGAAGGCATATTCTACATACCCCCCTAGGCCGCCAGATTTCTTTGTAAATAAACCGCATTGGGCGAAAATATAGGCTAAGGTCAAGGACCCTAGTACCGTAATAATCCATGATAGGATAGAAATGGTGCCTACCTGTGCTAATTGAGACGGTAGCATAATAATTCCAGCACCCAACATATTGGCTGCCACGATGGATGTCAGTTGGAATACAGACATTTTTTTAGCGGTGGTTTTCATGTATCAAGCCCCTTTCCATACATCACTTGAGCATTTCAAGTATCCGTGTCTTCAAAAACCGCTAGCGCCACTAGTCCGTACGGAATGGGTTCGGATGTAGTGACGCAATTTCATTCATTTATCGATTCATTGTAACACCTTTTACCCCTCATGGATAGATGTTTTTTTACAATTTTTCTAGGATTGTTATAACTTTCTATCATTTCCCTATCTTCCTATGATATACTAGAGAAAATATGCTATGTACATATGTAAAGAAAGGATGTCCTTATGCAAGATCAAATCATTCAACTCTTGGGAGATGTAAATGGGTTCCTTTGGAATAACATCATCATTGCTCTCCTTATCATTGCCGGTGTTTGGTTTACAGCAACCACACGATTCGTGCAATTACAACAACTGCCAGAAATGTTCCGTATTTTAAAATCTGGTGCGGGAGAAAAAAGTAAAGGTGATCATCACATTTCCCCATTCCAAGCATTCTGTATCAGCGTTGCCTCTCACGTAGGTGTTGGTAACATCGCTGGTATCGCTATTGCTATCGCTTTAGGTGGTCCTGGTGCTGTGTTCTGGATGTGGTTTATTGCCCTTCTTGGTGCAGCTACTAGTTTCATCGAAAACACATTAGGTCAAATCTACAAAGAGCGTTTACCTGATGGCTCCTTCCGTGGCGGTCCATCCTATTACATTCGCCATGGCTTAAACAGTCCATTCTTATCTGTTCTATTCGCTATCTTAATCAGCGTTACATACGGCTTAATCTACAACTCTGTACAAGCGAATACCATTGCTATCGCTGTGCAACCATGGAATATCGACGCCTCTACCACAGGTCTTATCGTAGCAGCTTTATCTGCTCTTGTTATCTTCGGTGGTGCCAAACGTATCGCTCAAACAGCTGAATTTTTAGTGCCTTTCATGGCTGGTTTGTACTTCTTAATTGCTTTGTATATTGTCATTGCTAATATCTCTGTATTACCAGATGTGATTTCCGCTATCTTTACACAAGCTTTCACGATTGATTCTGCCACAGGCGGTTTCATCGGTGCTGCTGTGATGCAAGGCATCAAACGTGGCTTATTCTCCAACGAAGCCGGTGAAGGTTCTGTACCAAATGCGTCCGCTTCTGCCGATGTCAATCACCCTGTAAAACAAGGCTTAATCATGTCCCTTGGGGTATTTGTAGATACCATGTTTGTATGTACTGCCTCCGCTTTCATCGTTCTTGTATCTGGCGAATATGTGCACTCAGATCTAACAGGTATCGCCCTTGTTCAACACAGTATTGGACACCAATTAGGCTCTTGGGCTCCTGCAGTTATCGCATTATTTGTATTCATGTTTGCTTATAGTTCCATTATCGGCAACTATTTCTACGGCGAAGTGAATATTGCGCACATGACAAAGAACAACAAATTCGCTATTAACCTATTCCGTGCTCTTGTTATCATCATGGTCTATGTTGGCTGTATTGCTGAATTAAATCTTGTATGGAACTTAGCCGACTTGTTTATGGCATTCTTAGTGCTTTGCAATATTACTTCTATCTTGCGTTTAGGCAAATTAGTAACCATTGCACTCAAAGATTACATGAATCAAAAATCTAAAGGTATTGAAGATCCAATCTTCGACCGCGCTATTTTACCAACGCAAAAAGGTATCACTTGGTGGCATAAAGGTCACGAAAACGAATAATACTATACTGAAAGGGTCCTTCGAGGCCCTTTTTCGTACCCTAGTATATAATATGCTCTCCCCTTATATTGGGGGGGCGCTGTAACCCCATACATTACATAATCCGTATTATTTAGAATAAGAAGAGGAACGTTGGCACAGTGTACACAACGTTCCTCTTTTTTGTTCTGTTTTGTATTTTGAATGTATTAGTTTACATACCTGTATTCAATCACATTTGTTAGTAACATTACAACATATGTAGAATATATTTCTAAACTATCAATTGTATTACTGCCATTGCTATGCTAGAAATATTATACCGGTATAGCCCGCTCCAATCGGAAGGAATAGATATACACCTCTTTCACAGGGTATGGTGTCAATCGTTCCAAAGCTTCTTTATACAACATGAGCTGAATGCGATAACGCTCTACCAACTCTTGTTCGTCTAGACGGTCGGTCTTATAATCCACTAGGACCCAAGATCCGCCTTCTAGGAATGCTGTATCGATAATACCTTGTAGGAATAATTCTTCCCCGTCTAGCATCTCTGGGTACACACGATTCGCCGGGAATAGCATGCTGAATGGTAGTTCTCGTTCCACTCGCTGTGCTGTTAGCAATCGTTGTCCTAGGTCAGACTGAAAGAAATCATAAATCCGTTTTTCACTAATCGCTTTCCGTTCTTCATCGGTCAAGTATCCTTGTAACGCCAAGTTATCTAAGGCTTTCCGCAAAGATGGTCGTGTATATGATTGCAACGGCAACCACTGCATCACTTCATGCATGAGAGTACCCCAACGGGCACCACTGCGAATCGATGCAGATTCTGCCATCGATGATAAAGTTACATCAAAAGGACCGAGATCTACTGGCAACTCTGCCAGTGTATCCTCTGCAATATTCTCAACACCACTATTCGTAGCTAATTCTATATTACCTTTGTATATATCACCAGTAGCATCCTCTACCGAATGATTCTCCGCACCTACAGCTGATGTACCTACTGATGAATCTTTTGTACCATTCGCATTTCCAGTTGTTCTATGTTCCATCGCATTAGGCATGATTGATCCTATCGTTTCCTCATCATCATGACTACTTGTATCACGCTTATAGTCCGGCTCAATCATCTGTTTTGCCAATTCTTCCAGCTCCACAAAGCGCCGTTTAATTTCAGATACAGAAATTTTTCCCGCCCATTCTGTAGAGCTTTCATAAGCATACACAGAGGTCAACCGATCTATCACGACAGGGTCCAATGGTGGCGCTTCCACCGGTAATTGGGCTCGCACTTGTTCCAGAATGTCTACTTCTACGGACGGGGTTTCCTGTGAAACACTGTAATCATTTCCATCATGAATGTGAAAGGACACAGGACAATCTTTGTACGGTATATCTGGGAATTGCGGACTTTCTACCTCCGCAAATTGGCGTAACTGCATGCCACCTGCTACGTGGCGAGCTAAACTTCGCAAAATCCAATCTAAATAGGAATTACATCCTAGAATCTGCTCTTTCGTGAAAGCACTTTCACCCCACTGCAATACAGGCGCTACCCATTCACCCATTTTCTTCGTCGCAGGTCGATCCGTAGAGCCATTGATAGACCCCTTCATATAACCTGTAATATACAGTTTATCTTTAGGCCGAGTTAATGCTACATAAAGGATACGCTCCTCTTCAGCTTTCAAATTTTCTTCCAAAGCTTGGCGCACGAAAATCCAAGGTAAGGAATTATACATCACACGCAAGTCTGGGAAATACCCTTTCAAACCCACTCCATATTCCTTGTGCAATAGCAAGGACCGGTTCAAATCCATTTTGTTAAAGCCCTTTTGAGTGCCCATGAGAAACACCACGGGGAACTCTAAGCCCTTACTTTTGTGGATGGTCATAATACGCACCACATTGTCCGCTTCACTCACCGTTTTGGCAACGCTTAAATCTTCTCCGGATGCCTGCAAGCTTTCAATAAAGCGCAAGAACCGGAATAAGCCACGGTAATTGCCACTTTCATATTGTTTCGCTCGCTCATACAAGGCCAGCACATTGCCACGACGCACCAAGCCATTTGGCATGGCGCTCACGTATTCTACCACATGCAAGGTATCGTAGATATGCCAAATTAAGTCCGTAATGCCTTGACGGCGAGACATGGTCCGCCAGGTGTCCATAGAGTCCACAAAGAGAATCCACCCTGCATTCTGGGAAGCTTCAACAAATGGGCGCAACCCGCTCCACAAGCTGTTCTCCCCTACAGACAGACGAAGACGCCCTAAATCGTTGGCATCCATCCCGATAAGAGGCGATTGCAAAACGATGGCCATAGGCAAGTCCTGCTCTGGATTATCGATGATTTGCAACAAGGACAGCACAAACTGCACTTCCATAGCGCTGAAATAGCCGGATTTCTCCTCTGCATAGGCAGGGATGCCCTCTCGCCGTAGTAGGTCGATCATACGACTTGCCGACCCAGAGATAGACCGTTTCAAGAGCACAATATCTCGCCATTCCATAGGGCGGAAAGTGCCATCTTTATCTTGCACCATGGCGCCATTGTTCTTTAACTCTTGGATTTTACGGATTACAAAGAGCATTTCTTTTTCATCGTTCTCTAGGTCTTCTCCGTCTTCAGGGTCTGTCTGTGCCTTGTCTTCATCACAGCAAAGAACGTGCACTTCTACATCACCACCTACCCATTCTGGTGGCGCCTCTTCTACGATGCGACCTGTGTGGAGAGCTTCTGCCTCACCATAGGTAAGCCCTGCCCCTTCATCGGTCATAATTTGCGAAAATATAAAGTTCGTTACATTTAGAATCGCTTCATGGGAACGGAAATTTTGGGACAAATCGATACGCCGTTCCACACCGTTCACATCGTGATCAAACCGATGGTACTTTTCCATAAATAGCTGCGGATCTGCCATACGGAATCCATAAATCGACTGTTTCACATCGCCCACATAAAAACGATTGTCCCCATGAGATACTAAATTCACGATAGCCTCTTGGACGCCATTCGTGTCTTGGTATTCATCGACCATCACTTCTTTGAATGTATCCTGTAACTCCAGTGCCACCTCAGATGGCTTGAGTTCTTCTGTAAATTCTGGGTCTACTAATAAGGCTAAGCATAGATGTTCCAAGTCGGAGAAATCGATCATACCCGCTTCTTGTTTTGCCTGCTGAAAATCCTCATGGAATCGTTTCACCAGCTGGATGATACCTCGTACCAACGGCACTAAGTACTCCATTTGCTCTCGCCAATCTGCTTCCGTAATAGCAAAGACACCTTTCGGCATGGCTTGCAATATCTCTTTCCCTTCTGACAAGATGGCTTTGATTTCACTCAAGATAGCTGGGTCGCTTTCATTCATGACCTTTGTAGCACGGAGTACGGGGAAACTAAATCCCCCAATACCGACTACACCCACATGCATAGCATCCCAGGTGTCTGCTTTTTGCATGGCTTGTAACAGCGTTTGCAATTCGCTGACCTTTTCCATCCATTTGTCGAACCCATTACCTAAGGTCGCCAAGCGCTGTGCCTCTTCATAGCGCTCTAACAGATACTCAATTTGCCGTTGTTGTTCTTTCCAAAATAATGTGCCCCAAGTAGTTTCTAACAAGATTTGGTGTAAAGCACTTTCATAGGTATGACACACCTGATCTAACCAACGCATAGGCTGACTTTGGGCCAAGGCAAAGTTGTATATTTGAAATACGGTCTCCCGCAAGACTTGGTCTGACCGTTCCGTGCTGAACATATCGCTCACATCGTAAATGTTATACAGCCCCTGTTCGTAGGCCTGCAGCAAAATGGCATCTAGCACATCGTAGCGCATAAGCGCCAATTCCCCTTCATTGCCGATGGTGAAAGACGGATCTATATCTAGTTTATAGAAATAACTGCGGATGACCCATTGGCAAAAGGAGTGCAATGTGGAAATATGGGCAGACGGCAACATATTCAATTGTTCTTCTAAATAAGTGTCCCCTGTGGCTTGAAACTCCTCTGCTAGTTTCACCCCGATACGAGCTTTCATCTCCGCTGCTGCCGCCTTTGTGAAAGTCACCACCATCAGTTCCTGAATACTTAGCTCTCGCCGTTTCAGGCGTTGTATCATACGCTCTACGAGAACTGCCGTTTTACCGGATCCCGCCGCGGCGGACACCAAGATCGTTTGGGATGATAACTGCCCTGGTCTAGGTGCATCAATAGCTCTCTGTTGCGCATCAGTCCATTTCATAGGTAGCCCCTCCTGTTTGTAATGCTTCCATCTTCTCCAATGCTTCCTCTTCGGTCATGGTCTTAATATAGCGATATCTGTTGCGTGTTCCATCAAAGCGACATAGGGCTTGAAACTCACAATATTCACAAGGTCGCCGTTTATCCTTTTGGTACGGGCTGATAGGAAATTCTCCGTCCATCATCTGTGTACCACTATTGGAAATAATTTGTTTTGTATATTCCTTCATGAGGCCAAATTGTTCCATCGTCTTCAAACTCTTGGATGTGCGACTATCTGGAGTGCCATCCTTTTTCAGAACAATCGGTACATAAGGGGAGTTACTTTGGTAAGCCCTTGTCACATCTAAGGATTGCAACACGTCACCGTCTACAAAATATCCACTATTTTTTAACTGTTGACCTTCCGATTTTTCTTCTTCTGCCCGTCTGTGATTCACTACTTCTGACAATTTCACTTGCGGATTCCGCACGTATGTGTAGAGAGCTGCCGCCGTGCCAATTCTATCTTGTGTATTCTTCTCCAATGCCAATAGATAGGTCATTAATTGTAATTTCAAGCCATAGTAAATTTCATCAGCTCGCACCGTAGTGCCCCCTGATTTATAGTCAATGACCGCCGCATAATGGCCAAGAGGACCACGATATTCATCGACACGGTCTATTTGACCACGCAGTACGATGCTTTCACCGTAGTTCTTACCCAAGGGAATGCGTACTGGGTACCAACCAGATTCGCCCATGCCAAAGCTTTGCTCTACTTCTGTAGTAGAAAACTCGCTTTTCTTAGACCAATCTACGAGACGTGCTACCGTAGCCGATAAGGTGGATGTTAATCGAGTATACAATTGCGCTTCGTACGCATCTCGCTCCTCTGTGCCCATCACCGCATCTGCCGCTTCACGGCATAAGGATTCTTGTTCTTCCTCTGTTACATCACGCCATTGTCGACCTTGTTGTAATAAATATTCCCCTAAATAGCGCAATGTCTCGTGAAGGAAGATTCCGATTTCAGGGGCTCCAAAGGATTTCACTTTCCGTGGGGCTAAGCGCAACGCATATTGAGCATAAAAACTGTATGGGCAACGATGGTATCGTTCTAATCGTGTGACGGAACCCGTTAAGGCATCGCTGCGTAGCAATAGCCCTCGCACAATGGACTGCTCAATGCGTGGCACTGTATTGGAATCAAACATACCTCGTGTGGCAAAGAATACTTCACCTCGATAGCCCGATTCCAATCCCCAATTATAAAGACTCCACCATGCAGAGGAGATAGGTTCTCCTTTCATAAGAGCACTCATGCGACTAGAAAAAAGCCCTAAGCTTTGGGATGCTCGCCATAGATAGTCCTGTTCTCGTCCCTCTGGCATAGATAGTGGCGCTTCTTCGATTGTGTTCACATACCCATATTGCTGTAACCGGCGCACCACCAAAGATGGTTCCATCTTGGATCCTTCTTCATCAGATGTGACATAGGACAGGTGCAATCCTTGGCTAGCACGAGTGCAAGCTAAGTAAAACAAGAAATTTTCATTGAACATTTGCCCTAAGGCGCCTGCCGCCAGTTGTACACCTACCTTTGCTAAAGCAGTCCGTTCTTGGTCACGCAGAATACCTTCGTCCCCCATTTTCCGAGGGAATACCCCCTCATTGAGACCTAGCACATAGACTTCCTTCGCATCTGTCATATAGCTACGGTCGATGGTGGTAATCGTCACATGGTCCAACGATGGCGGTACCAAGGAGTAGGTCACTTCGCTGAGACCTTCCTCGATGATGAGCCCCATCTCCTCTGCGTTCAACTCCTCTGTGCCCGTTACAGATGCACATTCCTCTAGCAATTGAATAGCATGTTTATAGAGCTGTACATGGCTAGCACTTTCTTGTACATCCCCACGGTCTTCTGCTTCGTCATACCAATGTTTCAATTGCTCTGGAATACGCCAATCTTGCATGGTTTGGAATAGGAACTCACTCCATTCCTGTCCCCTATGTGACAGTTTACAGAAATCATAGATGGGACGCAAATATTCCAGGACTCGCCTATGTAAATCCTGCATCACAGCGCGTCTTTCTTCATCGCCCTCGCCGCCATAGGTCCACACATCTCGTAACCATGCCGCCCCTTGAATGCCGTACTCTAAGCAATAATTTTCTAATCGGTCTACTTCTTCACGAGTGAAAGGCGCAAAATCTGTTTTCAGCAAGCGGAACACCGCATCATGATCAAAGAAGGTACGATACACATGGAATAGACCTTGTAAAAACTCCGCCAAAGGATGGCTGGTCATCATCTTCCGTTGGTCCGAAAAGAACGGAATGCCATAATTCCGGCATGCTTTTTCCAGTACATCACCGTAGGACTCCATGTCCCGCAAGATAATGGTACAGTCTTTCCAGCGATGTCCCTCTTCTTGACAGTATGCCAAGATATTACGGCACACGGCATCGGCTTCCCGCTCTCGATTATAGGCACTCACCATAGTCAATGCATCTTCGGTGGTGTTTGCTTTCATAGGTGTTCTAAAAAACTGTGTGTTCAATTGTTGTAATACCGGTGTCCCACGATAAACGGTGTTCATATCATGCACCACCGCCTCTGGATACCAAGTCATCATATCTCGGTATGTCTCCCAAACACGGAAATACATAGATCCCTTGCGACTATGTACCTCTTCCTCCAAGGATGGCAAGCTAATCGTCATATGACAGGATTCACTAAGGGAAAACAACCGTTGAATCAAGCGATACTGCAAAGGTGTAAACCAATGGAATCCGTCTACAAAGACATGGCAATGCTTCATGAGTGGAGACTGTGGCAATAGGTCGATCAATGTTTCCATAGAATCTTGGACGCCTAACTCTTCCAGCGCTGTATCGTAGCGTTCTAACAACAAGGATAATTCTTGTAATTTACGGCCCAACACCATAGAATCTACATGTTTCACAGCCCCCGACAAGTCCTCTGGCGTTACACCAAAGGCTTTACACTCCGTCAAAAGACCTTGTATGACATCTCCAAAATGAGGTTGTTTCGCTGCCTGTTTAAACAAGTCCAACTCTCCGGCTGATTGCTTTAACAATACCCGAAGGACTAGTTTTTTGCCAATTTCCGACAGGCCTTCTTCTTTCACTTTCCCTAAGGATTGATACACTTGATAGGCTAGCCGTGTCATGCCCACCACACGCACCGTGGTGAACCCTTTTTCCTGACGATACTCTGCTAACTTGCGCTCCATCATATACGTCGCAGGATCTGGCACAAGGACGATAATCTGGTGGTCTGGATGGTCTTGTAAAATTCGTTCTATCTCTGCGAAACAAGCCGTAGTCTTTCCCGTACCAGCTCCGCCAATATATAACTGTGGTTGCATGTCCAACTCCTTTTCCTTTCAACACGTTGTATCTATCTCTATCCTATCATGTCTAGGGCACTTAGTAAAATTGCCAGGTCCCTCAACCGATTGACCTGGCAATAATATGTATATAATTAACGGTACGCTACCCGTTTTGGTTGCATATCATGAAAGTGCAAGCGCTCCTTCGCTGTGACTTCCCAATCGGTGCCCGGTTTGCCATAGTTGGCGTACGGATCAATGGACAAGCCCCCACGTGGTGTAAATTCGCCCCACACTTCAATATATTTAGGCTCCATCAATGCCACTAAATCTTTCATGATGATATTGATACAATCTTCGTGAAAGTCTCCATGGTTGCGGAAACTAAATAAATATAATTTTAAAGATTTACTTTCCACCAATTTTTCATCTGGCACATAGGAAATGTAAATCGTTGCAAAGTCCGGTTGCCCCGTCATAGGACAAAGGCTGGTAAACTCTGGACAATTAAATTTCACAAAATAGTCATTCCCCGGATGTTTATTCGGAAATGCTTCTAGCACCTGCGGTGCATAATCTGTAGGATAGTCCGTATGGCTACCTAAAGCATGAACACCTTGTAATTCTGCTGCATTACGACCACTACTCACGAACTAAAACCTCCTTATTTTTATAAACTACTTTCTCTAACGCATTGATCAAGAAGTAGCTCACCACACCACACACGAACTGACCTACTACGAGGGAGCTCACTAATACCCAGTATGGAACTGGCAAGAAATAGGTCAACCAAATTGGTACAATCAATCCTGGTACAAAGGTAATGATAGGAATCAATACCCAATTACCTAAGCCTTGGCGCTTCGCAAGGACGATTAGACCTGTTGTCAATAACCCTACGACAGCTCCACCGATAGCATCCACTAAACCAAAACCGCCCATCACTGTATTGCTGACAAAGTTGGCAATACCAAAGGCTGGAATTGTGAATGGAAAGATCGCTGACAATCCATAGAGCGCTGTCGCAATGCGCACTTGATACTGACCAAAGGCAAAGCCTTGTGTACCGATCATAAGCGCCAAATACATAGCGATGGAAATGGCAGAAATCGTCAATCGTTGTGTGTTGTTAAATTGTTTCATTATAACTCCTTAGTTTTGTTTACAGACAGGAGGATCTCGAACTGTCTATCTAATACCTACTACGACATAGGTCGCAGTCACCTAGAACATTTCTAGGGTTTTAAATGGTTCCGGATATTCCAATACACCTTGTAAAGGCTCTGCTTGGGCATCAAGCTTGATCCCCATCATATGGTCCCGGTCCAATCCTGCTGGCGGTTCTACACCAAATTTGTGTGCAAAATCATAACCCAACCGTGGATAGTATACATTACTACCATGTACAAATAAGTAAGAGTATCCCATTTTACGTGCCAATCGTTGACCTTCTAAAATGAGCGCACCCCCTACACCATGTCCACGCATAGACTGCGCTACTGCCAGTAAGCCCAAGATGAGTACGTCCTGATCGCCTACTTTACCACGCAAGAACATACCATATCCTGCAATGGCATTATCAATAACAGCCACTAAGGATAACTTAGGAATATACGCCTCGGACTCGCGCAACAATTCCACTAGTTTATATTCTCGCCCTGTACTGCGATCTGCATTGATATAGGCTTCACGCACGAGAGCTGTGACCGTATAAAATTCACGCTTTTTCTCTTCTCGTATAATCATAGTTCCTCCGGTTCATGATGAAAGTACACCAAATGGATTGCCAACCCTTAGTATACCGAATTTCTTCGATAATATCAAATATATTTCCCTTATTTCTTAGCTTTCTTTCTATAGTAGTCAAACATTTGTGACACAACCTCCTAAAGATTTATTTAAGAAGT
>CAUQBP010000010.1:0-72615 GCA_963516605.1 uncultured Veillonella sp. | reverse complement strand
ATAATGTTGGAAGTGACACCGTAGTGGTGTCACCCCAACATTTATTATAGAGCCTTCATGACGAGGAGAACTGTTCGGAGTAAACATATCTATTCTTGACGTTTTAGATAAATTAATTTATAATGATAGACAAGCTTAATGAATCGGTACGAGAGACCGAAGAGCGCACATTTGAACCTTTTAAATTAGTCCTGTGAGGCTAGTAAGGGAACGTAGTAAGGAGTATTCTATCCGTGGATAACTATGGGTGAACTCTAATAGAGTTACTATAACTATGCGACCTCTTGCCTTACGGCAAGAGGTTTTTTTGCGTGTTATAGAAGTACTATAAAGGAGGCTATGATGGGAGAAGTCAGCTTAAAAGGTAAGCACCTATTAGGACTGCAAGGACGGTCCAAAGAAGAAATTGAACTCATTTTACGTGTAGCTAAAAAAATGAAAAAAATTGTTTTATCGGACAACAAGAAACATCCGCTGTTAAAAGGTAAGTCGATTATCAACTTGTTTATGGAAAACAGTACGCGTACAAGAAGTTCTTTTGAACTAGCGGGTAAATACTTGGGAGCAGATGTTATTAATATCTCAAAAAGCGGCAGCTCCATGGCAAAAGGTGAAAGTTTCCGAGATACTTTATTAACAATGTCTTACATGGGCACAGATGCAATAGTAATGCGCTCTGGAGAAGAAGGAGCCCCTCTATATGCTACTAAATGTGTAGATCCAATTATTATCAATGCTGGTGATGGTGCTCATGAACACCCTACACAAGCGTTATTAGATATGTATTCTATCTTGGAACATAAACCAAGTATCGAAGGTTTGAAAGTTGTTATCGTTGGCGATATTATGCATAGTCGTGTAGCACGCTCTAATATTTATGGATTAAAAACAATGGGAGCAGATGTGCATTTGGCAGGACCTCGTACCTTAGTATATCCAGAATTAGAAAAACTAGGTGTTACAGTTCATCATGATGTACGTGAAGCTGTAAAAGATGCGGATGTTGTCAATGTATTACGTATCCAATTAGAACGAATTCATTCTGCATTATATCCAAGTAATCGTGAATATGCACGTATCTTTGGTATTAATAAATCTGTGTTAGAAAACGCAAAAGATGATGTATTAGTATTGCATCCAGGACCAATGAATAGAGGACTTGAAATTGCGCCGGATGTGGCGTATGGTGATGCATCTGTAATCCAAGAACAGGTGCGTAATGGTGTAGCCATCCGTATGGCGATTTTATACTTAACAATTATCGGAGGTGACGGTAGTGAGTTTGCTGATTAAAAATGGTACGGTAGTTAACCCGGCAAAAGGACAACATGAAGTAGCAGATATTCTTGTAGAAAATGGTGTAATTGCGGCGATTGGACAAAACTTACAAGCTAACCAAACAGAAGTGTATGATGCAACAGGCTTAATCGTAGCACCAGGTTTGATTGACATTCACACCCATTTACGTGAACCAGGTCAAGAAGCAAAAGAAGACTTTCACAGTGGTACACAAGCCGCAGCAGCAGGTGGATTCACACGTGTTGTTACAATGGCAAATACAAACCCTGTAGTAGACAATGCTGCATTAGTGCGTGGATTGCGTAAACAAGCTGAATTAACAGGTGTTGTAAAAGTAGATTTTATGGGCGCTGTATCAAAAGGATTACAAGGTAAAGAGCTAGCAGAAATGGGAGATATGGCGGAAGCAGGCGTAGTTGGTTTTTCTGACGATGGTCATTATGTTGAAAGTGCTGCTTTCATGCGCCGTGCCTTAGAATATTCATCCATGTTTGGGAAAATGGTCGTAGACCATGCAGAAGAATGCAGTTTAACTTGTGAAGGCCACATGCATGAAGGGATTGTTTCTTACGAGATGGGTGTAAAAGGTCGTCCAGCCGTGGCAGAAGATCTAGCAGTAGCTCGTGATATTATGCTAGCAGAAATGACTGGTGGGCATATTCATATTGCACATGTGAGTACAAAAGAAGCTGTGGATCAAGTACGTCGTGCAAAAGCAAAAGGAATCAAAGTTACTTGTGAAGTAACAAGTCAACATTTGGCTTTTACAGATGAATACTTACGCGATTATAATACAGATTTCAAAATGGCTCCGCCAATTCGTTCTGAAGATCATCGCCAAGCGTTGTTAGAAGCGTTGCAAGATGGCACGATTGATGCCATAATTACGGACCATGCACCACATGCGTATGAAGAAAAAGACGTGGAATTCTGCTGTGCAGCGAATGGTTTTACAGGATTGGAAACATCCTTTGCGGCAGTGGTTACACATGTATTAAAAACAGGTATCCTCACAATTGATGAAATCATCAATTTAATGAGTACAAAACCAGCTCAATTAATCGGAGTAGACGGTGGGGTACTAGAAGTAGGTAAACCTGCAGATATTTCGGTGCTTTCCTTAGACGAAACATGGACTGTAGATAGAAATACATTCTACACTCGTGGTAAATCATGCCCATTTGATGGTATGACAGTCACTGGTAAAGCAAAATTAACAGTAGTAGATGGACAAATTGTAATGAAAGACGGGGTTGTAATCGGGTGACAGGAAAACTGGTATTAGAAAATGGAACTATCTTTGAGGGCACATTGCTGGGGGGCATGCCAATCGTTGGCGAAGTAGTGTTTAATACAGGGATGACAGGATATCAAGAGATTTTAACAGATCCGTCATATGCAGATCAAATCATTACTTTAACTTACCCGCTGGTGGGCAATTATGGTGTCACACGTGAGGTAGATCAATCTTCTAAGCCCTATTGCAAGGCAATGATTGTAGGAGAATTGTGTACGTTCCCTAGCAATTGGCAAAATGAGGGGACATTTGAGGAATATATGAGAAGCCATGGAATTCCATGCTTATACAATGTGGATACACGTGCCATTACACGTGCTATCCGCAGCCATGGCGTAATGAAAGGGGTTATTTGCCCAATAGATACACCACAAGAGAAAATCGATGCTTTATTAGCACAGCCACTAGCGACAGATCACATTATGCGTGTTACCACAAAGTGGGAAGGTCGCCGTGGTCAAGATACAGCTGAGTTTCATGTAGCTGTGTACGATTTTGGTGTAAAAGAAAATATTCTTCAATCCTTGGAAAATGAAGGGTGTCGATTGACAATTTTCCCAGCTCATACAAAAGCTGAAACAGTGATGGCTTGCAATCCTGACGGAATCTTTCTGTCCAATGGACCGGGAGACCCGAAAGACGTACCTGAAATTGTTGAAGAAATAAAAAAATTAGTGGGCCAAAAACCAATCTTTGGCATTTGCATGGGACATCAATTGATTGCTCGTGCATTTGGTGGTGAAACGTATAAGTTACGTTTTGGTCATCGTGGATCTAACCATCCAGTAAAAGATTTAGATACGAATCGTGTTCATATTACCTCTCAAAATCATGGGTATGCAGTTGACGAAGCAAGCCTAGAGGGTTCTGGATTGCGCGTATCCCATCGCAGTGTGAATGATGGTACTGTAGAAGGATTAGTGCATAGTGAATTGCCGATTATGTCGGTACAATATCACCCAGAAGCATCTCCGGGACCGACTGATAATGTATATTTGTTTGAACGTTTTAAAACATTGATGAGAAGAGGTTAATGATGGAAAAGAGAAAAGTTCTTGTAATTGGTTCTGGTCCAATTATTATCGGGCAGGCAGCTGAGTTTGATTATGCAGGCACACAGGCTTGTCAATCTCTTCGTGAAGAAGGTTATGAAGTTGTATTAGTGAACTCTAATCCGGCTACCATCATGACAGACCGCGATATTGCAGACCGTGTTTATATTGAGCCGATTTCTTTGGAGTTTGTGACAGAGATTATTCGTAAAGAACGCCCATATGGTGTGTTGGCTACATTAGGGGGACAAGTAGGCCTTAATATGGCGGTGGAACTCTCAGAGGCGGGAGTCCTTAAGGAGTATAATGTAAAATTATTAGGTACTACTTTAGAGGCTATTAAACAAGCGGAAGACCGTGAATTGTTTAAAGAGGCGATGAAACGTATCAACCAACCTGTGCCAGAATCTGATATTTTCAGTGATGTGGCAGAAGCGGTAGAATTTGCTAATCGTATCGGATACCCTATCATCATCCGTCCTGCCTATACATTAGGTGGTACAGGTGGTGGTATTGCTCATAACGAAGAAGAAATGTACATGATTGCCCTTCGTGGCATCAAGCTGAGTCCGATCCATCAAATTCTTGTAGAACGATCCGTAGCTGGTTGGAAAGAAGTAGAATATGAAGTAATGCGTGACCGCGCAGATAACTGTATCATTGTATGTAATATGGAAAATATTGACCCAGTAGGGGTACATACAGGGGATTCGGTGGTAGTGGCACCATCGCAAACCTTGAATGATATACAATACCAAATGTTGCGTACTGCCTCTGTCGATATCATTCGTTATCTTGAAATTGAAGGTGGCTGTAATGTGCAATATGCCTTGGACCCATACAGCAATCAATACTATGTTATTGAAGTAAACCCACGTGTATCTCGATCCTCTGCCTTGGCTTCCAAAGCGACAGGCTACCCAATTGCTAAGGTAGCAGCGAAGGTTGCCATCGGCATGACCTTAGATGAAATTACAAATGCCGTTACAGGAGAAACTAAAGCGTGCTTTGAACCATCCTTGGACTATGTGGTAACAAAATTTCCTCGTTGGCCATTTGAAAAATTTAATTTGGCGGACCGTACGTTGGGAACGCAAATGAAAGCCACTGGCGAAGTTATGGCGATTGACCGTACGTTAGAAGGTTCTTTACTAAAAGCGATTCGTTCCTTGGAAATTGGGTTAGACCATATTGAATTGAAAAAAATTGTCCATGAGACGCCAGAGCAATTGATTGAACGATTACAATTAGTGGATGATGAACGTCTTTATGTCATCGCTCAAGCTCTTCGTGTGGGCATTAGTGTAGAAAAAATTTGTTATATAACAAAAATAAACTCTTTCTTTATTAATAAAATTAAAAACATTGTATTAGTAGAAAAAGATTTGGCGACTAATGGTGTAACAGAAGCAAATTTAAAAACTGCGAAGCGTTATTCTTTCCCAGACCAAGTCATTGCAAGATATGCAAATTGTAGTGCTGAAGAAGTATCGGCAAAACGCAATGAATGGAATATTCATCCAACCTATAAATATGTAGATACATGTGCCGCTGAATTTGAAGCGCACACACCATACTACTACAGTGCTTATGCAAAGGAAGATGAAGTAGTACCACGTGGTGAAAACAGTGTTATCGTTCTTGGTTCTGGCCCTATTCGTATCGGACAAGGGGTAGAATTCGATTATTGCTCCGTTCATTCCTCTTGGGCATTGCGTAAAGCGGGCATGAAATCTATCATTATTAATAATAACCCAGAGACAGTAAGTACAGATTTTGATACATCTGATAGCTTGTACTTTGAACCGTTGACAGTAGATGATGTGATGGAAATTATCCGCAAGGAGAACCCAGTAGGAGTTATCGCTCAGTTCGGTGGACAAACAGCAATTAACTTAGCGGGACCGTTGGCTGCACGAGGTGTAAACATTTTAGGTACCTCAGTGGACAGTATCGATATGGCAGAAGACCGTGAACGTTTCGATGAATTGTTGGCAAAACTGGAAATTCCTCGTCCAGTAGGCGCTTTGGTAACTAGTGACGAAGAAGCCTTAGAAGCAGCAAAGCGCTTACAATATCCATTGATTGTCCGTCCGTCTTATGTACTAGGTGGTCGTGCTATGGAAATTGTATATAATGACCAAGAATTAGATCGTTATATGAAAGAAGCTGTAGTAGCATCGAAAGATCACCCAGTGTTAATCGACCGATATATGGTAGGCATGGAAGTAGAAGTAGATGCGATCTCTGATGGTATCGATGTATGTATCCCTGGTATCATGGAACAAGTAGAACGTGCCGGCGTACACTCTGGTGACTCTATCGCCGTATATCCAGCACAACATTTGTCTGAGGAATTGACAGAACAAATCGTAGATTACACACGTCGCATCGCTAAAGGTCTTAATGTAAAAGGAGTGCTCAACATCCAATACATCGTGGTAAATGGTGAACTTCATGTCATCGAAGTAAACCCACGTTCTAGCCGTACTGTGCCTTTCATCAGTAAAGTGACAGGTATCAACATGGTGGAGTATGCAACACGAATTGCTTTAGGAGAAACCTTGGAAAGCTTGGGATTACCAACTGGATTAGTGCCAGCCCGTCCGCATGTGGCTGTAAAAGCACCGGTATTCTCCTTCTCGAAAATGGGGTTGGTAGAAATTGCCCTAGGACCAGAAATGAAATCCACTGGGGAAGTAATGGGTATTGATCGCACCTATGCAGATGCTTTATTCAAAGCCATCCATGGTGCAAATATGCGCATTCCAGATAAAGGTAATATCTTGATGACTGTAGCAGACCGTGATAAAGAAGAAGCAGCTCGTTTAGCAAAAGGCTTTATCGATTTGGGATACCATATTATGGCTACTGGTGGTACAGGTCGTTACTTCACAGAACATGGCGTGGATTGCACTGTAGTAAATAAAATTTCTGAAGGTAATCCAAACTGCGCTGACTTCATTCGTGAAGGTAAGGTGGATTTGATGCTGAATACATTAACCTATGGTAAAAAACCAGAGCGTGAAGGATTCCAATTGCGTCGTTTGGCTGTAGAAATGGGTGTACCATGCTTGACATCCTTGGATACAGCTCGTGAAGTGTTACATGTAGTAGCGAGTCGCGCTACTGCAGGTGATGTAATTACAGTAGATGCTGTTCAAGATTATGAAATGGAGTAATCATACATGAGTGGATATGTAGAAATGGGTCGAGTGATTCATAACACCCAAATAGGCAGTGATGTATGGAGAGTATCCGTATATGCACCAAAACAAGCAAAAGAGGCACAACTAGGACAGTTTTGCAATGTTCGCGTTACAGGGGGGACAGCTCCCTTGTTGCGCCGACCTATCAGTTATGCTGGCTTTGATGCCAAAGCAGGTACCATCGACTTATTGTATCGTGTGGTAGGTAAAGGTACAGAGATTATGACCCAATTACGAGAAGGGGATACCTTGGATTGTTTGGGACCATTAGGTCAACCTTTTACCACTGCTGACCACATGTTACTAGTGGGTGGTGGTGTTGGAATTGCGCCTATGCTATGTATCGCTGATCGGTTACAATCAGGTCAAGAGGCTCATGTGATATTAGGATTCCGCAATGCAAGTGAATCGTTTTGGGCTGATTTGTTTAAAGATACTCCTGTGACTGTACACATCACCACAGATGATGGCTCATTGGGTACCAAAGGATATCCTACGACTGTGATGGAAATGCTTATGAAAGAAGAGCAGTTTGATGCGGTCTTGACATGTGGTCCTACACCAATGATGAAAGGGGTAGCCGCTGTAGCTCAACAAATGGGAGTGCCTTGCCAAGTGTCCTTAGAGGAACGCATGGGTTGTGGTACTGGTGGTTGCGTAGGCTGTGCATGCCAAGGTAAAAGTGGCACACGATATAAAGTGTGTAAAGATGGTCCTGTATTCCCTGCTGAGGAGGTGTTTTACTGATGGCTACTGTAGATCCTAAATTAGCAGTGGAGTTCTGTGGTATCTCTATGAAAAATCCTATCGTAGCAGCATCGGGCACCTTTGGGTTCGGATTGGAATACGATGGTTACTTAGACCTCAATACAGAGGTAGGGGCGATTTCTGTAAAAGGTTTAACACCTACTCCTCGACCTGGTAATGTTGGTGTACGTATCGCTGAAACACCATCTGGGGTGTTGAACTGTATCGGATTAGAAAATCCAGGAGCAGAAGCATTCGTAGCAGATATATTGCCAAATTTAAAACAATATGATGTGCCAATTTTTGCTAATATCTCTGGTAACACACTGGAAGAGTACGAATATATGGCAAAAACATTGACCGTCGAAGGTGTAGCAGCTTTAGAGGTCAACATTAGTTGTCCTAATGTAAAATGCGGAGGTATGGCATTTGGTGTGCAGGCGGAGAGTGCGGCTGCTGTATGTAAAGCGGTAAAAGGGCATACAGATTTGCCAGTGATTATGAAATTATCGCCTAATGTAACAGACATCGTAGAGATTGCTCGTGCTGTAGAAGCGGCAGGTGCAGATGGTATCAGTATGATTAATACCCTATTAGGAATGTCTGTAGATTTACGGACTCGTAAGCCATTATTGGGGAATATCTATGGAGGTTTATCTGGTCCGGCTGTAAAACCAGTGGCATTGCGCTTAACACATCAAGTGGCACAAGCTATTGAAATCCCAATCATGGGGGGCGGTGGCATCATGACTGGTGAAGATGCTTTAGAATTTATGCTAGTAGGAGCTGATATCGTGTCTGTGGGGACGGCAACGATGGTAGATCCACGAGCTATTGGCATTATCGCTAATGAAATGAGCGCTTATTGTGAAAGCCAACACATCGATCATGTATCGAATTTAGTTGGTGGCATTATTATGCCGTAAAAGAGAAGAGAATATTACACTATACATAACAAAGGACTGTTCCAGTGAAAGAGACACTGGAAACAGTCCTTTTAGTATTTAGATTTTATTGAGTAATTCTTCTTTCTTCTGTTGAAATTCTTCGTCGGTAATGGCCCCTATATCAAGGAGTTCTTTTAATTGTTTGATACGAAGAATGGGGTCATCCTCTGTTGGTGTAGGAACGGACGTACTAGCGGCATCATCTGAGGTACCCTCAATTTCAATGGTAGTAGTTTCCACTGGAGGACCTGCATCGATGGCGGCTTTCACAGCGGCAGTATTTACCCATAATCCCCGTTGTTGTTGGTCATAATCATAAGCTACAGCGCCACGAGATTCAATCCATGCTTGTAAATTTTCATTGACTAAGTTGGTGAGAACATCGAGGGTGGCGAGACAAGTATCCTTACCTTGAATGAGCAAGACACGATGGGTGCGACTCACCTCTTTGTTGTCGATATGGTCGATATCTTTGTCATAAAACTT
Source organism: uncultured Veillonella sp. (assembly GCA_963516605.1). Taxonomy (GTDB): domain Bacteria; phylum Bacillota; class Negativicutes; order Veillonellales; family Veillonellaceae; genus F0422. The sequence continues at coordinate 63,578 of CAUQBP010000010.1, read as the reverse complement.
AGCGCGTGTACCATAGCGACCACGATACGTAAAAAGACCTGTTTCTGTATTGTAAGTAATTTTAACTTGCAATGTATGACCGCCAGGGGCATAACTTATGATATGGTCTGGGGTCTGAGTGAACCAATCGAAGAATCCCATAGTGACTATCCTTTCTTACTTTTACTTGGCCAACGTGTAGGAGAACCGTAGCGGTTGTTTCCGGTAGAACCAGGGAAACAGGCTAGGAATCCATGAAGGATATAGACGATAATAAGATGTAAGATGTATATATTTTTTAATGGGATGTATAGATTTGTACATAGAATATACATGCCCAACAAGATGCCGATAAAGCGACCAGGCAATCCAATGTCATTGAGACGACGGATGTATAAGGTATAGTAGAACGGTAACAATATAATATAACCGGCATAGGCTAATGCTTTAATGGCAAAATAGGCTGGCAAAATGACCACTACATTTAACAGTTGTTGGATAAACATATTAAAGATATGCATGGTAGCAGATAAAAATAATATGCTTATGATAAATTGAAAGCGATTGATACGTCCAGATGTGCTTAGCACATGATGGCTATGTGGTTCAATCTTGAGTATAAGAAATAGGGAGATCAAGCCTACAAGGAATGAAATCCCCACATTAATTAGTATGTCCATAAGGAACCTCCTTACATGCTATGAATAAGTATAGCATAGATTGAGATATCTGGCGAACTGTGGTGAAATGGAATGGTATTGAAAGAGATTCTTCATTGAAGTTTTAAAAAAGTAGGGTACTATATAGAAAGTTAGTAGAAAAAAATAGGCAAAATAGCGGTTCATTGGTATAATAGTAAAGATAGTAAAAAATTGGTTCACTTTTTTCTTTCTAACTACGATTATATAGTTATGAAAGGAGGAACGTATGGAACCTGTAACAACACCTATGGAAAAACGCATTCGCATGGTTCGTGCTTGGTTAGATGCAGCAGCTACATCGTATGCTAACAAAGGAAGTGTGAAAGGAAACTTTCATCTCTTCTTGGCACAAGCAGAGATGAAGCAAATGAATGAAGGGAAACCTTCTATTGTGTCCTATGCACAACGAGCTGTCTTAGCACTCGTACTAGTAGGAATCATAGGAGCAACACATTGGTGGCTATCACAACATGAAACAGGGAATACGGAGCACACTCCCGTCATTGACACACAGGTAGAAGTACAGCCAAACAAGGTTAGTACTCCAGTGGTTGTAAAAGAATCACCACCTGTAGAACAAGCAGAAATAAAAGTAGTGGAAACCGTGGAAAAACAGGAACATGTGGTGACTACGCGACCAACTGTGGAGGCAACACCAGAGCCCTCTATTAGTTCAAAAGACATGTTACATGCAGTGCAAGCTGGTGGACGTATTTTGCGAGATTAGCACCTTTTATATTCTAAGGAGGAACATATATGAAGGGAAACCTATCTTATAAGAAATTTTTAACCTTTGCTGTCCTAGCAGCAATCAGTGCAACTCCAGTATTTGCTGACAATGCTACGACAACGGAAAGTGGCAAAACAATTGCTAAATTGTCCATGGCGGACTTAGGAAAGCAAAATACTACACGCCAAGAAACAGTAGCTGCTGGTGATGCAGCCACAGAAGCAGCCATCGCTGCAGCTCGTGAAGGTTTATCGGAAGCAGCACAACGTGATGCAATCGAAGAACAACGTAAACGTGTGGATAACTCTTCTTTGGCTACGAATGATAAAGAAGTTAAAACCATTACAAAAGCTGGTGGTGATAAATTAGAAGAAGCACAAGCAGCTGGTGTGGAAACAGCGATTCCTCAAGTACAAGCTCGTTATTTCACATCGTTAACAGAAACAGAATTACAAAAATATGTAGGTAAAACAATTACAAATATCTCTATTGAAGGTCTTGATGCAGCTAATCAGCCAGCATTCCTATCCTTATTGCAAGGTAAAATTGGTGATGTCGTTACTGTAGAAGGCATTTCAAAAGAAATAGCAAACTTGGGTGGTTCTGGTGTTCTTTCAGAAATTACACCAGTATTTACAGAAGTGCCAGAAGGTGTGAAAGTAGCGTACCATGTAACATTAAACCCAGTGATCAAAGGTGTGTCTGTAGAAGGTAACACTGTGTACAAAACAGATGTATTGGTGAACTACTTAGGCGTGCAACCGAACACGGTATTGAATACCATTTCCGTAGGGGAAAAAATACAAGGTATTAATGCTGCGTACCAACGTGATGGTTATATCTTAGCGCATGTAAAAGACATGGCTGTAGACGACAATGGTGTATTACACGTATTTGTGGTAGAAGGTATTGTAGAACGTATTACACCACATGGTAATAAGAAAACGAAAGATCGAGTGATTACTCGTGAATTCAATCAAAAAGTGGGTCAACCATTCAATAAATTCTTAGTACGTCGTTCTGTAGAAAAAGTATATAACTTAGGTTTCTTTGATGATGTAAACGTACGTTTAACACAAGGATCCACAGAAGAAACGGTAAATATTGAAGTAGATGTGTTGGAACATAAAACAGGTACGATTACATTAGGTGCTGGTTACTCTGGGTCTGATGGATTTGTGGGGATCGTAGAAGTAGGGGAAGAAAACCTACGTGGTACTGGCGACAAAATTAAAGTTCACTGGGAATTTGGTGGTACAGCAGGGTATAAAAATTACTCTGTATCTTACTTGCGTCCATGGATTGATAGTAAAGGCACATCTCTTGGTGTAACCTACTTCAACCAATTAAACGAATACACAGATTATAATGAAAAAGGACAATCTGTGGCTACCTATGATAGAAAATCTAATGGTCTTAATGTATCTTTAGGTCGTCAAACAGGTGAGTTTACTCGTGATTATGTAACACTAGAACATCGTAAAGATACCTATATTTGGGATAACAAGGATTCCAGTGGTTTCCGTTATGATACAAACCAATCTCAAGGGCCTCGTTGGAATAACCATGGATATCCATTCTTAGCATCTGGATACTTGAAAAACAACTTCGGCACAACAAACAGTGTGAGCTGGCAAAAAGTATTCGACTCCCGTGATAATGTGTATGAACCAAGCCGTGGTAAACGTTTATCCAGTACATTACAATGGGGTGGTCATGGCTTAGGCGGTGACTTCAACTTCTATAAATTCACTGGTGAAGCTAGAACGTATAAAAAAGTAGGCAATAAACAAGTATTGGCATTCCGTGGTCGTATCGGTTGGGCTGTTGGTGATTTACCATATAGCCAATTATATACAATCGGTGGTTCTGATTCTCTTCGTGCCTATGAAGATGATCAATACCGTGGTAAGAAAATGTACAACTTCACAGCGGAATATCGCTTCCCAATTTGGAATAAAGTAAGTGGGGCCTTATTCACTGACTTAGGTGATGCTTGGGATGCACCAAATGTACCTTGGTTCTCTCATTCTAAAACATTCAATGCTTCCGTCGGTGCCGGCGTGCGTGTGACAACACCAATTGGTCCAGTACGTATCGACTATGGTATTAGTAAAAATCAAAAGAAATTCCACTTCAGCTTTGGTGGACAATTCTAATTGATGACGATACAAAAATGGATAGGAGGGGCTCTTCTGATGGCAACATTAGGGATTCCCTCTGTCTATGGTGCTCCTGTTCAGACGGTGCATGTGGACCTGCACAGTACAACGGGAACGATTCCAAGAGCTTTTGAATCACGTATGGTCGCCAGCATTCAAGGAGCGGCTACCTATATGTACCAAGGGAAAGAGGACTTTGAAATCAGAGAGTCTCTTCAGGCCTATGAAAAAGCAACTATGGATGTGGTGGATCGGATCCTCTATGGATACACGGTAAAAGCTATAGCTATGGATGTAGGCAACAATTTGAATATTCATCTTACCTTAGAGCCGTATGGAAAGGTAGTACAATCTCTGGAAGCTACGGTGAATTATGGCAATATATCGCCCTATGGACGGTCGTTGATAGATGCCGATTTAGGGAATGTAAAGCCACGATTAGAGCAAATGCTCCTGGGAGCATCACTGGATTCACTAGATTGGATTACACCACTGGTGCAAAAGTCGGTTCGTAGTGACCTAGAAGGCTCCCTTCCTGAGTTTACCCCACAAATTGATGTGGTAGGAGGCGATACAGCAAAGGCGACGGTGTACTTAGTTCCTAATGGAAATAGCGTAAGTCGTACAGCAGTGACGATTCAATCGAATACATTACCGAGCGTGTTCTTTTATACTATGCGTCAATACTATGAAAAAAAACTACGCCAATTAGAAGGCTTGCCAGTGTCCTTTGTACGACGTCATCAAATGATGATAGAAAAAGAGATACAAGATGAACTCAACAAAAGTCGTGGTGTTACGCAGTTTGGTGTGACGATGAGTCCCACCTTGGAAGTAGGATCGGAGACGACCTTGCAAATTCATGTAGATTCCTCTAAGTATATTCTTCGAGGGGAAGGCTATTTGGATATGGGTCGTGGCGTAGATTCTGTAGGATTACGGTTGTATACGGGGGTTCATGATGGGCCTCATGACTGGTATGTAGAAACAGAGTTTTTGCCGAATCGTTTGGAATGCTCCTTTAAGCCATCTTATGGGTACCAATTCACGAAAGATACAAAGATAGGGTATCAATATGGATTGCCTAATCACCACCAGTATGGAATAGTGCAACAAACTATTGGAAACCGTTGGAATGCAAGATATGAAAGAGATATGACTGCAAAAGAGAATGAATTTGCTATTTCCTACGATGTACATGAATATTTACGATTAGAATATATATGGGGCGACCATGATCGGTGGTTGCGCCTGATAGGACGAATATAAAGAAAGAAGGTAGATACACTATGATGCGTTTATTGAACAATAAAAAGAATGTAAAAACAGTGTCCATCATTGTTGGCGTTCTTTTTGTTATTAGTGTGGGCGCTTTGGCGTACACACAGATGGCAGGACATGGTGGTTCTAATGCAATTAGTAACATTGGTGTCATCGACATGCAACGAATTGTAGAAAGCAATCCGAACTTAGTGCAAGATGCACAACAAGAATATGCAGCATATAACGAAGAATTGCAAAAAGAATTTAACGAAAAATCCGCTAATTTAGATGAAGCAGGTAAAGCTAAATTATCTGATGAACTTCGTCAAAAAATGCAAGAAAAGCAACAAACAATTCAAGATAATCTTAAAAAACGTGTAGATGAAGCGTCTAAAACTGTAGCTGATGGCAAAGGTCTTAGTGTTGTATTGAGCCGTGAATCTGTGTTGTTTGGTGGTACTGATATTACAGAACAAGTGAGCAAAAAATTAGCAGAAACTAAATAAGGTAACATCCAAATGGAAAAAGGACCTATCTTCGCTTTCATAGGTATGCTGGTATGTGCTGTAGGTATTGGTGGATATTATGGACACCAACACTCGAAGGTAATAGAGGCACCACGGATTGGGGTTGTACGCTTGCAAGATGTGGTGGAACGACATCCAAACTTTCACAGTTATGATGAGCAAAAAAAAGAACTGTTGCGGCTAGAGGCACAACGGGATAGAGAAGATGAACTTCTCAAGTCTAAACTAGGTGCTGAGGTAAACAAATCGGAAGAACATTTGAAACAGTTAGAGTCAAATTTAACAGAAAGTTTGAATCGTGAGTTACAAACTAAGATTGCCCTACGTGAGGCTGAGTTAAATCAAGAGTTAGCTGCTAAGCAACGGGCATTGATTGAACAATATCGTAAAAGCTATAAAGTAGAACCTAGTGAAGCAGATATAGAAATTGTGAATTTACAATTATGGTTAACAACTGAAATGAATGTAAAAGCGATTGATGACATGCAACGTCACCGTTGGGACATCGAAAAACGTGAAAAAGAACAACGTTTATCAGAGTTGTTGGCACAGCGTAGTCATGGTCTGAGCGGCTCCGACAAATGGAAAGACATCGAATCGAAAGTGGCGGTAGCTATGGCACCAGCTCATGCAGAGGCACAACAAAAGTTAAGTGCCTATGCTGCAGAACAGGCTAAAGCCTTAGGTGCACAGAGGGACCGATCCATGAAAGCTTTAGTGGACTCTCAACAAGAGGTGCTAGCAAAAGTTCGTCATGATGGTACCACATTGTGGGATGCAGAATGGGAACAGCGGTTGGCACAAAAACGAGATGAAGTGCAAGCCTTGCATGATGCGATTCTAGAAGATATTCGAGTTCGCGCAGGAGTTCTAGCGAGAGCAAAACAACTAGATCTGGTGTTGGTGGACCATATTACGGACCGTACTGGCATGGATTTGACAGATGAAATCATTCAATCGTATGGACAATAAAGGAGTAAAGTGATGAAATCAATGTGGAAACGTATGGCTACAGGAGCTATGATGGTATGTGCATTAGGATTGGTTGCCGGTTGTGGCACCACAGATAAAGTAGGCGTGGTAAACACTGAAAAACTAGTGCAAGAAAGTCAAAAAGCAAAAGACATCAATAAAGAAATGGAAGCTAAACAAAAAGAAGTGACTGATCGTTTAGCCCAAGTGCAAGGCACACAAACAGAAGACCAATTCCATCAAACACAAATGAATGCACAACAAGAATTGCAAATCTTTGGTCAAGCAAAGGGTAAAGAGTTCAAAGCCTATGTGGAATCTAATATCCAAGCGGTAGCGAAAGAAAAAGAATTGACTGTAGTAGCGAATGATCAAGCCATTGTAACGGGTGGTATTGATATTACAGAAGACGTGCTTAAAAAGATGAATGAAGGCGCTTCTTCCACAGAAACTAGTAAATAATAAGAGAGTGAAAAGTAAGGAGGCTTCAGCGTGAAGTTTTCAGTAGAAGACCTAGCCAAATTAGTTGAGGGTACCGTATATGGTGATGGTTCTATTAATATTGAAGAAGCCCGCAGTTTAGATCAAGGGGCAGAACATGCTATCAGTTTTGCTATCGGCGATTATAGAGAGTTTGCAAAAGATAGTAAAGCTGGGGCATTGTTGGTGGATGCAAAAATTGAAGATTGCACGATTCCTCAAATCGTAGTGTCCAACGCAAAAGCTGCCTTTGCTAAATTGTTAGAAGTATTCCATCCTCCTGTGGTATTTCCAGAGGGGATTCATGAAACGGCCATTATTGGTAAGAATGTAACAATTGGTAAGAATGTAAAAGTTGGACCCTATTGTGTAGTTTACGATAATGCTATTATTGGTGATAATGTCACATTACACGCCTATGTGTATATTGGACATAATGTACGTATTGGCGAAGGGACAACAATCTATGCAAGTTCCATTGTGCATGAAAACTGTATTTTAGGAAAAAGAGTTGTTTTACGGGCTAATGCAGTTATTGGTGGAGAAGGCTTTGGCTTTGCCACTGAAAATGGTAAGCATACACATATCCCACAAGTAGGTAATGTGATTCTAGAAGATGATGTGGAAGTAGGTTCTTGCTCTTGTATCGACAATGCTACAATGGGTTCTACTTTGGTACGCCGTGGTACTAAGATAGACAACTTAGTTCACTTAGGTCATAATGTGGAAATTGGCGAAGACTGTTTCTTAATTGCTCAAGTCGGCATCGCTGGCAGTACCAAATGTGGTAACCATGTTATCTTTGCTGGTCAAACTGGTTGTACAGGGCATATTACGATTGGTGACAATGTTACCTTTGCTGGTAAAACGGGTATCACAGGTAATGTGCCATCCAATGGATTATATGCGGGTTTTCCAATGAGACCACACAAAGAATGGTTGAAATTGGCGGCCTATGAAAGCCGATTGCCAGATATGGTAAAACAGTTGAAAGTATTAGAAAAAGAAGTAGCTGCATTGCAAGCTAAATTAGAAGATAAATAGGTGTACCTATGTTATATACCTGTATGAAACTATTCAGTGCTATCCTATGCGCTTTACCATATCGAGTACAATATGGCATTGGGTACCTATTAGGACAATTAGGATGGCTTTTCACACCAAGCAATCGAAAACGATTGGCGATCGGACAAATCTTGTTTTGTCGAATTACAGATGATCCTGTAGAGGCAAAGCGAATTGCCAAAGCCAGTGTGACACGATTTGGTCGTATGATTGTGGATGTACTTCGGTATCCTGAAATTAAAGATGGTAAGTATAAAGAGATGTTCACCATGGAAGGCCGTGAATATCTGGAAACTGCCAAAGAAGATGGCAAAGGTGCTATTATTATCGCGCTCCATAGTGGAAACTGGGAATTACTAGGAGGCATTTTAGCATCGGAAGGCTATCCTTTGATTTCAGTAGCCATGCAACAACAAGGTGATGCGGACAAATTTATCAATGAATATCGTGAACTTATGAAACAACACGTAACCTATAAAACAGGTGTCCGTGAAATGGTGAAAGAATTACAACAAGGTTCCTTCATTGGTCTTATTATGGACCAAGATCCAGGAGATAAAGGTCAGTTAGTACCATTTTTCGGCTACGAAACCTTGACTCCTGTAGGACCAGCCGCAATGGCTCGCATGCAAGATGTACCGATTATTCCGATTACCATTCGTTTTAATGAATATACTGAAAAACATGAAATTACCGTACATCCTCCTGTATATGCAGAAAAAACAGAGGACCGTAAACGTGATATTGCCGTTACATTGACAATGCTCAATGAATGGTTAGAAGATTATATTAGACGATATCCAGAAGATTGGTTCTGGCTCCATAACCGTTGGAAATGGACACGTCGTTTTTATGGTGAAACCATAGAAGTACCACCAGATGTAATGAACCAAAAACTGTAGAAAGGAGGTCCTTATGAAACAACAAACAATTAGTAAAGCCATTAGCTACGAAGGGGATGGATTACACAGTGGATTACCTGTGAAAATGCGTATCCTGCCTAGTGATCCAAATACTGGGATTACCTTTGTACGTACAGATTTACCAGGCACTCCTTCTGTGAAAGCAGACATTCGCAATGTTACGAATACAATGCGTGCAACCACTTTAGAAGATGGGGAAGCAAAAGTATTTACAGTAGAACATATTTTAGCTGCCTTCTACGGTATGGCCATTGATAACTGTATCATCGAGTTGAACTCACCAGAACCTCCTATAGCAGATGGTGGATCAGCCACATTTGTACAACTTATCAAAGAGGCAGGTATTGTAGAACAAGACGCAGACCGTCGTGTGTACACTGTGAAACAGTCTCATGGCATCTATGAAGAAGATAAATTTATCATCATTCGTCCTTATGATGGATTCCGAGTGACTTTCACAAGTATCAATAGCCATCCAATGCTAGGTACGCAACATGCAGATTATGAGATTAATCCTGATGTATTTGCTACAGAAATTGCACCAGCAAGAACGATTGGTTTTACAAAAGAAATCGAACAATTGCAAGCGATGGGATTAGCTAAAGGCGGATCCACGGAAAACGTGATTGTCTATGATGATACAACTTGTTTATCGGAACTTAATTTTCCAGATGAATTAGTGCGTCATAAAATTTTAGATATATTAGGTGATTTATTCTTGGTGGGCCATCTAAAAGGCCATATTATTGCTGTGAAATCGAGTCATAATTTAAACTCGCGATTAAGTCGAGAAATTTTAAAAGAAATGCAAGAGGAGGCATAACATGATTCTTACAATTGAAGAAATTATGGAAATTCTACCACACCGTTATCCATTCTTATTGGTAGATCGTATTATTGAAATGGAACCAATGAAGCGTGCGGTAGGTCTTAAAAATTGTACTTTCAATGAACCACATTTCATGGGGCACTTTCCAGGTAACCCTGTGATGCCAGGTGTATTGATTACAGAAGCGATTGCCCAAGTAGGTGGGATTGCACTCTTGTATCCTGAAGAAAATCGTGGTTTAACGCCAATGTTTACAGGTATTGATAAAGTGCGTTTCCGTCATCCTGTAAAACCTGGTGACCAAGTACGTATAGAAGCCGATGTAGTTAAAATCAAAGGCCGTATGGGCAAAGTAGAAGGACGTGCGTATGTAGGTGATAAATTGGTGGCAAGTGGTGAGTACATGTTCGCCTTAGTGAAACCAGAATAACTTTCAAAATATAAGGAGTGACACAGATGATCGTAGTTGGCATGGAAAATGCAACATCTGAAATTCATAGTACTGCAGTCATACATCCAGATGCAAAGATTGGTAAAAATGTTATTATTGGTCCTGGTGCAGTCATTGGAGAACATGTTGAAATCGGAGATGGTACTAAAATCGGAGCCAATGTAGTCATTGGTGGCTGGACAACGATTGGTAAAAATAATGAATTTTTCCCAGGTTGTGCTATCGGTTTAGAACCACAAGACTTAAAATTTAAAGGTGAAAAAAGTTATTGCGTCATTGGCGATAATACAGTAGTTCGTGAATTTGTAACGATTAGCCGTGCTACTGGTGAAGGGGAAGAAACACGAATTGGTAATAATTGTTTGTTCCAAGCGTGTACTCACGTAGCGCATAACTGCATCGTTGGCAATAATGTAATTATGAGTAACTGTGCAGGCCTTGCTGGTCATGTAATTGTAGAAGATCGGGTTGTCATCGGTGGCATCGCTGGGGTCCATCAATTTGTAAAAATTGGTCGTAATGCTATGGTTGGTGGTATGGCAAAAGTCGTACAAGATATCCCTCCCTATGTCATTGCGGATGGACAGCCAGCACATGTAATTGGGCTGAACTCTGTGGGTCTTGCCCGTGCGGGTGTATCTGAAGAGGTACGTCGTGAATTGAAGAAAGCGTTCCGTATTATATATCGCAGTGGTTATAGTTTATCGAAAGCCATTGAAGAAATGGAATTGAACTTAACATCCTCTGTTGAGATTGAACATATGCTACGTTTCTTGCGCAATGCAGATCGTGGTATCATGCGCGTACGCAGAGATTAATATGGTATTAGAATACATGGTGAAAGCATACTTTATATGCTTTTGCCATGTATTTTTTGTTGTGAACTTTCATGCCATTTGTGCTCTTTATGTGATATAATATAGATTAGGATTTTTATAATTAAAAGTTAATGGGAGGCGTTATGGCGAAAGTAGGATTGATTGCAGGGATTGGTAATCTGCCAGTTGAATTTATGCGAGCGGCTCAACATGAAGGCTATGAAGTTGTGGTCATATCTGTTGTGACAGATGGTGCTCCAGAATTAGAAGCAGAGGCCGATGCATACTACCAAATCAGCGTCTTTAAATCAGATACAGTGATCAAAACGTTTCTCAAAGAGGGCGTCACAGATGTGACGATGTTAGGTAAAGTAACAAAGGAACATCTCTATAAAAAAATAACAACCATACCTGATATGCGTACTATCAAATTATTGAATCGTTTGCGCAATCGTAAAGATGATACGATCATGCTAGCTATCGTAGAGGAATTAGAAAAAGAAGGTCTATCGGTAGCAGATCAAACCAAATACATGAGATCTCTTATGCCGCCGGTGGGTGTGATGACGAAGCGTCAACCAACAGAGGTAGAGCAACTCGATATTACATTTGGCTTTACCTTAGCCAAACAAATGGGGGCTCTTGATATTGGTCAAACCGTAGTAGTGAAAGAACAAGCGGCGATGGCCATCGAAGCCATTGAAGGAACTGATGAGTGTATCAAACGAGGCGGTGCCTTGGGTCGTGAAGGGGCTGTGGTGGTAAAAACTGCAAAACCTAACCAGGATGTACGGTTTGATGTTCCAGCGGTAGGTATGAAAACGTTAGAATCTATGATTGCTGGTAACTGCAAGGTCCTAGCTATGGAAGCAAAGCGGACGATTTTTGTGGAACAAGAAGCAGTATTGCAAAAAGCAAATGAATTAGGTATCGTAATCTGCGCCGTAGAAGGGCTGGATGAGGAGTAAGCATGAAAATTATGTTTTCTGCTGGTGAAGCATCAGGAGATACGCATGGTGCCAGTGTAGCAAAAGCTTTATTGGAGAAATATCCAGAAGCACAGCTATTTGGCATGGGCGGGGACTTGATGAAACAAGCTGGTGTGGATATTATCTATGATATTCAGCAACTAGGATTCATCGGTATCGTTGAAATAGTAAAACATTTGCCCACCTTTTTTAAACTTCGTAGTTTCCTAAAAGAAGCGATGCTACGAGAAAAGCCAGATGTGTTGGTGTGTATTGACTATCCAGGCTTTAATATGAAGCTAGCTAAGGTGGCAAAAGAATTGCATATACCTGTGGTGTACTATATTGCACCTACCATTTGGGCTTGGAATAAAGGTCGTGGCAAAGATATTGCTAAAACGGTCACAAAAGTAGCTTCTATTTTTCCGTTTGAAGCAGAGGCATACCGTGAATTTGGTGTAGATGTGGAATTTGTAGGAAACCCTTTAGTAGATATTGTACATCCTACCATGTCTGTAGAAGAATCTCTTGCTCATTTTGGTGCAGAGGCAACAAGTCGCAATATTCTCCTGATGCCAGGTAGTCGTAAACAAGAAGTAGAAGGACTACTACCGACCATGTTAGCAGCGGCTGAACGGTTATATGAGAATCACCAAGATTTGAAATTTTTCTTGCCGAGAGCTCATACCATACCAAGAGAAGATATTGATAGAATTTTACAAGGCTATTCTGTGCCAGTCACTGTTACAGAAGGACATAACTATGATTTGATGCAGATTTGTACCGCATGTATTGCGGCTTCAGGGACAGCGACTTTAGAAACGGCATTAATGAATGTACCTACGGTATTAATTTATAAAGTAGCCTCTGTTACGTATGGAATTGGTAAACTGTTGGTAAAAATTGACCATATTGGATTGCCTAATATTATGGCGAAGCGTCGAATTATTCCTGAGTTATTACAGGGAGATGTAACGCCAGAAAATGTAGAACGAGAATTAGCTAACATCTTGGATCACGAGGCGGTATATACGCAGATGAAAGCTGATTTAGCACAAGTGAAAATAGAATTGGGGGCACCGGGAGCGGTGCAACGTGTAGCTGATGTCATTGCATCAGTAGCAATGAAGGAGGCATAAATGGATCGTTATAAACAACTATTGGCATTTGTACTGCCATATAGGATGCGACTCATATTAGGTATATTTTGCATGATTGCAGCGGCCATGGGATACTTAGTGGTACCTTGGTTGATTCGAAATGTAGTGGATGGCGTATTGCAAGATAAAGATTTAGGCTTATTAACATTAATTGTTATCGCTATTTTAATTATTTTCTTGCTTCGGGGATTTGCTACGTATGGGCAAAATTATACAATGGCCTATGTAGGACAACGAGTAGTTATCGACATTCGTGAAACCTTATTTAAGCATTTACAAAAGTTAGACCAAGCTTATTTTGACCGCCATAAAACAGGGGTTATCATGAGTAACGTGACGAGTGATGTAGGCGCTTTACAACAAGCAATTGTCGATAATTTGATTTCCTTTATGACAGAAGGAGTTACCTTAGTAGGGTCTTTGGTATTCATGTTTTATTTGGATTGGAAACTATCCCTCTTAACATTGATTATTGTGCCTGTTGTATTAGGATTAACCAATATTTTTGGTAAAAAATTACGTTCAGCAGGTCATGAGGTACAAGGTAGAACAGCAGATATTACAGCCTTTTTACAAGAAGTTATCTCCGGTGTTCGTGTCATTCGTTCTTTTGCACGTGAAAAGTATGAGTTTAACCGCTTTGAACAAGAGAACCAAAATAACTTTGATGCCGCTATGAAAGCTACAAAATTAACAGCTGTCATGGGGCCTATGGTGGAATTTGCAGCGGCCATTGCAGTAGTCATCATTTTGTGGTACGGGGGATATTCTGTAGTACAAGGTTATATTACAGCTGGATCTTTGATTGCATTCTTAATTTATGCCATCAATTTATCAAATCCTGTAAAACGTTTAACACAAGTCTATGGTAACTTGCAAAAAGCGATGGCAGCAGGAGATCGTGTCATTGATATTTTAGAAACAGAACCGCATGTGAAAGAATCCCCAACGGCAAAAGCATTAATGGATGTACAAGGAACTGTAGAATTCGACAATGTACAATTTGCTTATGATGAAGATAATTTGGCATTAAAAGGTGTTAATTTAACGGTAAAACAAGGGCAAACTGTGGCGATTGTTGGTCCTTCTGGAGCCGGTAAGTCAACGATAGCGAACTTGTTACCACGTTTTTATGATGTAACAGGTGGAGCCATTCGCATTGATGGTGTAGATGTGCGAGATGTCACATTTACGTCTTTGCGAGAAAATATTGGTTTAGTACCGCAGGATACGATGTTATTCAATGCGACTGTACGTGAAAATATCTTGTATGGTCGTCTAGATGCAACAGACGAAGAAATCATTGCGGCAGCTAAAGCGGCGAATGCCTATGAATTTATTGAAAAATTACCAAATGGATTTGATACGGTAGTAGGAGAACGTGGTAATTCCTTGTCTGGCGGTCAACGTCAACGCATCTCCATTGCTCGTGCCATCTTGAAAAATCCTAGCATTTTAATTCTTGATGAAGCTACCTCAGCCTTAGATACTGAAAGTGAAAAAATTGTACAAGAAGCATTAGAACGATTAATGAAAAATAGAACGGCTTTAGTGATTGCTCATAGATTGAGTACCATTAAGCATGCGGATCATATTGTGGTTCTACAACAAGGGTGTGTTGTAGAAGAAGGCACACATGATGAATTATTAGCGTTGAATGGCTTGTACAGTCATTTATATTCTGTTCAATTTGCCGGAAAAGGATAAACTATGTACTGGATATATAATATACTTCTTATTATCTACTGGATTGGCTTGATACCGGTGATTCTTTACCGGTTAGCCTTTGAAGAGGGATTCTACGAGCGTATAAAACAAAGTGCGGGATTCATGCCGAGCACATTGATGAAAAAAATAGAAGGCAAGCGTGCCATATGGTTACATGCGGCGTCTGTAGGAGAAATTGTAGCGACAAGTCCTTTGGTGAAAGATATTAAAAAGAGCTTTCCTGATGCAGTAGTAGTTGTATCCGTAGTTACTGCTACGGGTCATGCTATGGCACGACGTATCATACCAGAAGCAGAAGGAATTATTTTCTTTCCTTTGGACTTACCTTTCTTGACACGAAGAATTTTGAACATTATAAAACCTATCGCTATTTTACTGGTAGAAACAGAAATTTGGCCTAATTTCCTTCGTATTGCAAAAGATGAAGAAATTCCAGTCATGATGGTGAATGGTCGTATTAGTGATCGTTCTATGTCACGATACATGCATATTAAGTCATTCATGAGGGATATGTTGGGCTCCATCGATCGATTCTGTATGCAATCGAAACTGGATGCAGAATATATTTCTGTACTAGGTGCGAATGTGAAAGAAGTGACTGTCACAGGAAATACTAAGTATGATCAAACCTACGCAACGGTTACAGATGAAGAAAAAGAACAATTACAACATGAGTTTGGCTTTGGACATAATCATCCTATCATTGTGGCAGGTAGTACTCATAAAGGGGAAGAAGATAAACTATTCCAGGCTTTCAAAGAAATTTTACAATCCTATCCTAATGCGAGATTGCTCATAGCACCTCGCGAAATTATGCGTGGTAATGATGTAAAAGCATTATCTCAAAAATATGGGCTGAAAGCGATTTGCCGAAGCACGATGACAGAACCTGTACACGAAGAAATTCCAGTGGTGATTTTAGATACTATTGGTGAGTTAGGTCGTCTATATAGTTTAGGAGATATTATCTTCGTTGGAGGCTCCTTGGTCAAAACGGGAGGACATAATATTTTAGAACCAGCTGCTCATGGCAAGCCAATTATTGTGGGACCGCATATGTTTAACTTTAAAGAAATCTATAGTTTATTGAGTTCCCGAGGTGCTTGTACGATGGTACATGATGAAGAAGAGCTATTAGACATATTGCAAACTTTGTGTGCGAATGAAGTTATGCGAGAAGAAATGAGTCGTCATTGTTTGGAGGTCGTTAGCGAAAATCGTGGTGCTACACAGCGCAATACAGAAGAATTACGACGTCTCTTTGAACGCTTTCACATTGTTCCATAATCGGTTCATCTAAGTTTTAATATCCTAGGCTATACTAGAGGGATACGGAGGAGGTTTACTCATGAAAGGAGAACAACTCTTTAAACATATCATCAGCGGGCAGATGCAAGGCTCTTTGGGAGATGCTCTTCGTGGTGGTTTAGAAAAGGCTAGCAAGGTCTATGAAAGAGTCGTGGAATATCGCAATGAACGGTATAACTATCCACATAGAGTGTTACACATGCCAGTGCCAGTCATTAGTATAGGCAATATTACAGTTGGTGGTACAGGTAAAACACCGATGGTGCGATACGTGTGTGAGGTATTGGATACAGACCAACATACAGTGAGTGTCTTAAGTCGTGGATACAAAGCGGACAATAATAAAAAATCCATCGTCGTATCTAGACAAGGGTCGGTAGATGTGTCTTCTTTTATCAGCGGTGATGAAGCTTGGTTATTAGCTAAAACATTACCGAATGCAAATGTCATTATTGGCTCTAAACGAGTGGAGTCAGCTAAGATTGCTGTAGACGATATGCAATCTGATGTACTTGTTTTAGATGATGGCTTTCAACATCGATCATTGGGCCGTAATGCAGATATTGTATTGATTGATGCCAGCCATCCATTTGGCTATGGTGCGGTGTTGCCAAGAGGGTTACTACGAGAACCTTTGACAAATTTGAAGCGGGCTACCTATATTGTGTTAACGAAAACGAATCAAGTAGATACTGAACAACTGGAAGCACTCCGTGAAGAGATTCATTCTTTAGCACCTCTTGTTCCTGTAGCAGAAACCATTCATCAAACGGTAGGTTTTCAAACCTTGGAAGAATGGAGCCATAATGGCCCGATTCATGATATTAGTGACTATGATGGGACTCCTTTATTAGCGATTAGTGGTATCGGACAACCTAGCTCTTTCATTTCTAATTTGAAAGGTTACGGATTCACGGTACAGGATATGATGAGTTTTGGTGACCATCATGATTATAGTGAAGAAGATGTTGTGAAATTGTGGCAACATTGTTTTAAAACAGGGATTCAAGGTATTATTACAACGGAAAAAGATGCAGTGAAATTATCTCAAGTACGTGCAATTAAAGATTTGAAGATTCCTGTCTATGTATTAGTGATTGGTATCGAATTTACCAAAGGTGAAGACGATTTTAAATCCTATGTGTTGCAAATAGCAAAGGGGAAATAATATGCGTATAGCTTGTATTATTCCAGCGCGCTATGGATCTACACGATTACCGGGTAAACCCTTAGCGATGATTGGTAACAAACCAATGATTCAACGGGTCTATGAGCAAGTGTCGAAAGCGACGGAAATTCATGAGGTCATCGTGGCTACTGATGATGAACGAGTGTATGATGCTGTTACTCAATTTGGTGGACAGGTGATGATGACAAGAGCTGACCACTTAACGGGTACTGACCGCTTAGCGGAAGTGGCATCTGCAAGAATAGATATTGACGTGATTATTAATGTGCAAGGCGATGAGCCACTCATTGATGCGTCCCTTATCGATGCATTGGCACGTCAATTCAAAGAAGACCCAACCCTACAAATGGGAACAGTAGGCTGTCCCTTGTTAGAAGAAGAATACAATGAGCCTAGCGCTGTTAAGGTAATTGTAAATCGCCTAGGAAATGCCATGTATTTTTCTCGTTCATTAATTCCCTACCCAAGACATGCCTTCGTGGCACCGCCATTGAAGCATGTAGGTATGTATGGATATAATCGTCAGTTCCTATTAACCTATGCTAAGATGGAACCGACTCCAGCAGAATTAACTGAATCCTTAGAACAGTTACGAGCTTTAGAAAATGGATATACCATCCGAGTGATTCCTACAGATCAGCGTTTTGTGGGAGTAGATACCCCAGAAGATTTAAAACGAGTGAATGAAATATTTCACGAATTAGAAGCATAAACGATTTCGTTTAGAGAGGAGATAGTATGAAAACAGTACAAGTAGGCAACCTCACACTTGGTGGAGGCAAAGGCTTATTTTTGTTAGCAGGTCCATGTGTAATTGAGGGCTATGAGCGTACATTAGAGATTGGTCGCCGTGCGAAAGCAATTTGCGATAAAGTTGGCATTCCTTATGTGTTCAAAGCTTCTTTTGATAAAGCTAATCGCTCTAGCTATTCTTCCTTCCGTGGTCCAGGCCTCGTAGAAGGTTTAGAAATTTTGAAAGCCATCAAAGAAGAGTTACAGGTACCGGTAGTAAGTGATATCCACGATATTACTCAAATTGATGCCGCTGCAGAAGTGTTGGATATTCTTCAAATTCCGGCTTTCTTATGTCGCCAAACTGACTTGGTATACGGAGCAGCAGCGACTGGAAAATGCGTGAATGTGAAAAAAGGTCAATTCATGGCTCCTAAAGATATGAGCAATGTGTTGAAGAAAATGGAAGAATCTGGCAATCAAAACTTGATGCTTACTGAACGTGGTTTTAGTTTTGGCTATAACAACTTAGTGGTGGATATGAGATCCTTCCCGATCATGCGTTCTTTTGAGTATCCAGTTATCTTTGATGCGACACATTCCGTACAACTACCAGGTGGGGCAGGTACAGCGTCTTCTGGCCAACGTGAATTCGTGGCTAACCTAGCACGTGGTGCGGTAGCGAGCGGCGTGGATGGATTGTTCTTTGAAGTTCATGATAACCCAGAAGAAGCGCTTTCAGATGGACCAAATATGTTATATTTAGATTCTCTAGAAGAATTATTAACTGATTTAGTGGCTATCGACAAAATCGTAAAAAAATAGTACAGATGTAAAGGATGCAGGTGAACTATGAAGATACTTGAACGGGCATCACAGGTGCTCCAAGAAGAATCAAAAGCAGTGTTAGACTTAATTGAAACATTAGACCATCGTTTTGAAACAGCAGTAGAGTTAATTTTAGCCTCTAAAGGACGGGTGGTCTGTACAGGTATGGGAAAATCTGGACATATTGCACGAAAAATTTCGGCTACATTAGCGAGTACCGGTACACCTGCATTATTTTTACACCCTGGTGAAGGGGTACATGGCGATTTAGGTATGGTTACATCTGATGATGTAGTACTAGCATTCTCAAATAGTGGGGAAACTAGTGAAGTCATTAGTTTATTGCCTTCCTTACGTCGCATTGGTGCTAAATTAATTTCTGTAGTGGGCAATCCAAGTTCTACATTGGGGAAAAACTCTGATGTCGTCTTGGTGGTATGCGTAGATAAAGAAGCGTGCCCATTAGGATTAGCACCCACAAGCAGTACTACTGCTGCATTGGCATTAGGAGATGCCTTGGCAGTGTGCTTATTAGATCAACATAAATTTACGCCAGAAAATTTTGCTGTATTCCATCCGGGTGGTTCTTTAGGTCGCAAATTATTGCTAACCGTAGAAAACATTATGCATAGTGGAAATGATAATCCTATTATTCATAAAGGGGCTACCGTGCAAGATGCTTTATTTGTTATGACTAATAAAGGACTGGGAGCAGCCAATGTAGTAGATGAAGAAGGCAAGTTAATTGGTCTTGTAACAGATGGAGATATTCGCCGCGGTTTAGATTCTGGATGTAATTTCCTAGTATGGTCTGTGGAAGATATGATGACTAAATCACCACGTACTATTACAAAAGATAAGTTGGCAGCAGAAGCTCTTCACATGATGGAGAAAAATCAACCTCGACCGATTACCGTATTACCAGTTGTTGGTCAAGATGGAACAAGTCTTGGCTTAGTACATATTACTGATTTGTTGCGAAGAGGCATTGTGTAATGGCGATACGTTGTTTAGCCTTAGATGTAGACGGTGTTCTTACGAAAGGTGAGATTGTCTATACATCTAGTGGAGAAGAAATCAAAGCATTCCATGCAAAAGATGGATTAGGATTAGCTTTAGCACACCGGATGGGATTGCAAACTGCCATTATTACAGGGCGTACCTCTCCTATGGTAGAGCGAAGAGCAAAAGAATTACGGATTTCTCATATCCAAATGGGAAGTCATAATAAGAGTGCAGGATTACAAGAACTCTTACATACATTGGATTTAGAGGTTCATGAAGTAGCCTATATGGGCGATGATCTCAATGATTTAGGCATTATGTCTAAGGTGGGATTGGCCATGACACCACAAGATGGTGTACCAGAGATAAAAGAAGTAGCTCACTATATCTGCCAAGCCAAGGGTGGTGAGGGAGCAGTGCGTGAAGCAGTTGAGTATATTTTAAAACAAGAAGGACTTTGGGAGGATGCGGTACGCTCATACCGTGAAGAATCCTACCAAGCAGGTCAGTAGAAAGGAGGCTTTCATGGCGGGAGAATGGCAATATACAGCATTAAAGACGATTAGTAAATTAGTTTGTGCATTACCCTATTCTACAATCTTATCCATTGGAGCATCTCTAGGACCTTTATATAGATTAGTAGGTAAAAAACAGGTCAAACGAGGATTACATAATCTAATGATTGGCCTTTCCATAGATGAAAAAGAAGCAGATGCCATATTAGGACGACTCTTTAAAAACTTGGGACGTTCTGTGATGGAAACACTATATATGCCTAATTTGACACCTGAGTTCATAAAAGAACATATTGAAATGCGAGGGCTAGAACACCTAGATGCAGCTGTGGCGGAAGATAAAGGTGTTGTCATATTGACGGCTCACGTAGGCAATTGGGAATGGATGGGCGCAGCCTTAGCGGCTCATGGGTATCCGTCCACAACGATTGTAAAAAAACAACCAAATGCTCAATTCACACGTTTGATGAACGAATACCGAGAAATGGTGGGATTAGAAGTATTTGCTCGTGGTGGATCCGAAATGAGAGGCGCTGCACAAGCTATGAAAGCGAAGAAATTATTAGGTTTCTTGGCGGACCAAGACGGCTGGTACACAGGATTACCAGTGATGTTCTTAGGGCAAGAGTCATCAGCGGTAACGGGACCAGCATCCTTTGCGAAAAAGTTTAAAGCTCCTGTAGTTCCAGTCTTTGCATCTCGTAAAGAGAATGGTCATATTGTCCATATCTTGCCAGCACTTCATTATAAAGATACTGGTGATGTGGAGAAAGATATGTTCCGCCTTACGGAAGAAACTGTTAAGATAACAGAAGCTTTTATTAAAGAACATCCTGATGAATGGTTGTGGTTCCAGCATCGTTGGAATACAAAAATTCATGAAATCACAGATATTGAACATAAACTACAAGTGCGGGAGGCTGTGCATGAAGAACAATAAAAAACTTCTCCTCGCGATTGTGGTAGGCATTTTAATTCTCTTAGGTTTTGGATACTTCCTATATGGTGGTACCGATACGACATCGTTAGGACCATCGGGTAATTCCATTAGCTTTAATGGTACAGAACTGAAAGAAGAAAAAAACGGACAACTCATTTGGTCAGTAAAAGCTGAAAAAATTAGTCTTGACCAAGCGACGAAAGTCATTACCTTAGAAAATGTGACAGGCACCTTTCATAAAGAGGGAACCATACTCACTGTAAAAGCGCCTAAAGGCCTAGTATCTAAAGATCATGGGCAAATTACTTTATCCGGTGGTATTGAGGCTACCTCCAGTACGGGAGCTAGTCTTCGTACAGAAGGATTAGAATATACTAGTAAGGAACAGGTATTTAAATCTACTTCTAAGTTTACCTATACTGATGCAGATACTACACTAGAAGGTGATGCATTAGAAGGGGATATGATATTGCAACAAGTGACAGCAAAAGGTCATGCTAAATTGATTCGCAAGTAGGAAGGAAATTCATGAAACTACAACATTTACTCATGGCAGCTCTTATGGGTGGTGTCATGATGATTCCCGTATGGGCAGCGCCAACGGATGCAAATCCTGCTGGCAATGGAAATATAATGATTACTGCCGATCAGTTGACATATGATGGTATCAGTGGTCGAGCAGAAGCCAAAGGCAGTGTGGTCATTACAAAAGATGATAAAACTATGACAGGTGCCTCTGGTTGGTACAATACAAAAGGTGAAGAAGGATTTTTAACAGGTGGCGTGAGCATGATTGGTAACAATATGTCCATGGCAGCTGGTGAAGTACATGTCTTACATAATCACCAATTTGATGCGACAGGTAATGTACATCTACAAAAAGATGATCGTCAATTATTTGGTGATCAAGTGAATTATAATACGGAAACTGGATATGGCGAGATTATTGGACATG
Source organism: uncultured Veillonella sp. (assembly GCA_963516605.1). Taxonomy (GTDB): domain Bacteria; phylum Bacillota; class Negativicutes; order Veillonellales; family Veillonellaceae; genus F0422. Next base: position 41,350 of record CAUQBP010000010.1, on the reverse strand, counting down.
GACAATTAGTGATGGCAGATAATGTATTGACGGGTCAACATATTACGGCGTATACCAATCAAATATCTGCGACAGCTAAAGGGAATGTAACTTTATCTAGTGCCAGTCGTAATGTCAATGCTACAGCAGATGAGGCGGTGTACACGCAAACACCAAATCAAAATGATGGTGTTGCTTATTTAAAAGGTAATGCTAGAGCTGTGCAAAATGGGAATGTTTTAGAAGCCCCAGAGTTAAAGATAGAACTTAGTGATAATAGTGCAGAAACGCTTGGTGGGCGTAGTACATTAATCATTACTCCAAAGTAAGGAGAGTTTATGTTTATTCAAACAAAGGATTTAGTGAAAACCTACAAATCAAGAAATGTAGTGGATGAAGTTAGCGTCCGTGTTGAAGAAGGTGAAATTGTAGGCTTGTTAGGTCCTAATGGAGCCGGCAAGACAACTACCTTTTATATGATTGTAGGTGTAGAAAAGCCGACTTCAGGGAGTATCTGTATTGGTGATGTGGATGTGACACACATGCCGATGTATAAACGATCTGCTTATGGTATTGGATATTTGCCGCAAGAGGCATCTATTTTTCGCAATTTAACAGTAGAAGATAATATCTTAGCCATGTTAGAAACCACCAATCTTTCTAAAGCAGAACAGAAGGATACTATGGAATCGTTATTGGAAGAATTTCATATCACCCACGTGCGTGACCGGTTGGGCATTCAGTTGTCAGGTGGTGAGCGTCGTCGTGTAGAAATTGCCAGAGCCATTGCTTTAAATCCTAAATTTATATTGCTAGATGAGCCTTTTGCAGGGGTTGATCCTATTGCGGTAGCAGATATTCAATCCATAATTCGCCATTTGAAAGATCGTGGTATTGGGGTGCTTATTACAGACCATAATGTGCGTGAAACGTTAGGGATTGTGGATAAGGCGTACATCTTAAATAGTGGGACTATTTTATTAGAAGGCACCGCTGATGAAGTGGCTACGAGCGATGTGGCTCGTAAGTTTTATTTAGGTGATGATTTCCGAATGTAGGAGTGGGTATGAGAATTTTAGATAAATATATATTGAAAGCTTTCATAGGTCCATTTCTGTTTGGGATTTTTGCCTTTACCAGTATATTTATTGGTACCGGCACCCTATTTCGGATTGCTCAGTATATTACAGAATACGGAGCTAGTTTGTGGTCTGTGACCAGAGCGTTTTTATTGGCATTGCCAAATATCGTCATATTGACGTTCCCTATGTCTGTCCTATTAGGATCTTTGATGACATTTGGTCGATTAAGTGGTAGTAGTGAGATTATTGTCATGCGTGCAGGGGGTCAAAACTTCTTGCGTTTGGCTACACCAGTGTATATTATGGCATTCTTAATTTCTCTATGTTCCATTGCGTTCAATGAGTATGTGGTACCAGCTGCGAATCATGCGTATCAAACGATTATCCGCGAGGAAATTATGAAGCGTGCTACACCGCAAACGCAGGAACATATTGTGTTGAAGACCTTGGCTGACAAAAAGATTAATACCTTAATGTACGCAGGAAAATATGATAGTTCTACTAAATTACTGTCCGATATTACAGTGCAGCAATTTACAGATGGACAAGTGACACAAATTGAACGTGCTAAAACAGCAAATTGGAATGGTCAATACTGGATTATGCATGACGGTACTATTTACGATATCAATGCGTCTGGTGAGGGTATTGATCGTACATTAAAGTTTGAAGAACAAGTACTTCCAATAACGCAAGACCCAGATAAAATTAGTCGCTCTCAACGCAAACCAGAAGAGATGACTATTAAAGAGATTAGACAGCAAATCAAAGCGATGGAAGCTACGGGTGGTAAGATTACAGAATGGCAAATGGAAATGTATCAACGATTTACCATTCCAGTGGCAAGCTTTATATTTGCTTTAGTAGGCGCACCATTAGGCCTACAAAAACAACGGTCCAGTTCGTCTATTGGATTCGGTATCTCAGTGCTAGTTATCTTCATTTATTATGGGGTTATGACACTGTCAGGTGCCTTAGGTAAAGGTGGGGCGATACCACCGTTGCTGGCGGCTTGGATTCCGAATACATTAGGTGTCATAGCTGGTTTATATTTAAACTGGAGAGTATCTAAATAAATAAGAGGGTATAGGGGTAGCATTACTAATCGACTCGACTAGGTAGTGCTACTCTTTTATCACTGTATTAAGCGTGGTATATTGAGACCTTTTCTTGTGCAACCATTGTAGTGTACTAGGGATTTTGATATACTAAGTAAAGATATAGAACTAGTATTTGACATTGAGGTATACGGCTATGTTAGTGGGACTTCGGATTCTCCTCATCATTACCATTATGGGGGGATTAATTGCATTTTTAGGCGATAAAATAGGCACAAAAGTAGGGAAACGGCGCATGAGTTTGTTTGGGTTGCGCCCTAAGTATACTTCTATTATTGTGACCATAGTAACGGGTATTTTAATTTCCGCAGCCACATTGGGCGTGCTTAGTATTGCATCTAACAATGTACGTACTGCTTTATTCGGAATGGATAAATTGAAAGCTGAGATGGCACAACTTTCAGCAGATATCGATCAAAAAACGAAAGCATTGCAACAAAGTAATGATGAATTGAATCAAAAAAATAAACAATTACAAAAGGTACAAAGTGATGTGCAAGCAACGGAACAAGAATTAGAAGAAACTCGTAGAGCCTTGACAAGTATGGGAGATCAACTGGTGTCGATCCAGGATGCCTATGCAGAGGCAGAGCATAAGTTAGTGGCATCCAATGCTGAAGTAGGACGTTTAGAAGATGTACGGACGCAACTAGAAAGTCATGTACAAGACCTGCAAATAACAACAAAAGAATTAGAGGATGGTATCAATCATGTTCGTGAAGGCAATGTAGTATTCCGCAATGGGGAAGTTTTATCTCAAGCAGTGATTCGTCCAGGCTTAGGGGAAGTGGAAAGTATGGCTGCCTTAACCAGTTTCTTGAAAGATACGAATCGCCTGATTTTGAATCGATTCCAAATGGAAGAGGAAAAAACAGTGATTTATGTGAGTCGAGATAATTTGAATGAAGTAGCAAAAGTAGTGGCCTCTACAGATAAACCATTGATGATTCGGGTCACAGCATCTGCCAATATTATTTATGGAGAACCGGCGTTAGCAGAAATTCATGCGTATCCTCATGATATGATTTTCAAAAAGGATACAGTCCTTTGGTCATCCGTTATCGATGGTGGTAACAGCGCACAAGATCAAGTGTTGGCTTTCTTAAAAGAAGTCAATGTAGAGGCAAAGAAACACGGTATCTTGCCTGACCCAATTACTGGCGAAGTGGGGTCTCTACCTGGCAATGAGTTGTTTACTACGATACGAAAAGTTGAAAATCAACGTGGTCCTGTACGCTTAGAGGCTGTTACTAGAGAAGATACTTTCACCAGTGGACCTGTACAAATTATGTTGCGTGTCATTCCGGTAAATCAGTGAGGTATAAACAATGGTATTGGAACCTTATGTATTGGCGGTTGACCCAGGTCGTGATAAAACCGGAATTGCGATTCTTACCAGAACATCTCAATTAATGATGATGGATATTGTGCCTACTGATTCCGTAATGTGTGAATTACAATCTCTATTAAGGATGTATGCAGGGGTATCTGTTTTAGTCTGTGGAAATGGAACCAATCATAAAGCGGTAGGGACCATTGTAAAACAGGTAGCAGAATCGCAAGGAAAAAAATTTAACTTTGTCAATGAAAAGTATACCACAGAAGAAGCACGGCGCCGTTATTTTGAAGTACATCCACCTACAGGGTGGCGAAAATTAGTGCCAAAAGGCATGTTATACCCTCCAGTTCCTGTGGATGATATTACGGCATGGATTATTGGAGAACGTTGGTTAGTAACAAATAAGGAGTGAGTATCCAAAGGATGAAAGAACATAAAAGCAGAAAGCGAAAATTAATAGATATGGCTATGCGATACTGTATGATGATTATAGGTGCTGTGATTTATACCTATGGACTAGATGTATTTTTAGTGCCAAACCACCTAATCGATGGTGGCGTTGTAGGTATTGCCTTGATGGCAAGTAAGCTATCTGGTATCTCATTTAGTGTACTAGTTATGTTGATTAATCTACCATTTTTATATGTAGGGTATATGCAAATTGGTAAAAGTTTTACCATATCTACCTTATTCGCTATAGCGTGCATTTCCGTATTTTCTGCTTTCATGCATCATGTGCCGCCTATTGTGAATGACCCCTTGTTAGCCACAGTCTTCGGCGGCATTATTCTAGGTCTTGGGGTAGGCATTATTATACGAAATGGTGGGTCCTTAGATGGATCGGAAATTGTAGCCATTATCTTTGATAAAAAAAGTTCCTTTTCCGTAGGTGAAATCGTCATGTTCCTAAACTTCTTTATTTTAGGAGCGGCGGGTTTTGTATATGATTGGAATAGTGCTATGTATTCCTTGATTGCCTATTTCGTAGCCTATAAAATGATGGACTTAGTCATTACGGGCGTAGAAGAATCGAAAGGCGTTATGGTCATCACTGATAAATCGGAAGAAGTAGCTGATGTAGTGATGCATCGCTTAGGTCGTGGTGTTACTTTATTGTACGGCGAAGGGGCCTATACCAAGACTCCAAAGCGGATTATTTACTGTGTCGTGACGCGATTGGAATTAACAAAATTGAAAGATATTATTTACGAAGTGGATGAGAATGCTTTCATCACCATCAATGATGTACATGATGTATTCGGTGGTCAGTTCGGTAAGAAATCAATCCATTAATCGATACATACAAGATACGTATCATTGCGTATTCTTAGAATAGGAGGATCTATGGAAAAAGATACAGCCATTGGCAGTCAAATTTTGAAAGAAGCTCGTGAGTGGTTGCAAGCTATTGTTGTGGCTCTTATTGTAGCCATGTTAACGCATATATTTATTGTACAACCTACGAGAGTATCCGGAGAATCAATGGAGGATACGTTACATAATGGGGATTTCCTATTAATTAGCAAATGGTCTCATGTTATGCGAGATGTACCAAATTACGAAGACATCGTCATCATTGATAGTCGAGTGCAACGAGAACGGTCTTGGAAAGATGATGTGATGGAACCTTTGATGAACTATGCTAGTGTGGTCGTACCATCCTTGCAAGGCCATGATGTATGGGTAAAACGAGTGATCGGTCGTCCAGGTGATACATTAGAGTTTAAAGAGGGTCATGTGTGGAGAAATGGTACCAAACTAAATGAAACGTATACAAAAAAAGAGACTATGAAGTTTGAACGCTCCTTACCAATTACTGTGCCGGAAGGGCATGTATTTGTGATGGGAGACAATCGTAATCATTCTTCCGATAGCCGTTTCATTGGATTTGTACCAGTGGACCATGTACTTGGTAAACTAGCATATCATATACGTAATCCATTTTAATTGTATATACTACTGCGGAATCCTATGCCTTGGCATGGGATTTCCATATACCCAAAGAAAGGGGGAAATGACATGAGTGAAGGTTTAATTTTAGTGAATACTGGGGACGGTAAAGGTAAAACGACCGCGGCCCTTGGCGTGGCATTGCGTTCCGCAGGTTGTGGACGCAAGGTGTTGATTCTTCAATTTATTAAAAGTGGTGCCAACTATGGTGAATTGGCAGGCATTGCATTACTACCAACGGTAGAGATTCGATCGATGGGGAAAGGGTTTATCTTTCATAAACAAGAAGAGTCGGAAGAAAAGATGAAGGAACACCAAGCGGCAGCGAAAGAAGCGTGGGCCATGGTAGAACAAGAAGTGCAGTCGGGTCAATGGGACTTGATTATCCTCGATGAAATTAATTACGCCATTCATTATGGGTTGGTGGACGTAGAGACAGTAGTAGATTTATTGAAACGCAAACCAGAGGGATTAGATATGATTTTAACCGGGCGCAATGCACGACCAGAGATTATTGAATTGGCGCATACGGTAACGGAAATGAAAGTTATCAAACATGCCTATCAACAAGGGATTAAAGCAAAGCGTGGCATAGAGTTTTAGCTGAGGCGGTCTAAGTATGTGTTTGATTACTAGATGTTGCAGAAAATAAAAGATGTATGCAAAAACCACATCGAAAATCTTAAAAATAGTTCTTGCGTAAGTGAAGAAAAACAAGTACAATAATAGTGTACTAATTTAGTGCTTTACATGGAAAGGTTTCCATGTTTGGATATGATATTAATTCAAGGGGGTTATACCTATGGCTATCACAAATTATGTAAAAACAGCTGAATTTGCAACAGAAAAACACGTTCCAGTGATCACAGCACCTGACACTGTAAAAGCTGGCGAACGCGTTGTAATCGAATTAGAAGTGGGTAAAGAAATTGCTCATCCTAACACTGTAGAACATCATATTTCTTGGATCAAATTGTACTATGTAGAAGAAGGTACACAACTTCCATACGAAGTGGCTCGTCTTGAGTTCAACGTACACGGCGAAGCTCCTACAGGTGCTAACGAAGGCCCTGTACATGCTGAAGCAGCTGGCGTTGTTACTGCATCTTTCAAAAAATCTGGTCGTTTGATTGCAACTTCTTACTGCAACATCCACGGCTTGTGGGAATCTGAAAAAGATATCGTAGTAGAAGGCTAATTTTGGATTAGACAAATAACTGAATTGATTATGATAAGGACTGTTGACCCTTTGGGGGGAGGCAGTCCTTTATTATTATGTATAGATTTTGTATAGGCATAGACTGTTGTATAATATAGTAAAAATATATATAGAAATATCTACCTTAAAAAGACAAATGTATGATAAAAATAGTAAAATATTACAAAAATCCTTTACTTTAGTAGCGTAGTATGGTAGATTAATATAGATATTGTTTTATACTTTGTATCTTATAAATGAGGGATTGCAGTGGCATTAATTGTGAAAAAATTTGGCGGTAGTTCTGTAGCGACGCCAGAAAAAATATTTAACATTGTGAATCGTGTATTGAGCGATAAGCAAGATGATGATCGAATTGTGGTCGTTGTTTCTGCCATGGGCGATACAACGGATGAGCTAGTAAGCTTGGCAAAAGAAGTGACATCTATGCCGTATGGTCGTGAAATGGATCGTCTTCTTTCTACGGGTGAGCAAGTGACGATTGCATTGATGGCACTGGCGTTCCAAGCGAAAGGTCATGCAGCGGTATCTATGACAGGGGAGCAAGCAGGGATTGCGACGAGTGATACATTTGGGAAAGCACGTATCTTAGATATTGAACCGAAACGTGTGCTAGATGCGTTAGAAGTGGGCAATATTGTGGTTGTGGCTGGTTTCCAAGGTATGACGGAAGCTGGGGACATTACTACATTAGGTCGTGGTGGTTCTGACACAACAGCAGTCGCATTAGCAGGCGCTATGAAAGCCGATGTATGCGAAATCTTTACAGATGTAGATGGGGTATACTCCACAGACCCACGGGTAGCACCAGGGGCTGTTAAATTGAAAGAAATCACCTATGGTGAAATGTTAGAAATGGCGCGCTTAGGGGCAGGCGTTATGCAACCAAGAGCGGTCGAAATGGGACATCGGTATGGGGTGCCAATTCATGTACGATCTACTTTCAGTGATGAAGAAGGCACGATAATTCGAGAGGAGTATACAATGAAAGCAAATCAATACGCTATTACAGGCGTTGCAGATGATACAAATGTAGCAAAAGTAAGTCTTGTAGGGGTGGAAAATATTCCAGGTGTGGCACATCAAGTGTTCCAAGCATTAGCCAATAAGAGTATCGACGTAGACATGATCGTACAAAGTATCCGGACCACAGATGATAAACGAACAGATATCGTGTTCACGATTACACGTGATGATGTGAACTTGGCGAAACAAGTGCTTGAAGAGCTTGGTCAATCCATGTCTATCGAAGAGTGCGTGATTAACGAAAATATGGCAAAAGTATCTATCGTGGGTGCTGGTATGTTGGGACAACCAGGGGTCGCAGCGAAAATGTTCGGCATTTTATCTGACAAAGGTGTGAATATTGAGATTATCAGTACTTCTGAAATTAGTATTTCCTGTCTTATCGGAGAAGAACACATTAAAACGGCGGTTCGTGCGATCCACGATAATTTAGTATTAGACGGTAGAGGTTAAGTAACAACTAGAAAAGAAGGTATGGGAATGAATGATAAGAAAAAGGAACGATATATACAACTGGGGTTGTTGAGTGGACTCGTAGCACTGGGACTACTGGTGTACGTCCTTGTTCCTGGTTTTTATGATGACATGTGGGAACTGATTCTTTCCGGCGATGTACAACGCATGGCAGAGGTCTTGCAATCCTATGGCCCCTGGGCAATGGTGATTAGCTTTGTCCTCGATGTGCTCATCAATGCGTTGGGATTTTTACCATCCATCTTCTTTTCTACAGCCAATGGCTTGTTATTTGGCGTAGTGCCAGGGATTATCATCTCTTGGCTAGCAGAAACGGTGGGCGTTGTATTGAGCTTTATGATTATGCGTTACATCTTGCGAGATACAGCGCATAAGGTCATAGAAAAGAGCGAGTTTTTGCTGAAAGTGGATGACTTTAGTGGTAAAAATGGTTTAGTTATGATGCTCTTTGCTAGATCTATTCCATATTTTCCAAGTGGGATCATTACTGCTTTGGGAGCGATTAGCCAAATCTCTTTACGAGATTATATTATTGCAAATTTAATCGGTAAGTTTCCATCCACAGCGTTAGAAGTCATCGTTGGTCACGATGCGGTACTATTACAAGATAACTTAGGTCGCTTAACCGTGGTGATACTCATTGCGTCGGTTATCTATTTCCTACTGTGGAAAGGATACCAACGGTGGGCGAAACAGAGGTAATATAATAGGATGCCTCCGGCTGTCTGTAGGAGTGGTGCATCTCACTGTCTGAGGCAGTAAGACATCTACTAGGACAATCTATGGTCTTAATACACGAATAAACATATAAAGAGGAACGTTGATACAGATTGATCAACGTTCCTTTTTTGTTCTTGTGATAAGTTGTTTAGTCTCTAGTATCGCGTACTAAAATCTATGTGTGGTATCGTGCTTTCAAAGAAGGATAATAAAAAAACTCAATTCTTAATGAATTGAGCTAAGTACCCACAGCGGGTGCCCCAAGGGCGATGAAAATAAATTCGTATTTGAACTTGTAGTGTGATTCTGTAAATATCTCAAACGTAAATGTCTTTGAGATGCTTTCATTGTATACAAAAAAAGATATGGAGTCAAGTGTTTTTTAGTAGTATAATGAAATTAAATAATATATGGTAATATTCATTTTGAGCTATGGTAATGAATACTTACAGTTGTATTGTGTGAGGCCGGTTATGTTGTATGGAAAAGGAGAAGTACAATGAGTGATTTTGACAAATACAAGGATCAGATTTGCAAGCACAAAGGTTTCAAAGGGGGCAATTATTTTATTGGTTTCGACATTGGTACAAATTCTGTTGGTTGGGCTGTGACAAATGAGAAGTATGAATTATTGAAGTTCAAGTCTCATAAAATGTGGGGGTCTAGACTGTTTACAGAGGCGCAAACAGCAGTAGATACTCGTATGAAACGCTCAGGTCGTCGTCGTTTACAACGTCGGAAGTTTCGATTACTGTTACTAGAGTCATTATTTGCTAAAGAAATTAATGCGGTAGATGAAACATTTTTCATGCGTCTTCATGAATCAAAATACCATGTAGAAGACAAAACGGATCCAGTGAAATATACATTGTTCATGGACAAAGAGTATACGGATGTTGACTACTACAAGGAATTTCCTACTATCTATCATTTGCGCCATCACTTGATGACGGAAGGCACGAAAGACATTCGCTTGTTATTCTTGGGCATTCATCATATCTTAAAATATCGTGGAAATTTTTTATATGGCAAAAAAGAATTTTCTGTAGATGGGGAAATTAATGAAGTTGTACAAGCCACGTTAAGGGAATTAGGATTTTGTACATATATTGATGATGATCAGGTGCTTAGTTCTGTAGTCACTCTATTATTAGATAGAAGTGTAGGCCGTAGTGATACAGTAAAACAGCTAGAACCTATCATCTCGAACTGGAAAAAACTTTCTAGTATTGATAAAAAACGGTTAAAAGCGTGGGGGAATCTAATTGTTGGATTAAAAGCAAATTTAGTGGATCTTTTCACTGAGGAAGATATTGAAATAGTGGTACCAGAGGATAAAGAGTTCAAAGATATTTGTCTTAGCAAGATTATCTATGATGATGTGAGAGATGCCTATGCAGAGGTATGGGGCGACAAATTTGCCATTGTGGATCAATGTAAAGTTTTACATGATATCATCGTCATCAGCTCCATTATCAAACCAGGGCAATCACTTTCAGAGGCGAAAATAGAATCCTATATGCAGCATAAGGAAGATTTAGTATTATTAAAGTTTGTACTGAAAGATGACAGAAAACTATATGACGCCATGTTTGTGGCAGATGTGGATAAAGGCGCCAACTATGTGAAGTATATCAAGCAAGGTGTTACGGGAAACACATCGACTACCGAAGAAGATTTCTTCAAATACGTGAAAAAAGTAGTGTCTGCTTTGCCAGTCACAGAAGATACAGCGACGGTCTTACAAAAAATAGAAGAAGGCGTATTTTTGCCACTCCAACGAATTAGTAAAAATGGTGTTGTGCCGTATCAATTACACAAAGAAGAATTAGTGCGCATCCTAGACAAGGCTAAGGCAAATTTTCCATTTTTAAATGAAGTGGAAGATGGATTGACGGTAGCGGATAAAATTATATCTATTTTAGAATTTAAAATCCCGTATTATGTGGGGCCATTGAATCCAACACACTCCATTGAAAATGGTGGTTTTGCTTGGGTTGTCCGTAAAGAAGCAGGACAAGTGTTGCCATGGAACTTTGAACAAAAGGTTGACGTCCAAGCATCGGCGGTTAAATTCATTGAAAACTTAACTAACAAATGTACCTATTTAATCGACCAAGATGTATTACCTAAATATTCATTGCTCTACGCTGAGTTTTCGTTGCTGAATGAATTGAATAATATTCGTGTCAACGATAAACCATTACCTGCAGATGTGAAACAAGCATTTATCAGAGACCATTTTATGTCCTTGCAAGATAGTAAAACAGCTACGAAAAAAGTGGTCGCAAAATATTTAGTAGATAATAACTATGTGTCGCAGCCACCTATCATCACAGGCATGGATCAACATATTGCTACGAAATTAACATCCCACAGAGATATGCAGCGTATCTTAGGGGAACATTTTGACCATGCCATGGCAGAAGATATCATTCGATATATCACTATCTTTGGTGAAAGTAAAGAGATGTTGCGGCAAGTGTTGAAAAACTATTATGGAGATCGTCTTACTACAGAACAAATTAAAAAATTAGGAAAACTTACCTATACAGGTTGGGGCAGATTGTCTAAAAAATTCTTGACAGATATTTGGGGTATGAAAAAGAACGATGACGATGCAGAAGCAGGTACTATTATTGAGCATATGCGTGAGGGTCAGGAAAATTTGATGCAACTATTAAGCTCTTCTTATTCTTTCATTGATGTGGTCCAAGAGTATGTGACAAAAGTATTGGGAGCCAAAGAAAAAACTGCCTTTGAAATGTTAGAAGATTTATCCTTGTCGCCAATGGTAAAACGTAGTGTATGGCAAACATTGCGTATACTTGATGAAATCGTATCTATACGTAAAGAATTACCAAAGAAAATATTTGTGGAAGTAGCTCGTACAAATAAAGCGGATAAAAAACGGACTCAGTCTAGAAAAGCGTATTTAGTTGAGTTGTACAAACAAATTAAGGATGAAGATGTACATGCTTTACAACAAGAGTTGGAGGCTAAAGAAGACTCTGCCTTGAATAGTAAAAAATTATATTTGTATTTTACGCAAATGGGTCGTTGCATGTATTCTGGCCGTAGAATTGATATTTATGAATTGTTTACCGATAAGTATGATATTGACCATATTTACCCACAGAGCTTAACGAAGGATGATAGCTGGCATAATATTGTACTGGTTGAGAAGCGATTGAATGCGGAAAAAACAGACAGATTCCCGATTTATGAGGCGATTCAGGCGAAGCAAAAGGGATTTTGGAAATTATTGTGGGACCGGGGATTTATTTCTGAAAAGAAATATGATCGTCTAGTGCGAGTAGAATCCTTAACCGATGATGAGTTAAATCAGTTTATCAATCGTCAACTAGTCTCTACGAATCAGTCTATTAAGGCGGTGACGACATTATTACGCCAATTATACCCAGATACAGATGTGGTATTCTCGAAAGCAGAAAATGTGTCTGATTTTAGAAGAGATTTTGGGTTTATTAAAGTACGCTCTATCAATCACCATCATCATGCAAAAGATGCATATCTAAATATTGTAGTGGGCAATATTTACCATGAAAAATTTACAAAGAACTTCTTTGCCTTTGCTAAACAAAATGGCACTCATCGAACCTATAATTTGACGAAGATGTTTGAAAAGGAAATTCGCTCAACAGAAAATAAAGATAGTATCATTTGGGATCCACAGGTTAGCATGGATACTGTCAAAACGATGATGCGGAGTAATGACGTACGGCTGACACAACGAGCAGTACCACAAAAAGGAGGACTATCCGATGAAACAGTGTATAAAAAAGGCGTAGCCAAACGAGGTGTGTACTTGCCGTTGAAATCGTCAGATGTGCATTTAAGCGATGTAGAAAAATATGGTGGAAGAACCAAAATGACTATCGCTGAATATGTTATTTTAAAAATTGTAGATATAAAGGATAAAGAGAAGATTGAAATCTTCCCGCTTCCATTATATGTTTCTAATCAAGGATGTCTCAGAGAAGATATTATTGCACTGCATATTAAAGGCGCGAAAGACGCAAAAAAAAATAAAATTTGTTGAAGTCATGTATAGAGGTCTTTATATTGGTAGTTTAGTTAATATTAATGGGTTTAAATATTATTTAGGAGGAAGAACTGGAGATAAAGTCTGCGTAGATTGTGCTATAGATTTAGTATTAGATAATGATATTAGTGTTTATATTAAATTGCTGGAAAAAGTTGAATATCAAAAAATAGAAAATCCTAAAACATTTGATATTCATAATATTACAACTACATATTTAGGTAATGAAATATATGTTACAGCAGAAGATAATAAAAAACTATATCAAGCTTTTATGGATAAGCTTTCTACTCCTTTATTTCTTAAATTAAAAGGAAATAAAATAGAGGAATTTAAGACTATAGGTTTTGATAAATTTTGCGAGTTATCTTTAGAAAATCAAGTTACTATATTAATGGAAATCCTTAATATTATTACTAATTTTAAAACTACTAGAAATTTAGAGCTGATTAACATAAAAAGCTCAAGGTCTACAGTCGGTATTAATGTATCTAATACTGAAAGCTTTAGTGTCATCACAACATCTATTACAGGTTTATATGAAAATGAAATTAAAATAAAATAGGAGATACTATGAGTTGGCGCACGGTAGTTATAACTAAGCAATCAAAACTTGATTTTAAGATGAATTATATGATTGTTCGGCAGGGATTCGATGTAAAGAAAGTGTTTATTGATGAGATTTACATGGTGATTATTGAATCTACGGCAGTAAGTTTAACTGCCGTGCTTCTCAATGCGTTAGTAAAAGCTAAAGTTAAAATAGTTTTTTGCGATGAAAAGAGGAACCCTAGTAGTGAAGTAATGCCATTGTACGGTTGTCATAATACAAGTAAACGATGCCGTGAACAAGCTAACTGGGATGATGAAATTAAGGGGCATATTTGGAGTCGTATCGTAGCTGAGAAAATTCATAACCAAGCTCGTGTACTTGAAAAGAATGGACATATTAATGAGATGAATATGTTATATGGTTTTATTGATGGTATATGTTTTAATGACATAACTCAGAGAGAAGGACATGCAGCGAAAGTATATTTTAATAGCTTGTTTGGCAGTACTTTTACGAGAGAGCAAGAAAACCCTATTAATGCTGGATTGGATTATGGGTACAGTATATTTTTATCTGCTGTTAATCGTGAGATTGTTAGAAATGGATATATAACACAATTAGGTATTAATCATCGAAATCAATTTAATTCTTACAATTTAGGGTCAGACCTGGTAGAGGTATTACGAGTATTTGTGGATAACAAAATAGTCGGCTTAGCTCCTAAGGAATTTGGAAAGGAAGAAAAACTAAGTCTAGTGAGTTTACTAGCTTTAGATGTAAAAGTAGAAGGGACTACGTTTATGTTAAAAGATGCTATAGGAATTTATTGTAAAAGTGTATTAGATGCACTAACGTATAATGATCCAGATTTGATTAGGTTTATTACATATGAGTTATAGATTTATGAGAGTGTTCGTAATGTTTGATTTGCCAACAGATACATCGGTTCATAGAAAAGCCTATCGTGATTTCAGAAAGTTTCTATTAGTGAATGGCTTTATTATGTTACAGGAATCGGTGTATGTGAAACTGGTGTTAAATACGACAAGTGTTAAATTGTTAGAGAAACAACTTCGAGAACATAAGCCTGTAGAGGGGAATGTTTGTTTACTAACAGTGACAGAAAAGCAATATTCTAAAATGGAAATACTGACTGGAGAAGTGCAGTCGGAAGTTTTAGATACAACAGAGAGAGTGATTGTACTGTGAAACTTTTTTATCAAGATTCGACGATAGAAATCAATTTGGACACTACCAAGATTAATTACTTATGCATTGAAAGGCATAGTGTGTTTCGGCATATGATCTTAGAACTGTATGAGCAATATAATGGCGGAGAAGGGCCTTGGATATATAATGTAAATGCTAAAGGCGTACCTATTGACAAATCACTTCATGTTATCATGAACCCCATTCAAGTGGATGTAAATAGTAAAACGATCTTAACAAAGTTGAATGCTAATCTAGTGAAAGAAAGTAATTTGATGATGGAAGATTTATACGATACGGTGTCTAAATTACATCAGTTTTTCTATAAATTAGAGTTTGAGTCAACCCTTGCCATTGAACATAAAGAAGAAATTGTAGCATCTGATATCATCAAGTTAGGAACATTTAAAATACATGAAAGTGATACAGATGCGGTGGTGCGCTTAGTAGATTACATCGATGTTGTTCATGAATTGTTACATCCAGATTTATTTGTGATTATGAATATAGATATGTATTTAGACTCCGAGGAGTTATATCAATTTTTTAACACTATATTAGTGAAACAGTTATGCATTCTATGTATATCATCTGGTTCATATGGACTGCATGATATTGAAAAATCTTTAATTAATGGGTATACTTTAGACAGTGACTTTTGTTTGATATAACGGTATTTACAGGATTACACTTGGTGGTGACTGGACAAGCTTTGGAACTTTGGACTCGTATTTGGGGTTTGGGGTTTGAGAGTAGTGTAATTCTGTAAATGTCTCAAACTTCTACATTATGGTAAATTAACTATATAAGGTTTGAGAGTAGTGTAATTCTGTAAATGTCTCAAACCTACCGTTTTTTCTAACTCAGATAAACTTGGTTTGAGAGTAGTGTAATTCTGTAAATGTCTCAAACGGAGAGTTTTCTTTATTAAATAAAGCATTTGTTTGAGAGTAGTGTAATTCTGTAAATGTCTCAAACTGCTATGGAGAGAAAATGAATTTATCATCTGTTTGAGAGTAGTGTAATTCTGTAAATGTCTCAAACTGGGATTAGGAGTGGTGAAAGTGAACAAGTGTTTGAGAGTAGTGTAATTCTGTAAATGTCTCAAACTTTGAAGCATGCTTGCAAGTGTTGTTGTCGGTTTGAGAGTTAGTGTAATTTTATAAATGCCTCAAACCGAACGCAAGAAAATTAAAGCACAAGCGCTGTTTGAGAGTAGTGTAATTCTGTAATATCTCAAACATTAAAAAGCATAATTTATACCCACCAGATGTTTGAGAGTAGTGCAATTCTGTAAATGTCTAAAACTGATAACTACGTCAAAAAAATATGTGACGGTTTGAGAGTACTGTGATCCTGCAAATATATAAACTGTAATTCTTATACTATCTAATAATCGACTTATTAGATAGTATAGGGATATGCCATGGATCTTGTTGATGTGAATTATTATTTTCCTGTCTCTAAGGTATAGCAAATAAAATTTTGAATTGAATACAGAAATGGATAGATTAGTCTGTGAATGCCACGGTCTAATCTTTTTTATATAGTATAGAATCATCAACTTGCTACCGCCTTTTTATCACTTCTTTTTGACTATTACTTGCTAGTAGGCTATAATAATCTAGATACATAGTATTTAATTGAAACTTTCCACATATAAGGAGTTGAGATAGTTGTTAGGTTTTATACAAAAACTATTGGGCAATAAAAATGCAAAAGAAATTAAACGGATTCGATCCATTGTTGAAGAGATTAATGGATTGGAACCAGAATTGTTATCGTTAAGTGATACTTCTTTGCGCGCAAAGACAGAAGAGTTCAAAGCAAGATTGGCAAATGGTGAAACATTAGATGATATTTTACCAGAAGCATTTGCTGTGGTTCGTGAGGCATCCAAACGTGTATTGGGTATGCGTCACTTCGACGTACAAATGATTGGTGGTATTGTATTGCACCGTGGTAATATTGCAGAAATGCGTACTGGTGAAGGTAAAACATTAGTAGCCACCTTGCCAGTATATTTAAATGCCCTATCTGGTAAAGGCGTGCACGTTGTAACAGTCAACGATTACTTGGCGAAACGTGACAGCGAATGGATGGGACGTTTATATAATTTCCTAGGTTTATCTACTGGCTTAATCGTAGCTGGTTTAGATTACGACCAACGGAAACAATCTTATGGCGCAGATATTACATACGGTACAAATAATGAGTTCGGGTTTGATTATTTGCGGGATAATATGGTTGTTCATGCAGACCAAATGGTGCAACGTCCGTTGAACTATGCCATCGTCGATGAAGTGGACTCCATTTTGATTGATGAAGCACGTACACCGCTGATTATTTCTGGTCCAGGGGAACGATCTACAGAACGCTATTATGAATTAGCGAAAGTAGTGCCTCATTTGGTGAAAGATGAAGATTATACGATCGATGAAAAACAAAAAACAATTGCTCCTACAGAAGAAGGGATTGCAAAAGTTGAAAAAATGTTACACATCGAAAACTTGTATGATTCTTCTAACTTAGAATTGAATCACTTGTTAAGTGCCTCCCTTCGTGCGTACGCTATGATGGAACGTGACAAAGATTACGTCGTGAAAGATGGCGAAGTGGTTATCGTTGACGAATTTACTGGTCGTTTAATGTTTGGTCGTCGCTATTCCGATGGTTTACACCAAGCTATTGAGGCGAAAGAAGGTTTACGTGTTGAACGTGAAAGCCAAACCTTAGCATCCATCACATTCCAAAACTATTTCCGTATGTATGAGAAATTGTCTGGTATGACGGGTACAGCGAAAACAGAAGAACAAGAATTTAACAATATTTACGGTTTGGAAGTATACGAAATTCCACCAAATAAAGTATTGGCACGTGTGGATATGCCAGATTTAATTTTTAAAACAAAAGATGCTAAATACCGTGCTGTTGTACGAGATGTAGTGGAACGTCATAAAACAGGGCAACCAATCTTGGTGGGCACTACATCCATTACGCAATCTGAAATGCTTAGTGATATGTTGACAAAAGCAGGTGTACCTCACAATGTATTGAATGCAAAACATCATGAAAAAGAAGCGGAAATTGTTGCGAATGCAGGTCAGTATGGTATGGTAACAATTGCCACGAATATGGCGGGCCGTGGTACCGATATTTCCTTAGGGGAAGGTGTAGCTGAATTAGGTGGTTTGCACATTTTAGGTACTGAGCGACATGAAAGTCGTCGTATCGATAATCAGTTGCGCGGTCGTTCTGGTCGTCAAGGGGACAATGGTTCCTCTCAATTCTTCTTATCTTTGGAAGATGATTTAATGCGTATTTTTGGCGCAGATAATATTGCCGGTATGATGGATAAATTAGGTATGGAAGAAGATGAGCCAATTGAGCATTCTTTGATTACTAAATCCATCGAACGAGCACAGAAAAAAGTAGAAAATCATAACTTTAATATTCGTAAGTATATCTTGGAATATGATGATGTTATGAATCAACAACGGGAAGTATTGTACGGACAACGTCGTTTGATCTTGAATAACCAATCCTTACGTGAAACGATCTTGCATATGGTAGATAATTTGATTATCAATTCTATGAATCAATATGCAGATGAAAAATTATATCCAGAAGAATGGAACTATGAAGGCTTGCTAAAACATTTAGAAATTTACTTCTTAGAGCCAGGTATGTTAACAGTGGAGCAAATGGAAGAATATGGTCGTGCAGAATTGCAAGAACATTTAATCGACATTGCTCACAAAGAGTATAAAAAACGTGAATCCTTATTTGGGGAAGCCAATATGCGTGAGCTTGAAAAAGCCATCATGCTTAAAGTGGTAGACAGCAAATGGATGGAACATTTGGATGCTATGGATATGTTAAAAGAAGGGATTGGCCTACGTGCATATGGACAAAAAAACCCATTAGTAGAATACAAATTTGAGGCCTATGACATGTTCGAAAGTATGAAAGAAGCTATTACGGATGAAACAATTATGTATTTATACCGAATCCAAATTAATGTGGACACAATAGCAGAAGAAGAACCGGTTGATCATCTAGCTGATGCTAAGACCCACCATGAAGACGTGTTGGAACCACAAAACGTAGACTAGACTTTCATGGCCACGCAGCGAGGTGATACATCTCCTGTGCGGCCATTTGTTGTATAGAATGAAAGAAAGAGGTGAATAAATTGTTAGAAGACTTAAAAGGTCCCATCGACAATTTAGAGGAGCGTATTTTTGGAATGAGGGATTCACTTTAACATCGCTCAAAAAGAAGAACGCATATTGACATTAGATATAAAAATGAGTGACCCTGATTTTTGGGATGACCCAGATGCAGCACGTGATATTTCCCAAGAGGCTACACAATTAAAAGATGCTGTAGAAGGATATAAAAAGCTTGTTACCGATGTAGAAGAAGCAAAGCTCATGTTAGAAATGGCCATCGATGAGGAAGATACGTCTATGGAAGGGGAACTGACTGCTATGGTAGAGCAGTTGACCCATGAAGTAGAGCACCGAGAAGTATTGCTTTTATTAAGTGGTGAATATGATAAGAATAATGCCATCCTTACGTTTCATGCTGGTGCCGGTGGTACAGAGGCACAAGATTGGTGCTCTATGCTCATTCGCATGTACTTGCGTTGGGCGGAAAAACAAGGATACAGTATTTCTCTCATGGATGAACAAGTAGGCGATGAAGCGGGCATTAAAAGTGCTACCTTCCTCATCAAAGGGGAAAATGCTTTTGGATATATGAAATCTGAAAAAGGCGTCCATCGTTTAGTTCGTATTTCTCCTTTTGATTCTGCCGCACGTCGTCATACATCATTCTGTGCCGTCGATGTGATGCCGGAAATTGATGAGACCGTAGAAATCAATCTAGATATGAAAGATGTACAAGTGGATACGTATCGTGCTAGCGGTGCGGGCGGACAGCACATCAACAAAACGGACTCTGCTGTGCGTATGACACATACTCCGACAGGGATTGTTGTACAGTGTCAAAGTGAACGTTCACAAATCCAAAATAGAGAGCAATGTTTAAAATTATTGCGCGCTAAACTATTTGAACTAGAATTAGAAAAGCAAGCTGAACTGAAGGAACAATTAGGTGGTACCTATCAAGCCATTGAATGGGGTAGCCAAATTCGATCCTATGTATTCCATCCATACAATATGGTAAAAGATCATCGCACTAACGTGGAAACAGGTAATGTGCAAGCTGTCATGGACGGCAACTTAGATCAATTTATGGAAGGATTCTTGAAGAAAGAAGCGAATTTAACAATATAATGGAGTGACCGTGAGAAATTTCTTTTTAAAAACAATACTATTTGTCTTGATACTAGGGGGTATCGTCATCGGAGGCTCATCCTTTTTGTTACCTACTCTTGTGAGCCATGAAGTAGAATCAAGATTAGAAAGTGCCTTGCATCCAGAAACACAGTCCATGCGCGTTGAATCTTCTCCAGGATTCAAGTTAGTATTGGGTGAGATTGATTCATTTCGAGGTTCCTTAGATGGGGTTACCTTAGGTAAGCTAAAATTACAGCGCTTAACATTTGACCTACGTCAAATTCAAATTGAGCCTAAAGAATTATTTTTCGACCAACAATTGCGTTTTACGAGTTTCGGACAAGGTCATATTGAAGGGGTTATCCATCAAGATGATTTAAAACGATATATTGAACAACATTTATCCAGTTCTAGTGCGAAAGGGTTGTCCATTGAAACTGTGGAGATTTCTGGTCGTGGCGTTGTCATGAGTGGTCGTATCGATGTAGGAGGCTTCCTTTCTGGTAAGGTAACCATCCAAGGTCGATTGGAAATTGAAGGCAACACCTTGCAGTTTGCAACAGAAAAGCTGTCCATTGGTGGAGCTAGTTTGAACCGCTTATCTAGTGGTGTGGTAAAATCAATTCCTCTCTATGATTTTGGAAAGTTCCCGATTCCTGTTCAATTGGATCGTGTAGAAACTGGACGTGAAGAAATTCATGTATTTGTGCATCCTGTTGCACAATAGGAGGGCTTATGAAATTAAAGACAATATCTATTTACACATGGATTTTATTGGCCTTTCTAGGTGTGGGCATTGTGAGTGGCCTTGTATTGGTGAAAGAACGACATCATATTGAGGCACAGCAGGAGCAGATTGAAAACATTATTGACTATGATGGATTACTTCGTGCAAATGCCTATGAGAAACGTTCCTTGCCGGAGGCTGTGGCAGCGGCTAAAGAATCCGGTATTACTGCCTTAGCGATTTATGATAGAACTCTGCAAAAAGAAAAAGATGCAGGTCATATTCATATGTATAGTTCCAATGATTTACAGCAGTTACAAGTAGAAGGTACACAGCCAGGCATGACTTATGTGGGTGTGATTCCCGGTAAAGAAGCTTACTTTCAAGAGGTACAGGAAGATTTAGTGCGCCGCTTAGGCAAAGATAAAGTCACTGTATTGCAAACATCATTAGGCCCTATGTTAGGATTAGCATTGCCAAGTGATTCTTTAAAAGATATGAATTTAGGTATTTCTAAATTGCAAGCTCAAGAAGTGGCGAACCTAGGATTCCATGTCATTGTACGTCCAACGAACTATAAAGGAGTGACTGTAGAAGATGTGGACCATGTGTTCCAACGTCTTGAGGGAGTTTCTAATATAACGGGAATGGTCTTTGTAGGTAAAGAAGCCTTAGGGTATCCACTGTATGTAGATCGTACGTTAGAACAATTAGAAGCGCGCCATATTCCTGTAGTGGGGATTGAAGCAGTTAATCAATTGCAATACTTCCCACAAGCTGGGTTCTTAGAAATGGCTAATGCGAATCACTATAAAGTAGGTAGATTGTACACTGTATCGAAAGAAGAGGTACGTAAGCTGACACCAGGCGAATTGGTACAATGGTTCTACATCAGTGATATTGAACGAAATATTCGTTATAACTTGTTCCCATTATATGAACAAGGCGTAGATAACAGAACAGCTTTAGAAACAACATTATTTGTAGTGAAACAAGTGACAGATAAATTACAAGCTCGTGGCTTTACCACAGGGCAAGCCTCAGTCTATCCGGTGTATACGCCGAACACTTTGTTACGAGTGTTAACGATGACAGGGGTCATAAGCTTGGCTACATTAACATTAGGACAGTTTGTGCGTTTACGCAAATCCTATTTACTATGGCTCTTTGCAGTGGGCACGATTGTTTCTGTTGGCATCTATTTGATGACCATAGGTACAAAAATTATGTCGGCATGGGCATTGGTAGCAGCCATATCTGCTCCAGTTTTGGCAATGACCATGATCTTTGATTGTTGGTCAAAACGGAACCATACGGGCATATCCCCTTGGAGAAGTACTATCGAGTCTGTAGTATATTTGGTGGTAGCAGCCTTGATTGCAGCCATTGGTGGCATTAGTATTGCTGCTATGTTAGGTAGCACACAGTTCTTTATGGAATTTGCTTTATTCCATGGTGTAAAATTAACCTTTGTGGCACCAGTCGTATTGACAGCGATCGCTTATTTACAACGGTTTCCAATTTGGAAAGGTAGAACTATTTCTTCGGTGAAAGATATCAAATCTTTCATTACAGAATTTGTGCAAATTGATATTAAAATTTATAGTCTATTAATCGTGGGAGCCTTAGCGGTGGTAGCCTATGTATTTGTAGGCCGCAGTGGTCATACAGCAGGTGTACCAGTGCCGTCTTGGGAACTCGCTTTACGTAGATTTTTAGAAAATACTATGTATGCTCGACCTCGTGAAAAAGAATTTTTAATCGGTCACCCCGCATTTATGTTGGCAGCCTATGCGGTAGGACGTAGGATTCCGATGGTATTACACTTTGCTTTATCCGTAGGGGCAGTCATAGGTATTGCATCTATGGTGGAAACATTCTGCCATTTGCGCACGCCAGTGTTTATGTCTATCGCTCGTGGTTATGATGGATTGCTATTAGGTATTGTCATTGGTTTAGTAGCGATTATGGCGGTACGTTTCATCGGCTATGGCATTCGTTGGTTCCAAGGACGAGGTGAAAGCCATGTGTAAGATACTCATTTCTGGCTATTATGGATTTGGTAATGCCGGAGATGAAGCGCTATTGAGTTCTATTTTGCAAGCATTGCTGGAATTAGAACCGCAGGCTGAGATTACGGTGATTTCTGGAAATCCTATTGAAACTATGAGTACTCACAAGGTGAAAGCTATTGGTCGATTTGATATGTGGAAGATATACCAAGCGGTGTATTCTTGCGATATGCTCATCAGTGGCGGCGGTAGTTTGTTGCAGGATGTAACAAGCGCTCGTAGTTTGTATTATTACTTAAGTATTATTGCTTTAGCGAATACATTGGGAAAACAAGTGATGATTTATGCCCAAGGTATTGGTCCTTTGCGTAAATCCTTGGCCCGTAGCACGGTGGGGCGTGTCTTGAATCAGGTGTCTATGATTACTGTACGAGATCATGCCTCAAAAGAGGAACTACGTTCACTAGGTATCCATCATGTACCAATTACAGTAACTGCTGATGCTGTGTTAGGGATGCACCCAGTGGAGGCCACAGCAGGTCGTGATATATTGGCATCGTATGGGGTTCCTCTAGACCGACCAATTGTGGGCGTTTCCGTACGTGCTTGGAAAGATTGCACAGAGTATCAAACTACATTAGCAGAGGCTCTAGATCAGATTCATCGAGAAACAGAGGCTCATATCGTGTTTATTCCTATGCAACATAGGGAAGATACGATGGAGGCAGAAGCCATTGCCAAACGGATGACAGTTAGATCGACGGTTTTGGCTGATGCCTATAGCACAACAGAGCTACTGTCGTTGAGTAGTTGTGTGGATATCATGATAGGTGTACGGCTCCATGCATTAGTATTTAGTGCGTTAATGGAAACACCTTGTTTAGGAATCTCTTATGACCCTAAAATTTTAAACTTTCTTCATATGATTGGTGAAGTGCCAGTAGGTGATTTACATACATTAGAAGTAGAACCTATAGTAGCACGTACAGTAGAGGCTTTGGAACGAGGCACTTTCACAGAAACAGTGTTAGAAAACATCCATAAACTACGAAGAAATGCCTTAGAGAATGCCCGCATTGCCATCGGCATGCTGCATGATAAATAATTTACCTTAGAATTGTGTATAACACGGGAGGGTATAGTATGTTAACACTTGAACAAAAACAATTGATACAAGAAAAAGCAAAAGCGATTCGTGTAAACATCGTGAAAGCTGTAACAGCAGCAAAATCTGGTCATCCAGGAGGATCTTTGTCCATTGCTGATGTGATGAGCTTGTTGTACTTTCAAGAAATGAATGTAAATCCAAATGAGCCGAAAGATCCAAATCGCGATCGTTTTGTCTTATCCAAAGGACATGCTGCACCAGCTCTATATGCTACATTAGCAGAAAAAGGGTTCTTCCCAACAGAAGAATTACTAAACTTGCGTAAAATTGATCATATCTTACAAGGTCATCCAGATATGAAATACATTCCTGGTGTAGATATGTCTACTGGTTCCTTAGGACAAGGTATTTCCGCGGCTTGTGGTATGGCATTGGCAGGTAAAATTGATGGAGCTTCTTACCGTGTGTACTCTGTACTAGGTGATGGCGAATTGGAAGAAGGACAAGTATGGGAAGCAGCCATGTTTGCAGCGCATTACAAATTGTCCAACTTAACAGCGTTTGTAGATTTTAATGGATTACAAATCGACGGTGATATCACAAAAGTTATGAGTCCATTGCCGATTGATGAAAAATTCAAAGCCTTCGGTTGGCATGTGATTGTCGTAGATGGTCATGACATTGATGCTTTACACGAAGCAGTTACAGAAGCAAAAGCAACTACAGATAAACCGACTATGGTGATTATGAATACTGTCAAAGGGAAAGGTGTACAAGCTATGGAAGGCCAAGCAGGCTGGCATGGTAAAGCGCCATCACAAGAAGAATGTGACAAATTTGTAGCGGAATTGTTGGAGGTGTAATCATGGGAAAAGCGACTCGTGAAGCATATGGTACAGCTTTAGTTAAAGTGGGTGCCACTCATAAAGATGTTGTTGTATTAGATGCAGACTTATCAAAATCTACAAAAACTGATGAATTTAAAAAAGTATATCCTGAACGATTCTTTAATGTAGGGATTGCAGAGCAAAACTTAATTTCTGTAGGTGCTGGTTTAGCAGCAGCAGGAAAAGTGCCATTTGTGTCTTCCTTTGCTATGTTTGCTACAGGGCGTGCCTTTGAACAAGTGCGCAACGCTGTATGTTATCCAAAGCTCAATGTAAAAGTATGTGCTACTCACGCAGGTATCACTGTCGGTGAAGACGGTGCGACACACCAAAGTTTAGAAGATATTTCTTGTATGCGTACATTACCTAATATGACTGTTGTAGTACCAGCAGATGCAGCAGAAACAGAAGCTGTCATTGCTTGGGCAGCGGAGTACCATGGTCCAGTGTATGTGCGTTTAGGCCGTGCTGGTGTAGAAGATGTGACACCAGAAGGATACACATTTGTGCCAGGCAAATCTCAACAATTACGTGATGGCAAAGATGCTACCATTATTGCTTGTGGTGCCTTAGTAGGACCTGCCGTAGAAGCGGCAGCTACATTAGAAGCAGAAGGTATTTCTGTACGTGTTATCAATATGGCATCCATTAAACCTATCGATGCAGAGGCGATTGTAAAGGCAGCGAAAGAGACAGGCCTATTGATCACAGCAGAAGAACATAATGTGATTGGCGGTTTAGGCAGTGCTGTGGCAGAAGTTGTGGTGAAAGAATATCCAGTGCCAATGGAGTTTGTCGGTGTGAAAGATACCTTTGGTGAGTCTGGTACACCGAAAGAATTGATGGCAAAATATGGATTAACAGCAGCTGATATTGTAGCAGCTACTAAACGAGGTATAGCACGAAAATAGGAAGGGAATGATAGAATGATAGAATTTAGAAATGTCCATAAAGTATACGACAATGGGTCCGTTGCTTTAGAGGATGTATCGATTCATATTGAAAAAGGAGAATTCGTATTAGTCTGTGGGCATTCTGGAGCAGGTAAATCAACATTTATTAAGTTACTTTCACATGAAGTCACACCAGATTCTGGAACGGTTATTGTGAATGATGTTGATGTAACACGTATCAAATCTAGTAAAGTACCGTACTTGCGTAGAAAGTTAGGTATTGTATTCCAAGATTTCCGATTATTACCATCAAAAACAGTATTTGAAAATATTGCTTTCGCGTTGGAAGTTATTGAAGAAAAACCGAAAGTAATCCAAGAAAAAGTGTACAATGTGTTGGAATTGGTAGGATTAAGCGACAAAGCCAATGATTTACCACAAGACTTAAGTGGTGGGGAGCAGCAGCGTGTTGCTATTGCTAGAGCTATTGTGAATAAACCATTGGTGTTGATTGCAGATGAACCAACAGGTAACTTGGATCCTCAGACAAGTCGCGATATTTCCGACCTTTTCAAAGCCATCAATAACTCTGGTACAACCGTAGTGATGGTAACACATGATATGGATATGGTGTCTTATCTAAACAAACGAGTGATCGCCTTAGAAGGTGGTCGTGTTGTGAGTGATCAAATGAGAGGGGCCGCATTCCATGAAAATTAGAACGTTTAAGTATTATATAAAAGAAGCCATTAAATCCATGCGTCGCAACGGATTGATGTCTTTGGCATCTATTTCCACGGTCACATTGTCTTTGTTTATCTTGGGCGTGTTTGCTTGTGGTGTCGTGAACCTTAATAATTTGGCATCCCATTTAGAGAGCCAAGTGCAAATTAGTATCTATTTGAAGGATAATTTAACAACACCGCAAGTAATGGAATTAGGCAAAAAATTAAAGGCATTGCCAGAGCTGAAAGACATTGAATTTGTCACAAAAGATGAAGCCATGAAACGCTTTAAAGAGCGCTTAGGGGAACAACAACAATTAGTAGACTCCCTAGATGGACATAATCCATTGCCAACGTCCTATGTGTTAACATTCAACACACCGGACCAAGTAAAATCTACAGCAGAAGTGGTGTCTAAATATCCAGAAGTTGAAAGTGCCCATTATGGACAAGATGTGATTGAGCAAATTTTTGAAGTTACAAAAATTATCCGTATCGGCGGTATTGTGCTCATCGCGTTCCTAGCGGGGGCTACCTTATTTATCATTTCCAATACGATTCGATTGACTGTGTTTGCCCGTCGTAAAGAAATTGGAATTATGAAATATGTAGGTGCCACGAACTGGTTTATCCGTTGGCCTTTCGTATTAGAAGGTATGTTTTTAGGCGCTATTGGTGGTGCCATTGCAGGTGTTGCTACATGGCAATTTTACCGCTATATCACGATGGAAGTGATTGCAAACTTTGCTTTCATGCCATTGGTACCAATGATGCCATTTATCTATCAATTATCCGCAGGATTAGTTGGGATAGGTGTCATTGTAGGTGCTATTGGTAGTACCATTTCGTTAAAACAATATATGAAAGTGTAGGAATGATGAAGAAAAAAACAGTAACACTAGTAGCTAGTTTACTATGCGGTTCTATCATGATGGCTACACCGTACTGGTATCAAGCACAAGATGAAGACTTAACGAATCAATTGTCAAATATTCAACAACAAATGACAAATGAAGCAAATAAAAAGTCGGAAGCGGAAAAAACGATTGGTACCGTATATGAACAGTTACATGCTATACAAATTGAACTAGATACTGCTACGGCAGAATTAAAACAAGTGCAGGCAGATCGGATTCAATTAGATAAAGATATTACAAAAACAGAAGCAGAATTGAAAGCAGCACAAGCTCGCTTGCAGTCTCGTGAAAAAGTATTCTATAAACGGGTACGAGATATTTATATCAACGGTCGGTTAAGCTACTTAGATGTGGTAGTGGGCTCTAAAGATTTTAGCGATTTTGCAAATCGTATGGAAATGTTGAAACGCATTTTACAATCTGATATGGATTTAATCAACACTATCAAAACAGAGCGAGAAGAAATTGCTAGCAAAAAAGCTAAGCTAGAGGAAGATCGTGCTAAAGTATTAGAACTAGAAAAAGTAGCGCAAGAAAAGCAGAACTTAATCAACCAGAAAAAAGCAGAACGTCAAGCTGTCTTAGAACGGGCTATGAATGACCGAGATACAGCAGAGCGTGCTTATAATGAGTTAATGGCGTCCTCCGCAAGTATTACAGCAATGTTGCAACAACGTGCAGCAGAACGTGCGGCGGCAGCGGCGGCAGCTGCAGCAGCTGCTAGCCAAGGCGGTGGCGGTGGTGGTGCTACATGGGTACAAGGTACTGGCCAATTGGCAGCACCAGTTGTGGCTCCTATTACATCTGACTTTGGTTGGCGGATTCACCCAATTTATGGTACACGTCGTTTACATGCGGGCACCGATTTTGGGGTGGATGAAGGTACACCTGTGCATGCAGCGGATGGTGGGGTTGTCGTAGAAGCTGGTTGGGTCAGCGGATATGGATATACTGTCATCATTGACCATGGAAATGGCATGTCTACTTTGTACGCTCATAATAGTGATGTAGCGGTAAGCCCGGGCCAAACTGTATCGAAAGGTCAAGTAGTTTCCTACTCAGGTAATACCGGTGGTTCTACAGGTCCACACCTTCATTTTGAGGTGCGTATTAATGGTGAACCAACAGATCCGATGGGATACTTATAGAGGAGACTATGGAAGATAAGAAAAAAACATCTATTTGGCATAAAGCTAAGACCTACCTGTTAGGCGTAAGATATGAAGTCATTACAAAAGATGAGGCAGGGAATATTATCAGCATAGAAGATGACCTTGAACATGAGAGCATTAAAGATCTCATTAAATATTATTTGCTCATTGCATTGACTTGGATACTTACCTTTTTAATAGGCTTAACCGCTTTCTTTTGGTATATCTCAGGGTCTCCGTTGGGAATTGCTAAATTTGGGTACACCTACTTTATCACTACCCAATGGGCGATGGACCCACCAGCCAAAGAAGAACTCTTTGTGAATATGTTGAAAGGCCTAGTAAAAGGCACTCATGATAAACATACTGTCTATTTAGACAAGGATGACATGAAAGAGCTGGAAATGCACACGTCCTCTACCTATAGTGGGATTGGCCTATTACTAGATTTTTCCGATGGAAAAACTCTGAAAGTAGGCGCTACGATGGAAGGACAACCAGCGGAAGCGGCAGGCCTTCAAAAAGGAGATCAAATCCTTGCTATTAATGGCACACCCGTGTCTGATATTGAAAAAGAAGACGTAGCGAATTGTATTCGCGGTGAAGAGGGCACTTTCGTGGTGCTTCGTATCCTTCGCAATGGGGAAGAACAAGAGCTTTCCATTGAACGGAAAACGATTGTAATGCCTACTGTAAAAGGGCAAATGCTAACCGAAGATATTGGTTATATTCGTGTTACCCAATTTGCTGAAAAAACAGTAGATGAATTTACGAAAGCCTATGAGGAACTTCAATCTAAAGGGATGAAACGGCTAGTCTTAGACTTGCGTGATAATCCGGGTGGCTTAATTACGACAGCTCATGGTATTGGACAATATTTAGTGCCGAAAGGACCGATTGTGACGGTACAAACGAGACGGGGTAAAACAACAGCCTATATGTCTAGAGGAGACTATCCTCTCATTCCATTAGTTGTGTTGATTAATGGTAATTCTGCAAGTGCTTCAGAAATTATTGCTGGTGCTGTGCAGGATACAAAATCAGGTACCATTGTAGGCACAAAAAGTTATGGCAAAGGTACTGTACAAAGCGTAGTACAAGGCCTTGATGAAGAAGGTTTAAAGGTTACTATCGCTCGCTATCATACACCAAATGATAGAGTTATCGATGGTATTGGTATTGAACCAGATGAAGTTGTGGAGCCGTCCAAAACAAATCCTGAAGAGGATGTGCAAATGGAACGTGCTATTGAAATTGTAAAAACTCTATGATATAGCGGCTTCGGCCGCTCTATCTATAGGGCTAGAGGAAAAAATATGTTTATAGATCGTGCCCGTATATTAGTGAAAGCGGGAGATGGCGGTAACGGTATGAGTAGTTTCCGTCGAGAAAAATATGTACCACAAGGGGGACCGAATGGTGGAGATGGTGGTAAAGGTGCTGACATCATTTTAAAAGCTGACAGAAATATCAATACATTGGTTGATTTTAGATATAAACGTCAATTTAAAGGAGACACAGGCGGTGCTGGACAGAGTGCCAACAAGCATGGACGTGGCGCTGAAAATTTAATCGTCTCTGTTCCTTTAGGAACAACGGTAACGGATGAAGAATCTGGTAAATTAATGGCGGACTTAGTGGAAGATGGACAAACCTACATGGTTGCCAAAGGTGGTCGAGGTGGCCGTGGTAACGCACGCTTTCAAACAAGTGCTAACCGTGTACCAACCTTTGCTGAAAAAGGGGAACCAGGTGAAGAACGTTGGTTAAACTTAGAGCTTAAAGTGTTGGCTGATGTTGGATTATTGGGTTACCCAAGCGTGGGTAAATCCTCCATTATCCGCAAAGTATCTTCTGCAAAACCAGAAGTGGCTGCGTACCATTTTACTACATTAACTCCAGTATTAGGGGTAGTTTCTGTAGCACCAGGTAAAAGTTTTGTCATGGCAGATATTCCAGGTTTGATTGAAGGCGCTAGTGAAGGTATTGGTTTAGGACATTCCTTCTTGCGTCATGTAGAACGTAGTAATATTTTGCTCCATGTATTGGATGTATCTGGATTAGAAGGTCGTGACCCTATTGAAGACTTTCATAAAATTAACGAAGAGTTAGCTAAATATAGCGAAAAATTAAGCAAGAAAAAGCAATTGATTGTATTGAACAAAACAGACTTGTTACAAGATGAAGAAACATTGCCAAGAGTGACAAAGTACTTCGCCGATCAAGACTATGAAGTATTTGCGGTCAATGCATTGACTGGAGAAGGGTTGCCATCATTAGTAGAACGTGCATGGTACTATGTAGAAAACTATGTGCCAGAACCAGAAGTGGTGGATGACACTGTATACTATGAAGCTAAACCAGATACAGATTTCGTCATCACTCGTGGCGATGATGCATCCTATATTATCAGTGGCTCTCGTATTGAGAAATTGGTGGCAATGACAAATCTTGATGATGAACAAGCGTTGCGAAGATTCCAAAAGATTTGGCGTTACATGGATTTAGATGCGGAATTGAAAAAACGTGGCATCCAAAATGGCGATGAAGTAGTCATCGGAGATCAACGATTTACTTTCCATGATTAGGAGATAGAATGACAGGTAAACAGAAACGATATTTACGTGCCTTAGCAAGCACTATGCCGGCAGTGGTGATGATTGGTAAAGGGGGATTGGAAAATCCTGTTATCGACAGCGCACGAGCTGCTATTACAAAGCGTGAATTAATTAAAGTAAAAGTGTTAAACAACTGCTTGGAAGATCCAAAAGAAATTTTGCCTGACCTAGCGGATATGTTAGGAGCAGAGTTAGTACAAATCATCGGACATAATGGTGTATTGTACAAAAAAGCAAAAGATCCAAAAATTGAGTTGCCAAGATAATCAATCCACATGAGGTGAAGCGATGAGAGAAGAGTTACGACAGGCGAAACGAGTGATTGTTAAAGTAGGAACAAGCTCATTAACACATGCAAATGGACGCATTAACATTGATAAAATGGAAGTGTTAGTCCGTCAAATTTGTAATTTAGCGAATGCAGGGAAAGAAATGATTTTGGTTTCTTCTGGGGCTACCGCCGCCGGTCTTCCCTCATTGGGGTTCACGTCAAGGCCTGATGATATTGCTTTAAAACAAGCCGCAGCCTCTGTGGGACAAGGTATCTTACTACATATGTATGAAAAACTATTCGCTGAATATGGACATACGGTAGGACAAATTCTTGTAACCCGTGAAGATACGGTGAAACGTAGTCATTATCTGAATCTTCGGAATACATTGACGGCCCTCATTGGATTAGGTGTTATTCCTATTATCAATGAAAATGATGTGGTGGCTATCGATGAGTTTAAAATTGGTGATAATGATACATTATCTGCTAATATTGCTAGCATTATTGATGCAGATGCATTGATTATTCTATCGGATATTGAAGGTCTATATACAGCGAATCCATCTACAGACCCAAATGCTACATTAATCCATGAAGTAGAGGCTCTTACACCGTACATTTATGAAATTTCTGGTGGAGCAGGGTCTTCCTTGGGTACAGGCGGTATGTATACGAAGATTCAAGCTGCTCATATTGCAACGAACTCTGGTGTTCATATGGTTATCGCCTCTGGTGACCATCCAGATAGTATTAAAGCTATTATGAATGGAGAAGAACGAGGCACGCATTTCTGGCCTCATCGAGATGTACCGCAAATTAAAAAGCGTTGGATGGCATTTGGCACACGTTTACAAGGTACCATTCATGTAGATAAGGGATGCCGTGATGCATTACTCACTAATGGCTCTAGTATTTTACCAGTAGGTATTCTATCTGCTGAAGGACAATTTGAAGAAGGGGATACCATATCTATCGTTCACGATGGAGAAGAAATTGCTCGCGGTATTGTGAACTTTAATCTATCTGACTTGTTACAGATTAAAGGACGTAAATCAAAGGATATTCCTACTATACTTGGTGTTCGTGATACCTATCATGTAGTGGTGCATCGAGATAACTTAGTTGTCTTACGACAGGAGTAAATTATGAATCCATATACTGCATATTTTGAAAGTTTAGGCAAAGCAGCTCGGTCAGCTTCTATGGCGGGGCAAGTATTGAGCACAGAAGATAAGAATCGTATTTTGGAACAGATTGCTTGTGATTTAGAAACGGCCATCCCCACTATTTTAGAGGCGAACACTATGGATTGTTCCCAAGCTAAAGAGAATGGAGTTCCATCTGTGATGATGGATCGTCTTCGTTTGACGAAGGAACGCATCCAAGGTATTTGTGAGGGGGTTCGCCAAGTGGCTCATTTGCATGATCCCATTGGCACTGTGTTAGAAAGTAGAACCTTAGACAATGGTTTGCGTATTGAAAAGCGCCAAATCCCTATCGGTGTTATTGGCATGATTTATGAAGCTCGCCCTAATGTGACAGTAGATGCAGCTGCCTTAGCTATTAAGACAGGCAATGCGATCATTCTTCGTGGTGGCAAAGAAGCATACCGCACAAGTGAGGCAATGGTACACATCATGCAAGGTTCCTTAGAGCGGTGTGGGGCCCCTAAAGATCTCGTTCAATTAGTGTCTATTCTTGAGCGAGAAGCTGTAGGTGAATTCTTAGCACAACGTAAATGGATTGATGTAATGATTCCACGTGGTGGAGCAGGATTGATTCAATTTGTGGTCAACAATAGTAAAATTCCTGTTATAGAAACAGGGAGTGGTGTTGTTCATGGCTATGTGGATGCCACTGCAGATGAAACGATGGCATTACAGGTATTGGAGAATGCAAAATTGTCACGACCATCTGTGTGTAATGCTATGGAAACGATTCTGTTACATGAAGGCAGACTACAAGATTTAGGCCCTAAGATTGTATCTATGTTAGAAGAAAAAGGCGTTGCCATCTATGGAGATACACAGATTCAAAGCTTATCTTCTCAAGTGAAACCTGCCACTGAAGACAATTGGTCTACAGAATATAATGACTATGTTGTGAACTTTAAAGTGGTATCTTCCATTGATGATGCTATTACTCATATCAATACATTTGGTACAAAACATTCTGAAATGATTATTACAGAAGACCCAACCGAGGCAGAACGATTTATGAACTTGGTGGATGCCTCCACAGTCTATGTGAATGCATCTACACGTTTTACAGATGGCTTTGAATTTGGTTTAGGGGCTGAGATCGGCATTAGTACACAAAAACTCCATGCCCGAGGACCTATGGGGTTAGATGCGTTGACTAGTTATAAATATTTCGTCTTTGGTCATGGACAGGTACGATGAAACTTACATATCTAAAAGCTTACTTTCAGTATATGAAGTCACCTAAAGGGGCTTATGAATGGAAGTCTTATGGCATCGTATTAACCATACTAGGTGTGGTATCACTAGTGTGTATAGGGGCGTGGTTACATGGCAGATAAGAAAAAGAGAATTGGCATTTTGGGAGGCACCTTTAATCCTGTCCACTTAGGGCATTTGATGATTGCAGAAATGGCGTCAGAAGCATTTGACTTGAATCGTGTCATTTTTGTACCAGCAAAGGAACCACCGCATAAAGAGACAGATGTGATTGATGCGAAATATCGGTTAGAAATGGTGCGTGCAGCGGTTTTGGATAATCCGAATTTTGTGGTTTCTGATGTAGAGATGCAGCGAGAAGGAAAATCGTATACCATTGATACATTGTGGTATTTTCATGATGTGTATGGACCGGATACAGAATTTTTCTTCATTGCAGGCACAGATACGATTCAGAATTTGCCAACTTGGAAATATATAGAAGAACTGTTAGATATGTGCGAGTTCATCGGGGCTATTCGCCCTGGTGCTACGAACGACATTGGTGAAAGCATCGAATGGCTTGCTCAACGAGGCGGTCGCATTCATATATTAGAAGTGCCGGAAATGAAGCTATCTGCCACGGAATTGCGTCATCGATTGCGCCATGGCTTGTCTACTCGATATATGTTGCCGAAAACGGTGTACCAATATATTAAGGAACATAAAATATACAACACGTGAATTTGTCAGTATTAAAGATGGAATTAATTTTGTAGTACCCTATAGAAAGGTATAGGCTAGTGAAGGATACAATGACAATAGAAAGAGTACAACATATTGTGAAAGGTCGGCTTTCATCAAAACGATTTGCCCACACACTAGGGGTGGTGGATATGGCAAAACGATTAGCAAACCACTATGGGGTGCAGGTGGATCAAGCAGAAATGGCGGCACTATTGCATGATGCTATGAAAGAATGTTCCTTAGAAGCTATGCAAGATATGGTGCAACAAGCGCAAATACCAGTAGATAAGGAAATGCTTAGTAATGGTGCTTTATTGCATGGACCCGCAGGCGCTGCCTATGCGAAGTTAGAGTTGCATATCCAAGATGAATCAATTTGTGAAGCTATTCGTGTTCATACATTAGGCAGTACCCACATGAGTGTGTTGGATAAGATTATTTTTTTAGCAGATTATATTGAGCCGAATCGTGACTTTCCAGGCGTGGAAGAATTACGGATGTTGGCATTTCAAGATTTGAATGCCGCTGTTGTTCTCGCTTATGATGGAACGATACGTCATTTGCTAGATCAGGGATTAAGCATACATGTGGATACGATTCGAGGTAGAAATAGTGTGTTGTTAGAAAGGTCGGATGTATAAATGGATCAAAAGATACGACGCAAACCACGTCGAAATGGACTGCGTTGGGGACGAATTATAGGAGCCATCATCCTCCTTATAGCAATTGTAGGGGTGGCAGTGTGGGGCATACGCAGTGCAGTAAGTTCCGTATCACAACCTAGTACTACTAGCCAAGAATCACATGCGTTGCCGGTTGTGACGAATACAACACCTATCGATATGAGCTCTATTAAGACCTCCTATATGTTGGTCGTTGGCGTTGATAAAAGTCAACCACAACAAGCAGATGCGCTGTATGTTGTGGCTTTCAATTTAGATGCCAAAACTATGCAGATTATTGGTATCCCAAGTAATAGTAAAATTATTAACCGTCATAATGAGGCTCCGCAACGAATTAATGATATCTATGCACAAGGTGGAATTGAATTGACGAAGGCAGTCGTGGAAGATATGTTCCATATTGTCATCCCTTATTATGCAGTAGTGGATCAAGATAGTTTCCACTCTATGATGAATATTTTTGGCGCTCCTAGTTTATATGTAGAGCAATCGATGGTACATCAAGATGCAGCATCTGGTGAGGTAGATATCAATATTCATCAGGGGTATCAGGATTTGACTGATGATACAGCCTTTGGATATGTGCGGTTTATCAATGATCCAGGAGATACATTGGGAAGGACCATGCATCAAGAGCGATTGTTGAAATCTATGTGGGAACGTGAACGTAATCATGTTAGCTTAGGAACTGCTTTTCGAGTATGGAGACAATGGAGCCATATCAGTACTAATGTGAGCACTTGGGATGGAGTTCGTTTTGTGACAAAAGTGATTGAATTTCCGAAAGATAAAGTACGTTGGTATATTTTACCAGGCTCACCAGAAACAATTGACCATGTGGACTATTGGAATGTAGAACCAGTGGAATTACAACAATTGGTGGGGATAACCGTAGGGGATATTCCGAGCGATGCAGAAGTGATTCCTGTGATTGGAGACTCTCCAAAAGATGGATCCAAGGATTCTTCTAAAGACAATGGAAAGCAACCAAAGGATAGTGAAACAGAGGGTACCAAGGAGAAAACAGAGCCAGGGAGTCCCACAACAAGATAAGGAGTTAGAATGAAACAGAAACAAGATATTTTAGGAACAGTAAAAATCTTAGCACAAGCTGGATATGATAAAAAGGGAGAAGACATTTCCATTATGGATATGGAAGGTCTTACCATGTTAGGAGATTATTTCTTAGTGATTACAGCAAACAATGTGAAACATGCACAAAGTGTAGCTGATGCCATTGAAGATGCCGGTGCAGAGCAAGGTATGACCGTATTACATCGCGAAGGATATCGTGAAGGAGATTGGATTTTACTTGATTTTGGTGATGTCATTGCCCACGTATTTACAGGTGAATACCGCCATTTCTATGGCTTAGAAGAATTGTGGAAGGATGCACCAAGAGAATCCTTTGAAGGAGTCTAATATGGCTAGTACTTTATCAGAAAATACTATTGCTACGCTAAAGGTATTGCGTCAAAGTGATCAAGGGTCTTTTTTAGATGGTCAAACAGGCAATACGAATGACGATATTTTGTTGCATAAAGACCAACAAACTAGTTCCGTTGCGATTGGCGATGAAGTGACAGTGTTTCTATACAAAGATCCCAAAGGCCGCTTGACAGCGAGTATGCGTTTACCCGCTATGAAGGAAGGCCAAATTGGTTATGTTGAGGTCATCAATACGACAAACTTCGGCTGTTTCGTAGAAGTAGGAACAGAACGGGGGATTTTTATGCCCCATGCAGAAATGCGTGGGCGCCCTCAAAATGGTGAAAAAGTGTGGGTTCGTCTCTATAGTGATAAGTCTGGTCGCCTAGCTGTGTCTATGGATGTGGATGATGCTATGCGTCGCGCCTCGAAACCGGCTACAGATGCTAAAATTGGGGGCATGGTAAAAGGTGCTATTTACAACATGACTAGCGAAGGAGCCTTTTTGATTACCCCAGAGCGGTGGATTGCGTTTATGCATCGTAGTGAAATGACAAAGCCACTAAAAGTAGGAGAGCTTATTGAAGGTCGCATTACTTTTAAGCGTGATGATGGACGTATCAATATTTCTATGCGCCCGGTCAAAGAAGAGGCATTGGCTACGGATGGTGCAAAAATTATGACCTATTTAGGTAGTCGTCATGGACGTATGCCTTATGGTGATAGTACGTCGGCACCTATCATTAAAGATAAATTTAACATCAGCAAGGCTGCTTTTAAACGTGCCTTAGGGCATCTGATGAAAGCAGGATTCATTGTGCAAGAAGATGGATGGACCCTATTAACAGAGAAAGGGCAAGCCACTTTACTAGAGGCGGATGAACAATCTGCTACCGTAGAGGAAACAAAATAGGGGGAGATGTCATGAAAATTGTGGTAGTAGGTGCGGGTAAAGTAGGCTACTCCTTGGC
Source organism: uncultured Veillonella sp. (assembly GCA_963516605.1). Lineage (GTDB taxonomy): Bacteria > Bacillota > Negativicutes > Veillonellales > Veillonellaceae > F0422. Next base: position 3,769 of record CAUQBP010000010.1, on the reverse strand, counting down.
ACAGCGATTAGCGCAAGACCAACATGATGTGTATGTCATTGAAAAAAATGGAGATCGCATTAAAAATTTAGAAAATAATTTGGACGTGAACTTGGTACAAGGTAATGGCAGCAGCATTTCCCTGTTACAAGAAATTGGCGTAGAAGATATGGGAATGCTCATTGCTGTGACAGACTCTGACGAGGTCAACATGCTAGCATGTATGCTAGGTAAAGCGGCAGGTATTCCTAAGACGATTGCTCGAGTTCGGGAAACAGAGTACGAAAATGATACCAATGCACTCATTCGTGAGAGATTAGGAATAGACCTTTTTATAAATCCAGAAATGGTAACAGCTCAAGAAATTTATAAAATTCTAAAAACGCCAGCTGCATTAGATGTTGAAGAATTTGCTAGCGGAGCCGTGCGGTTAGTAGAATTTAAAATTCGTAATAATCATGATATTATGGGAATTCCTTTACGCTCTTTAACGTTGCCACCGAATGTTCTCGTAGTAGGGATTCTCCGTGGTGGGGAAATGATTATTCCTCATGGTGACAGTACTCTAGAGTATATGGATAATGTATTTTTTCTAGGTGCTACTGACAGTATCGATGAGGTAGAATCTTGGTTGCATGAAACAACAAGACCAACGCAAAGGGTGGTTATTATTGGAGCTGGTCTTATTGGTCGTAATCTAACAGTATTACTAGAGAATGATGGGTATGATGTAAAGATTATCGAGAAAGATTTAGATCGTTGTGAACAATTGGCCGCTATGGTAGATCGGTCTATTGTCATTCATGGAGATGGCACAGATATCGACCTATTAGAAGCGGAAGAAATTAGCGATAATGATGTTATCATTTGCTTAACAGATGATGATAAATTGAACTTATTAGTGGCATTATTAGCGAAACATATGGGGGTGCCTAAAGCATTTGTTCGTGTAGGGCGATTAGAATATATTACTTTGATGGAGCAGGTGGGTATTGACGTAGCATTTTCACCGAGATTATTAACATCGGGGCAAATTTTACGGTTAATTCGAGAAGATGAAAATCTTATTAATATTTTTACCTTCGAAGGGTCTAAAGCTGAAGCTGTGGAAATAGAAGTTACAGAAAAAACATCATTGATAAATAAACATTTAAAAGACCTAAAGTTGCCAGGAAAATCATTAGTGGGAGCTATTGTTAGAGAGCATCAAACCATTGTTCCTAAAGGGGATACATTGCTCCTAGAAGGAGATCATATAGTTATCTTTACATTGCCAGAAAATATTAATACTTTATTAGCATATATTAATAAATGATATAAAATTTTGAAAGGAGAAGGAATCATGCGCATTCAAAATATTATGCGAGTTGTTGGACAAGTGATGCTTATATTAGCTTCCTTCATTATGGTTCCCTTTTTCTTTGGTATATTAGATGAAGGGGTTTTTTACTACTCTTTTCTTATTACATCATGTATAGCAGGGGTAGTAGGGTTTCTATTATATTATTATGGTACAAATACTAATGTATATAGTGTACGAGATGGATTTCTTGTAGTCAGTACAACTTGGATGTTAGCGTCTATATTTTCGGCGTTGCCTTTTTATTTTAGTGGAGTGCTTGAGCAATTTGTAGATGCTTTATTTGAGTCTGTGTCAGGTATAACGACTACTGGGGCAAGCATGATTGATGATGTAAGTGCTTTACCAAGAGCCTTTATTTTGTGGAGGGGGCTTACCAATTGGATTGGTGGTATGGGGATGATTGTCTTAGTGTTAGCATTCTTGCGTAATTTAGGGACTGGAGTAGCTCCATTAGTTGAAGCAGAGGCTTCTGTACCAAGACCTGGAGTTGTATTACCAAGAATCCAATCTATGGCCGGAAACTTGTTGAGAATTTATTTGGGATTTACATTTACTTGTACTTTTCTATTATGGCTAAGTGGCATCGGTTTATTTGAAGCACTTAATTTTACCTTTGCTACGGTAGCTACAGGTGGATTGTCCCCAATTACTGGCAGTACATTTAGATATGCTGATTCCTATTTAGTCTGCATCATATTAGTAGTATTTATGATATTGGCGGGTGGAAATTTTGCAGTCTATCAATCTGCCTGGCAACGAGGTATTAAAGAGATTTGGCGAGATTTTGAATACAGAATTTATCTCATTACTCTAGCAATTGGATCAAGTTTAGTATTATTTGCATTAGTATGGGAAGCTGGAGATGCTAATATTGAACATTTACGAAATGCTATTTTTACACTTGTTTCTATGCAGACTGGGACTGGATTTGCCATTGCAGATTATAACTTATGGCCTAGCTTAGGGCAAATGGTATTATTTATGGGAATGTTCTTTGGTGGTTGTAGTGGTTCAACTGCAGGGGGACTTAAAATCATACGAATAATTATCTTGGCAAAAAGTAGTATTCTCTATCTACGAAAAGCTATTCATCCCGATATGGTACAATTGGTACGACTCAACGGTTATGTATTACCTAATAAATGGTTACAAATTACGCAACAGTTCTTTTTTCTTTATATGCTCATCTTTGGCATTTCCTCTGTGATTATTTCCTCAACGGGATTACCGTTGGCAGATGTACTACCATTGGTAGCAGGAAGTTTGGGAAATGTAGGCCTTGCATTTGGCTCATTAGGACCTACGGAAAGTTTTACCATATTGGCACCTATTGCAAAGATAGTTTGTATTATTGATATGTTATTAGGACGGTTAGAGTTATTTACCTTATTGGTACTATTACACCCAGGATTTTGGCGCGGATATTTTACAAAGAAAGAAAAAGGATATAGACGATTCGATGGACATCGTAAGAACGCCTCAAGGCTTGTATAAAACAAATTGTTATATTCTGAAAGAAAATGAATACGCTCTTATTATTGATCCAGGCTTTCACGGTCAACGTATTATGAAAGAATTACAGGACGTGGTGCCGGTAGGTATTGTGTTGACCCATGGTCATGCAGATCATATATGCGCTGTGGATGCCTTAGTAGAGGCGTATCATATCCCTGTATACATGCATCCTAAGGATGAAGAACTATTGCTAGTCAAACGGCGCATGCCATCGGGATACAAAGAACGATTTACTTCACCATATATTGCGCTAGAAGAGGGGCCTTTACAAATAGGACCCTTTTCTCTGAACGTATGGGAAGTGCCGGGGCATAGTGCAGGTAGTGTATGTATTGGATATCAACATATTTTGTTTACAGGAGATACATTATTTAAGGGAACCATAGGCAAAGTGAATACCTATAATGGTGATCCCGTGGCTATGAAAGCAACATTAGAAAAAATAAAAATATTCAATCCAGCCTATGTGGTATACCCTGGTCATGGTACGAGTACTACATTGGGCCATGAATTAGTAACGAATCCATATTTACGAGCACCTTGAGTTAGAAAAACTAGTAGCAAGAACAAGTCTATTATTGAGGTTATTGTGTAGGTCCCGTATAAGCTTTCAAAGAAATACAAACTCTTTATAAAAAAATATAAAAAATAGTTGACGAAAGAAATGAAATAGGGTATACTAACAAAGTAGTCAATTGGCCCCGTGGTGTAGCGGTTAACATGTCGCCCTGTCACGGCGAAGATCGTCGGTTCAAATCCGATCGGGGTCGCCACTACTTGCCTCGGTAGCTCAGTCGGTAGAGCAACGGACTGAAAATCCGTGTGTCGGCAGTTCGATTCTGCCCTGAGGCACCATTTGCGGAAATAGCTCAGCGGTAGAGCACCGCCTTGCCAAGGCGGGGGTCGCGAGTT
>CAUQBP010000009.1:0-79503 GCA_963516605.1 uncultured Veillonella sp. | reverse complement strand
TATCTTTGACAAAAGACTGGGATTAGTCTACCAACTCATTTTGTCCTATAACCCTTTTTTAACTAATTAGTCAAAAAGTCAAAAAAGTATTTGACAAAGGTCAAAAAGTCAGATATACTTTAACCATAGAAAAGAACAAAAAGTCAAATTTAGCTATTCCGTGTATATAATGACTGATGATGTGAATATTTAGGATTGCATTATAGTAGATAATATATCACAAATGGAAGAAATGAGGTTATAATATGAGCATTTTAGCAGATAAGATTGAACAGTTTATACTGACGAAACTATTAGAAGAACAGGAAGGCATTACGCTAAGGAGAAATGAACTAGCCGAGACTTTGGATTGTGCGCCATCACAAATTAGTTATGTGTTGAGTACACGTTTTTCTAATGATCGAGGGTTCCTTGTTCAGTCTAGACGTGGACTAGGAGGATCTATCACAATTACTAGAGTTATGGAACCAGTGAGAAAACAAGTCTTGATTCCTTTAGAACAATCTCCACAACGTAATGAAGATGAACCTGTTATTACAATTGGTCACATTGATCAAGTATTATTCCAACATATGAAAGAAGCGCGTATTACAAAACGTGAAGTAGCGATGTTGCATGAAGCATTTGTTAGAATTTTACAAGATGTACCAACGGAACGTAGAAAAGAAGCAGCAGAGCGTTTTTATCAAGCCATTATGAACATCATAAATGAGGAGGTGTAGACTATGAAATGTGATTCTTGTGGTAAAGAAAATGCAAACATTCATATGACATCTATTGTGAATGGAGCAAAAGAGGAGCATCATTATTGCCAACAATGTGCGAATCAAAAAGAGCAGGGAGGTGGAACCATGTTTTCCTCTATGTTTGATGATAGCTTTTTTAATAATCAATTTTTTGCCAATGTTATGTATCCTCAAAGTGCATTGGGTAATAGCAAACAGATTACTTGCCCACAATGTGGCATGACTATATCGGCGTTTAATCATCAAGGTCGATTAGGCTGTGATAGATGCTACGAAGCGTTTCGAGCGCACTTAGTTCCCTTAATTAAGCGTATTCAAGGATCTATTTCTTATGAAGGTCGCATTCCTCAACGAGGAGCGGCAGATTTGAAAGTAAAGCAAGCTATTAAGCAATTACGAAATGAGCTAATTCAGGCGGTGAAGGAAGAGCAATTTGAAAGAGCTGCACAAATTCGTGATGAAATTAAGTCGTTAGAACAGTCTAAAGAATCAAATTAAGGAGGGTCTATGTTACACACTATTTTAGATGAGGCGTTGTCGCCTTGGATGAAAGAAACGGGCTTAGATCATCGCATTGTTTTATCTAGTCGCATTCGACTTGCAAGAAACTTTAAAGGTATACCTTTTACGAATCGAGGAGATATCAATGATTTAACTAAGGTGGATGGGTATATGCGGTCTATGATTGCCCCTTTACAAACAGCCTATGGTAAAAGCTTTTCAAAAATTAACTTGGTATCATTAAGCCCTATGGAACGAGATGTGCTAGTAGAAAAACACTTAATCTCTCCTAATTTGGCGACCCAGAGTCAAGAACGAAGTGTCATCATTTCTGAAGATTCTCGTATTGCCATTATGGTGAATGAAGAAGATCATTTGCGGATTCAGTCCATGGAATTAGGATTACAATTAGAAAAAGCCTATGAACGAGCGGTAGCTATTGATGATGTGATAGAAAGTAAATACGATTATGCGTTTTCAAAAGACTTTGGATACTTAACTGCCTGTCCTACCAATGTAGGAACGGGGATGAGAGCATCTGTGATGGTTCATGTTCCAGCGTTATCAATGACGGGCAAATTACAGCGTATTATTCGTAGTATTATCCGCATGGGCTATTCTGTACGAGGTCTCTATGGTGAAGGATCTGAGGGATTAGGCCATGTATATCAAATCTCTAATCAGCAAACGATGGGAATCAGTGAACAGGCAACGATTGACCAACTTTCACAGATTGTACAAGGTGTTGTAAAAGAGGAAGAAAAAGCACGGTCTGAATTATGGACTACAGATAAAGAAGGCATAGAAGATAAGGTGTGGAGGTCCTATGGAATTTTGACCCATGCACGCCGTATTTCAGGAGAAGAAGCCTTGGCCTTATTGAGTGATGTGCAGTTAGGCATAGATATGAAATTAATAGATGTGACCATGAACTTTCACGAAATGCTAGTCATTACAAGACCAAATTTTCTGGCCAAATTAGTGGGGAAAGAGTCGATGGGCTCGCAAGAACGTGATAGTCAAAGGGCACAAGTAATACAAGATACCTTGTTACGAGGTTCAAAAGGAGGAAGAAAATGATAGAAAGATATACAGAAGGGGCAAAACGTGCGTTAGCAATTGCCCAAGAAAAAGCAGTTGAATATAAACATAATTATGTAGGAACAGAGCATTTGTTGTTAGGCCTTGTGGAAGAAGAAAAATCAGTGTCTGCACGTGCGTTGCTAGCCTTAGGAGTAGAAGGGAAGGCATTGGAACAAGAAGTGATTCGTGCAGTTGGTAAAGGTACGCATAGTGGAGGTCAATTACAAATGACACCGCGTACGAAACATGTATTGGATTTAGCGCAACAAGCCGCCAATGGTCGTGGACATAACTACATCGGTACAGAGCACATTTTATTAGGTCTATTGTACGATGGTGGTGGGGTAGCCATGCAATTATTGGCATCGAAAGGAATTCGTCCAGAAGATGTAATAGAAAAAGTAAATGCTATTGTAGGGGGAGAAGAACTAAGTTCTAATCCAACACCAGCTAGTGATTTAGGTGAAATTTCTGACTACGCTACAGATCTTAATGAAAGTGCAAAACAAGGCAAAATTGATCCTGTTATTGGTCGAGATACAGAAATTCAACGGGTGATTCAGATTTTAAGTCGTCGCACGAAAAATAATCCAGTCCTTATCGGTGAACCTGGGGTTGGTAAAACAGCTATTGCAGAGGGCTTAGCACAACGCATTGTCAGTGGTGATGTGCCAGATGTATTACGAAATAAGCGCATTATTTCAGTAAGTTTAAGCTCCATGTTAGCAGGAGCTAAATATCGCGGAGAATTTGAAGAACGCTTGAAAAAAGTGATGGATGTAGTACAAGCGCATGATGATATGATTGTGTTTATTGATGAAATTCATACTTTGATTGGAGCTGGTGCTACAGAAGGAGCCATGGATGCAGCAAATATTCTAAAACCGGCCTTAGCACGTGGAAATTTCCAAGTGATTGGCGCTACTACATTAGATGAATATAAAAAACATATTGAAAAGGATGCTGCCTTAGAACGCCGTTTCCAACCAGTACAAGTGGGAGAGCCGAGCGAAGAAGATGCATTATCTATTTTGAAGGGTTTACGTGATCGCTACGAAGCATTCCATAAGGTGCAAATTACAGATGAAGCCTTGGCAGCAGCTGTACATTTATCAAGTCGTTATATTGCAGATCGATTCTTGCCAGATAAAGCAATCGATGTCATGGATGAAGCAGCATCTAAAGTACGTATGACTGTGTTTACGGCAACTCCAGATGTGAAAGCCTTAGAAGATGAGTTAGTGCAAGTACAAAAAGAAAAAGAGGCCGCTGTGACAGCCCAAGACTTTGAGCGAGCAGCTACACTTCGTGATAAAGAAAAAGAATTAGAATCTGACATTGCATCAAAACAAGAAGATAGCAAAAAAGACAGCGAATCCAAGCTAGTAGTGACAGAGTCTGAAATAGCCGCTGTTGTTTCTGAATGGAGTGGTATCCCTGTATCACGAGTGGCAGAAGAAGAATCGGAACGCTTATTGCGCTTGGAAGAAGAATTGCATCAACGTGTCATCGGTCAAGACGAAGCTGTCGTAGCTGTATCGAAAGCGGTACGCCGTGCAAGAGCTGGATTAAAAGATCCAAAACGTCCAATTGGTTCCTTCCTATTCTTAGGTCCTACTGGGGTTGGTAAAACAGAATTAGCTAGATCCTTAGCATCCAATTTATTTGGTGATGAAAATGCTATGATTCGTATCGACATGTCAGAGTATATGGAAAAACACGCGGTGAGCCGTTTAGTGGGAGCGCCTCCGGGCTATGTAGGATATGATGAAGGAGGTCAATTAACTGAGGCTGTTCGTCGTCGCCCATATAGTGTGGTTCTCTTTGATGAAGTGGAAAAAGCGCATCCAGACTTCTTTAATATCTTATTACAAGTCTTGGATGATGGACGGTTGACAGATAATCAAGGTCGTACAGTCGATTTCAGAAATACAGTGATTATTATGACAAGTAACTTAGGAGCGAAGTATCTCAAAGAAGATACGGCAGCTATGGGATTCTTAGCGGCTAAAGGAGAAGAAGACAGTGGAAAAGATAAAGAGTCTATGAAAAAGGATGTACTCCAAGCTGTAAAATCTCATTTCCGTCCAGAGTTTTTAAATCGTATTGATGAAATGATTGTCTTCCATGCTCTAGAAACAGAACAATTGCAAAGTATTGTACGTATTTTATTGCAATCTGTGACAACACGATTACATGAACAAGGTATGGAACTAGAAGTATCTGATGAAGCTATGAATAAAATCGTAGCAGAAGGAACTGACTTTGCTATGGGGGCAAGACCTTTGAAACGAGCTATCCAACGGTTAGTAGAAGATCCAATTTCTGATGCTATCTTAGAAGGTAAAGCAGGAGAAGGTAAAACAATCCATGTAGTAGTAGAAAATGATGATATTGCGATTACTGTAAAGTAATATAAGAAACGAGCTATACTTAGTTGTTATGAAGGCAACTGGGTATAGCTCTTTTATAATGACTTATATTTATTTTACAGAACTCTGTTTTTCTTATACACTATAGGATAGGTATGTTCTTAATTTAAGTATGAGGTATAAATATGAAAGAGATTATATTAGTTACATCTTTTGGCTCTACTGTAGACAGCGCAAGAGAAAATCAAATTTTCCCAGTCGTAGATGCTATTCGCAAAGCAAACCCAAGTCATGAGGTTCGATTAGCTTTTACATCACGTATTGTCATTAAGCGTTTGAAAGATAGAAATATTGTATTCCAAAATGAAATTGAGGCTATGGAATCGATTGTGGCAGAAGGGTATGAACGCATCATTGTACAGCCTACACATTTAGTAGGTGGTGCAGAGTTCGATAAGCTTCGAAAAAACATTATGGCTTTCAAAGGCGAAGGTTCTGTCAAAGAAATTCTGTTTGGTCGTCCGCTGTTATATTTCATGGGCCAAGAGGAGGAAGTACCAGACGATTACCAAATCTTGATTGATCGCTTTATTAAGGCCTTACAGGTTCCTGTAACAGAAGATTTACTCTTAGTAGGTCATGGTGGATTTAATGTAGGGAATGCATCCTATGCAGTGCTACAATTGAAATTACAACATGAAGGTTTACGTAATACATCCATTGCTACATTGGAAAATTTCCCAACACCTGAAGATATTTTAGAACGATGGGAACGAGAAGGTCACGAACCTAAGAAAGTACATTTACATCCTCTATTATTAGTTTGTGGTGACCATGCATTGAATGATCTATTCGGAGAGGAAGAAGATAGCTTACTTTCTGAATTAACAAAAGAAGGTTATGAAGTGATATCCTATAAAAAAGGTCTTGGAGAATACAAAGAAATTCAAGATATTTATGTGGATCATTTGGCAGATGCTATGCAGGGGTTATATCAAAAAAGATTATAATGCTATGATTCATAACAATTTGATGGTTAAGGGATTTTCCAGTAGTGCATAGAGGAGTATTTCGTGTACATTCATGGATAATCATGATATACTAAACAAGTTATAGTAGATTGGAAGTAGTAAATCTTACTAGTTCAATGTTGATAGATAAAGAGGTGTCCTGATGAAAGGTAAATTATATGGTATTGGTGTAGGTCCTGGAGACTCTGAGTTGATGACTGTAAAAGCTGCTCGCATTGTTGGAGAAGCCGATGTCATTATTACACCAAAAACAGAAAAGAAAGATGGCTCTGTAGCCTTACATATTGCAGAACCATATATTCAAGAACATACAGAAATCGTACCTGTTGTATTCCCAATGGTATTGGATGATAATGAACAATCTAAAGGTTGGGAAGAAGCACGTAGAATCATTACTGGATTGCTAGAAGAAGGTAAAAAAGTTGTATTCTTAACATTGGGAGATCCAATGTTTTACAGTACATATATGTATGTATATCGCTTAGTAGAATCTGCTGGTTTTGATATTGAAACTATTCCAGGTGTTACTGCATTCTGTGCAATCGGATCTCATTTGGGGTACCCAATTGTAGAAAAAGAAGAAGTGTTAGCGATTATTCCAGCTACAGCACCAAAAGAAAAAATCGATGCTGTACTTGCTGTAGCTGATGATGCAGTTATTATGAAAGTGTATCGAAACTTCTCTGAAGTACAAGAAACACTTCGCAAACATGATATGGCAGAAGAGGCTGTGATGATTTCTCGTGTTGGATTACCAGAGGAAGAAGTCTATCGTAATGTAGATGCTTTGCCATCAGATACAAAATTAAACTATTTATCTACAATTTTGGCGAAACGTAAAGATCGCTAAGAGGTATTTTATGAACACTGTACAACGACCAAGAATTGTTATAGCAGGCACCAACTCTGGTGTTGGAAAAACAACTATTGTAGCAGGGCTATTGGCGGCTTTGACAGAGCAGGGCAAAGTAGTACAGGCATTTAAAGTAGGACCGGATTATATTGATCCGGGCTTTCATAAAATTGCTAGTCAAAGAGAATGTTACAACTTAGATACCTGGCTTGTGCCACCACATAAATTGATTCCTTTTTTTGCCGGACAAGCAGAAACAGCAGATATTTCCATTATAGAAGGCGTGATGGGTCTTTATGATGGGGGACGTGAAGGTGTTAGTTCCACTGCGCAAGTAGCCAAAGATTTAAATGCACCAGTGGTATTAGTGATCGATTGTAAGGCGATGGGAGAAAGCGCAGCAGCCATTGCTAAAGGCTTTCGGGATTATGACCCAGAGGTACAATTTGGTGGGGTTATTTTAAACCGATTAGGCTCGGATAATCATGAATATATGATACGGACGGCGATGAAGAAATTAGGAGTTCCTGTACTAGGTGCCATTCGTCGTGATGAACGTATGCAATCACCAGAACGTCATTTAGGATTGACACCAGTGACAGAAATTGATCCCACAGAGGCTATTGCTACCATTCGTGAAGCTGTAAAAGTCATGGTGGATTTAGAAGCCCTAGTAGAGTTAGCTCAAAATGCGGCGGACTTGTCTGTGGAAACTGTGGAGGTAGTAGAGGCTGTAGAAAAACGCGCACGTATTGGCATCGCTTTTGATGAAGCGTTCTCCTTTTACTATCCAGCTAGCCTATCCGCTTTAGAAGCAGAAGGGGCGGAGTTACATTATTTTAGTCCTTTACAAGATACATCCTTGCCAGATGTAGATGGTATCTTTTTTGGTGGTGGTTTTCCAGAGATGTTTTTATCTCAACTGGGGAAAAATGAATCTATGAAAGATAGTATACGTAAGGCTAGTGAAAAAGGGATGCCAATCTATGCGGAATGCGGCGGTCTCATGTATATGACAGAAGCAGTGACTGATTTTGAAGCGAATACCTATCCGATGGTGGGGATTGTACCAGCTACCTGTGAAATGCAACAAAGCTTACAACGGGTTGGATATGTAAGTGCCACTATGTTGGAACCAAGTATCTTAGGGTCTGTGAAAGATACTTTGCGTGGACATGAGTTTCATTTTTCTACCATGACACCTACACAAAGTCCATTTCCTTGGGCCTTTGAATTAGTAGGTGGACGTAAACCGAAAGCCTATCAAGGTGGATATGCACATAAAAATGTGTTAGCATCCTATTTACACATTAATTTCTCTGGCAGTGAAGAGGCGGCAAAAGCTTTTGTAGATGCTTGCGAGGGCTATAGTCAACGTAAATAGTAAAAGTATGAGAATGCTAAAATGCAATTTTATATTGCGTTTTAGGCATAATATAAAAGTGAAAAAAGATTGACATTTTTTCTGGCTCTGTGTATACTAATATCGTTGACGAGCCGGAGTGGCGGAATGGCAGACGCACTTGACTCAAAATCAAGCGGGTAACACCGTGTGGGTTCAAGTCCCACCTCCGGCACCAACGATTAGCAGATACTGTATAAACAGTATCTGCTTTTTTATTTTTACTTTGATAAATAATTTTTTTAATAAAAGGGTAGATGGTAATAGAGTGTCAAAAGCAACAGAGTTTAGAATGGGTTTAGAAGTTTGAACAAAGGGGGTGAAAGATAGTTTATTATGATTATTTTATATAGGTTTCATGATGAAAAATAATTGACGATTTGTGGAAAATTATATATGATAGTCACAAAATAAGATGATAACAAGTTGCAAAAAAGTTGTGCTATAACAATAGAGTAGGCTAGGAAGTATTAGCTAGAAAAGATGCATATAGGATAAGAGAAAGGAGGAACCCTATGTCGGGCGAGCGTAAAAGACTATGTATAAGAACGTATGAAATTAATAGGAAATCGAATGAGGGAGAAAGCTATGGATGGATACGAATATACATTGGACAAGACGGGGTTTTATAAAATCCTTTTTAGCACGTCTTTGACAGTAGCCAAAGAACAATTACATAGTAGGTTAACACCGAAAAAACTAGAAGGTGCAGTGGATTATATGTGCATGCTTTGCACCTGCATGAATTTAGCGGTTGATCAGAATCAACTAGAATGTGCCAAGTTTAATGATGGAATTGTAGAAGAATATGTAAGCTTAGTAGATGTAATCATTAGTAACGAAGGGAGTATTAATTATATAAAAGCTGCTAAAATTGATGAATTGTTTATTAAATCGGCTGAGTTGGTACGTGCACTATTGCAGGGGGGCGCATTAACTGAACAGTTAGGTGAACTACAAAGAACCTATCATTATTGGAGTATGAAGCAACGTATGTATAGTTCACGAAAAAGTTTGCTTCATTAGTGTGTAAGAATGGGTGAACATGAAGCATATGTTGAGTAATGTATAGCTTGTAATGATGTAAATACAAAGGCCTATAATAAAATAGTTCCCACAAAAAGAGAGGAAAGTTGATTCTGGAGAGTCTGCTTTCCTCTTTTTTATATTACGCTATTCAAAAGTTTACTCTATGGTGTATGGGGAAGAGAGGGAGTGTAGTGAGATGTATTTTATAGGTCTAACTATGAAGTGTAGTAAAGAGGGCTCTTTCATCCAAAGGTACAAAAAGCTTGCACCAACCCCAATAGTCTTGTAAAATAGAGGTATAACAACTTATATAGTACAAGAATTATTAGGAGGAATTGATTATGGCAGTGAAGATTGGTATTAATGGCTTTGGTCGTATTGGTAAATGCGTCATGCGCGCGGCTCTTAACAACCCAGATGTGGAAGTAGTAGCCATTAATGATACTGGTGATATTGAAGGTTCCGCTTTACTGTTTAAACATGACTCAATTCATGGCAACTTAAGCTGTGACGTGTCTGTAGAAGGCGAATATTTAGTAGTAGATGGCAAAAAAACACGTGTATTCTGTGACCGTGATCCAGCAAAATTAGACTGGTCCTCCGAAGGGGTAGAAGTGGTTATCGAATGTACAGGTGTGTTCCGTTCTCGTGAAAAAGCAGCAGCTCATTTAGGAGGCACTGTTAAAAAAGTAATCATTTCTGCACCAGGTAAAGATGAAGATAAAACAATCGTAATGGGTGTCAATGAAAGTGAATATGATCCAGCTACGCATCATGTAGTATCTAATGCAAGTTGTACTACAAACTGTTTAGCTCCATTTGCAAAAGTATTGCATCAAGAATTTGGTATCAAACGTGGTATGATGACAACAGTGCACTCTTACACAAATGACCAACGTGTATTGGATGCACCACATAAAGACTTACGTCGTGCTCGTGCAGCCGCGATGTCCATTATTCCTACTACAACAGGTGCAGCAAAAGCAGTGGCATTAGTATTACCTGAATTAAAAGGTAAATTAAATGGCTTTGCTCTTCGTGTACCTACTCCAAATGTGTCTGTAACAGACTTAGTAGTAGAACTTGAAAAAGAAGCAACTAAAGAAAGCATCAATGCGGCATTCCGCAAAGCAGCTGAAGGTGAGTTAAAAGGTATTCTTGGTGTATCTGATTTGCCATTAGTATCCAAAGACTTCAATGGGGATGCTCGTAGTTCTATCGTAGATGCAGACTTGACAATGGTGATGGAAGGCAATATGGCAAAAGTAGTAGCTTGGTATGACAATGAGTGGGGCTATTCCTCTCGTATTGTTGACCTAGCTGTGTACATGAGCAAACGAAGCTTATAATCTGCCGGGGACTACGAGGGTAGTCCCTTTTTGGCATGTTTATTGTATATACATAGGAGACAGTATGAAACTTTCACTAGCAAATATGAATGTAGCAAATAAAACTGTATTTGTACGAGTTGATTTTAATGTACCTTTGAAAGACGGTGTTATTACTGATGACACTCGTATTCGTGCCACATTACCTACCTTGCGTCATCTGATTGACCAAGGTGCCAAGGTAGTGATTGCCTCTCATTTAGGTCGCCCTAAAGGGGAGCGTAAACCAGAGTTTACCTTAGCTCCTTGTGCCAAACGATTGAGTGAATTATTAGAACAACTAGTTCGTTTTGTAGAAGATTGCATTGGTGACATCCCTGCACAAGCCGTAAGTGAAATGAAGCCCGGTGATGTAGTGGTATTAGAAAATCTTCGTTTCTACAAAGAAGAAGAAAAAAATGATCCTACTTTTGCCAAATCCTTAGCGGATTTAGCAGAAGTTGGCGTGAATGATGCCTTCGGAGTATCTCACCGTGCCCATGCCTCTGTGGAAGGGATTACGAAATACTTACCAATGGGAGCTGGTTTCTTGTTAGAAAAAGAAATTCGTTATGTAGGCGGTGCTGTAGAGCATCCTGAGCACCCATTTGCAGCTATCATCGGTGGCGCTAAAGTAAGCGATAAAATTGAAGTTATCTCTAATTTGCTACCAAAAGTAGAAGTGTTGATCATTGGTGGCGGTATGGCGAATACCTTCGTAGCAGCCCAAGGACATAATGTAGGTACTTCTTTAGTGGAAGCGGATAAATTTGAACTAGCTCGTGAATTAATCGCTCGTGCGAAAGAAACCAATACAAACCTATTATTACCGGTAGATTTTGTTGTGGCTGATGCTTTCAGTGAAACGGCTAATCACAAGGTGGTGGATGCGACGGCTATTGAAGAGGGCTGGATGGCGCTAGATATTGGACCGAAGAGCCGTGAGTTATTCGCAGAGGTCTTGGCACCAATGAAAATGATCGTTTGGAATGGTCCTATGGGCGTATTCGAAATGGAGGCTTTCGCAGGTGGTACGAATGCGGTAGCAAAAGCGGTAGCAGAGGCGAGTGCAACCACGATTGTAGGTGGCGGTGATTCTGTAGCAGCTATAGAAAAAAGTGGATTAAGCCGCAAAATTTCTCATATTTCCACTGGTGGCGGTGCATCCTTAGAATATTTAGAAGGAAAAGTATTGCCAGGTATTGCAGCTTTACAAGAGGCATAGGAGGTTATCATGCGACAACCGATGATTGCAGGAAATTGGAAAATGCATATGACGAATACGGAAGCCACTGTATTCGTTGAACAATTGAAAACCTTAGTGACGGATGCTGGCTGTGAATTGGTGATATGTCCTCCGTTTACAGCCATCAGCACAGTGGCAGATTTAGCAGAAGATACACCCATTCGTGTAGGTGCTCAAAACGTGTTTCATGAAGAATCTGGCGCCTATACTGGGGAAGTATCTCCTTCGATGTTGACAGATTTAGGGGTGTCTTATGTGATTGTAGGGCATTCGGAGCGTCGTTCTATTTTTAAAGAAGCAGATCGCTGCGTGAATAAACGTGTGCGCATCGTCTTACAACATGGGATGAGCCCTATCCTTTGCGTAGGTGAAAGCTTAAACCAACGTGAAAGCGGTGAAACGGTGGCGTTCATTCATTCTCAATTAGAAATGGGGTTACTTGGGGTACCAGCGGAAGAAATGACTGGGGTTGTCATTGCCTATGAACCGATTTGGGCCATTGGTACAGGGCGTACTGCCACAGCAGAACAAGCTGGTGAAGTATGCCAAAGTATTCGTGAGAAAATCGCTGCTATGTATACGCCTGACATTGCAGAACAAGTGCGCATTTTGTATGGTGGCAGTGTAAAGCCTCAGAATGCAAAAGATATTTTAGCCCAAGCCCATGTAGATGGTGCTTTGGTGGGCGGTGCTTCCTTAGAAGCAGAGACTTTTAAGGGAATTATTAATGCCTGTTAACATAGGTTTGAGGTAGAGTATGGCAAAATTAAAAGGACCAGTGATGCTAACCATCTTGGATGGATTCGGTATCGGAGACGGTCAAGACCCAACAAATGCGGTGGTGCAAGCGAATCCCCGAACATTTTTAGACCTATGGGACACGTGTCCTCACGCCTTATTAGAAGCGTCTGGTATGGCCGTAGGATTGCCGAATGGACAAATGGGAAACTCCGAAGTAGGTCATTTGAACATCGGCGCCGGACGCATTGTGTACCAAGAATTGACGCGCATCACGAAAGAGGCAGAGGAAGGGACTTTATTCACTCGTCCCACCTTGGTGAAAGCTTATGAAGAAGGAAAGAAACAAGCATTGCATTTAGTGGGCTTGTTATCTGACGGTGGAGTTCATTCCCACATTGACCATTTGAAAGCCTTACTCCGTGGCGCTAAAGATGCTGGCGTAGGTGCAGTTTACATTCACGCCTTTTTAGATGGTCGTGATGTACCTCCGCAAAGTGCGTTGGCTTATATTGATGATATCGCTCATTACTGTAGAGAATTAGGTTTAGGATCGATTGCAACGGTGGGCGGCCGTTATTATGGTATGGACCGTGACCAACGTTGGGAGCGTGTGCAACTAGCGTATAACGCTATGGTCTGTGGTAGTGGTACTCCAGTAGCGTGTGCCCATGAAGCGGTGGAACGCAGTTATGCTGATGAAACGACAGATGAGTTTGTCATTCCATCCGTGGTGGAAGGGTATAAAGGTATGCAAGATGGCGATGCGATCTTCTTCTTTAACTTCCGTCCTGACCGAGCTCGTCAATTGGTGCGTGCCGTAGTGGATCCAACATTTACTGGATTTGAACGGAAACATGTATTGCAAGGTTCCTATGTGGCGAGCATGACTCGGTACGAAGCAGACTTGCCAGTGCCGGTAG
Organism: uncultured Veillonella sp.; assembly: GCA_963516605.1. GTDB lineage: Bacteria > Bacillota > Negativicutes > Veillonellales > Veillonellaceae > F0422. The sequence continues at coordinate 66,212 of CAUQBP010000009.1, read as the reverse complement.
TATATGATAAAGAACTCCTTACGGATACCTTAGGAGAAGTGTTATCCAAGGGCGGTTACCGTCAATTGCGCATTGCAGAAACGGAGAAATATGCTCATGTGACGTATTTCTTCAATGGTGGTAAGGAAGATGTGTTCCCTGGGGAAGATCGAATCTTAGTGCCATCTCCTAAGGTGGCTACCTATGATTTGCAACCAGAGATGAGTGCTCCAGAGGTAACAGAAAAGGTAGTTGCCGCCATTCGCAGTGGCGAGTATGATATGATTATCTTGAACTATGCAAATCCAGATATGGTAGGCCATACGGGTGATTTTAAAGCGGCGAAACAGGCGATTTTGGCTGTTGATGAGGGGCTTTCAAAAATTGTAAAAGCTATTCAAGACATGGAAGGACAATTGTTGATTACAGCAGACCATGGTAATTCTGAGGTCATGGTGGACCATACCACAGAAATTCCGCACACGGCGCATACCACGAATCCGGTACCACTCATTTTAGTGGGGGCCCCGGAGGGTGTGACCTTGCGACCAGGTCGACTATGCGATTTAGCACCAACCATGCTGGCATTAGGTGGTATTGAGCAACCTGAAGCCATGAGTGGTGAAAGTTTATTAGTACAATAAGGAGAAGTAACAATGGCAGTAATTACTGATGTATACGCAAGAGAGATTATGGATTCCCGTGGCAATCCAACAGTAGAAGTAGAAGTGTATTTAGAAGACGGTACGATCGGCCGTGCTGCTGTTCCATCTGGAGCATCTACTGGTCAATTTGAAGCGGTGGAATTGCGCGATAGCGGGTCTCCCCGTTACTTAGGTAAAGGCGTATTGCAAGCGGTAGCAAACGTGAACGACATTATTGGACCTGCTATCTTAGGATTTGATGCGTCTGAGCAAGTGGCTATCGACCGCATTATGATTGAATTAGATGGTACTCCTAATAAGGCAAAATTAGGTGCCAATGCAATTTTAGGTGTATCTATGGCGGTAGCTCGTGCAGCGGCTGAATCTTATGATTTACCATTGTTCCAATACCTTGGTGGTACAAATGCAAAAGAATTGCCAGTACCAATGATGAACATCTTAAATGGTGGAGCTCATGCAGATAACAATGTGGATATCCAAGAGTTCATGATCATGCCAATCGGCGCCACAAGTTTTATGGAAGCATTGCGCTATTGTGCAGAAGTATACCATACATTGAAATCTGTATTGAAAGCGAAAGGCTTGGCTACTGGTGTAGGTGACGAAGGTGGTTTTGCTCCTAACTTAGGTTCCAACGAAGAAGCATTACAAGTCATTACAGAAGCGATTGAAAAAGCAGGTCTTGTAGTAGGTAAAGATATTGTATTTGCTATCGATGCGGCATCTTCTGAGTTCTACAAAGACGGTAAATACCACTTAGCTGGTGAAGGAAAAGTAAAAACAGCTGCGGAAATGGTAGAATACTATGCAGAACTTTGCGAAAAATATTCAATCTACTCCATTGAAGATGGGTTAGCAGAAGAAGATTGGGAAGGATGGAAATTATTGACAGATCGCCTTGGCAAAACTGTTCAATTAGTAGGTGATGATTTATTCGTAACGAATACAGAACGCTTGTCCCGTGGTATCAAAGAAGATACAGCGAATGCGATTTTAATCAAAGTGAACCAAATTGGTACATTAACAGAAACGTTCGATGCGATTGAAATGGCGAAACGTGCAGGTTATACAGCTGTAATCTCTCACCGCTCCGGTGAAACAGAAGATTCCACAATTGCCGATATTGCAGTAGCAGTCAACGCTGGACAAATCAAAACTGGTGCCCCAGCTCGTTCCGAACGCGTAGCGAAATACAACCAATTACTTCGCATTGAAGATATGCTGGCAGAAACGGCGCAATACCGTGGTAGCGATGTGTTCTATAACATTAAACGATAAGAATATGTGAAAATGTAAAAAGGACCCTGCGGGGTCCTTTTTGATTAAAAACCTATATGTATTTTCCGTATACTGTGGGAAATTCTGCAAAAACAAACTATAATTAGGTGCTTGGCGCTGGTTTACATTATTCTCCTAATAAAGTAGTAAAACATTCTTTAGCAGGTCGCACTTTTCCATTTTCTGCTTCTTTTACCCCTTGTAAGAGAATTTTTTCTAACTCATCTGGCGTGAAATCAGTTGTAGAAAGTGGAGGACGTGTGAGTTGTAGTTGTTCATAGAAGTTGATATCTTTCATAGCTAATCGCTCCTTCTGGCATGTAAAATATATGGAATATAAATTGACTAGAGATTAGTTTGTGATATAATATAGTTAAGAAAAGGAGAGCCATCAACGTGTGTTCGGCGTTAGGCTCATCTGAGGAATGAAAAAAGACGATACCTAACGTGTTGAGGAGTGGTAGTCCTCATGCGTTAGGTATTTTCATTGTCTATTTACATAGATTAATGATAACACTCGCTTTGTTTTATACAAAGCGTTTATTTTTTGGCGGAAAATCAGTGAAAGACGATATATATAATCTATGATATAATAGAAAAGATTAATGCTGAATGCATTCTATAGAATTATAAGTAAAGGTAAGAGGATCAAGAAAGGAGGAGTAGGGTGTACAACAATTTTGAAGTGATTGGGGCATTTGCCTTGTATTTAGGTCTCATGATGTACATCGGGGTATATTATTACCGCAAGTCTAATAGCTTAGACGACTATATTTTAGGAGGTCGCCAGCTAGGCCCATGGATCACGTCCATGAGTGCAGAAGCCTCTGATATGAGTGGATGGATGTTGATGGGTTTACCTGGATTTGCCTACTCAACAGGGATATCTGCGTTATGGATTGCCATTGGTTTGGCCTTGGGGACGTGGCTGAACTGGGTATTTGTGTCGAAACGATTACGCAATTACACAGAGGTAGCGAATAATAGTTTAACCATACCGGATTACTTGAAAAACCGTTTTCATGATACATCAAGAATTGTGCCGGTTGTGTCTGCTATCTTCATCGTCATTTTCTTCTTAATTTACACGTCATCTGGATTCGTGGCAGGTGGTAAATTATTTAATACTATCTTTGGCTTGGACTACATGACCTCCCTCTTTATTACAGCAGGGGTAGTTATCTTTTACACCTTCTTAGGTGGTTTCTTAGCCGTAAGTTGGACGGACTGTATCCAAGGGATGATGATGTTCTTTGCCATCTTGCTAGTACCTGTGACAGCAGCTATGTATTTAGGTGGTCCTGTAGAAACTGCAAACTTAATTGCTACTGAGTTCCCGGCGGGCTTGTCCATTTGGGGACCGGAACAAGATACTTTCACTTTAGTGGTGGGTATCATTTCTAGCTTAGGATGGGGTCTGGGTTACTTCGGTCAACCGCACATTTTAGTACGCTTTATGGCGATTTCCGATGCAAAAGAGTTGAAAAAAGCAACGAATATTGCCATGATTTGGGTGGTTATTTCCTTGTTAGCTGCGGTAGCTGTGGGTCTTGTTGGTAAAGTATATTTAACAACACCGTTAGTAGATGCTGATGCAGAAACAGTATTCCTGGTGATGAGTGAAAGTTTATTTAGTCCATTCATTGCTGGTTTAATTTGGTCCGCTGTATTGGCTGCAATCATGAGTACAGCATCTGCGCAATTATTGGTAACAGCCTCTTCTGTGTCTCAAGATTTGTACCGCAATGTGTTTGCTCGTGATGCAGGGGACCGTGAACTAGTAATGGTAAGCCGTGCAACGGTATTGATTGTATCGGCTATTGCCATCGTGATGGCAGTGAATCCACAAAGCTACATCTTGACGATGGTTGCCTATGCATGGGCAGGGTTTGGGGCTGCTTTTGGCCCTGCGATCTTAATCTCTTTGATTTGGAAACGCATGACTCTGAAAGGCTGTATCGCAGGCATCTTAGTGGGTGGTATCACCGTTCTTGTATGGAAACAATTTGGTTGGTTCGGCTTGTATGAAATCGTACCGGGCTTCATCTTATCTACCATTGCTATCTTTGTGGTTAGCTTGTTGGATCATGAGCCAAGCAAAGAAATCCAAGCGGAGTTCGACGCATCAGAACGCATGCATATTTTATAATTACATACACATAGTAAACAAAATGTTGGGGCTACTCCTTCGGGAGTGGTGCCAACATTTTTTTGTAAACGTATTGGACTAGGTATCAATACGTATTGTATAAAGCGCATAATGGCATCGTAATAGTAATTTAGGTAGATAGGTTTACGCCGTAGGTCATTACATCAAGTGAAGAGTATAATAGCGTCGTAACAGTAGTGTAAGTGAATGCGGTAATAGTATGTTTATCCTAACTATCTGATAGTGATGATGGTACAATAAAGAAATAAGTAAACGAAATATCTATGAATTAGAAGTGCTCTTATATAAAGTGAATAATTAGTATGGAATGGTACTTAATAGAGGTGGACTATCATGACAAATGACGGAGGGAAAGAAAGGATAGTTCTAGTTCAAACAGTTTATACTAACCCATAAAAATGGTATAATATATAGATGCAATTAGATGAATAAACAGTTAGAGAGGAGGAAAGACATATGGATGCTAGAGCATTACGAGCATTGCAACATTTTTATGGATATTCCAATTTTCGCCCTGCTCAGGAGGTACCTGTTACAGCTTTATTAGAGAACCAAGATGTGCTAGGAATCATGCCTACTGGGGCAGGTAAATCGATTTGCTTTCAGATTCCTGCTATGCTAAAGGCGGGCATTACCATTGTTTTTTCTCCATTGATTTCTTTGATGCAGGATCAAGTGGATACTTTGAAAGAACAAGGGATGCCAGCTGCTTATATGAATAGTACTCTCAGTCGAGAGGAACAAAATAAAATTCTCTACTACCTAAGGGAAGGACGGATTAAATTATTATACTTGGCGCCAGAAAAATTAGAGTCAGAAGGGTTCTGTGAATTTCTTAGAAGTTTACCAATTAGCCAAGTAATCATTGATGAAGCCCATTGTGTGTCACAATGGGGTCATGATTTTAGGCCCTCTTTTACGGCGATAGGACCTTTTATTAAGAGCTTACTTCATAGACCTGTAGTAGGGGCTTTTACCGCCAGTGCTACGGAAGAAGTAGAACGTGATATGAAACAGCTCTTGGGATTGGAGAATGCTCGTGTGCATATTACGGGATTTGATCGTCCTAATTTGGCCTTTACTGTCATCCACGAAAGTAAGCGGATGGAATATGTACGGGATTATGTATTATACAATCCGAACGATGTAGGGATTGTCTATTGTGCCACTAGGGCGAATGTGGAAAAAGTATATCGTGAGCTGTTGCGATATGGCGTGAAAGCAGGCTATTATCATGGGGGCTTATCTGATGAAGAGCGTAAGTATCAACAGAATCGGTACGCCTTTGATGAAGTACAGGTTATGGTAGCCACCAATGCATTTGGCATGGGCATCGATAAAAGTAATGTACGTTATGTGATCCATTACCAAATGCCACGGAATATGGAAAGTTATTACCAAGAGGCCGGCCGTGCTGGTCGGGATGGAGCTCCTGCAGATTGTATTTTGCTTTACAATGGGCAAGATGTGGCGGTGCATCAATATATTTTGAGCCAAAGTGATTTGTCACCAGAACGACAACGAATTGAGCGGAATATGCTGCAAGCTATGATCGATTATTGTCATACACCCATGTGTTTGCGCAAGTTTATGCTCTCCTATTTTGGTGAACAAGTGCCTTGGGATCAATGCCATCATTGCAGTACTTGTGATGAACCACGAGTGGCTGTGGATGTGACAGCTGAGGCGGCTGCCGTATTGCAGACGATTTGGAATACAGAAGAACGATATGGTGTGACCATGATTGCGGATATCTTATGTGGGAATCGGACAGAGCGTATTGAGAAGTTTCGTTTACACCGTTTATCTGTATTTGGCAAATTAAATCTCTGGGCAGATAAAGATGTAAAAGGCTTTATTAAGCGTTTAATGGCGATGGGCTATGTTACTTCTTCGGGAGGGCAATATCCGATTCTGTCCATTACGGGACAAGGTCATGAAGTATTGGCTGGACGTGTAACGGTACAAGATATCTCCATAGAAGTAGGAGAGCATCGACCATTACAAAAGCGTGGAAAGTCTAGTGTAGCTGGTGTGACGAAAGCTACTAAAGAAAACTCTTTATTTGAGGCGTTACGTGTGCATCGATTGGAACTTTCAAAAACTGAAGGGGTAAAACCGTTCATGATTTTTTCGGATGCTACCTTATTGGACATGGTAGCAAAAGAACCATTGACCTTAGGAGATATGGCGAATGTGAAAGGTGTAGGAGATATGAAACTACGCAAATATGGCAATGAATTTTTGAAAGTTATTGCTGAGTTTAAGGAGGCATAGATGAGTTTAGCAGATACGCAATATTTACAGATTATAGAGAATATATTAGATCATGGGTATTATGCCAACAATCGTACAGGCATTGCGACCTATAAATTACCGCATCAAGTGATGCAGTTTGATTTGGGAAAAGAATTTCCAATTTTAACTACGAAATTCGTAGCATTCAAAACGGCCATTAAAGAATTACTTTGGATTTGGCAATTACAATCTAATGATGTGCGCCAATTGCAGGCTATGAATGTAAAAGTCTGGGATGAATGGATGCGTGAAGATGGTACGATCGGTAAGGCCTATGGTTACCAAATTGCCAAATATAAGCAGTTAGATAATTTATTGGATATGCTACAAAAGGACCCTCAAAGTCGTCGTATGATTGTGACCTTGTGGAATATTGAAGACTTGCCAGATATGGCATTGCAACCATGCGCTTATGAAACCTTATGGGATGTCACTGATGGTCGCTTAAATTGTATGCTTGTACAACGTAGTGGAGATATGGGATTAGGTGTGCCTTTTAATACGGCTCAATATGCTGCATTAGTGCATATGATTGCCCAAGTCTCTGGATTACAGCCAGGACAATTCACACATGTCATCAATAATGCGCATGTGTATGAGAATCATGTAGAAGCCTTGCGTACTCAATTAGAGCGTAAGCACGAAGCCTTAGAGGCTCCGGTGTTACGATTAAACCCAGATGTTAAGAATTTCTATGATTTCAAACCAGAAGATATCACCTTAGAAGGGTATGAGCATTTAGGGAAACTATCTATGACAGTGGCTGTATAAGGAGTTATCTATGTTAGCAATGATTGTAGCAGTGGCTGCGAATGGCGTTATAGGCAAGGATAATCAACTGATTTGGCGCATTCCAGAAGATTTAGCATATTTTAAAAAACGCACTACTGGGCATGTTATCATAATGGGACGGAAGACCTTAGAGTCTTTGCCATTTTTGTTACCTAATCGTGAACATTGGGTCATTACGTCGCAATTAGATTATGTACCACCTTATGAGGGCGTGAAAGCCTTTCATAGTCCAGCGGATGCGGTTCAGGCGGCGAAGGACTTAGACTTGGCGTACTGTATCGGGGGCGCTCAAGTGTATGCTAGCTTAGCACCCTATGCAGATTGTTTGTATGTGACGGAATTACACCGAGCTTTCACAGGAGATGTGATATTTACGGAGCATACAAAGCCAGAATGGATAGAAGTAGAGCGTATACCAGGCGCAGGGCATGAGGGATTGTCCTATGATTTTGTGACGTATGAAAGGCGGAAATAGAATGGAAATACATGTAGTGATAGCCCAAGAATTAGGGGTAAAACCGCATCAAGTAGAAGCGGCCATCACGTTATTAGATGAGGGCAATACAGTACCATTTATTGCACGGTATCGAAAAGAAGTGACTGGTGAGTTAAAAGATGAACAATTACGTGAAATCGAAGAGCGCACGAAATATTTGCGCAATTTGTTACAACGTAAAGAAGAAGTGACAAAATCTATCGAGGAACAGGGCAAATTGACGGAAGAATTGTCCTTAGCTATTACGAGCGCTATGAAATTACAGGAGTTAGAGGACTTGTATTTGCCGTTCCGCCCGAAAAAACGAACTCGTGCTTCTATGGCGAGAGATAGAGGTTTGGAACCATTGGCACAGGCATTGTTCACAACGGCTACAGAAGAAGCGTTACGCCAACTAGGAGCAGAGTATCTTACTGAAGAAGTACCGACTGTGGAAGATGCCTTACAAGGAGCGATGGATATTGTCGCAGAAGAAGCCAGTGAACGAGCAGATATTCGCCAATATTTGCGTAAAGCTATGTGGGAAACAGGACATATGAAAACAGAGCTTGTGGGTGAAGAGGAAGTAAACCAAGGATTCTTACAGTACAATGAAGAATATAAGGAACCCATTCGTCAAGTTCCATCTCATCGTGTATTGGCCATGAACCGAGGGGAAACCTTGGGAGCTCTAAAAGTTAGCTTTGTGGTACCAGATGAAACCTTTATCCAATATATGGTAGATACCGTACAAGGTGACACTAGGGTAGAACATTCGTATATTGCTGAAGCTATTGCTGATGGATATAAGCGTCTATTATATCCATCCTTAGAGCGTGAAACTCGAAATGCTATGACAGAGCAAGCAGAAGAGCAGGCTATTAAAGTATTTGGTACGAACTTGCGCAACCTATTACTGCAAGCACCTTTATCTGGACATGTCATCATGGGGCTCGATCCAGGATATCGTACAGGTTGTAAAATGGCCATCATCGACCGTGAAGGTAATGTTCTAGATTATGGGGCGTACTATCTTACGATGAGTGATAAGCAGTCGGAACGAGCTAAACAAGAATTAGCTAAGAAAATTCGCCAATATGGTGTTACCTTGATTTCTATCGGTAATGGCACGGCATCTTATGAAACAGAACAATTTACATCTGCCATGATTGCGGAAGAAGGATTGGATTGTCATTATATTATTACCAATGAAGCGGGAGCCTCTGTATACTCCGCTTCTAAGTTGGCTATCGAAGAATTGCCAGATTTAGATGTATCTATTCGTGGTGCTGTATCGATTGCACGTCGTGTACAAGATCCATTGGCGGAATCTGTGAAGATTGACCCAAAATCAATTGGTGTAGGTCAGTATCAACACGATGTGAATCAAAAACAATTGGGTGCAACCTTGGATCAGGTGGTAGAAACGGTGGTAAACCATGTAGGGGTAGAGCTTAATACAGCCTCTCCAGCCATACTGAAGCATGTATCTGGTATTTCTAGTACAGTGGCGAATAATATCATTGCTTACCGCAAGGAGCATGGAGCGTTTACGAGTCGTAAGCAATTGCTGAAAGTAGCTCGTTTAGGTCCTGCGGCCTTTACACAATGTGCAGGTTTCTTGCGCATCGGTAAAGGGGAGAATCCTCTAGATGCGACGCCAGTTCATCCGGAGTCCTATGAGGTTGCGCAAGGCGTGCTTACACAATTGGGCATGTCCTTAGAAGATTTGCGAGATAAAGCGACGTTGGAAACGGCAAAGGCGAAACTGCAAGCTGTGAATGTAGAAGAGTTGGCAAAACAGCTAAAAGCAGGTGTACCTACGGTGCGAGATATTGTAGAAGCCTTACAAAAACCAGGTCGTGATCCACGGGAAGATTTACCAGCACCGATGACTCGTAAACAAATTATGAGTTTGGAAGATATTCAGGTGGGCACCGTCGTAAAAGGAACCGTCCATAATGTGGTAGACTTTGGCGCCTTTGTAGACTTTGGTGTGAAAATCAATGGCCTTTTGCATAAAAGCGAGTTTTGCGCTTACCATGAACACCCATCTGATGTATTGGCAGTAGGAGATATTATCGAAGTGGAAATCATCTCTGTCGATGCGAAACGGAATCGTATTGGTTTATCTATGAAACGAGAAAAGCCAAAAGATCCAAACCGCCAAGGTCATAGACGTAATGGTACTGGAAATGCTCGTCGAGATACACAACATAAAAATGGTGAACAACAAACAGGCGAAAGACAACAGGCTCGAAATCCTAAAAGCTCAAAAGGTAATCCTATGCGAGATAGAAACAAAGGCAATGGTGGAAAGCGTCGAGAAAAAGAACAGGACCTAGGGGCTTTATTACAACAATGGGCTGACCGTGGAGGACGTAAACGATGATATATATCATAAGCATCCTAACGTTTTTGATTGACCAAATCACAAAATGGTATGTACGTAGCCACTTTCGATTAGGCGAATCCGTGCCAGTTGTACCTGATGTATTTCATTGGACCTATATTGTGAATCATGGAGCGGCTTTTGGTATGTTGATGCACCAACGATGGATATTGTTATTAGTCGTGGTACTGTTGTTAGGCGCTATGTACGTAGGTCGTAAGAAATTAGCTAGGGCACCGTTATATGCACGGATTGGCACGGGTACGCTCTTAGGCGGTGCCTTGGGAAATGCCTGGGATCGTTTGTACTTAGGTGGTGTGGTAGATTTCTTTGATTTCCGAGTATGGCCGATCTTTAATATTGCAGATATTGGTATTTGCATTGGTGTGCCTTTGTTGATTCTATATTTTTGGTCCTATGAAAGCCAGAAACAGTGAGGTAAATAATGGAAACAAAACAATATATAGTAGAGGCTCAAGATGAGGGTACCCGATTAGATGTGTACCTAACGAAAGAGCTTGGTCAGTCACGTAGCTATGTACAATCTTTAGTGAAAGACGGACATGTACAAGTGAATGGTAAAACAGGGAAATCGAACTTGAAACTATCATCATCTAGCGAAATCCTTGTGATGATTCCAGAGGTGCAGGAAGTAGAAGTAGAACCAGAGGACATTCCACTAGAGATTCTGTTTGAAGATTCCCATATGATTGTCATCAATAAAGCGCGTGGTATGGTGGTACATCCAGCGGTGGGTAACCATTCTGGAACCTTAGTCAATGCACTTCTCTTTCATTGTAAGGATTTATCTGGCATTAATGGAGAAATTCGTCCTGGTATTGTGCATCGCTTAGATAAGGACACATCGGGTGTTATGATGGCAGCGAAGCATGATGAATCCCATTTGGGTTTAGCAGAGCAAGTAAAAGAACATAGTGCTACCAGAACCTATTATGCATTAGTACAAGGGAATATTGCAGAAGAAAAAGGGACTATTAAGGCCCCTATCGGTCGTCATCCTAAAGATCGGATGAAAATGGCGGTGGTTTTTGAAAATAGTAAAGACGCAGTGACCCATTTCCGTGTACTAGAGCGGTATGGTAAGCATACATTAATAGAATGCCAATTAGAAACGGGCAGAACTCACCAAATTCGTGTGCATTTAGCGTATATTGGACATCCTGTGGTGAATGATCCATTCTATGGATTCCGGAAAATGGACTTCCCTATTGTAGGGCAGGCTTTGCATTCTAAAACTTTATCTGTAAAGCATCCTATTACAGGAGAAGCGTTACACTTTGAAGCACCATTACCGGAAGATTTCTTGGCATGTATTGAGTATGCGAAAGAGCATAATCGATAAGGAGTGATACTATGGAAGAACGTATCTTAATTGATGAGTCAGGTATGATGCGAGCCATTCGTCGTATTGGCCATGAAATTTTGGAGCGTAATAAAGGATTATCCAACGCCTTAATCATCGGCATCGAACGCCGTGGTGTATATCTAGCAAAACGATTACAAGCTCAAATTGAGGCCATCGAAGGGATTCAAGTCGATGTGGCAACAATGGATGTTTCTCTATATCGCGATGATCGTGGAGAGACGGCAAAGGAAGGAGCTCCTTTCACCATGGATACGACAGGTAAAGTCGTGATTCTTGTAGATGATGTGTTGTTCACAGGTCGTACGATTCGTTCTGCTTTGAATGCTCTTATGGATGCGGGTAGACCGAGTGCTATCCAATTAGCTGTATTAGTGGACCGAGGTCATCGGGAACTACCTATACGAGCTGATTATGTAGGGAAAAATATTCCTACGTCCCACTTGGAAACGGTGCAAGTTCGTGTGCACGAGGTGGATGGGGACGATAGTGTAGTGATTTTTTAGAAAGATGAGGAACAATCAATGCATGGTATGGGAACCATCCTTAATGTGGTGTTGATTATTTGTGGTAGCTTATTAGGGCTCTTTATTCGACACCGTATGAAAGATAATTTAAAAGAGACGCTCATGATGGTGTGTGGCATCATTATCCTTTTGTTAGGCATGAGTGGCACTATGCAATATATGCTAGTGATCGTCAGTGATAGCCTTCATACAACGGGACCAATGATGATGATTATCTCAATGGTAATAGGGGCTATTATTGGAGAACTCATCGACTTTGATCGTCGTATTACTGCTATTGGAGAATGGTTAAAGTTGAAAACCGGCAATAGTCGAGATCCACAATTTACAAATGCGTTTATTACAGCATCCATGACATTTACCGTAGGAGCTATGGGCGTCATTGGGTCTATTCAAGATGGTTTGACTGGTGATTACAGTACGATGGTTGTAAAAAGTATTCTAGATGGTATTATTGTGATGGTTATGGCATCCTCCATGGGAAAAGGGGCACTGTTTTCCTTTTTACCAGTGGGGATTACACAAGGGATCATTACGGGTTTAGCGCATTTGGCGGCACCGCTTATGACTCCAGAGGCGATTGATAATTTATCCTACGTAGGCTCTATCTTAATTTTCTGTGTAGGTATCAATGTATTGTGGTCTAATAAAATTCGAGTAGCTAACTTGTTGCCAGCTATTTTTATTGCTATGCTGTTAACATTTTTGCCGATTACACTGTAAATTACAGCATGGTTTCATTCCTTAGCCGATACTAGTGTAGGGAGGTATGTAACCACCTTTATGTGGTATTGTGTGACAGACTCCATTGAGCCTATGTTGATTACGGTGATAGAATACAATTACGTGATATATGAAGTAGGTAGTAATGGAAAATATGAGCAGTACATAGTGAGGGTCTAATGATGAAAGACGACATAAAGCAGCAAGCTATCGAAGATAAGCGCATGAAGGAATTAAAAACTGTGCGTAAAATGATAGAAATCTACTGCAAAGGGCAGCACGGGCGTAAGTCTGGTGATCTCTGTGATAGTTGTGCAGAATTGATGCGCTATGCAGAAGTAAGGGTAGAACGATGCCCACATATGGAAGAAAAAACATTTTGTGCTATGTGCAAAACGCATTGCTATGCACCGACCTATCGGGAACGAATTAAAGAAGTCATGCGCTACAGTGGTCCACGTATGTTGTGGATACATCCGATTATGACGATACGCCACATATTATTAGGAAAAGGTCTGTTAAAATAAGGATAGTAAAAGCCGTCATAATAGTGGCGGCTTTTTTGTGCACTCTGGAGTAGGAGTTTTATGATTAGTGTCGAATAGTAATAAGGTATGACCTTTTATATGTGGGGACATGTAGTGGATTTGGTATAGGAGGAGAGAGATATGTTATTATACGCAACGCAAATGCCAGTAGCCAAAGGGTTTTCAGAAGAACAGTTTGTACAAGTCGTCATAGACTGGGTGCAGTCTGAACAGGTGAATCGGGTGTATCATCACATATGGGGAGATGCACATCCACAGCTAGACAATATGAACTGGGGCATCTTAGATGGAGCTGTTACGTGGGGCGATGAAAGACTCAGTTTGTCCATACAACGAGTGCGACCAGTGGTAGCCGCCCGATCGTCGATTGTCATCCAAGTAGGAAAATATGTATTAGATGTTATATACAATACGGAAGAACAATACATCACCATGGCTGTACATGGGGAAGGTAAACCTGTAGATAAGGAACATTTTTTACCAGTCTTAGCATGTGATTTTTGTCGATTTTTAATTGATGTTGGACAAGGTGGTATAGATAACAACCTTCGCATGCTAGGCACACCTCGGTATGTAGATAATCCTGCCCGTCACATTCAAAAGGTATTGGATGGTGACAAGCAATGTAAAATGCCTATCCTTATGGTGACCCTTTCCAAATCTGGAGAACCGCCATTAGATGTGGACGATTTGGCGATGAGCACCTTAGGGTTGGCACATGTCATCGTCGTACCTAGTGACAATGGTAAAATAAATGAAAGTTTAGCACAGTGGGGCACCAATAAAGAACGAATGAAACATGTGATCCTCTTTTTCCCATCGGATGCATACGGTCAAAAGGAACCACAGTTCATTTCCATTGATAAGCAGGGGCATCATGCCATTGAATCCTGTGTGACTTCCTTACAATATTATTCTCGTTTGCGACCAATGGACTCCTTACAGACTTGGGATGGGGTGACTATTGCTAGCTTGCAACAACAAATGTTAAGTATGACTTCTGAAAGTATAGACCAGTCGAGCCAAGAGGGAGCATCTGTTGACAGCGTAGAAGAACAAACTGTACCTGTTGCATCGATGGCGATGAACGAGGAAGAGACGTCTCAGGCTGAAAGTATGGTTTCAGAAGAAGTCGTGGAGGAAGTGGCGGATGTTATTCCTACAGACACTATGAGTGCTGCCTTAGAAGCTGCCAATGTGGAACACCGTAGTGGGGCTTGTGGAGAAATGTTGGCGCAACTGGTGAAAGAAGGTCGAAAAAAAGGTGTATTCGATGTGCTGCAGATGTTACAAATTACAGCGGGCATGACATTGATGCGCTTACTTCACATACACCATAAAGAAGTACATGATCGCGTATTTGAAACGACACCGATACTAAAACGAGGCATGATTAGAGGCTCACGGTATACAAAAGTAGGCTCCGTTGAAATGATGGAAAAAATGAACACTGTTATGGAGCGGTGGGGCATCATTTGGACACGCCAAGATGCGTACGATTTAGTAGACGGCGAGTTAATACCATTGCGGGCGATTTGTGGAGAAGATAGCGTATTTCCATGGAATACAGCGCAGTCCGAATCTCTAGTTTCCGTGGAAGTACCATCTATCTTTGACGTGGCGAAAGCCTTGCGGGAAGGGACATCTGCTTCTGTGTACACAGCTTATGCAAGAGGTGTGGCAAAATTAGTACTTTTAGATGAACAAATGGCAAAGTTAGAAGCAGACCGTCTCCGTGAAGAGGAAGAGCGACAAGAGCAATTACGCTTAGAGGAAGAACGAAAAGCCAAAATTCAACGAGACCTTGAGGAAGCACAGCGCAAAGTGGAACAAGAGGCAGAGGCAAAAAAATGTGAACTAGCACCAGCGGAAGTCAAAGTATTATTGGCGAAGTTAAAAGAGCTAGAAGAGGAAAATGAGTCCTTACGGGAGGCCTACACGTCCTTAGAAGATAAAAATGAAGAGTTGTTGGCGGAAAATAATGAGTTGCATAAAGAAAATAAACAACTTCGCATCGATTACGACCGTTTGTTAGAAGATTTGGAAGACCATACGGCCCCAGATGTGCCAGAGACAGTGCAAACACCGCATGGTGTGGCGTACACGGATGAACAAGGTAATTTATACATGTCTAAAGTGGGACGCTTGTTTGAAGGTGATGAATTGGATGATGATATGCCAGAAGGAGAATTTATATTGCTCCGTGGGGAAGAAAAAGATTTATATCCTCATGAAGTGCGTGACTTAGTACTAGATATGTTGGCAGATTATAAAAAATTATGTGCCCCTAATTCTCGCCGTGAGCATGTGATTCAAGATTTGTTAGAGGCGAATCATTTTAATAACTCCATCCGTAAACGTCGTGAAGAGTTGAAAAATAAAATTCGTACGTACCGTAAAATGGACTCCAGTTTTGAATCCTACTTGCGTAGTATCGGTTTCCATGTGACAGGAAAAGGAAAACATTATAAATGGACCTACTTTGATGACCCACGGTATGTAATCACCGCAGGTAAAACCATCAGCGATGGTTGGTGTGCTGGATTGAATATCTATTCCGTTATCGAACGATTGATGTTGTAATCCATAGGTATTGGATAAAAAAGCAGGTAGATCTATATATAATCATATAAAAAAGAGGAAAGTTGATTGGCATCAGCTTTCCTTTTTTTATTGGGATCTATTTTGTGACAGCTCCTGTTAGTTAGAAGGAGCTCTTCTCTAGTAGGTTGTTATTTGTTAGCCCCTTTTTGTAAGGCTTGTAAATAGCCTTTGACAGGGTTGATTTCATTTTTACTGCATTGTAAGAAATGGGCTAGGATACATTGTAGTGTTTCTTCGGAGTAGGATTGTAATTCACCAGTCATGTACGTTTCTACTGATGTATGGTTTATAGAATTATCCTTGGATTGAATCGGTCTATGATGCGTATCATAGCCTGGTGTTTCTGCTTGGATAGTCAGTTCCCATTTCATGTATAGTGCCATAATGGCAGTTACTAAAGAAATTTTAGTGGAGGACATAGCTGGTAATTTATCTTTGATGGTCAAAAATTCATCGGGGTGAGTGAAGGCCATCATATATCCGTATTTGAAAGTCACCAAGTTATGGCCTTTCATACGTGCCATTTCTAAATCATGCAAATAAGATTGTAAAACGGGTGTGGAATACATGGACCAATAGGCATGACGAGACACGATGAAGTTAGCCATTTGATCCTGGCAAGGGGAGCGATATCCTACATTTTGTGTGCTTGTAAAAAGAGGCCATTCTTGTTGAATGATGGAAATGATTAAATTATCTTTCATAATAGAGCTCCTATTCTACCCAAGAATCTTCCTCTCGGAGAAGTGGATCTTGAATGTGTTGAATGACTTCTTTAGCTTGGTAGGTTAAGAAATCAATGGGACTTGAGCTTAAGCCATTGTGCTGCAGTTCTTGGATAATAGCAGTGCATAAGCGATTGATGTGAGGTTTTGTGTCTGTAATTGAAACATCTAATAATTCTGCGATTCCATATTTAACAGTGTTTCCTAAGATAGGAAGGGTACAGCTGTGGCGATAGAGCCATTTGTAAAATGGGGCATAGGATTTATTTAATAGATGTACGATTAGCATGTAATGATAGACAAACTGATGTAATGCTAAACTAGCTGCAATGTTATCACCTCTTTGTAACATACGAGGTAAGTTATATTGCCCAGACTGAGCTAATTGGTTTAGTTCATAAGCAATTTTGCGTAGGCGAATATCTTCTGGATAGTATGACAATAATCGTTGTCTAATGTGTGTAAAGGAACCAAAATTATCTAAGAATACTTCGCCATTTGTAGCGGTGCACAGTAAGTCTTGGGGAACCCGACGAAATTCTTTTTCGGATTGTGGTCCTTCAGGATATAGTGTGTAGAGACGGTAAAAATCTGGAATGCTTTGTATCTGTACATTTCCATAAGCATAATTTTTGAAGTAGTCTTGTAGGCGATCCATATTAGGTGTATATATATCAGCGGGTAAAAATAATTGACACCGCTTAGAAAAATCATGATCTTCAGATATAGAGTCATCAAACGCTAAGCATTCAGAACCGGTACCTACTAAGGCTAAACAAATATAAGGAACTAAATCAGGTAGATTGAGTTCTATGTCTTGAGCTACTTGATGAGCTAGTTGTCTCCCTAATTCCAAACCTGTTAGTCGAGGGCAAGATGTCTCTTGTTGCAGTGTTTTAATAAGGTCTTTTACATATTCAAGATTGTGCAATACAGATTGATAGGCTTGACTTTCTACACCGTAATTATGTTTTACAATAGGAAGTGCTTCTCGATATAGCTTGAGAGCAATATCGTAGCGATGTTGTTCCATTTCATAGTCAGCTCGATTATTCAAGACGGCTGCATACATAGGGTGCTCTGTTCCCACCTCACGACGTAAAATATAGGCAGCTTTATCTAGATAAACTTGTGGAGAAAGATCTCGTGCTCCTTTTATGTGTTTGCTGATTTCATATAAATTATTATAGCTAATGGCTAGGGGAACTTGATATTCTGTGGTTTCTAATAGATGAATTGCTTCTAGCTGTAATTTATGGGCTGATTCATAATTATTTGTGTCACGATAAAGAAGCGATAAGTTATTGAGTAATCCAATATAGGCATAGGATGTATCTCCAACAGAATGGAAGATATCCTTTGCTTTTAATAGATGGGTTTCTGCTTCGTAATACGACTTTTTTTCTCGGTACGTATTGCCTAGATTAATCAAAATTGTCGCATAAGTTTGTGGTGTGTAGGTATCGCTTTGTTCGTAGAGGCGTAGGGATTCATCGATAGCAGCAATAGCCTCGTCATAACGACCTACATTGCGTAGAGAACCGCTATACTCATTTAAGATTTCGATCAGTTTTTTATGATTCTTTTGTATCCGGCACAGGTGGATAGCTTTTTCTAAATAGTCTATCATGCCTTGTTCATTGCCTTGGCGCCACAGTGTATGAGCGTGCTTTAGTAAAGATTGAATGGATTCCATGGAACCTCCTATAATAAGGTGAGTAATTCTGTTGACGGTTCTGAAATAGTGGCATAGCTCACAATATCTTTTGGATAGAGTTTTGATAATTCACTTTCAATTGTTTTTAGATCGCTGTAAGAACCGGCAACAGTAAGTACACTTTTACCACAGAGGCCAATTCCAATTTGCAGGCTTAACAAATGAATTTGATGATGCCATGCCAGATGGTTGGCTAAATGAAATACAGCCACAGTAGTGGAACATTCATAGATACCTAGATGAGATACGCTAGGTATTTTTTGTTTACACTGAAATACTGAAAGTACATCATGATGTATTCCAGTAATTGTTTTGTATTGAATCTGCTTGGTGCTAGCTAAAACTTGTCCAATTTGTTTTACTACATCTGTATCTGCGATGAGAATAAAGAAAGCTTTGCCAGGACATATACGGTAATGTTTGACAAATGATATAGGATAGTCGTTTAATAACCGATCGAGTAAGGCAAATCCAGCTGCAATACGGTTGGTTTCCCAAAGACATATAGCCGCATGGGATGTCATGGTAATCACCTCCTGCATATAATTAATTTCAGTATAAAGAGAAATAAAATATAGAGCAATAGGAGAGAGATAAGAGGTGTATTTAGTACCGTAATAAAGTTTGAATATTACCAAGGGGTACCAAAATATAGATGAATTATGTTAATTTTGAAAAAACTTATTATAATTTTATGGATTTTAATAATACAGAGTAGTTTGTATTTTACAATAATTGGATTGTAAATTATTAATAGTCGTAGTCTAAAATATGTTAATATTTTCTTAAGAAGCATGCACAGTATTCCATTTCCGCATATATGGTTGGAACAGTAGCATGGTATATATTTTGCGTTGTAAGGAGGTTAACACATGCTAGAACGAGGATTTAGTAAACCAACAGAACGAATTGAAAAGTTGAGAAAAGTAATTATTGATGCTGTACCGCAGGTCGAATCAGAGCGTGCAGTTTTAATTACAGAATCCTATAAGGAAACCGAAGGGCAACCTACGATTATCCGCCGTGCTAAAGCTGTTGAAAAAATCTTTAACGAGTTACCAGTTACAATTCGTGACAATGAATTAGTTGTTGGTTCAATCACAATCAATCCACGCTCCACAGAAATTTGTCCAGAGTTCTCCTATGACTGGGTAGAAAAAGAGTTCCATACTATGCATAAACGTATGGCCGATCCATTCGAAATTTCTGAAAAAGTACAACATGAATTGCATGAAGCTTTCAAATATTGGGAAGGCAAAACAACTCACTCTTTAGCAGATTCTTATATGGAACCAGATACAAAAGACTGTATCGCTAATGGTGTATTCACAGTAGGTAACTACTTCTTCGGTGGTGTAGGTCACGTAAATGTAGACTACGGCAAAATCTTAGCAAAAGGTTTCCGTGGTGTATTAGAAGAAACTATTACAGCATTACATGCATTAGACGAAGATGATCCTAGCAGCATTAAGAAAAAACAATTCTACAATGCAGTTATTATCTCCTACAATGCAGCTATCCGATTCGCACATCGCTATGCTGAAAAAGCTCGTGAATTAGCAAGCCAAACATCTTGCCCAACTCGTAAAGCAGAATTACAACAAATTGCTGCTAACTGTGATCGCGTACCTGAGTTCGGTGCTCGTAACTTCTGGGAAGCATGTCAATCTTTCTGGTTCTTACAAATCATGGTTCAAATTGAGTCCAATGGACACTCTATCTCCCCAGGCCGTTTTGACCAATACATGTATCCATACCTAAAAGATGATCCAATCGATCGCGTGAAAGCACAAGAATTAGTAGACTGCATCTGGGTTAAATTGAACGACATTAATAAAACCCGTGATGAAATTTCTGCACAAGCCTTCGCTGGTTATGCAGTATTCCAAAACCTTTGCGTAGGTGGTCAAGATTCTGAAGGTAAAGATGCAACAAACGAAGTATCTTATATGTGTATGGAAGCAGTAGCTCACGTTCGCTTGCCAGCTCCATCCTTCTCTGTACGTGTACATCAAAATGCGCCAATGGAATTCTTATATCGCGCTTGCGAAGTATCCCGTTTAGGCTATGGTGTTCCAGCATTCTACAATGACGAAGTTATCATCTTAGCTCTTGTGTCTCGTGGGGTAGCATTAAAAGATGCTCGTGATTACTGTATCATCGGTTGCGTTGAACCACAAGCAGGTCATCGTACAGAAGGTTGGCATGATGCAGCGTTCTTCAATATCGCAAAAGTTCTTGAAATTACTCTTAACAACGGACGTTGTAAAGGCAAACAATTAGGACCTAAAACTGGCGAGTTAGAAGAATTAGATACTATGGATAAATTGTTGGCAGCGTACCAACAACAAATGGAATACTTTGTTCGTCACTTAGCGAAAGCTGATAACGCAGTTGACTACGCTCATATGGAACGCGCTCCATTGCCATTCATGTCTGCTATGGTTGATGATTGTATCAAACGTGGTAAATCTTGCCAAGAAGGCGGTGCGATTTACAACTTTACAGGACCTCAAGCATTCGGTGTTGCTGACGCAGGTGATTCCTTATATGCAATCCAAAAAAATATCTTCGAAGACAAACGCTTTACATTAGCTGAATTGCGTGAAGCATTAGAAGCTAACTTCGGTTATAGTGATAGCGCAGCTCCAATTTGCACTCCATCTATTCCAGAATCTACATTAGATGAAGCTCAAATCTATGAAGCAGTTAAGAAAATCTTATCCTCCACAGGATCTATCGACATTGCAACATTGGAATCTCATTTGAAACAAGGCACCGGTACAGGCACAAGCTGTGGATGCAAATCACAAGCTGATCCAAGCAAATATGCAACTATCCGCAATATCTTGAAAAACACTGACTCCTTCGGTAATGATATTGAAGAAGTAGACCAATTCGCATATCGTTGCGGTAAAATCTACTGTAATGAAGTGGATAAATATATGAACCCACGTGGCGGTCAATTCCAAGCTGGTATCTACCCAGTATCCGCTAACGTATTGTTCGGTAAAGACGTAGCTGCATTACCAGATGGACGTTTAGCAACTGAACCATTGGCTGACGGTGTATCCCCTCGCCAAGGTAATGACGTAAATGGTCCTACAGCGGCTTCCAATTCCGTAGCAAAATTAGACCATGCGCAAGCATCGAATGGTACATTGTACAACCAAAAATTCACACCAGCTGCGGTAGGTGGGGAGCAAGGTTTGAAAAACTTCGTATCTATCATTAAGAGCTTCTTTGATAAAAAAGGTAGCCATGTTCAATTCAACGTTGTTGATAAACAAACATTGTTAGATGCTCAAGAACATCCAGAAGATAACCAAGACTTGATTGTTCGTGTAGCAGGTTATAGTGCTCACTTCGTAACATTGGCTAAAGAAGTACAAGACGATATTATTAATCGTACAGAACACGAAATGTAGGTACATAAATTAAAGGATAAGTTAGTATGGAATCAGTAGATTATAGTGTACAAGGCACTGTATTTGATATTCAACGCTTTTCCATTCACGATGGACCAGGAATCCGGACAATCGTATTTTTGAAGGGCTGTCCATTACGATGTAAATGGTGTTCTAATCCAGAATCACAACAATATTATCCTGAAGTAGTGTATCGAAAACAACTCTGTATTGGTTGTAAAGCTTGCCAGGCAGTTTGCCCTAAACAGGCCATTGCCGATAGTAACCCGTACTGGATTGACCGTACACTCTGCGACAACTGTTCAGAGTGTACCATGGTCTGTCCTACCAGTGCACTCTCCATGAAAGGTAAGTTGATGAGTGTCGAGCAGGTGGTACGAGAGCTAAAAAAAGATGCCACACAGTACTTTCGGTCCAATGGCGGCATCACCTTATCTGGTGGAGAGGCATTGACACAACCAAAGTTTGCTAAAGAAATCTTTAAAGCTTGTAAAGCACAAGGATGGCATACCGCAATAGAAACAGAAGGGTATTATGACACAAAGATTGTAGAAGAGATTATGCCGTACATCGACTTAGTTCTACTAGATATCAAAAGCGTTAATCCTGAGCAACATAAAAAGTTCACTGGTGTCGATAACGCAAGGATCAAAGAGTCGGCTAAAGTCATACAGTCTATCACAAATACAACAGTGCGTGTTCCTACGATTCCTGGGTTTAATGCGAGTGAAGAAGACATTCGAGGCATAGCAGAGTTTGTGAAGGAAAATATGCCTAATGTTCATGATATACATTTATTGCCATATCACAATTATGGACAAGGTAAATATGAACTATTAGGACGTGAATATGAGTTAGAAGATACACCAAAGATTCCAGAAGAAGAAATGGAAACGTATAAAAGAATAGTAGAATCATATGGTTTGAACTGTATTATTGGTGGTTAGGAGGTACTATGGATACAGCATTATTAGAAAAAGTGATGGGTCAAGTATCAGAAGAACTTGGCATTAAAAAGCCGCAAGGTACAACACCAGGATCCATTGGGGTTACTGAGTTTGTAGGGACTGCAATGGGCGATACAATCGGTCTTGTCATTGCTAGTGTGGATCCATTATTAACAGAAACAATGGGATTGGGAAAATTTAAATCCATCGGTATTATCGGCGGTCGTGTAGGTGCAGGGCCACAAATTATGGCTGTGGATGATGCTATTAAAGCAACAAATACTGAAATTATTACAGTAGAGTTGCCTCGTGATACAAAAGGCGGTGCAGGTCATGGTTCCTTAATCTATATCGGCGCTCATGATGTATCTGATGCTCGTCGAGCAGTTGAAATTGCACTAGAAGCTATTCCAAAATATTTTGGAGACGTATACGCTAATGATGCAGGTCATTTGGAGTTCCAATATACAGCACGTGCAAGCTATTGTTTAGAAGCCGTATTCAACACTCCATTAGGCAGATCCTTTGGTATGGTCTGTGCAGGCCCAGCAGCGATTGGTGCAGTCCTTGCGGATACAGCGGTAAAATCTGCTAATGTAGAAGTTGTTTCGTACGCATCCCCTAAATCGGGTACAAGTTTCTCTAACGAAGTAATCTTAACATTCTCTGGAGATTCTGGTGCGGTTCGTCAAGCTGTGAAAGCAGCTCGTGAAGTGGGTATTAAATTGCTTGGTGCTTTAGGTGATACACCTACATCGAGTACAACACCATACATTTAATAGATTAGTATAGAAACATAGGAGGATATTATGGTTTCAGATGCATTAGGAATGGTAGAAACAAAAGGTTTAGTAAGTGCGATTGAAGCAGCAGATGCAATGGTAAAAGCTGCTAACGTAAACTTAGTAGGTTATGAAAAAATTGGTTCTGGATTAGTAACAGTTATGGTTCGTGGTGATGTTGGTGCAGTAAAAGCAGCTGTAGAAGCTGGCGCAGTAGCAGCTCGTGCAGTAGGCGAAGTTGTATCCTTACATGTTATCCCTCGCCCTCACATCGATACAGAACGTATTATTCCAACTCTTAAAGCGTAATGTAGCGTGGCATATGAGGCACCGTCCTTATATGCCACTACTTTAGAGGAGGCACTATGAAAGATAGAGACCTATCTAGGCTCCTAGAAGACATGGTGGCACGTATTTTAGCAGAACAGACCAATGAACAAATTGTAAGAAAATTATATGTTGTCTTTGATGAACAGTGGCATCATGAAAATTATGCTCTAGCGAATCAACTCACTACATGTGATTTCACACAAGTTCATGCCATTGTTCCCAAGAACGGTTATCCAGACATGGAACGCCGAGTGAAAGAAATTCATCCTTTTCTTATGCAATATCCCTATGGAGAGGAACCAACTTTCACAGAACACGACTGCATAGTATTACCTTATATAGGACGAAATGATGTCATTCATATTGCGTTAGGCTATAGTCAATCGGATCTGTCGGAAGTGGTAAAGAAAGCTTTTACAGCAGGTGCTAGTATCTATGTACTGCCAACATCCATAGAGCCTTTATCAGGAAAAGAACCAGTTCCCTACCAACAGATGGTACAAGGGTACTATCAAAAAATATTTGAATTAGGGATACGATACATAGACCATATTCGTCATATGAATTGAGTCCTATGAGATAGGAGTAAGCATGTATTTAGCAAAAGTGATTGGTAATGTTGTAGCAACGAAAAAAAGTGATACCCTATTAGGATATAAGCTGATGATTGTACAGCCTGTCGATGCATCGCTTTCGCCAGCTCATAGAGAACAAGTAGCAGCTGATTTTGTAGGTGCTGGTGTAGGTGAATATGTGTTAGTTGGAACAGGGTCTTCAGTACGAGTAGAAGAGAACCGAAAAGGGGCTACCATAGATTTAGCCATCATTGGTATTGTAGACTCTGTTGTTATTTAGTAAGGAGGCAAATATGGGAACCCAAGGTGGGATATTTTCCTCAGTAACACAGGTTGTTCATGCATCAAAACAAGCATTTCACATCTATCAAAAGTTGAGCCTGCGAGAACGGAAGCAGTTGATTCAAGCTATCCGAGAAGGATTGCGAGACTATTGTCTAGAATTTGCCAAACTAGCTTGTGAAGAAACTGGTATGGGTAAAGCCGAAGATAAGGCGATTAAGATTAAACTTGCTTTGGAAGAAACGCCGGGACCAGAAGACTTGATTACAGGAACTACGCAAGGGGAAAACGGAATTGTTTTAACAGAACCATTTCCATACGGTGTGGTATGTGCTATACATCCAAGTACCAATCCTTGTGAAACGTTGATCAACAATACAATTAGTTTGTTGTCAGCAGGAAATGTAGTGATTCATTGTCCACATCCGAGAGCTATGGAAGTATCTAAATATATTACGAAAGTGATGAACAAAATTATTTTAGATAAATTTGGTATATGTAACTTAATCACCACACCAGATACTTGTTCCTTAACATATCTTAATGAAATAATGAATCATCCTGATGTGGAGTTGATTTTATCTACTGGTGGATCGGACGCTGCAAGAAGCGCCTTAGCCTGTGGCAAGAAGGTCATTTCAGCAGGTCCAGCGAATCCTACATTTGTGGTAGATGAAACGGCTGATATAGATCGGGCGGCCTATTGTATTCACAAAGGTGCATCCTTCGATCACAATATTACCTGTACATCGGAGAAAAATGTCATTATTGTGGACTCTGTATTGCCAGCATTTCGATTGGCCTTAGAACGACTCAATGTGTATTATGTGGATTCAATGGGAGAAATGTTACAATTATCGAAGATTCTCCTCACTGAAGATATGGAAGTGAATCGTCAATATGGCGGTAAATCGGCAGATGAGATTTTAAAAGATGCAGGAATCCATACGGATCGAGCCTATGATTTGATTGCTGTAGAAACAGTTAAAATCCATCCATTTGTGACACAGGAAATATTAGCACCATTGATTACAGTGGTGAAAGCTAATAATTTTGAAAGTGCTCTACAAATTGCTGTCGATGCAGAACAAGGCTATCACCATACAGCAGGTATCCATTCCCGTGATACGGAACGGTTAAGGCAAGCTGCAAAAGCTTTTCGAACCACAATCTTTGTAAAGAATGGATGCTCTTTAGATGGAATTGGTATCTGTGGTGTGGGAGCTACCTCTTTTACCATTGCGAATGTCACAGGGGAAGGAGCTATTACTGCAAAAGATTTAGTTCGCTACAGAAGATGTGTGTATGTAGAAACACTATGTTCATATACATAATAACTATGATTAAATTTCATGATAAAAATCAAAATTTTTTGCATGATTTTTGTAATTACTGTCGAATACTATAAGTAAGAGGTATTTTACATATTGTATAAGAAAGGTAATGAAAAGGAATGCCACGAAATACTTTTGAAGACAATCGAAACGAAGAATCACGACTAGATATTATGACTGTTATCGGTCATGATTTATTGGAAGAGATCCAAGAAGCGGTTGCCAACGTGACAGGAATAGCTTTTGTGACAGTAGATTATAAAGGTGATGTATTAACAGAGGCAACACGGTTTTGCAATTATTGTAAGAAAATTAGAGATAATCCTACATCTTCATTATTGTGCAAGTTATCCGATGCATCCGGTGCTATTATTGCAGCTACTAATAAAGAGGTAAGTATTTATATTTGTCCTTGCGGACTTTTAGAAATTGCCATACCGATTATAGTTGATGGACATTATTTAGGTGGATTCATCGGTGGACAGATTCTATGTGATGATGTACCAGATACAATAGTCCGGCTAAGTAAGAATATGGTACCTGGTGGTGCTCAAATAGTGAATCAAGACATTGAGACTACAGATCCGGAAGAGTTAGCCGATATTAAAAAATATAATTATAGTGAAGTGCTATCGATTGCGAAACTAGTGGAGTTTATTATTAATCAACTCACTAATCATGAGATTGTATCAAATAGAAATAAACAAAAGAATTTAAACCGTATAGAAGCATTAGAAAAAGAGGTATTAGAAGCAGAAGATAAGATCTGTTGTTTGCAAAGTGAGCTAGAAAAATATAAGCGATATGTAGATATGGTACGTAATTGTAAGTTACTTAGTGTTGTAGATAGTTTATCTGTGATAGAAGAAGCAGAGAAAACAGAATCTGCTATTCTTGACTATATTCATGTATTAGCACTTCATCATGACAATTTGTTTGAAACAAGTATGAAAGAAGAATGTTCACGTATTGAATCCACAGTTGCCCTTTTAAACTATCGCGAAGATTGTAGGGTAGGTTGGCATATAGATATAGATGAGAGTTTATGGCATTATATATTGCCAGCCTATAGTTTATGGCAGTATGTATATCAAGTTATAGAGGTGGCACAACAAGAGGGGTATGCAGATATTTCTCTAAACTTGCATGCAGAGCTTCAAAGTGATGAAGTATGTGTTGTTATAGAAGATGATACATTGCAAATGAATGCTAGCGAAGTGATTTTGTTACACAAATTGCTACAGGATGTAACAAGGTTAATACATGGAGAGACACAAGAATCAAACTTATCTCCCATAAGTCAAGCTATTTTAAAATTACACCAAATATTTATAGAATACCATGGTGCTTCTGCGAAGGTACATTGTTACCCATTGCCAGAGGGGGGGATACAGGTTATGCTATCCTATCCGATAGAATAAGAGAAGGAGGTATTTTGTGAAGAGGATACTTTTAGTAGATACCGATAAATTACATATGAAAGCGCTTCAAAAACGGATTGCACTTCATATGCAAGCGGAGGTTATCTGCATTAGTACATATCAAGAAGTACTTTCCTTAGAAAAGGAAGAAATAATTTCTGTAGCTTATGTAGCAATGGATATTAGTCATCAAAAAGCAGGTGATATCATTCGGCATATATATTACACCTATCCCACATGCCGAATTGTGATGATGTTAAATAAAGAAACGCAAGCTGTTACCCAAATGACTATGAAATATTCCGGAATTGGATACTTGTATAAACCGTTTAGTTGGGATGCTTTTTATAAATGGATTCCAGAACTGGGCATAGTCAAAGAAAAAGATAGCGTAGGAGAATCGCTAGATTTACTAGATGGAATTGTACAAGTTTTTCAACAAGGTAATTTTGAGGGAGCCTATGATAGACTATACCAAGTATGTCAGTATACATATGAACATAGTGATAGCCAATTTATTACAAGTAAATTGTATACACTAGTAGATCAGGTACAACAAAAGGTTTTAAACACGCATACGTCAATGATACATATGCTAGAGAAAAAGATTCCTTTGAATAATGTACATACGAAATATGCAGAAGGTCTTGCCATATGGACATTAAAAATTGTTGATTTCTTGTTCATTAAATTATATCAAGGAAAGCAAAATATTTTATATAATGTTCTCTACTATATTCATGAACATATACAAGAAGATATTTCTTTGAAAGATATAGTTGTTTCTTGTAATGTAAGTCAAGGCTATATTAGTCGTATTTTCAAACATAAATTAAATATGACAATTATGCAATATATACACAAGAAAAAAATAAACATAGCTAAGGAATATATACTTGGTACAGAAAAGAGCGGCTCCTATATTGCTAATATTTTGGGGTATAGTGATGTGAGTTATTTCTGCAAAATTTTTAAAAAACATGAACATAAAACAATCTCAAAATATCGAGATATAGTAATTAATGGATTGGTGGATACCTATGAAAGAATCTGAGTATTTACATTTAGTAACGGAACGCGTTATAGCAAAGTTACAAGAATTAAATAGATGTAGCGTACCAATTGGTGTTTCAAATCGTCATGTTCATGTATCAAAGGAAGTATATAGTATTTTATATGGACAAGATGAACTATCTAAAAAGGTGGACTTGAAACAGCCAGGACAATACGCAGCGAATGAAACAGTAACTCTGATAGGACCGAAAGGAAGTATTGAAAAAGTTCGTATCTTAGGCCCTTTTAGAAATGAAACCCAAGTAGAAATCTCTCTAACAGATTCATTTACGCTAGGCGTACCAGGGGTGATACGTGAATCTGGTGATTTACGGGGAACTCCAGGGATAACGCTAATGGGACCTAAAGGAAAGGTAACGATTTCACAAGGTGTTATCGTAGCACATCGGCATATTCATATGCATCCTGATGATGCGAGTCGTATGGGAGTAGTCGATAAAGAACGTGTAACAGTGGCGGTGCATGGAGAGCGAGAACTAACATTTTCCAATGTGATTATTCGGGTGTCTCCGAAATTTGCTTTAGAAATGCATATTGATGTAGATGAAGCAAATGCAGGACGGATCAAAAACAATGATATTGGAATTGTATCGAAGTCATAGAGGAGATACAAATGAACTTAGAAATGATTGAAAGTATAGTAAAACAAGTGGTGAAAGATTTGCATCAGGAATGTGTAGGTCTTGAAAGAACTCAATATGAATATGGTGTGTTTGATACTATGGAAGCTGCTATCAGTGCTAGTGAAGTAGCCCAAAGAGAGTTGCTAGGTTTTTCACTGCAAGAACGCAATGCATTTGTGGATGCCATTCGTGAAACAATTTTACAAAAAGATCATTTAGAAATGATTTCACTTATGGCTGTAGAAGAAACTGGTATTGGTAGATATAGCGATAAACTGATTAAAAATCGAGTAGCTGCCGTAAAAACACCCGGCAAAGAAGTGTTAGAAACACGGGCTATGACAGGTCATGATGGTTTGACAATTGAAGAGTTTTGTCCATTTGGTGTGATTGGTGCCATAACACCGACAACAAATCCAACGGAAACAATTATCAATAATTCTATTTCTATGATTGTCGGAGGTAACACAGTTGTATTTAGCCCGCATCCAAGAGCAAAAAAAGTGTCCACTATTTTAGTGCAAATGATCAATAAAGCACTAGAAGCGGCAGGTGCTCCTAACAACTTGGTAACAATGGTGCGTGAACCA
Source organism: uncultured Veillonella sp. (assembly GCA_963516605.1). Taxonomy (GTDB): domain Bacteria; phylum Bacillota; class Negativicutes; order Veillonellales; family Veillonellaceae; genus F0422. The sequence goes on along the minus strand of CAUQBP010000009.1, from coordinate 36,549 downwards.
TCCATTGAAAGTACACAATGTATGATGAGCCATCCAAAAGTAAGGTTGTTAGTGGCTACAGGTGGCCCTGGTATTGTAAACCAAGTCTTATCATCCGGTAAAAAAGCGATTGGTGCAGGTGCAGGGAATCCTCCAGTAGTAGTGGATGAAACAGCTCATATTGAACAAGCAGCAAAAGATATCGTCAGTGGAGCAAGCTTTGATAACAATGTTCCATGTATTGCTGAAAAAGAAGTATTTGTTGTGGAATCTGTGGCAGATCAACTTGTATATCATATGAGAAAGAATGGTGCTTATGAAATTACTGATTTATCTCTTTTAGATACATTAGTAGAAAAAGTCACTAAAAATGGTGGTAAACCAAATCCAGACTTTGTAGGTAAATCTGCTAAAGATTTGTTAGCGTTGGTTGGTATTGTTGTTGATGATAGCATTCGATTGATTATTTCTCGTACATCAGAACATCATCACCTAGTAACAGAAGAAATGATGATGCCAATTTTACCAATCGTAGCAGTGCCAAATGTAGATATTGCCATTGAATGTGCGTACCGTGCAGAATTGGGAAATCGTCATACAGCGATGATGCACTCTCAAAATTTAGAAAAATTATCCAAAATGGCGAGATTGCTAGAAACTACCATTTTCGTAAAAAATGCACCATCCTATGCAGGCATTGGTGTAGGTGGCGAAGGCCATACTACTTTCACCATTGCAGGCCCAACAGGAGAAGGCATTACATGTGCAAGATCGTTCTGTCGCATTCGTCGGTGTGTATTAAGTGAAGCATTTAGCTTGAGATAAGTGAGGCTTATATGAATCAATCGTTAGGACTATTAGAAGTGAAAGGCTTGTTAGGCGCCATTACCATGTCAGATGTAATGGTAAAAGCATCTAATGTGCATGTAGTAAATATTGATAGAGCTAATGGTTTTGGTTGGTTTACTGTGAAAATAGTAGGCGATGTGGGAGCTGTGCAATCAGCTATTGAAGCAGGCGCTATGGTGGCAAAAGAAATGGGCTGTTTTGTAGGTTCTAAAGTGATTCCTAGAGTATCACAAACCGTTATCGATGTGTTCTTACAAGAAGAAACAACACCGATAAAAGAAGAAGCTATAGCAGAACCTGTAGTCGAAACGAAGGAAGAAACGCCATCTGTTCCAGCCACAGAAGTGGAAACACCAGTGGTAGATACAGTGGTAGCAGAGTCTGTAGTGGAAACTGTCGTAGAAGTTTCGGCAAAAGCAACAAAAGAAACAGACCCAGCCATAACAGAAGCTATTTCTGAGCTCACAAGCATTGTGATTGGTGAAGAGACTATACCATCTACAATAGAAGTAGCACCAAAAGCTACAGGATCTAAAAAAACAGCTAAAACAACTAAAGCTAAAAAGAAAAGTAGTTCTAAAAAATAAGGAGGGTTATCATGAATAACGCATTAGGCATGGTAGAAACAAAAGGATTAGTAGCAGCTATCGAGGCAGCAGATGCGATGGTAAAAGCATCGAATGTAGAGTTAACTGGCTATGAAAAAATCGGTTCTGGTTTAGTAACTGTCATGGTTCGTGGTGATGTTGGTGCTGTTAAAGCAGCTGTAGAAGCTGGCGCAGTAGCAGCTGGTAACGTAGGACAAGTTGTATCTACTCACGTAATTCCTCGTCCACATCACGATGTAGAAACATTGTTGACTAAATAGTAGGATAGCCTTTAGTAAGGAGGATGGACATGGATATTTATGATTCAGTCCGAGATATTATTGCAAACATAGAGCGCGTACCATCCACGACACAAGAGGGGATCGCCCCCATAGGACGAGCAGTACAGTGGTCTAGACATAGAGGAATTACCGTTGAATCCGTGGTGGATACTGTCGTTGAAGCTTGCGAACAAGAGGCACAACGATTGGGGATTCCTGTAGTGATTGCCATTGTGGATGCTAGCGGATTGTTAGTGTATCAACGGCGTATGGAACGAGCTTTAGGCGTGAGCATAGAACTAGCCCCTAATAAGGCCTATACAGCAGTAGCTTTTCGGTGCGGAACAGAAAAGTTAGGAGCCATAGTACAACCAGGGACTCCTCTTTATGGTATTGAGACGATGGTGAAAAGACCCATAGTCTTATTTGGCGGTGGTGAGCCACTAATGCTAGGGAATCATCTAATCGGTGGTCTGGGCATTAGTGGTGGCACTGTAGAAGAAGATGTGCTCATAGTGAATGCAGGGCTACGAGCTTTTCAATCATATATACAAGGGGCGTAATCATGGAATCATGGTCATTTAAAACGCAAATTTTTACAGGACAAACAGAACACTCTCCCAATGGTACAAAAACAGATGCCTTAGAAAGACTTTGCCTATTAGAAGGAGAACGTATTTTTATCATCTGTGACCCATTTTTAGAAGGAACACCAGCATTACAGACAGTGATTGACTTGGTGAATACAAACAATACCTATGTGGTGTATTCTGATGTAGTACCAGATCCACCGATTGATTCTATTGTCAAAGGGGTAGAGGTATTACAGAAAGAAAAGGCCACAGTGCTAATCGTCATCGGTGGTGGATCTGCCATTGATACAGCCAAAGGTATTAACTATTTCTGTAACACAATTTATGGCATTGGCGTTAAAAAATTTATTGCCATACCAACAACGAGCGGAACTGGATCTGAAGTGACATCATTTGCTGTGATTACAGATACCAAAACAGGTATCAAATATCCGTTGGTAGATGATAGCTTATTACCAGATGAAGCAATTTTAACAACATTCTTTGTGAAATCGGCACCTCCAAAAGTAACCGCTTATAGTGGCATGGATGTACTTGTACATGCTCTAGAAGCGTTGGTGGCTACAGAGGCCAATCATTTTACCGATGCATTAGCTGAAAAAGCAATAGAATTAGTGATTAAGAATTTACCAACATGTGTAGAGCGTGGAACTGACGAAGCCGCACGAGCAGCGATGCACGAAGCATCCTGTATGGCAGGGCTAGCTTTCAACCAAGCTGGTCTAGGCATTACCCATGCTTTGGCACATCAGTTAGGAGGCCAATTCCATATCCCCCATGGATTAGCTAATGCGATGCTTTTACCTTATGTTATTATGTATAATGCAGCCAACTCTGTTGAGGCTAAATTAAAATACATTTCGATTGCACAAAAACTCTCCTTAACCACAGCATCTGATGATGAAAGTGCACAATTAGCTGCGTTAGTACGCTGTGTACAATCTTTAGCACATCGAGTCGGTTGCATTATAACTATGAAAGAGTTTGGTGTTGATGAAGATTCCTTTAGGGGATCGTTCTCTGCTTTAGTGCAACAGGCCTTAGAGGATCGTACCTATCCAGGAAATCCATACGCAGCTACAAAAGAAGATTTAACACGTATATTAACATGTATTATATGAGGTAACACAGATGGATGCTACACAAGTGTATGTTAGTGAATTTATAGGAACGGCTATTTTAATGGCTTTTGGTAGCAGTTGTAATGCAGGGCTATTGCTAAAGAATACAATTACAAGTGCCATAAAAACAAACTGGATTGGATTGATGTTTGGTTGGGGATTTGCAGTTACATTTGCAGTGTATGTCGCTGCTCATTTAGGTGGCGTAGCACACTTAAATCCAGCTTTGACCATTGCCTTCGCAGCTGGGGGATTATTCCCTTCTGATCTAGTATTGGGATCAGTGATTGCTCAATTATTAGGAGGATTTGTAGGTGCAACTATTACGATGGTACACTATTATCCTCATTTTAAAATCACAAAGCCAGAAGAGGGAAATTGCGTATGTATCTTTGCTACAGGACCAGCTTGTGACGAACGTGCTTGGAACTTGTTATCTGAAATAATGGCTACTTTTTTATTTATCTTTTGTGTACTTTTCTTAGGGCCAATGGCCGATGGATTAGCACCTCTTATTGTCGGATTTCTTGTAGCCAGTATCGGCTTTTCTTTTGGCGGAACCACAGGGTTTGCATTGAATCCAGCTCGTGATTTTGCCCCTCGTTTGGCCTATGCAATTTTGCCGCTTCCTAATAAAGGAGCAGCCAATATGAGATATGCATGGGTACCAATTATAGGGCCTATAATTGGAGCATTATTAGCAGTAGGTACATTTAATTGGCTACATGTAGCTTTACATTTATAATCAGAAAAGAGGTTATATCCTATGCTTGATAAGCAACGTATTATTCAAGAGTCAGTGCCAGGGAAACAAGTCACATTAGCTCATGTGTTGGCGAATCCTAAACGGGACCTATATAGTAAATTAGGCTTAGATGGTGAAGGTCGTAGCGCGGTAGGAATTTTGACGATTACACCTGGTGAGGCAGCCATCATTGCAGGAGATATGGCCTCTAAAGCTGCTAATGTACATATCGAATTTATCGATCGATTCTCAGGGGCTGTGTTAATATCGGGAGATGTTTCTAGCGTAGAGGTATCACTCTCTAGTGTATTACAAGGATTCTCGGAATTGCTACAGTTTAGTGTAGTTCCTCTCACAAGGAGCTAATCGTGGGTGCCTTGCGTAGTACTTTGTGGGTTGGTAGCACCTATAGTCATGTGGAAACCGTGGTACAACGTCTTTTAGACGGAAAACGGACGTTGCCACGACCGATGGCGGTATATAGAGAAGGCAATTGTGTGCTAACTCCTGGGGAGTACATTGAAAATCCTTGGTATTTTTCGGCTTTATTAGTGTCATCGTACGATGTGGATACAGTGGTATTAGGCTATCGCTTAGGGGAACCCTTTAACCCCTATCCACCAGCTACGGCAGGGGCCTTTAATCGCAAAGTGACAGGCGTTGTGATTACGAATGATGTATTAGAAACGTCTCAGATTGGTGAGAGTGTTCGCCTACTGCGACTAGCGGGGGCTAATGACATCTGTGTCGTCGCGGATACGGCACAAGACATAGTAGATACAAACTTCATAGAAGATATTCCCATGGTGACCTATGGATACGAAGCTCTTAAAGAGATGTTATCTGTAAAGGTATGAATCCCGCTATGGTGAGTAGGTAGAAAAGCACCTTCCTTTGTGGCGGTGCTTTTTTGTTACACGGTGATAGTTGATAAATAAAATTTATTTTACTATCACATAAAACCTATAGTATGATAAACTAGAAGTGTATTCTTTCGCGCAATGAATGAGTATGAGCAATTGTATAGTCAAATCCTTTACTTAAAAAGGTAACAGACTGTGTTCCACAATGGGCATGTGGACACAAGCGGTTAGTAGCCAAGTGCTACAGTTAGGAGGCAGTAATGATGAAAGGGAAGACATTACGTTTAGCAGTTCTGGCAGGCATCGTAGGTTCTACAGTGAGTGTTGTAAGTGCGCAATCTGCCACAGACTTGGATACAGTGACAGTACTGAATCCAGTGGTGGTAACAGCACAACGATTTGAAACAAAAGATTTAGATACACCAGCATCAGTCACTGTACTAGATCAAGTAGATTTGAAAAATTCAGGGGCCAAAAGTATTTTTGATGCAGTAGGACAAGCGACTGGGATTACTACATTTAGCTACGGACCTTTGGGGTTAGAGTTTGGCGGCATGGAAAGTCGTACGAATATCCGTGGCTTAGATAGAAGTTCTTTAGTCTTAGTGAATGGTGCACCTATCAATTTAGATGGCAAAAATAGTTTAAATGGTCTGATGATGGATAATGTGGAACGCATTGAAATCGTTCGTGGTGCCGCGTCGGCACAATATGGTTCTGAAGCATTAGGTGGCGTTGTGAATGTGATTACAAAAACACCAACAAAAGCGCACGGTACAATTGAGACACGCATTGGTAATGAAGGGTATAAAAAATATGCGGCTACTGTAGGTACTGAAAAAATTGAAATCTCCACATCAAAAGAGTACTATGGGGCACAAGCGAGAACATCTCCGAACAGAACAGGACGTGATTATTATAATACACGCAATAAAGGATATGCTCATAACATAGCGGCAAATATAAAGCCACATGACTATGTAACAATTAATTATATGCGTCAACAAAGCGACTCTACATATGGACAAATTAGTACGATACCAAAGGCAAAATGGACAGCGAAAAAATCAGCTTTAACGGAAACTAAAGAGTGGCATTATCGTGATATTAAAAATAATGGATCCATCATCTATGATGATGCAACAACGAAAGCAAGCGTATTCTTTAATACTCGTCGATTAATAGGTGAAAGCAACAGTTTGGCTACACCGGTGTATGTACAAAGTCCATATAATTATGGTGCGTATAAAGTAGGTACGGAGGCGCAACACACATGGAAGTTACACAATGATACAGCAAAAGCTGTGTTAGGCGTACAAGGTGTACATGAGGCATATCAAGGTATTTCCGAAATGAATAAAACTGTAACAGCAGATCGTAATATAGTGGCTATTTATGGGAACTATGAATTCCAAATTACACCATCTTTCAGTACTACTATTGGAGGACGTTACCAAGTAATCAACGACCCTATTAATAATCAAAATGTATTTACACCACAATGGCAAACACTGTATAAAATTAATGAATCCAAATCTATTTATACGAATGTAGGTAAAGCTTTTACCATGCCGAATATTCATGACGCTTTCAAATGGGTGACAGACCTTAAGAATAAAAATATTTCCAACTATATTAAAATTCCTGGTGGCAACTTGAAACCGGAAGAAGGTTGGAACTATGAAATCGGCTATAAACAAGCCAATAAACGTGATTCCTGGAAAGTTAGCGTATATCATATGAGATTTAAAAACTTCTTTGATTGGGCAGAGAATCCTCTTGATGGAAATCGTAAAACTATTCGTATCAATGGCGGAGAATTCCGCAATATAGGGGTTGAAGCAGAGTATAAATCGTATGTAACTAGTGATTTAATCATGACCGTAGGTGCATCCTATTCTAACCCTAAAAAACAAGATGTAAATAAAAAAGATTGGGTACAAACAGCGCCTAAATTAGAGTTAAATCTAGCGTTAGATTATGAAAAGGATAAATGGCAAGCCGGATTATCTGCTTCTTATTGGGGAATTCGTGCCTATAACCGGGACAAACAGCGTAACCCAGACTATATTAATGTGAATGCTCATGTGAATTATAGTCCCAATGAATCACAAACGATTGGATTCTATGTGAATAACGTATTGAACCGTCAAAATGTAATTTCTCAAGGTGATTGGGAATACTGGGACTTACCACGTAATTACTATGTAAATTATTCCTATCATTTCTAGTAGGTAATGTTATGAAGTATTCTATCTTAGTCATTACGTCTATGACGAAACATTGGCAGTGGGCTAAAGAAATAGAACAGAAGTGTACAGATGAGACTATGTCCTTGGGCATAGTCTTTCTGTCGTGCAACGATATAAAGTTAGCAAATGTTCAGGACGCTATAGATGTGGCGGATATAGTACTATTTACTCATGTAGGCAGTACGTTAGATACTCCTTTGGTAAAAGGAATTCACAAATATATTACACAGAAACAAGTTCCTTATGTATTACTATTCCATGATTCAGCGTCGGATGTATACCGATATGGTGTTGCAGATGAGGGCATTGATCAAATTAAGGTTTATTTACACCAAGGTGGAACAGAGAATTTCTATGGGCTGTGCCAATATATGCTTTCATTACAAGGTTATACGAATCAGGTGCAACCAGTGAAAGAGCTACCGTACCAAGGAATTTTAGGCAGACAGGGAGAAGTATATCAATCCTATGAGAAGTATTGCAAGGACTATGAACACAATGGTCCGGTAGTAGGCATTTTCTTCTATCGAGATGAATGGGTGCAAGGTCAATTAGACTATCCCTATGCACTGTATGATCGTGCATTAGAACAAGGATTATCGCCAGTATTAGTATTTGGTCAATACAGCAGTAAATCTGGTGGACAATTACGGTGGTTCGATTGTTGGCACACGTTGTTTGATCATCAAGTGAAAGAGACCATATCTCTCATAATTAATACATGCAAGTTCTCCATCATTGGCTTGCAGGGGGCGAGTTGTGATGAAATGATGGATTTAGGGATCCCTATCTTGCAGGGCTTTGTTACCTATACTACCCTTGAAAGCTGGCAAATACGTTCACAAGGGTTAGAGCCTATGGATATATCCTTTTCTTTGTCATTGCCGGAAATAGATGGTATTTTAAACGGTCATATTGTAGGGACCAGAACGTACTCAGAGGAAAGAGGTTACTATTTCAAACCATATCCTGAGGGGATTCAAAAGTTAGTAGACCAAGCCAAACGATGGATTGCATTGCAACAGAAACATAGGTCAGAAGTAAAGATTGCTCTATTCCTTCATAATTATCCACCCAAAAATTCACATATTGGCAATGCCTGTGGGCTAGACACGCCAGAGTCAGTACTACGGTTATTGCAAGAATTACAACAGAATGGGTATACAGTGGAAGGGATCCCTCAATCGAGTGAAGAACTTATGACCATTCTCACCAAACATGCTACCAATGACGTAGATTGTTTGACCAATTCAGCCATAGAGAAAGCCCCAAAACTACCGAAACAAATGTATATGGCGTGGTTTTCAAAACTGGATAGAGCTACTCAAGAATCACTACTTCAACATTGGAGAGAGCCTATAGGGGAGATATTTGTAGAAGAAGACGAACTCATCGTTCCCGGGGTGCCCTTTGGTAACGTGTGGGTATTAGTACAACCGCCACGTGGATTTAGTGATAATCCAGATACTTTGTACCATTCGCCGGACATTCCACCGACGCATCACTATGAGGGGGTGTACCATTGGGTACGCACAGTATTTCAAGCCGATGTGGCGATTCATATGGGGACACATGGCAACTTAGAATGGTTACCCGGTAAGGGAACGGCTTTGAGTTCCTATTGTTACTCTCAGTTAGGTATCGAAGATATACCTAATCTCTATCCGTACTGGACGACTATTGTCGGCGAAGGTATCCAAGCAAAACGGCGTAGCCATGCTGTTTTACTTAGCTATTTATCGCCACCTATGAAGCGGTCTGGTTTATATGGTGACTATGAAATGCTAGAACGGTATTTGGACGAATATGACCATATGAAAGCGCAGGAGAAGGGTCAAGAGTCTGTGGTGCTAAGTTATATCTTATCTTCTGTGAAAGAGTGTCATTTAGAGCACTTGTGCGAATCCTTCGACTGGTATCAAGAGGGAGGTCAGGTACACTTTGTGGCAGATAGATCTGTCAGTGAAGAAGAGTGGCGCGCCTTAGCTGACTCTATTCATGCAGACGAGGCAGAAGAACTGTTAGGGGATATTCACAATTATTTGATGGACATCCAAAATCGTCATATTCGTTGTGGTTTACATATTTTAGGGCAAAATCCAACCACAGAGGAAGAGGACGGGTATATAGATGCTTTCCTAGACATGCATGGTGTGCCAGATGATGCACAGAAAGAAACGCTGTGTGAGATCTACCTCGCAGGGTTGCGCCAAACGACAGAAGAAATGTGCCAATTGTTACGAGGTTTAGAAGGGAAATATATTCCACCTAATATCGGTGGCGCTGTTACTAATGGTGGTATCGATGTGCTACCGATGGGGCGCAATTTTTATGGCGTTGATGAACGGACCTTGCCGACCGTGCCTGCCTATGCCATCGGTTGTGAACTAGGCGATGCATTGCTCAATGAGTATATTCGAGAAGAACAGAGATATCCAGAGGAAATTGGTATTGTCTTATGGGCAGACAACACGCAACGCACTCATGGACAATGTATTGGTGAAGTATTCTATTTATTGGGTGTACGACCAGTTTATACAGGAAGTCGTGTGTCCGATTTGGAAATCATACCTCTAGAGGAATTAGGGCGACCACGTATCGATGTAACAAGCCGTATTAGTGGACTATTCCGAGATATGATGCCTTCTGGTGTCATGTGGATTGCAAAAGCTGTGCAAATGGTAAACGCCCTTGATGAAGATCATAGTGTGAATTACGTAAAAAAACATATAGACCTAGATACAGCTGCATTAGTAGAAGACGGTATGGATTACAAAGAAGCTATTAAGGCTGCTACGATTCGTGTCTTTGGCGATGCACCAGGTGCCTATGGGGCAGGAGTTAATCAAATTCTAGAACAAAGCAACTGGTCCACTCGTGAAGATTTAGCCAATGCCTATGTCACCTGGGGTGGCTATGGATATGATGAGCAAGGGGAAATTATTCCAAGCCATCAACAGTTTCGCAAGCGATTAGGTTCCATTGAAGTAACTGTGAAAAATGAAGATAATCGTGAGGTTAGTTTGTTGAGTACAGATGATTTCAATGCCTACCATGGTGGGATGATCGCCGCTGTGGAGGCGGTAAAAGGTACTAAGCCAAAATCGTTTATAGGAGATACCACGTATCGTAAAGATATTTTGGTGCGTTCCTTAGAAGATGAAATTCAGCGTCAGTTCCGTAGTGAACCAATGAACCCTATTTTTATAGAGGGGATGATGAAACACGGTTACAAGGGGGCAGCGGATATGGCGTCCTATGTGCAACATACCTATGAATGGGATGCTACTAGTGATATGATTCAAGATTGGATGTATGATGCCTATACAGACGAGTATGTCATGAATGAGGACGTACAGGACTGGATGCGCCAAGTTAATCCTTGGGCATTAGGGGCCATTTGTAATACGTTATTAGAAGCAGAACAACGAGGACTTTGGAAGGCCAGTGAGGAGCGCAGAGAAGGATTGCGCGACGTGGCAATGTCCTTGGAAGATGACTTAGAGGGGTATTATGATGAAACGCAAGGAGACTAACATGAGTATTATATATCCTTTTACAGCCTTAGTAGGACAAGATCAAATGAAATTGGCCTTACTCCTTAATGCGGTAGACCCACGGGTAGGTGGTGTGTTGATACAGGGTGATAAGGGAACGGCAAAATCGACGGCGGTACGAGGCTTAGCCAAGGTGCTGCCTATGCATCGTGATGGCGCACCGATGAAAGTGGTGGACCTTCCATTGCATTGCATGGAAGACAGATTGGTGGGAACCTTGGATATTGAGCGGATGCTGCAAGAGGGGAAGCAAGAGTTTTCTCCAGGCATTTTATTTGAGGCTCACGAAAATATTCTCTATGTGGATGAAGTCAATTTACTAGAGGACTACTTAGTGGATACATTGTTAGATGTGGCGGCGATGGGTGTGAACCGGGTTGAACGTGAGGGCATTAGCTATAGTCATCCATCACGATTTATTTTGGTGGGCACCATGAACCCCGAAGAGGGGGCTATTCGTCCGCAATTGTTGGATCGCTTTGGTCTATCGGTGACTGTGAAAGCAGAAACAGATGTAGCATTGCGGATGGAAGTATTGCGTCGCCGATTGGCTTTTGAAGATACTCCACAAGCATTTATTGAGTCCTACAGGAAGGACGATGAAGCGTTGCGTAAAACCATTGAAACAGCGCGCAAAGCGTTGCCTACCATTGGGGTAGATGCAAATCTATTAGAATTGATTGCCAATATATCTATTACCCTAGGCGTAGAGGGACATCGTTCAGATATTACCTTGCTCAATAGTAGCCGTGCTTTGGCGGCCTTACAGGGGGAGCCCCATGTGACCATGGATCATCTGAAACAGTTGACACCGCTTGTGGTATCTCATCGGATGAAGCGGAAACCTTTTGAGCAACGTGAATTTGATGAAACTATGTTAGAGAATCTATGGGCCACCTATGAAGGGATACAGAAGTAGTAGAATCATCAAAGATTTTGTTAAAGGAGGTGAATGGTATGAGTGTACAATTGAATACAGGCATTCACCTCTTTTTGCAAGAACCTTTGTTGCGGACATTACTGATTTCAGGTGAAGTGGGAACGGGAAAAACGTATGCTTTGTTACAAACATTGCATGATAGGGGCCGAACCTATACGACGGTTACATCTCATACAGATGTGAGTGCTATGCAGGAAGCAGTGGATATACAAAGGACCTTAGAAACAGTTCAAATTGTAAAACAAGCACATCCTTGGGACGTGTATGACTTGCTCATCTGCGAAGGATTGGATCATTTTGACCGGTCCATGTGGCTACGGATTCTTTACGAGCAAAGTCATCGGTACGAAGCGGGAAGACCGCTACAAATCATTGGGACCTATACAGGAACAGAAGGGCTGTCGCAATGGATCTATGATATGGATTTGTGGATTCCCATAGAATCGCCGGATGTGGATACTAGAGTGCGAGTCCTAGCAGATAGAGACCATGCAGATATATATGAGAACGGTGCGACTCGTGAAAGTTACCACGGGGAGGGAATATCAGTAGATGTATATGGAACTCATGGAGAAGAGTCGATTTGTTCTAAGGGGAAATTAATGGATGCACCTGGAATCCCAAACGTGCATGATAGCATATATACATATATTTCTAGTCTAGTAGAGAGATTCAACATTTCCTTTATGGGGATGGAATATATTTTACTGAAAGCGGCCATAGGTCTAGCTAGAGAAAAAGGCCATCAATTTGTGGAGCCAGCTGATGTAGAAACAGTACTTCCATGGACATTACCACAGAAAATGAAGAACCTAGTGAACCCTCGGACACAGCAAGAGGGAGAGGCACAGGATTCATCTGGCCGAAGTCCATCCGATGAGACAAGAAGGGAACAAGAGAAAACGAAAGAGGTCAGTTCAAACCGAGAACAAGAGGACAATAGCTCACAAGGTATGGATAGGGAAAAGGACCGTGATGAGACAATAGGGAAGGGGCCTCAGGGGATGATGACAGATAGCGATGAAGCTCATGATGGACAATCAAAAGAGGAAACCACTCTGGAACTAGATCAGACAGAAGCGGAACTTGACACTAGTCATGATGGAACAGAGGAAGAAACAGATACTAACGGACAAGGTCAACGTAAGCCCAATAGCGGTAAGGTAGAGGAGTCCTTTGCACTTTCAGAAGCAGTGGAAACGCAGGTGTTACATTTATATGGGATGTTGCAATCTGGGCTGGCAAAGAAAGACATAGACATCAGTGATGACGGTCGAGGCCCTAAGGTACATCGTCAAGGAACTACGGGGAGAACCATTGCATGGATACCAACGATAGTACAAGGGATTGTACGTAGTCGGCAAGTACCGATTCGGCTAACTATAGAAGATGTCAGATATGCTATGTATCAGGAAATGCCAAAAGAAGCCATCTATTTAGTGGTTGATACAAGTGGATCTATGGGGCAGAGACAACGATTACAGGGGGCAGAGAAGTTACTTTCACAATTGGTACAGATGATGTATGTAAAACGACAGTATGTATCGCTCATCACCTTTCAAAAGCAAGGGGCGCAATGTGTGGTGCCGCTGACACAGCGAATTGAGACCATCCCCAAAGCATTGGGAGAAGCTCGTATTGGGGGCAGAACGCCCTTTGTAAAAGGCATTGAGGAAGTGGTCAAACAGATAGGCAACGACATGTCTCAAATGGGGCATGTACAGGCAAAGGTCGTAATTATTACAGATGGGAAGGTCACCTCACAAGCACTGCAGGGACTAGACGACATCGGTATATGGCTTACCAATCAGGGGATACAAACAACGGTTATCGATACAGATACCAGTTTTGTTCGCATAAATCGTGCTAGAGAGGTGGCTCACATGTTAGGGGCCGAGTATGTAAGCATACAGGATATATAACAACAGAACATAGGTATTAATGGTTTTATTAAATGAACTATTGCCCCTATAAAGGGATTCGAGGGCTGTAACAACATGTACGTTTTACATGTTTGTTACAGCCTCTTTTTACATGTATAGAACACAAAATATACTGCACATACTGATGAGCTGTACAGTCATATAAAGTAAGCGTATTTTTAACCAGTTAACGATACCTTATAGATAGAAATCGATATACACTTTATATGTAGTGACAGAATCTATAGGTAATTATAGTGACCATATGCTACAATAGAATGTAGAATCCAAGTTTGGTTTGGTTAAAGGTAAGGTGTAATTATATATGGAAAAACGACAAGATTATTTGCAAATGATTGCAGGTGAGTCGGTGTCCCGTAGACCAGTTTGGTTTATGCGTCAAGCGGGGCGAAGTCAAGCGGCGTATCGCAAGATTAAAGAGCGATATAGCCTATTTGAGATTACTCATCAACCGGAATTATGTGCAAAAGTAACAGCTCTTCCCGTTCATGAGTATGATGTGGATGCGGCTATTTTGTACAAAGATATTATGACTCCTTTGGTGCCTATGGGCGTAGATGTGAACATAAAATCTGGTATAGGGCCAGTGATTTCTAATCCCATTCGGTCCAAAGATGATGTGGAAAAGCTACGGGATATTGTGGTAGAAGAATCGTTGGACTTTATGGTGAAAACGATCCAAATGTTGACGAAAGAAATGCTCACAGTTCCCTTAATTGGCTTTGCAGGAGCTCCTTTCACATTGGCTAGCTATATGATTGAAGGTGGCCCTTCTAAGAATTACCAGAAAACTCGTCAATGTTTAGTGGCAACCCCTGAGATTTGGCATGCTTTGATGGAGCGATTGACTACTATGTCCATTACGTATATGGAAGGTCAAATTCAGGCGGGTGTGAATGCAATTCAAATTTTTGATTCATGGATTGGAGCCCTTTCCATGGAACAATATGAAAGTGGCGTATTCCCGTATATGAAACATATTATTGGGACTATTAAAGAACGATATCCTCATATTCCTATCACTATGTTCGGCGTAGGTACTAAGCATTTATTCCCAGTGTGGAAAGAATTACCATTAGATGTAATCGGTTGTGATTGGAGATGCTCCATTGCAGAAGCAAGTGCGATGGGTATCAAGCAAACATTACAAGGGAATTTGGACCCTGCCTATTTATTTGCAGATTGGAAGACAATTCAAGGTGAAATTGATCGTATTTTGGCAGAAGGTGCTGCTCATGGAAAGCATATTTTTAATTTAGGCCACGGTGTTGTGCCAGATGCGAATCCTACAGTATTGCGAAACATAGTGGAGTATGTACATGACAGAGGATAAAGAGATACAACAAGTTTGTGTATTGGTATTAGATTATGGCTCTCCCCGTTCCTTAGAAGATGTGAAAACATATTATACCCGCATACGGAGAGGTCACGGGCCAAGTGACGAAGAATTACAAGGATTGCGACATAAGTATGAACGCATTGGTGGACAATCTCAGTTAATGGAGTCCACTGCATGGCAAGTAGAGCGGTTGCAAGAGGAGTTACAACACGAATTGTCCTTTGCAAAGGTAACTGTGGTACAAGCACATAAATATATAGAACCACTTATCGGGGGTGTAGCGAAGGAATTGAATCACTATGATACAGTAGTGGTGCTCATGATGAATCCTTATGGAACAGACATATTAAATGCATCCTATCTAGAGCCACTGAAACCATTTATAAATGACAGGTGGAAGGTAGTGCAGAATTGGGCGGACGCACCTACATTAGTACAATCTTGGGTAGAACGAGTACAGGATACGATACATACATTACCAGTCTCATCAAAACCGTATTATGCCTTTACTGCCCATAGTGTGCCACTGATGCAAGGAATTTCTTATGATGGATATATCCATAGTTTACAATATGTGATGCAATCTATAGCAGACCAGTTGCAGTTGCCGAATGCTACCCTAGCTTGGCAAAGTGCAGGCACTCGTGGGGAATGGCTAACACCTACGGTAGAAACGGTAACGGAACAAGCGGGTGCGGAAGGGTATACCCATGTGGTATATATGCCTATCGGCTTTACTTGTACTCATATGGAAGTATCTTATGATTTAGGCGTGGAACGTCGTGAACAATGTGATCACTTAGGTATATCTTATGTGCGAGTGCCTATGCCAGATCGTGACACTCTCTTTGTGAAAGCCATGGCGCATGGTGTATTAACAGCTCTCTGGAAGGAGGGATAATATGAAAGTAGCAATTATTGGTGGTGGACTAACGGGCTTATCTGCAGCGTATTATATGGGCAAAGCATTTCCTAACTGGGACATTCATGTCCTAGAATCTTCGAATCGTTGGGGTGGAAAGGTACAAACAAAACGTCGTGATGGCTATGTGGTAGAAGTGGGTCCTGATTCGTATTTAGCCAGAAAAACATCTATGACAGATTTGGTGAAAGAATTGGGCTTAGGTGATACCTTAGTGCGTAATGCTACGGGAGAATCCTATATTTACCATCAAGGTCAAATGAAGCCTATTCCTGGAGGATCCATCATTGGCATCCCTACAGAATTTCTTCCTTTTGCTATGTCTAGCTTATTGAGTTGGTCTGGTAAATTACGAGCTGGATTAGATATTTTTAAGAAACCATATCCAGGAAACGAGGATATGAGTATCGATGCCTTTTTTCGGTATCATTTAGGGGATGAACTAGTCGATGTATTAATTGAACCTCTCTTATCTGGTATCTACGGTGGAGACTTAAAACGCTTAAGTTTACTGGGAACCTTTCCAGAATTTCGTCAATTAGAACAAAAGCATGGAAACTTGGTCAAAGGTATGATGGCTATGCAAGGTATGCGCAAACAATCTGGGGCGGCTACCGAAGGACAATTTGCCCAATTAACGGGAGGTTTAGAATCATTAGTAGATGCTCTTGTGGAACAAATGCCAAAGAACGTTTCTTTGCGCACATCGACTGAGGTGCTAGAGGCATCATACACAGATAAGCTCTATACAGTGCAAACACAAAACGGTACAGACTCCTACGACCGTCTTGTGATCACTACGCCACCTAAAGCCTATGAAAAATTTTTTGTGGGAGATGAAAAATTTGAAGACTTGCGGCATATGGAACAATCCTCTTGTGCCATTGTCATTATGAGTTTGCCGAAGTCAGCTTTTACAAAACCATTGCAAGGCACAGGCTTTGTGATTACTCGCAGCACAGAGACGCCATTGACGGCATGTACTTATATTTCTAGTAAGTGGCCACAAACGACACCACAAGACAAGGTGGTACTGCGTGTCTTTTTAGGAAAGCCGACAGACTCTACAGTAGATACGCATAGTGAAGAAGAACTGTGTGAATTGGCGCTTTCTGAAATACGAAACATATTGGCGTTCAACGGAGACCCAGAGTGGACAGAAGTGATACGCTTACAAAAAAGTATGCCCCAATATGAAGTGGGTCACAAAGAACGAGTGGATACCCTCATGGCCCATGTACAAGAACACTATCCAGGATTGGCATTGATTGGAACACCCTTTACAGGGGTTGGCATGCCAGATGGCATCAAACAAGCATATGAATTGGTAGAAGGATGGAAAGAAGAAACTAAGGAGGTAGTTACTATGGAGACGCATACGGAATCTAAACACGTACATCATGGGTCAGGTTTAGTGGAGGGACGTCCAGAACCTAAGCACGGTCATCATGGAGCAGTGTCTATGGAAGGACATCCAGAAATAACAGGATTAGAAAAAGTGCCTGAAACATACGAAGGTTGGTTTAGCTTGCACGCTAATTATTCCATCAATTTTGAAAAATGGAGAAACTGGTCTACGGAGCAACAAAGAGAAGCATTGCAATCCTTTAAGGAGTTTATTGGAAACTTAGAAAGAGCTCATGAAGCCCATACAAGTAGCTATGCTATGTACCAAATTAATGGTCATAAGGGAGATATTATGTTTTGGTTCTTGCAACCAAGCTTACAAGAGTTGAACGAAGTAGAGTTGAAATTGAAGAAATTGCCGATTTTTAGTGTTTTACAACCTGAATCTTCCTTCGTATCTGTCATTGAAGTAAGCAATTATGTAAAATCACCAAAAGATCATCCAAGGATTCAAGCTCGTTTATATCCTAAAATTCCAAGGTTAGCTTGCATGTGCTTCTACCCTATGACAAAACAACGTAATCTTACAGATAATTGGTATATGTTAGATCGTCAAAGTCGTGGTAAAATGATGCGTTCTCATGGCCAAATTGGTAAAAAATATGAGGATACGATCAAAGAGTTCACCACTGGTGCGTTTGGTATGGACGATTGGGAATGGGGGATTACCTTGATGAGTGATGATCCCATTCAGTTCAAAAAAATTGTCAATGAAATGCGCTTTGATGAAGTAAGTGCTCGTTTTGGTATCTTTGGACCATTTACGATTGGTACGATTCTAGATTTAGATGGCATAGACCATTTATTCTCCTAATACATCAATACGCTCGTAAACATGTAAAGAAATAGAATTAAAGTTGCGATAGGTTTGCATACCAGTACTATACTGGATTGTAAGACCTGTCGCATTTTTAGGCTCTATAATACATGTTGGGGCTACTCATATAAGAGTTGTGGCCCATATGCAAGATGGAGTCATGGTTTGTAGTATGTCTCATTATATCTCAGTGATACTTATACAATAGCTATATACTGTTCTGTGGTATAATGAAAGATATGATAAAGGAGTGATGTCATGAAATTGTTAGCTATAGACTTAGATGATACGTTGTTACGTGATGATAATACCGTGTCTGACTATACAAAAACAGTGCTTAAGAAAGCACAGGACAAGGGAGTTGAGGTGCTCATTGCTACAGGTCGTATGTACCAAACGGCATATCCTGTAGCACATCGCTTAGGCTTAGGTGATGTACCGATGGTACTCTATTCTGGTGGTGTCATCCAACGTGTGGAAAGTAAAGAACTCATTTGGGAGCGGGCTATACCGCCAAAGATAGCACGTAAAGTATTAGCCATCGCGAGAGAGCATAATATCTATATTCAGTCCTATATTGATGACGAGTTATTAGTGCACAGTGAAACAGAGTTTTCTCATCTCTATGAAGAGATTACAGGTGCTAAGGCTATGTATGTAGGAGATGCGATCTATGAACCTCAAAAAGGAGTTAATAAACTATTAGTAGTAGAAGAACCTGAACGTATGGCAGAGGTGATTTCTATTCTTTCCAAAGAAGTAGGCGATATGGTTGATTTAGTTCGGTCTAAGGTAAATTTTTTAGAAATCGTAGCACCTCACGTGTCCAAAGGGGAAGCCTTGGCTTTCATGGGCGAGCAATTGGGCATCGGTTTAACAGATATGGTATCCTTCGGTAATTCAGAAAATGATATTTCTATGTTACAAGTAACAGGTCATTCCGTGGCAGTAGGGAATGGAGAGGAATATGTGAAGACAATTGCCAAAGAAGTATGCGACACAAATGAAAACGATGGAGTGGCTAAATGGATCGAAGCAAATGTGTTATAAAATTTTGTAGGAGGGCCTCATGGAAGGGTTTCGTTTAATCATTGTGACCGGTATGTCCGGAGCAGGTAAAACACAAGTGATGCAAGTCTTGGAAGATATGGGATATTTCTGTATCGACAATATTCCTCCTGTGTTGATTCCTAAGTTTAGTGAAATTTGTCGTCAAAGTGCAGGCACTAAAGTGAGTCGAGTAGCCTTAGTGGTAGATATCCGCAGTCGTGAATTTTTTGATGATTTAAACAGTGCTTTAGATGATTTGACGGCTATGAGTGTGCCTTATGAAATTGTGTTCATGGAAGCTAGCGATGATACTTTGATTCGCCGGTATAAAGAAACACGTCGTAGTCACCCCTTGGCACCATCAGGTCGTATTAGTACAGGACTGTCACAAGAACGGGCACTCTTGGCGGATGTACGTAGCAAGGCGGATCATATTATCGACACCACAAACATGAAAACATCTGCCTTGAAATCATTTATGCGCCGTACTTTTAGTCACGTGAAAGAACAAACAGATGGCATGGCTATTACAGTGGTAAGTTTTGGATTTAAATTTGGCATGCCTAATGATGCGGATATGGTATGGGATGTACGATTCTTGCCGAATCCATACTACATTCCTGAATATCGTCATAAATCGGGGCGTGTGCCAGTGGTAAAAGAGTATATTCACTCCTTTGAAGTGACGGATGAATTCAAAAAGCATTTCTTTACTACACTAGATTTCCTTGTGCCAAACTATGAACAAGAGGGAAAAAGCCAATTTGTAGTAGCTGTAGGCTGTACAGGCGGTATGCATCGTAGCGTAGCAATGGCAGAGGCATTATATGCACATTTGAAAGAAAAAGGCTGTAATGTTTCCGTGGAACATCGTGATATGATGCGTAATCATGTAGAAGAAGATGTGAATCCACGTTCTAGATTAGACCTATAAAAGAAAGGAGTGAGACGATTTCTTCGTCTCTCAAGCCTATGAAACATAATAATTGGATGCGCTGGTTTGCGCCAGGCATTAATATTAAGCGGTGGCTATTCCTATTTTCTTTAGGCACGATTTGGCTGGTAGTAGGTGTCCTTATGATGATGAACTACCAGTGGATTAGCAACTTTGAAGATATTTTCTTAGAATTTTTATTCCATCTCACAGGATCCTATAACTATACGGTTATAGCCAGTCTTGGTTTAGCAGGTATTGTGGCGGGTATAGTAGCTATGTTGTGGGGGATACGTAAACTCATTCAGACCATTGTGAATGCGATTTTGCCAAATACAGAAGATGGCGTGAGCGATTATATTTTTGAAAAAATTCGCTTAGGACAAGGACCAAAAATCGTAGTGATTGGTGGTGGTACAGGATTGTCTATGCTATTGCGGGGGCTAAAAAGTAAAACCACGAACTTAACTGCTATTGTTACAGTAGCAGACGATGGAGGTTCTTCTGGTCGGTTACGAGAAGACTTTCAAATGATTGCTCCTGGAGATTTACGCAACTGTTTAGTAGCATTAGCGGAAAAAGAAGGCCTCATGGAAGAACTATTCCAGTATCGATTTACTAAAGGAGCAGAATTATCGGGCCATAGTTTTGGGAATTTGTTCTTAACAGCTATGACTCAAGTGCTGAAAGATGATGTGGAAAAAGCCTTAGAAGCCTCTAGCAAGATCTTGCGAGTTCGAGGACGTGTTATTCCATCATCTACAGAAGAGATTAAATTGATTGCGAAATTGACGGATGGTACCATCGTGGAAGGGGAAAGTAATATCCCTAATGCGGGTAAGCCAATTGAAAAGGTCTATACTGAGCCACATAGACCATCTCCTGTAGGAGCTGCCTTACAAGCCATTGATGAAGCTGATGCTATCATTTTAGGCCCGGGCAGTTTATATACTTCGGTAATGCCGAACCTATTGATTGATAAAGTAGCGGATCATATTGCTAACTCTAAGGCGGCTAAGATTTATATTTGCAATGTGATGACGCAGCCAGGTGAAACAGATGGGTATACTGTATCTGACCATGTGAAAGCCATTGAAGCACATAGTGAGGTGGGAATTATCGATACAGTCCTTGTGAATGATAACAGAATCCAAGATGCCACATTAGAACACTATAAACAAGCGGGGCAAGAACCAGTAGACGTAGATATGGACGTGTTGCAATCGATGGGAATTCGGACAGTTCGTGCAAACTTAGTAGATAGCCAAGATAAAGCAGTTCATAATTCTGAACGGTTAGCGAAAGTGGTCATGGATGTAGTCTATGCCTTACAGACAGATATTGAACCGCACATTTTAGAATATTATTTACAACGAGAAGATCATTAAGTATGAAAGTAGAGCCTCTAGAGGCTCTATTTTCTAGTAGAAATAGTAAAGGAGAGGCTATGTCATTTGCAGAAGATGTAAAAAATGAATTGTGCCAATTTAAAACAGAAGATGCGTGGGCATCCAAGGTAGAGGCCTCTTGTTTATTACGGATGGGAGGGTCTATCTTATTAGGTATGCAAGGTCGTGTAGGGGTACGTTTGGTGACGGCTAATAATGCCGTGGCTAGACGGGTACTAGGAATCATCAAAGAACAGTATGATTTACCTACGTCTGTATTAGTGCGTAAAGGGTTAAACTTACGTAAGAAAAATATGTATACCTTAACGGTAGAACCTACAGAGCCAAGCCGTCTTGCCTTAGAAGATTTGCAATTATGGCCTGTAGATGCCATGATTCCTGATGCATGGCTAAAAGATATGGAGTCCAGACGTGCCTTTTTGCGTGGAGCTTTTCTTGGTTGCGGTTCTGTAAATAAACCGCAAAGTGATTACCATTTAGAGTTTATGACGACGAAAGAAAATTTTGCGGATCAGATTATTCGAGTATTAAAAATGTTTCGTCTCAATGCACGAAAAGTAGAGCGGAAAGAAGAATTTGTAGTGTATTTAAAAGAAGGTGATGCGGTGACGTCATGTTTACAAATTATGGGAGCTCAATCAGCATTGATGAATTTTGAAAATGTACGCATTATGAAAGATGTTCGTAATACCATTAATCGTCAAGTGAATTGTGAAACAGCAAATTTACAAAAAACGGTAAATGCAGCGGTGCGTCAATTAGATGCGATCCGTATTATTGATAAGCATCAAGGCTTAGATTCCTTGCCAATTCGTCTTTATGAGGCAGCTATGTTGCGACAAGAATTTCCAGATGGGAGTTTGCAAGAATTGGTAGATGCGTATGAAACAAAATATAAACGAGAATTGACAAAATCTGGCATTGGACATCGGTTGCGTAAATTAGAGGCCATTGCCTTGCAGTGGGAGCCAGATGGACTTACGATAGAATAGAGGAACTATGAAATTGATGAATACAACACAATGGAAACGGTGCTTGCTAGGTAGTGTACTAGCCTTATTAGGTATGAGCACTGCCTATGGACAAGCTCCCAAAACTGTCAATATTGATGACTATACATTTACGCCCTTAGTAGTGAAAACTG
Organism: uncultured Veillonella sp.; assembly: GCA_963516605.1. GTDB lineage: Bacteria > Bacillota > Negativicutes > Veillonellales > Veillonellaceae > F0422. The sequence continues at coordinate 13,817 of CAUQBP010000009.1, read as the reverse complement.
TAAAAGAGATAGATACATTATTATTGTCAGATAGTCCTGAATATGTAAAAGAGCCTGGAATTGTTGCAGCAGGTACACTACATGGAAAAAGTCGTATTTACTTTTACCATGTAAATGAACGAACAGAACCTATGAAAGTAGGTATTTTATTGGAAAATAAGGGGAATACCCCAGCATTCGTAGAGATTGAACGAGCTATTTATGCAAAGCCAAGTCCAGACTATTTTAAAGTAGGACGAGAGCTTTCGAAAAAAGAACTAGCTACGGCACAATTAGATTTAGGAGCTTGGGCGCAAGAAGGAGTTAATATTCCTGTGCGCTCTAAGGTGATGAAAAAAGACATTAAACAACAAAAAGAGAGTTTTGTTCAATCTCGAAAAATAAAGTTAAAGTATGTAGAAGAAGAAATCAATAAAGATACCACATCACGCACTATTTCTTTAGTATCACAAGATACCAATGCGAAGGAATTTGTATTACGACCTGGAGAAGTACGACCTATTTTCACTGAGTTGGAAAAAATCTTGATGAAGCAAGATGACTTATTTAGCGGTATCGTCGATTTTTCAACTTCGGAACCAGTCTATGCCTCTGTGGCGGTGATGGAACCTAAATCAACAGTTACCTATGGTTTACCATTGCTACCAATTCATCCTATGGATGATGTGGAGTTGCGTGGTACCTATGAAGGCATGCGTCGATTCCATGTGGTAGAACCGCAGTTTAATAGTGAGGCAGGTCCTGCAAGCTTTGAAATTGCCAATGACCGAGAAGATGCTTTCATTAGCGGTGTTGATGAAACGACAAATGGTAAGGTGGTAAAAAATAAGGGGAATTATGGTATTTCCAATGTATACGTGTTGCACACAGAAGGAAACAGTCCCTATGCCTTGTATTTTAACCCGTTAGGAGGTGCGTTCAGCGGTACATTTAGGATTACATCTTCTAAAGGTACACATACCTATGATGTGCCTGTAAAAGGTCCGTACTTGGGGCATCAAACCATTTATGACACACAGCTATTAGATGTCTTTGATAAACCAGAAGATTTATTGTTAGAATACATGTCACCAGGGGCTTCGAATTTACCGGTTAGGTTTTTGTTGATTCCTCAAGTTTCTGAGAAAATGAAAAATAATGGCAAGTCATCAGAATATATTACTAATTTAGTGAATAGAATTTTGGGAAAATAATCAAATTTTTATATAAATAATCTAAAAAGGTATCTTTAATTAATAACAAAATTATTTACTTTACATGAACAATTATTCTTGTTGTTGTGGGATGTTATGCAAATTGAAATTCTATGACTTTATTTAAAATAATCTAGATAGACAAAGTTTATATTGACAATCATTGCTAATTGTAAATATAATGAGTATTAGAAATGATACTCAGATTAAAGTAGGCGATGTAGTTCGGCAAAGAGGCCCATTTGTTAGTCGTATGAGACAACAAATGGGCTTTTTTGAAAGGAGGAGCATGAGTCAAGGTTGTGTGAATAAAATGGAAACCTTTAAACCAAAGGTGATGGATTTAGATATGTTGTCTACCATAGAGGTGGAGCATGGTACCATTTATGAGATGAATACACCTCAAGGTAAGGCGAAGATGCATAGTTATCCTGTGTTCGGTGGGGTAGAATTAACTTTCCAAGAGGTAACTATGAAAGAAATACGTCACCGTGCAAAACCCTTAGAGGGGATGTTTGAAATCCATTATTGTAAAGAAGGGCGCATTGAGTGTGCCTTTGATAATGGAAAAGTGTTATATATGGATGAAAATAATATTTCGGTAGGATGGAAAGAATCTCCTAGTTATGTACATTCTACGAAGTTTCCTACCTCTTATTACAAAGGTATCAATTTATCTATTTACATTCCCAAAGCGCAAGAGATGGTGAACAAATTTGTAGGACATGATCGTATTAATCTACGTGATGTATGTAATCGATTTTGTCAGGATTTTGAATTTGGTTTTGTATGTCGAAGGGAATCTAGGCTTAGTGATATTTTTAAAAGTTTATATGATCTACCAGAGGAAGTACTACCAAACTTGTTTCAGCTGAAATGCATGGAAATCATATTACTATTAAGTACTATAACTGGAGATCATGATTGCTGCATGCCATACTTTGAAAAAAGACATGTAGATAGTGTGAAACGTATGCACGAATTTTTGATGAAAAATTTAAATCAAAAGCCGACCATTGAAGAATTGGCAAAAACATATGGATTAGCACCAACGGCATTGAAAAAATGTTTCAAAGGGATTTATGGTAGCAGCATTCATCAATATATTAAGCATATGCGGATAAAGGAGGCGGCAAAAGATTTAAGAAATACAGATGATAGTATTCTCAGCATAGCTAACCGATATGGCTATGAAAATGCTAGTAAGTTTGCAGAAGCATTTCGGGTTATTACTGGACATAAGCCTAGTGAATATAGGAAGAAAAATAAAATGTCGGAATGGATTGAATAGGAGCTTTTTAGAGTAGATTTGAAAATATTAAATCTGATATGATAGGTTTAAGCTGATAAAAATTATCATATTTTTTATGGAGGTAACAACATGGACAGCCTTTTATACATTGTACACTTATTTAACAGCGGCGGATTAGTAATGTATCCGTTGGTAATTTTATCAATTATCGTCATTGCCATTGGTATTGAACGATATACCTATTTCAAAGCTAATACTGCATTGCTAAAGGAATTTAGTCATGATGTATATTTTGCAGTAAAAGAGAATGATTGGGCGAAAGCAAAAGAGTTGTGCGTAGCAAACCAAACAGCAACTGGTCGTATCTTGAATGCAGGTTTAACATACTCCAAGAATGAAACAAGTATGAAAAATGCGTTCTCCGAACAAATGATGATTGAAGCATCTCATTTGAAAATTCATTTGGACTACTTAAGCGCTATCGTAACAATTTCTCCGTTGTTAGGTTTGTTAGGTACAGTATCTGGCATGATTGGTACATTCAGTGTATTGGATAATGGTGCTGGCGCATCCGCTATTTCTGGTGGTGTAGGGGAAGCCTTGATTGCAACTGCTACTGGTTTGTTAGTGGCTATCTTAGCATTCTGCGTGTACACATATTTCAGCCATCGTATGGATGCAATCATCAATGATACAGAAACATTATCTGTGGTGTTATTAAATGGTATGAAAGAACAATGGAGTGATTCTCATGTTTCAAAATAGTCGATTAAAAATGAAACCTGAGTTCATGATTGTGCCAATGATTGATATCATTTTCTTCTTACTGGTTTTCTTCATGATGAACAGTATTGAAACGGTGGCACAAAAGTCCTTGGGTGTACAATTACCACAAGCACAATCAGCAACACAAGTTAAACAAAGTCCTATCATTCTTACATTGGATAAAGAAGGACATATCTTAATTGACTCTAAACCATATAGTATCGATGAAGCACGTAACTATATTACAAGTAAAATTGGAGAAAATCCAAACACAGCGGTACTATTACAAGCAGACAAAAATACGCAACATGGATTTGTGGTTGCCATTATGGATATGCTAAAAACGATTGGGGTTAAGAAGTTCTCAATTGCTGCTAGCTAGAAAGGATGACACATGGAACAATATATTTCCTGGAAAAAATCCTACATAATCTCCGTTGTAATCCACATTGTCCTTGCTGTTGTGTTAGGTCTTGCTTTGGTATCCGTAGTAGAGCATAAACAAACAGAAAATGCTTTTGAAATTGACATGTCTATTTCTGACGATTTGAAAGCGTCCGCAGGTGGTGGTGGCGGTGGCGGCGGGGTATCCTTCCCTCAACCACTTTCACAAGAAGTTGTACAAGCTAAAGTACAAGCAGCGCAACAAAGTTTATCATCTCCGGTACCAGTGGATGATGCTGTGAATGTGCCAACATCTACCAATGCAGCTACAGGTGCAAGTGATGGAACATCTACGAACCAAGGTACTGGTGGTGGATCTGGTGGCGGTAACGGAACAGGTAACGGTACTGGTGATGGTAGCGGTAACGGATCTGGTAGCGGTGGTGGATCTGGCTCTGGCAGTGGCGGAGGTAATGGAGATGGTGTAGGTACTACATCTGGTAATGCACCGTTTGACTGGGCAGGATTTGTGGCTACTGTACAAGCCCAAGCACAAGGTACATACCCTCCAATGGCAGTAAAGCGTAACTTACAAGGCAGTGTTACAGTTAGCGTAACCATTGATGCGAGCGGTAATATAGCCTCTGTTTCGGCAGGTGGCGGACCTGGTATTTTAAACAGTCACACCCAAGATGTTGTCTATGGCATAGGCAATTATCCAAATGGTAGTGGTTCATCAGTATCAAATACATTCACAGTGTACTACACTTTGAATGGTGAATAGTGCAAAGGCACAAGAAATAATTCAGGAGGAATTATGGATTTAAAAACTTTATTTGACTCCATGTCGGAGGAACAACGTAATATTCAACTTGGCTTTGATACGGCAACGCCGTTGACGCATGCTTTTACAAGCAAACGTGCGGTACATGCTGGTCTAAGTGGTCGTCCTTTAGAAAAGGATGAGGCACAACGTGTATGGAATGAATTAATGCAGCAACCACCTGTTCCAGGTCAAATGCAAACGGCATATATTCATATCCCATTTTGCCAAACTAAATGTACTTACTGCGGATTTTATCAACATGCTACGAATCAAGATGCAGAAGATAAATATGTAGATATGTTGTTGAAAGAGATGCAAATGGCTGCTGAACAACCACGGTTCCGTGATGGTTTGATTCATACTATTTTTATTGGTGGTGGTACGCCAACATCCTTATCTGCTCATAATGCAAAACGCATGTTGTCTGCCATCCAAGAATATTTCCCGTTGGCCAATGACTATGAGTTGACATTAGAAGGTCGTATTCACGACTTGGTGCCTGAAAAAATGGATGTATGGATGAGCCATGGTGTGAATCGTATGTCCTTAGGGGTACAGTCTTTCCATACTCATGTACGTCGTCAATTAGGACGCTTAGATGATCAAGATACAGTATTGTCTCGATTAGAACAATTAAAAGCATACCAACAATGTTCTGTGATTGTAGATTTAATCTACGGCTTGCCAGATCAAACGATGGATGTGTGGATGGAAGACTTAAAAATTCTTGAACAATCCGCAGCAGATGGTATGGACTTGTATCAATTAAATGTGTTTGAAAATAGTGATTTACAAAGCCTAATTGAACGCGGTAAAGTAAGCCCAGCAGCTACCACTAAAGAACAAGCATTAATGTATGAAGCAGCTGTAAAATACTTGATGAAACGTGATTTTACACGTTTAAGTGCAGCTCATTGGAGCCGTGCACCGCGTGAACGCTCTATGTACAACACTATGGCAAAAGCTGGATATCCAATGTATCCATTTGGTTGTGGTGCCGGTGGTAATTTAGGCGGATATATGACAATGTTGCACCGCGTATTACCTCCATATGAAGCTCTTGTAGAAGAAGGTAAAAAACCATTTATGGTTCTTATGAAACAATCTGAACTACAAGAATTCTCCAATTATGTAATTAGTTCCTTGGAACGAGGCGTTTTAAACCTAGACGCTTTGATCGAAATGGATTCAAAATTAGAGGACTTACGTTGGTTGCTTGATACTTGGGTAACTCGTGGTTTGATGGAATATAATGGCGTATTATATCGCTTAACAACAGCTGGTGGATTCTGGCATGTTAATATTACACAAACAGTTATTGAATGTGTTCAATACATCTTAACGGGTGAAAGCACATTGTTACATGAAAATATTGCCGCTCAAAACCACGGTGGAAAACCAAAAGATCATCCACATGTAGGTGGTCATCCTGAAGGTGTTGCAAAACATCCACATGGAGCAGGAGGACATCCAGCGGGCATTCCAAAAGGACATCCAGAAGGAGTGCCAATGGGAGGACACCCAGCAGGGGTACCTAAGCATCCACATGGAGCAGGCGGACACCCAGCGAGTATCCCAAAAGGACATCCAGAAGGAGTACCAATGGGAGGGCACCCAGCAGGAGTACCTAAGCATCCACATGGAGCAGGCGGACATCCGGCAGGCATTCCCAAAGGACATCCTGGAGATATTGAGACCACACGTGCCCATGGCACAGTAGGACATAGTCCATTTAAGAAAAATATTTAGGTAGTATCTATTACAGGTGAACTCCTACACACCTTACCAAACCAAACAATATAGTTTCCTGTAATAGTTCTATAGCCACTCATAGAGTGGAATCAGGTATACCAGGTCAAAGTTGGTAGGCTGCATCATACTATAGTACGTTTAAAATCACTTCAGTAATGAGAGTGCAGTATCCGCAGGCATTGCCTGCGGATGTATATCTGATATATGTACATTGTGCTATAGGCTGCAATGTTACATACAAAATAATGATATACTAAGTATAGTATTTATATGTTATGTAAAAGGAGCGCACTTCCTAGAAGTGTGAAAAAATGAATGAAAGCAATCGTAGTTTACTCAAGCCGTACGGGCAATACAAAATTAGTAGCAGAAGCTATGGCAAGTGCTTTGCCTGCTGGTACACCATGTGTATCTGTGAAAGAAGTTCCAGCTGATTTAGCATCTTATGATGTAGTATTTATGGGTTTCTGGGCAGACCAAGGTAACGCTGATAAAGCGGCACAAGCAGTACTTAAAGAAATCACAAATGAAAAAGTAGCTTTATTCTGTACTTTAGGGGTTCCTCCAGTATCTCCTCATGCACAAGAAACTGTAGAAGCAGCTGCGAAATTGTTACCAAATGGTCAAACACCAGTAGGTTACTTCAAATGCCAAGGTAAAGTAGATCCAAAAGTAATCGAAATGATGTACAAAATGTTCCCAGAAGGACACAGTCATGGTAAGAGCGCTGAACGTGATGCACGTCATGCACAAGCAGCATCTCATCCAGATGAAAACGACTTAGCTAATGCAAAAGCATTCGTTGAAGAAGTGGTTGCTAAACTATAAGTTTTCTACCTATGTAATAGGTTGCAATATAATAACACTCCGAAGAAGACTGCCAGAAATGGCAGTCTTTTTCATTAGATGGGATAAGATCTGGTATAGAGTCTTAACTACAAATTTTTAATAATTATTCTAAATAAGATTTTCCTATTGGTGAGAAAAGGTTTTTACTATATGTAATATGATAAACCTATAAAAAAAGCCAAAATTTTTGTATAATTAAGTTATATTTTGTTATTCCTTTGAAAGGGGGATCTTTATGCTAGTTTTGTCGGGAATAGTTATTATGATTTTGGGATTAGCATTTCGATTCAATGCGCTGCTTGTCATTTTGTTGGCAGGTATTGTTACGGGTCTAGTTGGTGGTGTAGGATTTCGAGAAACAATAGCTGCTATAGGAAAAGCATTTGTAACTAATCGATATATGTCTTTATTTATACTAATTTTACCTGTAGTAGGGATTATGGAACGTCATGGCTTAAGAGAGCGTGCTGGATTTTTAATTGGTAAAATTAATGCAGCTACAGCGGGAAGAATATGCATGCTTTATATGTTAATAAGACAAGTAACGGTAGCATTTGGTATTTCTTTAGCAGGAATGCCTGCGTTTGTTAGACCTCTTATTGCGCCAATGGCTGAAGCCGCTACATTACATGGACAAGAAGTTTCACAAGAGACAGTTGATAAAATCAGATCAATGGCAGCTTCTGCTGATAATATTGGAAACTTTTTTGGACAGAACATTTTTATTGCCGCAGGCGGAATATTATTGATAAAAGGGGTTATGGAACAGTCTGGTATTACAATCAATTTAGCAGATATGATTTTATATTGTATTCCAACAGCCATTACTGCGTATATTCTAGCGAGTATTAGATATATTCTTTTTGATAAAAAAGTTAAAGATTTAATTGCTAAAGATACGTTAAGTATATAGAGGGGGTGTATGTATGGATTTGTTTGGATTACCTGCATTAGAAGTTGTATATATATTAACAGGAATCGTGTTAACTATTGTTGCTATACAATCCTTTAATGATAAGGAAAATACAAAGCGTATTGGAACCGGATTATTTTGGTTAACCTATGCTATTAGTTTTATATTTGGGAAATATATACCAGATGAAATTAATGGATGGATGGTAATTTTTATGGCAGCTATAGTGGCTACTAAGCAGCTGGGGAAAGGTTTTTATAATGAATCTTCTACAGAAATGAAGCTGTCTGAGTCTAAAAGAATTGGCAATGCCATTTTTGTGCCAGCTTTGTTAGTCGGAATTGTTACATTTTTAGTTGGAATCTTTACTAAACTAGGTGCTTTAGTTGGTCTAGGTATTGCTGCAGTTGTTGCTTTACTGGTAGCAGTATTCTTAACACGGGTTTCAATACATCAAGGATTTAATGAAGGGCGCCGATTGATAGATGCTATTGGGTGGACAGCTATTTTATCGCAATTACTAGCAGCATTAGGATACGTATTTGGTATTGCTGGTGTGGGCAAAGTTATTGCTACAGGAATATCTAGTATAATTCCTGTTGATAATATTTTTGCTGTTGTAGCTACATATTGTCTTGGTATGGCACTATTTACTATTGTTATGGGAAACGCATTTGCAGCTTTTGCAATGATGACAACGGGGATTGGAATACCTATGTTAATTCATATGCATAATGCAAATCCTGCAATGATAGGGCCAATTGCTATGCTTGCAGGGTATTGTGGAACATTACTAACACCGATGGCAGCAAATTTTAATATTGTTCCAACTGCTTTATTAGAAATGAAGGACCAATATGGGGTTATTAAGGCACAATGGCCTGTGGCAGTAGCGTTATTAGTATTTAACATATTGCTTATGTATTATTTCATGGTATTCTAAAGTAATGTAGTAAAAATAAATGCATATATAGTCATATTAAGAGGCGGTTAATAATGAAAACAATCTTAGTAACAGGGTTTGATCCATTTGGTGGAGAACCTATAAACCCAGCTTGGGAAGCGGTAAAAGAATTAGAAGGATATATGGTAAACGATTATAAAGTTGTTACTAAAATGGTGCCAACAGTTCGCTATGATAGTGTGGATGCTGTAAAAAAAGCTATTGAAGAACATCATCCAGAAGCAATTATGTTAGTAGGTCAAGCTGGTGGGAGACCAGATATTACAGTAGAAAGAATTGCTATTAATATAGATGATTTCCGCATTGCAGATAATAAAGGTAACCAACCTAAGGATGAATTTATCGTAGAAGGTGGGTCTCCAGCTTATTTTGCCACATTGCCGATTAAAGATATGGTTAATGGCTTACACCATCAAGGAATTCCAGCTAGTATTTCAAATACAGCAGGTACCTTTGTTTGCAACCATATTTTTTATGGTGTAGCACAGGAAGTTGCAAATACGAATATTCGTTGTGGATTTGTACATATACCATATTTGCCAGAACAAGTAGTAACTAAGCCTGGTCAACCAAGTATGGCTAAAAATATTGTTGTAGAGGGCCTACAATCTATGGTCAATACAATTTGTAGTGGAAAAAGATATGAAATCATAGATCCTGTGGATTATGTCATTCCACATGATTAGTTATAAGTAATAAAACTTTTAAAATGAATGTGAGGATTTATGCTTGTGAGCATAATCCCACATTTATTTTATTTACGTTCATAATAAATGTTGGGGCTATTCATATAAGAGTAGTCGCCAACATTTTTTATTGCAATAAACTAGATATATGCAAGTGGGTTCCCTTAAATTATTAATACTTTTGTATTACCATATTTATGAAAAAAGATATACATTCATACAAAGCATATAACAGGGGATTGCTTATTCATATATTCTTAGTGTATAATAAATAAAAACTATATTCTATAGAATATAGTTTATAAAATATTAATTAAGGAGATTGAGACATGTCATTTTATATTGATTTAAATAGTGACTTAGGAGAGAGCTTTGGCGCCTATACTATGGGGATGGATGCCGAGGTATTACAATATGTTACCAGTGCCAATGTAGCTTGTGGATGGCATGCGGGTGATCCGTTAATTATGCAAAAAACGGTTGCACTTTGTCAACAAGAAGGGGTTGCGATAGGGGCCCATCCTGGATACCCAGATCTTATGGGATTTGGTAGACGAAAGATGGATATTTCCCCAGAGGAAGCGAAAGCATATATGATCTACCAAGTGGGAGCACTACAAGGATTTTGCCATGCTCATGGATTGTCATTACAACATATGAAATTACATGGGGCATTTTATAATACAGCCTGTGTAAGTCCCAAAATTGCAGATGCAATTCTTGATGGACTAGAAGTGGTCAATCCGTCCTTGTCAGCCATGGTGTTAAGTGGTAGTTATATTGCAAAAGCAGCTCAGAAAAGAGGAATCCCAGTGATTCAAGAAGTATTCGCAGATCGTGGATATACAGAAGAAGGAACATTAGTGCCACGTTCAGAACAAGGTGCCTTTATTCATGATCCAAAGGAAGCGGTGGAAAGAGTATTAATGATGATTAAGGAAGGTTGTGTTCTTTCTAATACGGGAAAAAGTATTTCCATTCAGGCTGACTCAGTTTGTGTTCATGGAGATAATCCACAAGCATTAGAGTTTGTTAAGGCCTTACGAGAGGGGTTAATACAAGAAGGCGTTATTCTGCGTAATTTTCAAAATAGATAAAAGGAGTTTTATATATGAAACCATTGACAAATAATAAGAATATTTCCGTTCTATTAGGCGCGGCATTCTTAATGGCTACATCTTCCATTGGACCTGGATTTATGTTGCAAACAGCAGCTTTTACAGCGGAATATAAGGCAGACTTTGGATTTGCTATTGCAGTTTCTGTTATTTTTTCTATTATTGCACAATTAAATGTTTGGACTATTATTAGTGTATCTCGTATGAGAGGGCAAGATATTGCTAACAAAATTTTTCCGGGTCTTGGATATGTAGTAGCTTTCCTGATTGCCCTAGGTGGGTTGGCATTCAATATCGGGAATATTGGTGGCGCATCTATGGGGTTGCATATTGTGTTTGGAATCGATACTACAACAGCAGCAGCGATTAGTGGTATCATTGGTATTGCTTTGTTTGCATCTCCAAAAATGGGCGGAGCTCTAGACATGACTGCAAAGGTGTTAGGAACAGTGATGATTGTATTAATAGGCTTTATTGCTTTTTCAACACATCCACCAGTAGATACGGCCATTGTACATACAATTTTGCCTGATACATATCCATGGTTGGCGACTCTTACATTAATTGGAGGTACTGTAGGGGGATATATAACATTTTCAGGAGGACATAGGTTGATTGACTCTGATATAACAGGAGAAGAACATTTGCCGGATGTAAGAAAGTCTGCGTTCTTAGGAATGACTGTAGATGCATTAGTGAGAGCGCTTTTATTTTTAGCCGTATTAGGGGTAGTATCTAGTGGAATGACGCTTGATCCAAAAGATCCAGCTGGTTCAGCATTCTTGCTGGGTGCAGGACCATTAGGTCATATGATTTTTGGAGTAGTATTTTTCAGTGCTGCTATTACATCTGTAGTAGGGGCAGCCTATACATCGGTATCATTTTTGAAAACTTTGTTTACAGTTGTGAAAAACTATGAAAAATTAATGATTATGTTATTTATAGCTATTTCAACGTGTATTTTGATCTTTATTGGTAAACCAGCGGCCTTATTAATTTTGGCGGGCTCCATTAATGGGTTGATTTTGCCTATTACATTGGCAGTAATGTTAGTGGCAACTCGTAAAAGTCAAATTGTCGGAACTTATAATCATCCCAAATTGTTGTATTATACTGGATGGGGTGTCGTATTAATTACGGCTTATATTGGTATTACCTCTTTAGAGGGTATTACGAAATTGTTGCACTAATACAATATTCAATTACTAGATATGTTAGAGGATACCATGTTATTAGATAGAAATGAGGCTGTGTATGACACATACAATATCACCAGTAGGAGATAGGGCAATTTTGATATCATTTGGTGATGTTATTTGTCCAACTATTAATCGCAAAATACAACAAGTCATAGAGGCCATTTATAATATGAAGGACCCAGCCATACATGAGTTAATACCTGCATATACATCACTGATGATACAATATGATGCTTTAGAGTATTCCTATGCTGAATTAAAATCCAAACTAGAACCAGTCTTATCCATAACCATTGACATTTCAGAAGAAGATAGAGTTACAGTCATTGAGATACCAACTCTATATGGAGGAGAGTATGGACCGGACCTTTCGTTTGTTGCTAAGTATCATAATATGTCGGAACATGATGTTATAACTATTCACAGTGGGACAGATTACTTAGTGTATATGTTAGGATTTATACCAGGATTTGCTTACTTAGGGGGGATGAACCGACGTATAGCTACTCCGCGCTTACAATCTCCTAGACAATCTATACCGGCGGGTTCTGTAGGTATTGCAGGAGAACAAACGGGAATCTATCCGAGTCAATCTCCTGGTGGATGGCAGATTATAGGGCGTACACCGATAACTATGTATGATATTCAAAGGAGTAATCCATCGTTAGTTTCAGCAGGACAATATGTTAGATATGTACCTATTGATGAAGAAGTGTTTCATTCTATAGAGACAAGCGGACATGAATATACGCCAGTATCTCGAGTTATTAAGGTAGGTGAATTACGTGGGTAAATATATTGGAGAGAAAATCTCTATTCAGTTTATACAACCTGGCTTTTTTACAACTATACAGGATGCAGGACGTACTGGATACCAACAATATGGTATGCCAGTAGCAGGACCAATGGATATAGAAAGTTATTTGTTGGGGCAAGCTTTGGTGGGGAATAGAGATAATCGAGGAGCCCTTGAGTGTACAGTGCTTCCACCAACGATAGAAGTGTTAGGTGAGTGTATTGTAGCATTTACAGGTGCTAATATGAAACCTACTATTAATGGTATAGAGGTATCGAGATATATTCCGTATATGTGCCATGCAGGTGATGTACTCTCAGGTAGTATAAGTGAATGCGGCATGAGGATGTATATTTCATTTGCTGGGGGAATTGATGTTCCACTTATAAATGGAAGTGTGTCAACACATACCACAGCATGTATAGGAGGTCATGAAGGAAGAGCTATACGTAAAGGTGATCAGTTAATATTACATTCCTTTGCAAGAGAGGCAATTACATTGAACGACTCTTCTGATACATCCTGTCGGTTATTTAATTCTGCGTTATATAATCGAGGAGGACGATATTGTCATGAACCTTTCCGAGTTGTTTTAGGTGAACAAGCAAAACGGTTTACTAAAAATGGAATTAAGACATTTGTGAATCATCAGTATACGTTAACAGACCAATGTGATAGAATGGGTTTTCGGTTAGAAGGACCACAGATTGAACATATGGGTGGGGCTGATATCATATCAGATGGAGCTGTTTTTGGGTCTATCCAAGTTCCATCAAATGGTTCACCAATTATTTTAATGGCAGATCGTCAAACTACTGGTGGGTATACTAAAATAGGCGCGATTATATCTCCGGATTTACCACGTTTAAGCCAATTACCTATGGGTGATACGATTCAATTTGAGTTGGTATCTATAGAAGTGGCACAAAAACTTTATCGCTCATATATGGCTAAATGGAGTGCATTATATCATTTGGCGCGAAGACAGAGTCGATATGTATTTCGTCTTAGCCAAAGCAACTAGTAATGACGATGTACGGGAGCTATTTAATACATTTTCATGACGGCTCTCTGTCAAATGTTGGGGTATTCACCCTACGAGTCTTCTTTGGCACCAATC
>CAUQBP010000008.1:0-90507 GCA_963516605.1 uncultured Veillonella sp. | reverse complement strand
AACAGTGCCAACTCCTAATTTTTCGCTCCATTTTTTAGCATCATCAGAAGTAATGTTAGAAGCATTAGTATTAGCTTTAGAAGTGAGAGTAGAAGGATCAATTTGAACATTAGCTAATGCAGCATGTAATGTATCACCAGTTATAAGTCCAGTATTACCAGCTGCATTTGTACCAGTACCTAACGCAGCTTGCCAAGAAGCCTTATTTATTGCTCCATCTTTCGCTTCAGTAACCTTCCACAATTGGTTACCGTTAATAGCTTCTTTGGAATTTTCAGTAATTGTACCATCTGTTACATTTACTAACTTTCTAGTAGAAGTAGTAGAGCCAATGGATACTACATTATCTTCAGTGGCTACACTATCCTTGCCAAGAATAACAGAGTTATTAGCTTTAGTAGTTACGTTTGACCCCAATACAAAGGTATTTGTGCCAATTGTATGTGTGGTATTGGAATCACCAATTGTATTGTTATTACCGAATGCGTAGGAGTTATCTCCATAAATCGTATTCGGGTCGCCTAAAGTCCCCGAATTATTACCGATAACGATATGGCCAACACCTACTGCAATAGAATTTGTACCAGTTACAGCTGAACCTTTACCAATTGAAATAGAATTTTCACCAGTGACAATAGTACCTGTGCCAATAGCAATAGAGTTAGAACCTGTGGATAAGGAATTAGTACCAATGGCCATCGCATTTTCCCCAACGTTTGTTAAATCATGTAGGGTTAATGCGTTTTTTAGAGCCGTCAAACGCTCTTGGTTCTGTTGTAGCTCTTGAGCTTTTGACGTTAATTGTCTCATTAGTGCTTCATATTGTTCCATATACAAGAGGTCAGAGACACTAGGATTAATACTTTCCCAATTTGTTTTAGCCTGATCCGCCGCAGCTTTTAATGCAGCAATTTGTTTTTCCTTTTCGGCAACGGAATTTTTATTGATTTTAAGAGCAGCTTCTAAATCTGAATTTAGTTTATTCGTAGTTACTTTATTTTTTTCTGCAATATCTGTGATATTTTCTTTTTCCCAAATTTTATATAGTTTCTCCATTTCCTTAACAGTTTTCCATGCTTGGTCTGAATCTTCTATATTCTTAAATTCTTTTATTGCCGTATTTTTTTTATCTAACCAAACAGTATTATGGGTATCCTCATACTGTTTTTGGTAATATGTAATTTCTATTGATTTGACATAATAATCAACTTTTTTATTAAATTCAATAGATAGTTTTTCTTTTATATCAGAACTTAAAAATGGGGAATTATTTTCTAAAATATATTCTTTAAAAGATTGCTTAAACTTAGGGGCTTGTTCTTTCGCATCGTTCCATTCTTGCTCTGTGCTTATATCAGTTTCATAGTTTTTTAAAGGAATACCTTTTGTAGGTCTATTTGTTATTGCAGTTGATGGATCAAAAGCATCTGAATTTAAGTATTGGGTACTTGTTGTATCCATATAGAATCGATTATTATCAAAAATAGTTTTACGAATACCATTTTTAATAGTAAAAACACCTAGATATACAGGATTTTTAGCTTTAGACCATCCATTTGGTTCTGTATAATCTAACCATTTTACATCATAATATCTACTATAATAGCCTTTCTTTATGTTATTTATGCGTAAATCCCCCATAGCTTTATAATGAGCTTTAATATACTCCTTATAGAAGCTATCTAGCGGTAAATCTAAAGAACTTCCTTCTTCAGTCATGCGTTTTAAATTCGTTGCAGCGGCTGTTAATCCATTTTCAGAGTTAATATCTACTCCCCCAAGACGATTTACAGCTCCTAAACGATTGTTTAAATCATCTAATTTGGCTTGAGCTTCTCTCAAAAACTCAGCAGAGTTTGCTACTTCTGTATCATAAGCATTTTTCTTATCTAAGTAACTTTGGCGTGCTTTCTCTTTAGCTAATCTAACCTGTTTTATTCGTTCACCTGCCTCGATTGTTTTAGCTTGTTCAGCACGGATTTTTTGGATTTCATTGGACAAATTAGTAATATTATTTTGAGCCGTAGCAATTTGTGCTAAGCGTTGTTTATTTTCATTCAATTTACCAGTAATGGTATCTTTTGTTTCATTTCCACCAGTGGCCACTGCATTATTACCTACGGCCAGTGATCCCGTGCCAGTAGCAATAGAACCATTACCTCTAGCTCTTGCATTAGTACCTAACTCAAGGCCAGAATCTTCCTTAATATTGTTAATGGTAATATCATAGAAGTTATTTGTTACACCATTTGTAGTTGTAGTAGCAGGATCTGCTGCATAACCATGACCTGCACAAGCAAGTGCTACTAATGTGGAAAGTGCTAATTGTTTTTTCATATAGTACCTTTCAAAAATTTATAGAATTAGTAAAAGTTATCTCTTTAAAACTAAGATGTTATCGCCAATTTCAATGTATTTTATGGTAGGGTCATCCTCTAAGAGAAGAATTAATTCCCTTAATTCTTCTGAAGGTTCATACATTTTTTCAACCTCTTCGAGAGTGACCCCATTTTCTTCAGTTAAGATTTCAAAGATATTTTTCTTTTCATTCCATACCAAATAACAGTTCATAGGGCCTCCTTTTATAGGTAGTGTTCCTTGATAAACTCGGCTTCCTTGTAGAGACCTTTATAAATCAACCATTCTAAGGTAAAGTTGTCCATTTTCTTTTCTTCAATCAGTTTGTTGAGGTAAATTTGGTCGCTTTTATCTGTGGATAAAACAAAGGCAGCTTCTACAGGCTGTAAGGCAAGATCAAATACACGGTTTCCTTTTTCAAAGGAGCTATAGTAATACTCATGCCGTTCTTGGCTATCTAGCTTTGAAATAATATCAATTTGCCGTTCATTACAACCAAATTGATGGTAATAGTTACGTATTTGTTCATTAACAGCATTTTGGTTGCGTAGATAAATTCTATTAGGGCAGTTTTCCAGGATTGTAGATAGTAAATCTGGTTTAGAAATAATATCTGCTAAGTTCTGAGTGGCCACGATAATAGATGCGTTCTTTTTACGTAAATCCTTGAAGTATTCTCGGATTTTATCTCTAAATACTGGATTATCAAAGAAAAGCCAACATTCATCCAGGATGATCATAGTAGGGGAGGGGCTATCTTCTTTTAAAGCATTGTCAATCTGATGGAATAGATAGTCAATGGTAGAAGGAACAATCGCTGGCGTACGCATTACTTCTTCCATTTCATACACCTGCCACCGTCCTGAACCTTTAATACTGGAGTGGTTATCAAAGAGTGGTCCATAAGGGCCTTCCATTGTTAATGCACGAAGTCCAATACGAATGTCGCTATCCTGCACCAAATCACAGAAGTTAGAGATGGTACGCTTATCTTTGGGAAACTCTGCAAGAGATAATAGGGCTTTTTTAATCGTATCTTTGGCAGATTCAGTGACTTCAAATTTACCTCGATCTAAGAAGCCTGCTAGCCAATCAATAGCCCACACACGTTCTGTAGGAATGTCTACATTTTCTAGCGGTTGGAAAGATAAATCAGATTTGCCACTTGCTGAAATATTGTAGAAGTTGCCACCAGCTGCATAGGTGGTAACACGGCTCGATGCCGCCTTATCAAAGACGAAAATACGGCTATTTGGATACTTCATAAAGTGAACTTCTAATGTATTCAGTAATACAGATTTACCAGAACCAGAAGGACCACATACCAGGGTATGAGCTAAGGCTCCGTTATGTAGTGAAAGTCTAAACTGGCTATTATAGGAATCTGTATATAAAAGAACTGGCCCCTTTAAATGGTCATTCCATTTGTCACCTGACCACTGTGCTGTGGTCGGGGCTAAATGACAAAAATTTAGGGAATTGACCATATTTCTACGAATGTTACATCTTGGACATCCTGGTAAGGAACCACGCCATGCTTCCATAGAATTATCTGTTTCAATGTATCCAGTAAATTCTAGCTGGTTAACGATAGATAAAACGTGGCTAGCTATTTTTTCTACAGTAGAAACATCATTAGCAAACACGCAAAGTGTCATCGTGTAATAGCCTTGTGCAATCATACCAGTTCCTAACTCTTCGATAGCAGCAGTCACATCGTTGGCTTTGGAAAGTTCTGTATCATCAATCTCTGCATCGTTGACTTGTCGTTTAGTAGCAATGGCCCCTAACCGTGAACCAACGCCAATAGCCTGGAATTTTAAGTCTTTTCTTCGTTGAATTAAAAACTTTTTGGCATCATCAGTGCCAATGCAATGCCAACGACTTGTCCAGCGATATTGAATGTTTAAGGCGTTTAGGGTATCTAATAGTCCAGGAATAGTACTAATAGGAAACCCTAATAGTGTAATCACTCGCATAGGCTTAGTGCCTAATTGAGGCTTCAAGCCTCCAGTAATAGAGGAATCACTAAGATATTCATTTAGGTATTGCAAAGGGTTATATTTAACCCTGTGGTTTCGATCGGAGATTAAACTATGCAGAAACGTAGCAATTTCATCAGGATCAAGTAGGGCAGATAACTCTTTGAATACACTTTTTAGCATCAATGCAAACTGATTCACCCTGTGGATAAATTCATCCGTCACTTCTTTGTAAATAGCTAAATCATCTTCGATGGATTCACCTTTATTTTTACCATTCGTAACAAAAGCAGAGGTTAACCTATGCTTTGTTTTGCTTGGTGGCTCCATATAAATAGTGAAGTAGTAATCACTTTCGTAGAAGTGACCACTTTCAAAGTAGGTAGCTTTGGCATCTTCAATGGCTTGAAGTGTTGGGTTAGGCATTGTGGACCGTTCATAGTTATGGCTTGGATGTCGTTGAGCTTCAATATATAAAATGTATCCAGAAGGAAGTCTACGCATCGCATTGTTAATAGCTGCGTTATAGGCAATCAATTCTTCTGGGGTGGCTGAAGCTGTATCTAAGCCCCGAAACTTGAAGATGGCCATCATAGAATGGTCATGGTTATGCACAATCCCATTCGTTTCATCAATGTAGGCCCAGGGAATCATATAGGAAAGACGAGGTTGTTCTTGCCAAATCCCATTCTTTTGGGAATAAATTCTTGGGTCTACCTCTTTTTTCTTGTTTTTAGAATTGAATAAAGAGAACAAGGGAAACCTCCTTTGTTTAATAGTAGTGTTTTTTGTACACACTGTTTTTTAGAATAACTTTGTAAAATTCAGGATCCCGATTGGTTAGCTGTAAGCAGGCAATATAGGCACTAATACCAAGAATGATGGCAATTAGCGACATATAGGAAATCTGAAAGATAACTACTAGCATAATTGTTGTTAAGCTAATAGCGAATAAGATTGGTCGAGGCAAGCCCATCCATAGGACAGGCTCGGCCACTGATTTATGAAGGGGAACTTCAAATCCTTCTGGAATCGTATCTTTCATAGGCTATAAACCAATCATCATGCCAGAGCTTTTACCAGAAGTCCATAAAAAGTTTAAAATAGGACCTAAGAACATGATGATGCCTACGCCAAAGCAAGCATATAGAATTTTTTCTAATGAACCACCTGCATTACCTTTCATCATAAGAAATGCAGCAGCACCAATGAATAAGCCACCCACTACCAAGGCAAACGGGCCTGTCATAAAATCAATAATATTAAGGAAGAAGCCAATAATAGGAATATCAAAGGGTAAACTTCCTTTAGTATTTGTATTACCACCAGCACCTGCGATTACCGAGGTAACATCATTAGCAAAAGAATGGAGATAAGAATTAGTAAGAAGGAAAGCAGTGAGTGCAGCTACTTTCATTAAATAAGCATTTTGAATTTTTTCTTTTACAAGTTGTAATTTATCTTTCATTACTATGTTCCTTTCGTGGAATAACATTTGTAATATACGTATTTTTTTCTTCAGAGAAAGATTCGACTTCAATAATTTCATTGACGATACGACCACGTTTACCGTTACCTAAATCGGTATGTATGATAGAAATAATCACATCAATGGCATCACCAATAAGATCTTTAATAATATCACTAGATGAATCGGGGTCTTCCTGGGCTAGGGATTTAATGCGGTTAATGCCACTCATAGCGCTGTTTGCATGGACTGTACATGCACCTCCAGGATGACCTGTATTCCAGGCTTTAAGCATGGTATATGCACAGCCATCTCGAACTTCACCAATCACGATACGATCAGGAGAACGGCGCATACATTCACGTAATAAGCGTGTCATATTGTATTTGATAGATTTCTCTGAGTTCGTTTCTTGCTTGGTAAACATAGGGGAGTAGTCACTAGCAGGGCATTGTAACTCTGGTAAATCTTCTAACGATATGATTCTATGGAATGGGCTTAGTCTTGCCATAGCCTCTAAGATGGCATTTAAGAATGTAGTTTTCCCTGTGGCAGTACCACCAACCACTAAGATATTTTTACGAAGGCTAATAGCATTTTCAATGTAATCTTTGTAATTTTCAGTGATAGTTCCATTGGCAACATAATCGTCTAAAGTAAATACTATAGTGGCTCGTTTACGGATATTAAATTCAGGTGTTTTTACGATGGGTGGTAATTCACCTTGGAAACGGTAGCCGTATCCTCGTATTTCAGTAGAGATAGAAGGAATATCTTCATTGACGATTTTATCGGCTTGTCCTGCGATTAATTCGATAATGGCAGTTCGTTGTTTATCCGTAAGATAAATATCAGTAATAACTTTACCTTCAGTACCTAGATAGCGGATATACCCATCTGAATTGACATAAATCTCCGTGATGTCACCACGTTTAAATAAGTTAACGAGTTCAGTACCTAGAACAACATCTAAGACTTCATTCCTAGATGTTGCTTGTGTCGTCATCATCTACCTCCTCATCATCGTCTATATCTTCAACATCTGTATTTAATGCATACATGAAGTCTTCTCGAAGTGTTTCAGAAATTGTATTGTCTTCTAAAAAATTTTGGTATCTTTGTAAATAATCATCAACCGTCTGAGATCTATTGGTTTCTAACTGTTCTTTAGCAGATAAAATAGCACCTACTAAAATTGACAGGTTGTTAATAGGGAAACCTAATTGTTGAATGATGTATCCAATGTGGCTTAACTCCTGGTTATGTTTTCGTTTAGATTCCTGACGTTTTTCTTTTCGTAAGATTTCTAACTTTCTTAATAAAGCAGCCTCATCTTCCATCAACTTAGATAGTTTTTTAGAACTTTTTTGGATACTTTTCTGTGAACGTTGAATAGATTGCATCGGTAGGATAGTAATCACCTCACTTTTTTATATTGTTATCATAAGTAAATGTATCTGAAGAAGTTTGAGAGGCTTGTTTACTCAATAGGGCCTCTCGTTTTGCATTTGCATTTCGTACAGGGTCTGTACGGATCACATCACTAACTATAGGGGCATTGATGAGCTTTTCCAGGTAATAATTATTTTCGTAGTATTTAATCTTATCTGTCAGAACGGGAGGAGAGCCAGAAGCTATAATTACTTCCTGGTCTTCCATTCGTTTTAACTCATCACCAGTCATTAACGATCTAGCCATTTGACTAGTAGAAGCGCTAGTATAACCGATTAAGCGACCTGCATTCCTGGATTTTGATTTGGTTTCGATAGTTTTTTTACCTAGTTCTGTTTCAGCATACTGAGCCGTATCATTATCATTCGGTGCATAGAAAATTTTTAAATGACAATTCATTAGAATTTGGTTATCTTTGCCGTAGATTCCATTTATTTGGGGTAACCCTTGGTTAATTAAAAATACTTTCATCCCATAACCTGCAATATATGATAGTGTAGCTGCAAATGATTGTAGGTTGCCTAGAGAAGAGAACTCATCCATCAAAAATAAGCATTTATGTTTATAATTGGATTTTGCTTGGCCATTTACATAGGTACCAATTGATCTAGCGTGATGCTTTACCATCATTTCAAAAAATAGCCTAAAAATAGGGGCTAGACGTAATAAGTCGGATGGTGGAGTGACTAGATACAGTGATACAGGCTTTTTGTAATTCATTAAATCATCAATACAAAAATCAGATACTGATGTGTTATAAGCTAGTAATGGATCTAAATATTCCTTTAAAGCAGTATTGGCTGTAGATACAATCGAACCTAACTCATTATCTGGCTTAGATGTGATTTCAACAAAAGCCTGATAAATAATTGGATGTGTTCCTGGCATCGAGTTAAGAGAAGTGGAATTAGGATAGATTGCTCTTAAATCCTCTTGTGTAAAATGCCTCGTTTCATAAGCACAAGTTTTTGTGTTCCACTCAATAATATCAATACCTTCTGGGGGCACATGTTCATACATTACTAAATTTTTAGCTGCTTCTACGAACCCTTTAGCGGATTGTCTATACACGCCATCCTTATCTTGTTCTATGACAATGCTAGATTTTAGAAAGGCTGCAACGCTGTATAACGTAGGAGGAGTAGGGTAGTTCTCTGGATCAGTATAATGTGCGTATTTTAAATGCAATAAAACAGTCATAATTACGTTCGTTGCATTTGCTGTCCAGTGATCGGGTTTCCCTTTTCCTTCGTAATCAGCGATGATAGAGGCTAAGTTTTGGGCCATTGAAACTTCCATTGGTGTACCAATAGGAATTTCATCAAGCGGGTTCCATCTAGCCGATGAGCCATCATCACTAGTGGGTTCAAACTTAATGGCTACATGGCCCATTTTCTTACGATACCCAGCAGTTACACCCCAGTTTTCTGACTTTATATCGTTGACGATAACGCTACTTTTCCAACTACCTAGTAGTGTTGGAATGATAAGGCCAACGCCCTTGCCAGAACGTGTAGGCGCAACAACAGCTAAGTGCTTATTGGAATTATCTCGTAAATAGAAATGAGGTAATTTTTTATAAAGTTTAACTGCCAATTTGTAGAAATAATCATAGAAATATGTTGGTGTCCAACGATATTTCTTAATGTCAAACTTAGGTGGATTTTTAAGATAGGCCTGGGCTTGTTTAATTTTTAATTCTAATTCTTTTCTTCGCTTTGGGTCGGTGTTAGCATTATATTCTTCAAGCCAAGTGTTAATTTTTTCAGGAATTCGATCTAGTACTTTATCTTGTTTTTCGTCAAATTCCATTTCTGCATAGGCTACTTTTTCATTTTTCTTTACCTCTAACCGTCTTAATTGTTTGGTTAAATTTCTTTTAAAGGAAGAATCATATAATCCAATGGTCACGCCAGAGCTAGAAATAAGGTTCATTTTTAAAAGATCCTTATAGTCAGCCCAACGTGCCGAACCATGTGAAGTTAGCAATGCTTTAGGCTTTAGCAGTAAAGCAATGATAAAGATTAAAAACAGACCAAAGCCAATCCACATAATGGCGCTAGTAAATAAGTAATTAGCTTGATGATAATACATGAACCAACTAATGATTTTGAATGGATGATACCATTGCATAGAATCAGTTGCGATAGTAGGAGGGCCTAAGTAATAGGGGTCATAATTAAGCGCTTCTACTACAGAATTAGTTGCCTGTTGCATAGCCCAAAGCATAATGGCTGAATAGACTATGTACCGCATGATTATCTATACTCCGAGGTATATTCTGGAATTGAAATATCTTGAGTGACAAATAAGCTAAATTCTTTACCAGGTCGAATCTCAATCGTAATTTGATTTTGAGCCGAGCGTTTGACTAAATCAGAGATGACATCTTGAATTTCTTTTACGCCACCTGAAACAGCTTCTTGACCAGGGCTACGAGTGTCTGACCCCCCTGTATTTCCAGTGGCAGATTGTGCAATAGCACTTACCATAGTTCCAAATACTGCGGTTCTTAATAAGTTACCAGTATGGGAATCATAAATGTCTTTTAACCCAGGCATTCCTGTTCCATCAATGGCTGGTAAATTAGGTAATGTGATGCTATTACCATTCGGTAAAATAATCCGATTAAAGGTAACAGCGATTCGTTTAATTCCTTTACCACCAGCACCACCTGCTTGGCCAATAATTTTTGAACCTTGAGGTATTAATAAGTGGGTTCCAGTTAAACTATCATAGATGTCTTGACGAACAACTGCGACAATTTCGTTGTTAGGTATGTCTGTAGAAATACCTGTTAATAATGTCGCTTGGATGACACTGCCCGCTTGTAACATATGAGATCCTAATGCATCTGCTGTAGCATAGGATTCATTTGTGTTTGTGTAAATCGGTGTTGTGCTATTGTTTGTTATGTTTGTTGTATGTGTAGGTGTAGTAAGATTTGTAATTGATTGACCTTGTGCTACAGCAGATGCGATTTTAAAAGCAATAGGAGCCATATCAATAGCTTCTTTTTCTTTTTGGATTTTTTCTAAATCTTCGTGATTATGTGAAGTAGAAGCACTCATTGGTGTAGGTGTATATTCTACGTTTCGTACTGATGCAACGGGAGCGTGTGTATGCCCATGTCCATGAGATTCAGGGGTGGCACCTTCTAAGTCATTGTGACCATCATGACTATGACTATTTTTAGCACTTTCACCTACTTCACGATAGGAAGATGATAAGTTAGCAGCTGGATTATTTGAAGAATTAGCAGTTGCAATAGGCGGATCAGGTGGTTTAGTATCTGGAGCTTGAGATAATTGTTTAAATCCAAAAACTCCGCCACCAATAGCAGCTACAAACAGAACTGTAAATAAGCCAATTCTTTTAAAGTTGAAGCTACTGCCTCTGTCTCGATCTAATACTTCATCCTCATCGAAATAAAAATCTTCTTCGGTGTACACTTTGGATTCATTTTCAGAAGTATTCAATGCTTCCGTAGTAGTATCAGAAGTAGTATCTGGATTAGCTAACGGTCCTTCAGAAACATTTACTGGAGAGCCATTATCTGTCACAGTTGAATCGGTAGAGGATTGAATAATCGTAGGAATAACCGTTGTTTTGTTATTGTCGTCCATTCATTACCTCCTTGTTTGGCGTAATGTCAATATATTTATTTTTTCCATACATTAGGCGAGCTTTAGTAAATACTCTATCAGCCACCAAGTAGGAACCAATCACCCGATAATTCACGAGAGTTAGTGAGTTATCATCTTCTAAAATATACAAAGTTGGATAATTGTATTTAGTTTGAGATGAAACTTGGATATACGTACGAACAGCATCATCATAAATTTCTGTAGGAATTAAATCCTTTGGGACATTATGATTTTTTAATTGATATCGATAATTTAGGTTCTTTAATTCAGTACCGCCAGTGCTAGATGTTTTTGTATGAGTATCCAAAAACTCTTTTTCTTTTTTGTCTTTATAGACTGGTCGCAATAATTCAGCTTGTCGTTGCTTTTCAATATCCGCTGGATAGGTAAAAGAGACTAAACTATAGTGATCTGTACTTCGTAACGCTAAGTGATAGGTGTGGTTGTTAGTGTTAACAATAATATTAGTGCGAATGCCATCTTTTAATGGTTTGATGTACAGATGTGGGGTTCCAGATACTGTAGATGAATCAATTAACCACTGGAGTGTATCACCACCTCCGATATACTGAATGGTTTCACCTGGATGTAGTGCTACATCCGCAATATAATTTTTGCTGGCATCAATGGTGTAGACACTTGTTGGATGATATTCATAAATTGATGAGGCACCAAGTTCTTTGGAATCATGCATATGATAAAGTGCTTTAGGTGCATCAGCAGCATGAGAAGTGAAGCTAAATGAAGTACAAAGTGCTACACAAAAGAGGGGGATGTATTTCTTCATATTCATTATTTTTCTCCTCCAGATTCCTTGGTTACACCTAAATCAATAATATAAATACCAAGTGGATTTACAAGAATTTGTTCTTCCTTAGTAGGAGGAACTACTTGAATGGAGAACAACCCTACATAGTTTGTTGGTTTTGGAGATTTTGTACCATTTAAGTTGTAAGTATCTTCGCTCCAACGAACTTGATATGTTGAGTTTGTACCAGGTTGTTTTTGAATGGAAGTAATGGCAGTTTGTACTGTCATTTTTCCAAGTTTGTTAGTTGGATTATCTTTGTTGATAAAATCGGCGTACTTGTTCATTGCCTCTGGAGTAATGAAGGCTTGCGCATCGTCCCAATTTTTCTTAAATTGAATTGGATCAAGTGGTACGGTTCTTGAATGTTCAATAAATTTAGATAATGCATACTTGATTTCTACCTCTTGTGGTGTGTAGTTTGTTACCTTGATTTCTCCGCTGGTATCAATTGCGCCTGATGTTTGGTTGACACGTACTACATAGGTCTTTGAAGTATAGCTTGTAACAAATACTACGGTCGAAATGACACAAATAGCCACAAGTACTAAGTAGAGAATGTTCCTTTTATGGGCTATATCTTTTTGATATGCCAAATTGTATAAATCGGAACTAAATTTTGATCCACCGCCTTTTTCGATGGATTTTAGTGGATCCCCTTTGGGAAAGTTGCTGTGAACTGGATCCATTTAATCACCTCCTTGCGTAGAGTATACCATGGTTATATCTTGTTTGTATATATAAATTTATATCGTAAATGATATTTAAGATATATTTTAGGTATATAAAAATGTACCTTGAATGGAGTTATATCTCTGTGATATGCTAGGAGTATAAAAAATAATCTGAGTGCGCAATTACACATTTCTCTCTTGACTAGGTCAAAACGAGAAATGATTGCGGTCTGCGACACGAAATAAGGGGTCACTTGCCAGTGACAAAGAAAATTTACATTCTGCAAATTCTACAAGAAACGAAAGGGGGTGCGATGATGAGTAGCTGCCATCTTGAAAATACACCACATGCAAAATCTCGTACTGGTGATAAAATCAATACATTGACACATATGGAATACATTACTCGTGAAGGCAAATATGCTACTATGTCGCACCGAGAAGAGGATCTTGTGTATACGTCATCTGGTAACCTGCCTAAATGGGCTGAATCTGCCCGTGAATTTTGGAATCAAGCTGAAATTCATCGTAGAAAAAATGGTAGGGCGTACAGAGAAATTCGCATTGGATTACAAGAAGAATTATCCCTAGCTGAAAATATTGCTTGCATCGAGGAGTTTATGGATAAGATGGGAATTAAGGACCATCATGTATATACCTATGCGATCCACGATAAGACTGCTATGTTTGATGAAGACCATAGAAATATCCATGTCCATCTTATGTTTAACGAGAAACAAGTTGATTATTCAATAACAGAGAGTCCTGAACAATTCTTTAAACGATTTACTGTTAATGCTGATGGTCATAGTGTGCAAGGACTACCTGTAGATAGATATTGGAGTACAGAAGAATCTACTAGAGATATGCGTGCCACCTGGGAAGATATTGTGAATCGTGCATTTGAACGAAATGGTTTAGAAGAACGTATTAGTATGAAGACCTTAAAAGCGCAAAGAGAAGCACTTTTAGAAGAGGGAAAATATGAGGAAGCTGAACTATTAAACCGTACGCCAGCAGAGCACTTAGGCAATGTAGCAAAGAACCCTAAGACAAGAGAGCGCATCAGAGAAATGATGAATGAATTAGAGCTTGATCAGGAGGAAAATCCAGTAGATGTAGTAGGGGCTACTACTAGTGGAGGTAATCCGTTCAATGAACATACAATTCATGATAATACTCAAAATATGGTAGAGAATGAATTTGAATTAAAACTACAAATTTTTGCGTATGATGCAGTCATTCGTAAGTTGGCCAAGGAAATCCAAAAAGAACGTAAAGCATTATTACAAGCGAAAGAAACAAATGTAGAAAAAGTTGAAGATAGAACAGTGGATTCTTCTGTGAAAGTAGAAGAAAAAACAGCTAATATCGTAACTGTTGATGATGTATTAGTTGGCTTAGAAGAACGTATGATGAGTTCTTTGGAAAAACAATCTGCGTTAGCTAAAGAATATGCTAGCGAAGAAGCTAAGTTATTAACGCCACGAGATAAATATATTGCTACATACGATACCGTTACAAATGGAGAATATACTAAGCATAAGCAAGCTATGCATAATTCTAAAATGGTATTAAAAGCTGCTGAAAGGGATCTAAAATCAGGTTTAAAACGAGTGTGCTCGTACCAGGAATTTATGGCACTTACTGCGACAAAAGAAAAAGCACGGGAAGAACGATTGCGTTCCGTCCGTGCTGCATTAGCATGCCGTCATGAAATTAGAATGTCGAAAGAATTACCTAAACAAGCTGCGATTGTATATGAACAAGAAAATACTATACGAGATACAATGAAAGATTTGCAAAAACAAATTGAAAAAGAAAATAGAACTTACATGCTGTATAGTAAAAAAGCAGATGAGCTTTTACCTATACCAGGTGATACTGTATTGTTTACAGAAGCTATTCCTAGAGAAGTTAGGAAGTTTGATAAACTCTACGGTGTCATTCCATTGAAGGATTTACCTTCTATCTCTCAAAATAGGGAAACGGAGCATGGAAAATATAGGGATGAATATATTGTTGTAGATGGTCAAATTCCTGATAGAAATAAACCTACACAAGTAGTACGTGCTATTAAAGTTCGTGATGCAGTAGTTGATGGAAAGGCACCTGAATATGAACTTACAATTACACCAGAAACTTCAAAAGAAGGGCGTGAATACTTTAAAATTACATCAGTTAAAGAAACACACGCACAAGTTGCGTTGCATCAATATAGATCTTACAAGAAAAAAGATATTGGTGATACTTTGCACAAACTAAAAAAACGTACTCCAATAAAGGCATCAGAGCTACCTAAACCAACGACCCGAAGAGGCTATAGAATACATGCTGTTAACAGTAACACTAAGGATTTTATTAGTAAAAGTATTAACTCTATAGTTGCTGATGGTACTGGTGGACAAAGACAAGGCTTGTGGCGTGAAGAAGAGGAATATAAAGGCCATGTATCTGAGATGCAGCAGGTAGAAGAAAAAATGAAACAAGGATGGAGTTTGTAAGGCACTTGTGTTATACTGTGATAAAGAGTAAATGCAGATATATTCTGTATGGTCACAAAGCACCTCCCCCTAAGGAGTGCAAGTCCTTAGGGGGTTCTGCATTATTACACTAATGCTAAAGTGAGGTTAGTCGCCTAATTATTCTCTATCTAACCATTTGCAAATTTAACAAAGTTGTAATCTAACATGGATTGCACAAAAAAGCACAGGGCGGCGATCCTGTGCTTTTTCTTTACCGTTCTGCAAGTAACGGCTTAGGATAGTCACTATTTCTTGTTGCTGTCTATCCTGTATTATCTGGGTGTGATATAATAAAAGTGTTCATTGTGATTGAAAAGGTGCAGTAGGTTTGCCCCTGTACCTTTTCTGATGATTCTGTAAATGTCTAAGCCTATCATAAAAATAAAGTTATTGTACTCTTCATTTGAGAGTAGTGTGATTCTATAAACATCTAAAACCATGATGGTGGTAGGGGGCGATGTAAAGAGGTTTGAGAGTAGTGTGATTCTGTAAATTTCTAAACCCCAAAACTATGATATAATCAAGGTGGGCTAAATTTAACAAGGTAGCAATTTATCATTGATTGCACACAAAAAGCACAGGAAGGCGATCCTGTGCTTTTTGTTATATAATGATATTTTGTTGGAGTTAAATCGTTGTATGTAGTAAGAGTTTTTATCTACTGAAGTCTTTAGACTTATCTTGTTTGTTGTCCTGGGAATTGTCTTTTTTATAAATGTTTTCTCGCTCTATCCAGCGATCGTGATATTTAATTGCTTGCTGTAAATTTACACGATAAAAAATCTTTTTATTTTTGACAGGTTTATTAATAGATTCCTCATAAAAAGCTTGAGCAGTTTGTTCTATTTTATCTTCAATTTTATTAATGGCTAAGTATTCTTTATATAAAAGTCTGCCATATTTAGATTCAGTAGGATTTGATGAATCCATAAGCTCTTCAATAGATATTTTTTTAATTTGAGACTCAGGGACAGGTATCATTTTACCGACTATGACATTACATAAATGACGATTATTTTCAGCTTCAGATAAAACTCTCACAGTTAAGCGATTCTTTTCAATCCTTTTGACTTCTTTTATTTTTTTCTTTAAGAGTTCAGGCGGTAAATCAGTAGGTATTTTTGGGGGAGAAGATAATGGTACAAAAAACAATCTATTTTCTACATTTAATACAACTCCGAGAAATGGACGATTATTTTTATCGTCAGTTGATGTACGAACTTCGGAATCTATTTTTTGAAGAGGTCTCATGTAGTCTTCATTTACTGTAAAGAAGTTAAATTTGGGCTTTTTATCCATATAGTATTCCTCGTGATAAAAAGAAAAGCCGAGATAATTCTCGGCTAGAATAGTAAAAAGTAAGTATATTCATGGTGGGGCGCACCATCCTTATAGGGCCTCTCTTTTAGATTGCAAAATCAATCCATGGTGGGGCGCACCATCCTTATGGGGCCTCTCTTTTAGACTGAAAAATCAGTCCATGGTGGGGCGCACCATCCTTATGGGGCCTCTCTTTTAAATATACTTCTATATAAGCATACTACCATATTAAAAATAACATGTCAAACATAATTTGCAATGATTTTTTGTTTTTTAGATATTAGGTAATTTTTAATACTGTATCACTTAGATTAAAAAAATAAATGCCCTGGTAAGAGCAATCTATTGGGAGTTACTTAACTTCTTGTTTTTTCGGATTAATACTCTCATTTCAGCAAGTACAATTGCCTGGGCTTCTGGATCTAATCGTTCAAATAATTGCGCCGCATATGCTTTATCTATTCGTCCTGCTTTTAATATTGCAGTTTGTAATATGGAATTAGAACCATTTATGAGTGATGTAGGTGTTGTATTTAGTATAGTAGCTATTTTATGTAATAACTCAGATGTATCTTGATGATGCAAATAACTTTGTAGAGGTATATTCTTTCGGATAGATAACTGAGTTAGCTCTATACATAGGTTAGCGACTATATTTTGTTGCTGTGCCAGGGTAGATAGAATATGAGTTGTTAAGAGGTCAGGGCTAATTTCTGAAGGAGCGCTCTTTACATCTGGTTCATCTCCAGTAATTAGGTATTGCACAGATACACTTAAAAAACTAGCAATATCTGATAAGTATTTGGTAGGCGGATCCGTTTGGCGGGATTTCCATGAAGATACCGTTCCTTGAGTGACATTCAGATGCGCTGCTAAATCAATGATTTTTAAACCTCGTTGATCTAGTAAATACTGAATGCGGTCAATGATAGTCATATATTTATCCTTGTTCAAAATAATACAAATTGCAAAATAATGGTGTTTAAATATTAAAAAATGTTATACGCTTGTTAAATCCTCCATTAATGAAACGACATGATGTGTTTGTTCTGCATCCAATTGCTGATAGTATTCGTTAAATATATCGTCATTAGGCTGTTCGCTTGAAGTATGTGCTAATAATTCTTCCACAGACATATCTAAAAATAAAGCAATTTGAGATATATACTTTGCTGGGGGATCTGTATTCCTTTGTTTCCAAGAAGATACGCTACCATGCGGCAAATTTAGTAGCTTAGCTAGGTCAGCTATTTTTAAATTTTTGGAATCCATTGTAGAAAAAATAAATGTAGATAAATTCATAATTAGGTCACCAAATAAAACAAATTCTTTAAATTATTTGACAAATTAAAGAATTTGCTTTATATTTTAAGTAAGAAATATAACAGTATTTAATTTTATGAAGGAGACTATATATGCAAACTACGCAAAATACAATTCCTACAGCATTAACCATTAGAAAGTTACTAAGGTTAAAAGGGTATACGATTCGTAAACTGGCCATGGAATTAGAACGAAGTACAACAAGCGTTCATCGAGTTATTTATGGAGTATCTCGATCTCGCTATATTGAAGGTAGAATTTCTGAGATTCTTGAAACAACACCTAATTTATTATGGGGTTACAAATAGCTGTATAGCATGATTATAGCACAAAAAAGATAGTCAGAATAAACTTTAAAATGTGGAGAATATTGTGTATGGATTCAATTAAAATAGATAATTCAAGTTGTATTTTTGTAAAGATTAGTATAACGGGTCTTACTAAAACAGAAGAAATCTGGGATGGCATAGGTCTTGTAATTGATGGGCGACTAATTTGTGTTGCGGAAAGTCCTGATAAGAACATTACAATTCGTGTGGAACTATAGGTGAAATATGGCTAGATACTACTGGATTAAACTGAAGGATACCTTCTTTCAGGATAAGCACATAAAAAAATTACGCAAACTACCTGGAGGCTCGGATTGCGTAATCGCATATATGAAAATGATGCTTGCTAGTACAAAAACAAACGGCATCATTACACTTGATGGCATCGAGGAAACACCAGCTGAAGAAATCGCTCTGATGATTGACGAAACCAAAGAAATATGTCAAATGACCATGGCCTATGGGCTAAAAGTCGGATTTATTCAGCAAATGGATGATTTGAGTGCGTGTAAACTTTTGCAAGTTGAACAGTTGCTTGATTCAGAAACCGATGATGCAAGTAGAAAACGAGAAAATCGCTTTATTAAAAATAATCTTTTATTACCAGAGCCTCAAGAGGCATCATTTAGGATGAAAAAATTTAGGGCTAAAAATTGGTGTAAGAAAAATATGGAGAATATATCGACTGTTGAAATATCAGATAATGAAAATAATACAGTATATGGAGGATACTACTATTTAACTCTTCGTAGAAATAATGGATATTGTATGGACTGTAATGAAAGGTTAGCAGAATGTGTAGTTTCGGATGTTGGAAATTTACATGATGCCTCTTCATTAATTGCAATGTGCTCTATATGTCGTGAAAAGATAGATACAAACCCGTTACGAAACAGTGATACACCGTTACGAGATGTTACATACCCGTTACGAGGTGTTACGGAACCGTTACACGACAGTTACGAATTAATGGTGTTAAAAAATCAAGTGGAAAGTCTGAAAAGTGTTGATATAAGTGGATTTGTTGAACCCGTTACGAAAACGGAAAATGTCCGGACAAATTCCCTAGATATAGAATTAGAAATAGATACTTATAATTCTAATTATAATTCTATTTCTACAGCACTTGAATATTACTCTTCTAAAATTGGGATTCCTTCTTCTGAAACACGCAGCAAGTTACATAATTTGGAACAACAATATTCTTTTGAAGAAATAAAAGTAGCTGTAGATATTGCTTGGAAACAAAAAAAGGGATCTATTGGATATATTACAAAAGTGTTAGAAAATGAGCGAGCACGGCAGGAGGCAAAAGAGGCGAATGGATACAGTCAAACAAAAGCAGCACGAAAAACAACTGATGCCACAACAAAAAAGCCACTTGATGGACCAGATTGGGAAAATATCAAGCCAGGAGAGCTGTAATAACTTTACCGTTCCAATATATGAAGAACCGTATGTTGTTAGTAACGAGGTAAATGGAATTAATCTAAATCGTTCTAGCGAAAAAAAGAAGATTAAAACAGGTATTCCTAAACGATACCAGGACATGACGTTACAAAATGTTGTAAAAAGGGGCATACCCGAACAGACTAAAAGCCCATTTTATGTTATTTCACAATACATAGATAATTTACCTAAGATGTTAAATTGTGGACAAGGCTTGCTGTTACGAGGTGATGTTGGCACGATGAAAACTACATTAGCTGTAGCAATTATGTATGAGGTTCTTGAATTAGGGGGAACAGCATACTTTATATCTATGGCCAACTTGATGGATTCATTATATTCGGTTAGCCAGGAGGATCGTCAAAATTTGGAAAACAAACTCAAGAATGTTGATTTGTTAGTCCTCGATGATTTAGGGCTCGAATATGATAAAGGCTGGGTTTCAGTTAAAATACGAGCTTTAATTAATTATAGGTTTGATAATCAAAAGTCTGTGATTATTACAACTAACTTGGGGTCAGACATTAAAAATTTATATCTGAAGGGAATGTTGGATCGCATCGAGGCAAGTTCTATGATTGTGGATTTTAGGGGTAATTCGTTGCGTGAACGGTTCCGATCGTTTGATTCTTTGTGAGAGGGGGATACGAATGAATAAAAACTTGATACCATCATATTTGGCAGCAGAAGATGTTATGGAGCTTTTAGATATTAGAAGGTCCAAAGCCTATTCAATTATAAGAAAATTAAACGATGAGCTAGAAACAAAGGGGTTTATGACAATTCCAGGGAGAGTGCCAAAGAAATACTTGTTAGAAAGATTTAAGCTGTTGGAATCATAATTCAATTAAACGCCCTATAAGGCGGGTCTAAAAATGATTTAATATAAATGCTCATAAGAGCCCACCAAAGGGGCTTATAGAGGAAATAAACAATATTAATTTAGATGTTATAGGAGTGCAATATATGAAAAATGAAAAAATTAAAAATGAAAAAAGAGAAATGCAGATGAGCATTAGAAATAATTTAGGGTATATTAGATCGTCATTAGGGTTTACGAAAACTCAATTCCGTGATGAGCTGGTAGAAAATTATTTTAATGTAGAATATTCAGGAGCATTTCCATCTATTCGTAGTCTATGGAAATTAGCGGATTTACTAGATGTTAGTATTGATGAAATTATCGGTAGGGAACAATTCACACAAGTTTCTCTAAAGAAAATTAAAAAATTAGGCTTAAAACGCTGCTATGAGTATGAAGAGGGAGGAAGATAATGGATAAGAGGGCAATAGAATTGATTCAAGAAAGTAATGATCGTAAATTAAAATTTGTAGAAACGCTATATATAGTCAAACAACCAAGAGTAGTAGGTGTTGTAGTTGGGTTTATGATTACACTTATGGTATTATGGAATTACCTTGGATGGTTGAATATCGTCACAGCATGTATGATACTTGCAATGCCATTGATTTTAATTAGTATGCTTATGTATCGTGGTGTAATTAGTAAATCTGACGGATTTAAAAAGTTGGGAACTATTGCGCAAGATATGGTGAAATATGGTCTTTTAAAATTCCAATGGATTATGCTAAAAAGACTTGGTCAACAAATAAAAGAAGCAACAATTAAGTGGATTATGAAGTATTGGAGGAAATAGTAATGGCGGTATCCAAAGATAGTAAAACGGGTGTGTGGAGAGCCACTTTTTATTACACAGATTGGAGGGGAGAACGAGTACGTAAACGTAAAAGTGGTTTTAAAACGCAAAAAGAAGCAAAGGCTTGGGAACATCAACAAATTACAGTTATGGAGCATTCTTGTGAGGGTTTAATCAAAGATTTAGCTCCAGTATATTTAGAAGCAAAACAAAAATCGTTGAAACCATCTACATGTATGGCTTATGCGTATACATTTAATCGTTATATTATCCCTTATTTTGGCAATAAGAAAGCAAATGAGATTAAGCCTGTAGATATTCATGAATGGCATCTCTATGAAACTAATAGAGGGGTGACTGCTAATAATTTAAGAGAACGGCACGTGGTTTTGTCTAGTTTTCTGAATTACTTGGTTCGCTTCTATGGATTAAAATCAAATCCGTGTAATTTATGTGGACCACCACCAGCAAGTACAAAGAGGAAAAATAATTTTTGGACTTATGATCAATATATAAAAGCAATGGAATGGGCAATACCATATGTAAGTGAGGTGAAAAATAATAGGCTTACTAGGTCTTGCTTATTGATTGTCAATATATTATATTGGACAGGCATGCGAGTTGGAGAGGTAATTGCGCTACGATCTAAGGATATAGATGGCAGTATAATTCATGTCACTAGAAATATGATGATGTTCAATAAAAAAATAACTACTCCTAAAACTAAGAGTAGTATACGTGATATTTATATTTCTCCGACTTTGGAAAGCGAGGTTAAAAAATTTATTGAACAAATCCCTTATCATGATGAAAATGAATTGTTATTTGGTGTAAGCTGGAAAAGTGTATCAAACTTTCTATCAAAAATTTGTAAGAATGCAGATGTACCAAAAATCCGTGTTCATGATCTGAGACATTCACATGCATCATTTTTGATTGAAAAGAATTATCCAATCATAGCAATTAAGGAACGATTAGGACATAAAAATATACAAACAACACTAAATATATACGGGCACTTATATCCTAATAAAGATAAAGAAATTGCTGATGCACTAGATCAATACATAATAAAAAAATGACCATTTTTTGACCTAAATTTTTGGGTTAAATTTTTTTTAGCAAATAACGTGGATTATATGGACAAAATAACCTAATTTTAAATAATATAAGCCTATAAAAACTAGCTGATATATAAATAATAGTATGGTATAATTTAAGTATGTATATCGTATAACATACTGAAAGGTAGGTGGTATCGTGTCACTATGGATGATTCTATTGCTGCTAGTAATAGCTTTCATCGTAGCCATTTTATGTATTCCTATCACATATAGTCTGAAAGTAAGTTCGCGCAAACCTTATGAATTTGACTTCCGATTAGAGTGGATGTATCGTGTATTGAAGGTACATCTTGCGTATAAGCAAGGGCATCCCTTGTTTAAGGAGGTCTATGTATTAGGGTCTATGAAAGTTGGTTCTGCCCGTGATTACGAAGATTGGTTAAATCGTAGGGTAAAAGAAGAGCTAGATCCGTTAGCGACAGACAGTAAAGAAGATGTGGACACAACCGAAGTACCAGACGAGCCAGATCCGTATCCGTTATCTGGATACTCAGGGCCAGAGCCCATGCAATCTGTTCGATTTGATGCCAATGGGCAGGTACTGGAACCAGTAGAATCTACATCATTGCAAGAAGAAACAACAGAAGAGAAAAAAGATACAAAAGACTTACCAACCTATTGGTGGTGGAAACATGTATCAAACCCTAAACTCTATGAAGCATTGTTTACCGTTAGTAAGCAATGTGCTAGTCATGCGAGTCCTAGAGTATTCCAATTAGAAGGTGATTTTGGAATCCCTAGACCTTATGAAATGGGGCTGATTACCGCGGCTGCCTATACATTATGCCCAAAACAAGTGGAACAAGTAAATTTTTCTTATACAGAGTTTGCCTATACAGGTAGCTTAACTGTAAAAGGGCGTATGCAATTAGGCGTGTTTGCATTCTATGGAACTCTATTTATTGTAAAAAAAGCAGTCAGAGAGTGTCTGATGGACAGTGTAAAAGCATTTGTACAGTATCGTCGTCGTAAGCAAAGTGCAAAATAAAGAACTTTCAGAAGTTGAAGAATCATAGGAGGTCATGATGGATACTAAACTTACTAATTTAAAAGACAATTTAGAGCCTTTATTTGAACAATTTAAAGAAATGATTCGTGTGGAAACCGTAGTAGGTGAAGCTGTACAATTAGGCGATACTACGATTGTACCATTCGTTGACGTATCTCTTGGTTTAGGTGGATGTCAAAAAGCTGGTGGTGGCGGAGCGAAAGTTGAGCCAACCGCAGTGCTTGTCATCAAAGGGGAACGTATTGAATTATTCAATATCAAAGGGTCTGCTAAATATACTGGTTTCGATCGTTTGATCGGTATGGTGCCAGAAATTATCAGCAAATTGAAAAAAGAAGAATATGTCTATGTAAGTGAAGAACAATAATTTTCATGTTACTTTCACATACATAGGGTATAGTAAAGATGTAAGGTAATTTGCTAAATAGAAATAACTTTGCTATACTAGATAAATAGATGAAAATATTTCTCATAGGGAGGCTTATACATGAACTTAACTAAAAAAATCGCAACTTTAGGCGCACTAGCTGTTGTTGGTGCTTTCACAGTATCCAATGCTGCTAACGTAGGCGTAATTAACGAAGAAGCTATCTACACTGGCTACAATGGCTTTGGTGCTATCCAAATGCAAATCGATAAATTGCGTGCAGAATACGGCCCTAAATTGGAAGGTGAATTCAAAAAATTAAACAACTTCAAAACAGATGCTGAAAAACAAGCATATTTCGATAAAAATGTTCGTAGCATTCAAGAAAAATACAACCAAGAAGAAGCCAATGCATTAGCTCCATTGGATAAAAAAGTAGCAGAAGCAATTCAAGCTATTGCGAAAGAAAAAGATATCGATGTATTAGTAGCTAACCCAACATCTGCTGGTGCTGTTAAAGAAGGTAACCAAGTTATCGACTTAACTCCAGTAGTAGTAGAACGCATCAACAAATAAGATATAAAAAGCCCCTAGGTCATATACCTGGGGGTTATTTTTTTATGCATAGTATGGTATTCTTATGGTATAGATTCAAGATATGAGTGTGGTAGTAAGAGGGGGAAGCGACATGTTAAAAAGAATTTTACTATTGGCTGTGTTGTTGATTTCATTAGGAAGTACGATGTCTTTGGCGGCAAACCACTTGTATTATATGGGAACTATAGATGGGACATCATATTATATTGATCAAGACACAGTTCAGAAGTATGGTACGAATGCCTATGTATGGGTAAAGATAGTTACTAACGAAGGTAGTGAAGTATGGGGGCATATTTTGGTTAGTCGCTATGGAAAGGCTTATACTATTACAGAGATACGAGGAGATGGTGGAGAGCAAAAATTAGATCCACATAAAGAGTTTCGACCTATTTTACCTAATTCACCAATAGAAAAAATTGTTGATTTAATTTGGTAGGTAGATAATAAAAAAGGTGTGAACCCAATGCTAATGACTAGCATGGATTCACACCTTTTTGTATTGGCTTATTTATGAAT
Source organism: uncultured Veillonella sp. (assembly GCA_963516605.1). Lineage (GTDB taxonomy): Bacteria > Bacillota > Negativicutes > Veillonellales > Veillonellaceae > F0422. Next base: position 65,898 of record CAUQBP010000008.1, on the reverse strand, counting down.
TAGGTTTACAATGAACTCGCTATCTTCTACGAGTGTAGCTTGGATATAGTTGTTGCCGTCGAAGTGCAATACTTCGCCTGGTGTTAAGATATGGGATTCTGTTTCGTTAAGGAATACGTTCACTTTACCTTTAACTACAGTGAAGATCACGTTAGCCTCTGGGTGATTGTGTTTTTCCACTTTGTCACCAGCGACGCCGCCTTTTTTTACGATTTTGTAGTTCGGACCATCAAAAATTAAACCGAGTTCTTGTTTTACAGTTCCTGCCATAGTAGAACCTCCTATTCTGGGGACTTTCACAGCGGTGAAAGTCAATACCAACAGCGGTCATGCTGTTCTAATAATATAAAAAGGGTTTAGCTACTTAGCTTTTTGCAATTGTATATACAGGAATATCACCATCAAGATTTACAGAGAATGCAAAGTCCGGTGCTACGTGACTCACGAAAGCACTGAACCATGCTTGGAAGGCAGCTGCCATAATAATTGGATTCACGCCAGCTGTTTTCCAATAGGAAATTTGATTTTGGTGATTTCCGTACCAACTAAAAGTAGTATCAGTTTGCTCGATGATAGTATCGCTTGGGTCACAAGGCATGCCGTTCACGTAGTAGTCTTGCATCACTGTGTAAATGGCAGGTGCTGTTTGAGCAGTCAATTTTTCTTTTGCTTCTGTACCGCACATTGCACCTTGTTTGATGAACGCTTCTAATACTGCATCGATACCGTCGTCTCCACCACAATCCGTTAAATCTTTGATGAAAGTAGCTTCACGAACGGAAGAGGTTTGTAATTGGTTTTGCAACCAACCGTGGATGTTGTTATGGTCGATGATGCGGTCCAACTGACGATCTGGAGGAATTGGTTTTCCATATAAATCGATAGCTGTTGCATATAACTCATCGGCTAAATCATCAAGACGAGTTTGAGCCTCTTTCTTAATAATTTGTTCACGTTCAGCGATAAGCTGAATTTTTTTGTATAACCAGAAATGAATGTGTCCCAGTACTGCTGACATGTTAAGCTCCTTTTCGTGCGACTTCTAATTTGGAAACAAGTTCATCCACATCCATGCCGTGAATGTTAGCGGCTTGCCATAATGGTTCCCCTGTGGAGGAAGGACAGCCTAAACAACCCATACCGATGGATTGCAACACAGGCACCGTTTGTGGATACATATCTATAATATCACGAATGATGGAATCTTTTGTAATAGCAATTTCAGATACATTGCGACCCGCATTGAGTTTTGCTACTAATTCATCGATATCCATGCCGTGGATATTTGCCGCTTGCCATAGAGGTTCCCCTGTGGAAGAAGGACAGCCTAGGCAGCCCATTCCCATGGATTGTAAAATAGGAATCAATTCTGGATATACGTCGACGATATGACGAACGATAGTATCTTTTGTAATGAGTTGTCCCGGTGAAAGTGGAGTAGCTCCTTTGTCGTTAGCAGGTGCAGCAGCTTCTGCAAGTCCTGCATTACCTTGACCTGGTAATTTGACCACTGGTTCAGCCGATGCTTTAGCAGCAACTGTTGGGGAATCCACTGTATCTAACACAGCAGCTCGGAATGCATCGAGACCGATGCGGTCAATGAATTGGCCGATACGCTCGATTTGGGCATTTTCTTTGTAGTAAGCAATCATGCGATCGATGATAGTGAGTACTTCTTCTTCAGTAGCTACTTCTGTGATTAAGTCGCCTAAGCGTGGATGAGCGCCAGCACTACCACCTGCATAGATCTGCCAACCCTGATCGTTGCCGATAACGCCGATATCTTTTGTGATCGCTTCGGAGCAAGAGTTAGGACAACCAGATACGCCAATTTTCATTTTAGATGGCATTTCTTTAGAGATGTATTTTCGTTCTAATTGCATACCTAAATGTACGCTGTCTTGTTTTGCACGTTTACAGAATGTCGTGCCAGGGCAGACTTTCACAGAACGAACACGATTGGATACAGTGTGCGCTGGTTCCATGCCAAGCATAGCCCACGCTTTGTCCACATCTTCTGCGTTTAGGTTGGTAATCATGATGCGTTGAGCACCTGTAATTTTCAAAGTTGCGTGGAATGTGTTTGCCACGTCAATAAATTTTTGTAACATTTGTGGTTGTACGAAACCACCAGGGATCCGAGGGGTAATCGCATACGTGCGTTTCCCGTTGCGGATACGTTGTAAATTGCCTGCCACTTGTGCCATGTGTATCTCCTTAAAATTGAGTAAATGTTGTTCATGTTTATGTATGAAAGTAGGCATTGTTCCTAATGTAGATGATATTGGATAGCCATGAGGTATCTAGTCGGTCTAGGAAGGAATGTATGCCTATTTGTAAGTTATGTAGTAGTATGTATAAAATTATAACAAGTATTTTGCATCAAATTGTGTTAGCGTACAATTCCATGAAAATAAATTATATAATTGTTATACATGACTAGGCGAAAACCTATGCTCTTAGTATACTATAAGAAGTGGTTCTTGTATGTAGCTGAGGCAACGAATTTTATTCACAAATAATACACGGCTTATACACGGAATAAATTAAGTTAGACACAGATTTATCCACAAAAAGTGATTAAGTAAAGAGAAAAATAAAAATCGAAGTAAGTTACTCTTAGTATATACACAATTCATACACAGGTTACTCACATAGTTATACACATACCAAAGGGCGACAAGTGAATAACCAAGGGATTACACACAACATAGACACAGGATACCCACATAGTTATCCACAGAGCAGTGTATATGTTGCTGTGATTACATAGGTGTGGGATGGATCATAATTGTACTCTGATGGAGTAATCGTGTATGCAAATGCGTCATATATGTATAGTGTTTATTATGTGTCAGGAAATTGTAGGTTAGATTTATAAATGAATTTTATAATATATTAATCTTGATATATATAATATATAAATCTAGTTATGAATAAGGAAAAGTATGAAAGTATTATATGAAAATGTACAGGTTGCCACCTTTGTGGAGCGACCTAATCGATTTGTGGTCCATTTAGAATTACAGGGACAGATGATTGCAGCTCACTTGCCAAATCCAGGTCGCATGTGGGAGCTCCTCTTTGTAGGGGTGAAGATGTATGTGGTGCATCATCCAAAAGAAGGTGCGAAAACGCAATATCGTGTCATCGGTATTGAACGCGATAGTGTACCAATCATGTTGGACACTAATTATTGTAATGACATGGCAGAGTATATGATCGAGGAACAACTGATTTCTGGATGGGAAGAATGGCGAGTGGTACGTCGTGAATATACTGTGGGGCATAGCCGCTTTGATTTGCTTCTCACCAATGACAAGGAAGAAGACTTTTTATTGGAAGTAAAATCCTGCACCTTATTTGGTGATCAAGGAGCGATGTTCCCTGATGCGGTGACGGAGCGTGGTCGAAAACATTTACTTCATTTGCAAGAATTACAACAAGAGGGATATCGTACAGGGATTCTATTCTTGGTGCAGTGGGAACGAGCGCTGTGGTTTTCTCCAGACTTTCACACGGATTTGGAATTTACGAAGACATTTATTGAGGTAGCACCACAATTAGACTGGAAGGCTATGGCTTTGCAGTGGACACCAGAATTTACTAAACCTACAGTGGTACGTGAGTGCTTGTACAATGATGCAGCGGTGCAACGAGAAGCGGAGGACCGAGGGGATTACCTCATGGTGTTGCAGGTGGAAGAGCCAGTGACCGTAACCATTGGTAGTAAGGGAGACATGCACTTTGAAGCTGGGTATTATATCTATGTAGGGTCAGCGAAAGTCAATTTAGAAAAACGGATTGAACGTCATAAACGGAAGCGGAAACAAAAACATTGGCATCTAGATTATTTGCGCAGTGTCAGCACTGTTGTGGCAGCCTTACCGATTCGCAGCTCCAGCGATTTAGAATGTGAATTGGCGAAGGCAATGAAGGCGATTAGTGTAGATGAGGTGAAAGGCTTTGGCTGCAGTGATTGTCATTGTACGTCACATCTATTCAAAATGGATGTGAATCCTATCCATGATGAACACTTTATGATTGATGTGGTGGAAACATTCCGTATGAATCGATTAAATGAGGCCATGTTAAGCAAATAAGGATAGGGTTACAGGAATAATTATACGAGAGACACTTTCATAAGCATTCAAATTTGAGTGTATTGAAACTTTCATGTAAAAAGATAGAAAAAAAGTGCATAAAATGGTATAATAGGTTAGTTATATAATCAGTATTGTAAAATGAGGTGATACAATGGAGGAAAAGGCTTGGAGTCATGGCAAGATTGTGCCGGTCCAAATCGATAAAGAAATGCGCAGTTCCTACATCGATTACGCCATGAGCGTTATCGTTATGCGCGCCCTTCCAGATGTACGCGATGGGTTGAAACCTGTACACCGTCGTATTCTATATGCGATGCATGAAACAGGCATGACACCGTCGAAACCGTACAAAAAATCGGCTCGTATCGTCGGCGACGTACTTGGTAAATACCATCCACATGGTGATAGCTCTGTGTACGATGCAACGGTGCGTTTGGCCCAAGATTTTAATACAAGATATCCGCTTGTGGATGGTCATGGTAACTTCGGTTCCATCGACGGCGACTCTGCTGCGGCTATGCGGTATACGGAAGTTCGTATGTCTCGTATTGCCACAGAAATGCTAGCAGATATCGAGAAGAAAACAGTGGACTTCATGCCGAACTATGACGAATCGTTGGAAGAACCAACCGTACTTCCTGCAAAGATTCCAAACTTGTTAATCAATGGTTCCGCCGGCATTGCCGTTGGGATGGCCACGAACATTCCGCCTCATAACTTAGGGGAAGTGGTAGATGGTCTCGTGATGCTCATTGACGATCCAGAGGTGGATGTGAACCAATTGATGACGGCCATCAAAGGTCCAGACTTCCCAACAGGGGCGTCTATCCTTGGCCGTGAGGGTATTAAAAAAGCCTATGCCACAGGTCGTGGTAGCATCAAAATGCGTGCGAAAGCTCACATTGAGGCTATGACGAAAGGCAAACACCGTATCGTGGTTACAGAAATTCCGTACCAAGTGAATAAAGCGCGCTTGATTGCAACCATTGCAGATTTAAGCCGTGATAAAGTGGTGGACGGCATTACAGCCCTTCGTGATGAAAGTGACCGCCGAGGTCTTCGCATCGTTATCGAATTGCGTGCGGACGTGCAACCAGATATCGTGTTGAATAAACTGTATAAACACACACAATTACAAGATACATTTGGCGTGATTATGTTGGCATTGGTGAAAGGCCATCCAAAAGTATTGACATTGAAAGAAGTACTAGGTCACTACTTAACGCACCGCCAAGAAGTGATCGTACGCCGTACAGAGTTCGACTTAGCGAAAGCAGAAGCTCGTGCCCACGTATTGGAAGGTTTGTTGATTGCTTTAGATCACATTGATGAAGTAATCCACACCATCCGCAGCTCTCAAACAACAGATATTGCTCGCACTGCTTTGATTGAAAAGTTCAGCCTTACAGAAATTCAAGCGAACGCCATCTTAGATATGCGTTTAGCTCGTTTAACAGGTTTGGAACGTGAAAAAATCGAAGAAGAACATGCGGCATTATTGGTGTTGATTGCGGACTTGAAAGCGATCTTAGCCTCCGATGCACGTCAACGTGACATCATTAAAGAAGAGTTAATCGCTATGAAAGAAAAATATGGTGATAAACGTCGCAGTGAAATCACTATCGATACATCTGACTTTGATGTGGAAGATTTAATTGCTGACGAAGAAATGGTCATTACCTTAACTCGTCAAGGTTATATCAAACGCATGAATGCCAATGTGTACCGCAACCAACATAAGGGTGGCGTAGGTGTTGTGGGTATGAAAACGAAGGAAGATGATTATGTAGCGCAAATCATGCATGTGCGCACCCATAATACATTGCTATTCTTCACATCCACAGGTCGTGCGTACCGCTTGAAAGCCTACGAAGTGCCAGAAGCATCTAGCCGTAACTCTCGTGGTACAGCTATTATCAACGTACTTCCTCTTAATGTAGGGGAAACGGTGACGAACATGATTGACTTAGAACGCATCTCCAGCGATGTGAACTTGTTCATGGTCACAAAACAGGGTGTGGTGAAACGGACTTCCATTGATGAATACCGCAACATTCGCCGTGGTGGCTTGAATGCAGTGGCATTGGACGAAGGAGATCAGTTGATTTCTGTAGGCTTGACCTATGGCAACCAAGATGTATTGTTAGGTACGAAAAAAGGTATGGCTATTCGTTTCCATGAAAGTGACGTACGTTTGTTAAAACGTGCTGCTCGTGGGGTGAAAGGTATCAACCTCAACGCTGGTGACGAAGTGGTAGGTGCTAGCATCATCCACGGTACTGGCGAAGAATGCCAAGTATTCACTATCAGTGAAGAAGGGTATGGCAAACGCAATGTGGAAAGCTCCTACACTGTGCAAAAACGTGGTGGAAAAGGAACGAAAAACTTTAAAATCACCGACAAAACTGGCGAAGTCGTAGCTGTAGAAATCGTGAATGACAACGATGAAATGATGCTGATTTCTGAGCAAGGTAAGATCATTCGCTTTGACGTGAACGACATTGCTGTGAAGAAAAGTAAAGCCATTTCTGGCGTGAAAACACAAAACTTAGACGAAGGAGATAAAATTGCCTCTGTAGCAGTTATCTCTGGAGAAGATCTAAAAGAAGACGAAAGCTTGTTTTAGTATCGGCTTTCTTGCCTTTCTTACTTGAGCTTAAGGGAAGAGCACGACACATTCCTCCGCAAACTGATACAGTGGTTAGGTTTGCTCCGGAACATGTCGTGCTCTTCTTGCGCTTGTGGAATTTTGTCAGATAAGGGGGCAAGAAAGACCAATCCTACAATGGCGCTTTACGGAGGAGTGGAGATACTGAGGTATTCTATGTTTACCTTTACGTTAAGTTATGATACAATATGAGTAGCTAAAACAACAAGTAAGTCTAGCAAAGACTACACCAAAAAAGCACAGGGCGGCAACCCTGTGCTTTTTCTTTGCCGTTTATGTTACGGCTATGGCTAGTCACTATTTGTTGTTACTATCTAGCCATTTGCAAATGAAAGTCGTCACTTGTTTCACTATGTAGCTGGTGGCGTTCTCTCTAAATTAGTATAAGGGAAGACCGTAACACACCCCTTCTCAAACTGATCCTACGGTAGGTTTGTTCAGGGGTATGTTACGGTCTTCTGCGTTTGTATGATTTAGGTAGTAAAGGGGACGCCACAAGGCTACTACTCGTAACGGCATTCCTCAAGGAAAGAAGAGAGTGTTTTTTCTGCATTGAATTTTATCGATGAATAGCATATAATAGTAATGTTATATAATAAAATCAGTGTATTAGGAGGCGAGTCCTATTTTAGACTTTAAGCGTTTTACCTTAGAAGATAAGCCCCGTATTGATGCGTATTTCTCAGAGCATCATTATGAAGCGTCGGATAATAGTTTTACTACATTATTTATGTGGCAAGATATTTATGGCATTACTTGGGCAGAAGAAGAAGGCGTATTATTTATTAAAGGTGGTGGAGTGATGGAATCTCCATTTATGTTACCACCGTTTGCAGGAAAAGATGCCAAGTTTGTAGATGGATTACAAATGGCGAAAGAGTGGTTCAAGGAGAACCAAATTCCATTTTTATTAAAAGGTGTTAATCCAATCATGATGGAACGGATGCAAAAGTTGTGTCCAGATTGCTATGAATTTACACCTGACCGGGATAACTTTGAATATATCTATCGTACAGAAGATATGATTACCTTATCCGGTAAAAAGTTGCGTCAAAAGAAAAATCATTTGAATCAATTCCGTATGCAATATTCTAACTACGAATATATGCCAATTGATGAAAATACGATTCCTCTTTGTCGTGAAGCGGCAGCACAATGGGTGGAGACACACCATGAAGAAGGCATTGAAGATGAGCTAACTGCCATCAATTTGCTCTTCGATCATTGGGATGCATTAGGCCTTGTAGGTGGTTGCATTAAATTGTTCGGACGAGTAGAAGCTTTCACCATTGGGGAAATGTTGAATGAGAATATGGCGCTCATTCATATTGAGAAAGCAAACCCAACCATCCGTGGTTTGTATCAAGCTATCAATAATGAATTCATTCGTCATGAATTTGCGGATACGAAGTTTATCAACCGTGAAGAAGATATGGGCTTACCAGGGCTTCGCATGGCGAAAGAGTCGTACAACCCAGATCATTTTGCTGAAAAATATGATGCTCGTTGTGCTAAACAAGGCGCTTGTGAGGATAGTCATCCATGACCTATTTTTGGGAAGGATTACTTATCGGTTTTGCCGTGTTGGCGCCCATAGGAATGCAGAATCTATTTATCATTAATACAGCATTGGTGCAAAAGGTGTCACGTATTATTACAACGATTTTAATCGTGGCATTTTTCGACCTCACCTTGAGCGTGTCAGCCTTTTATGGCATTGGTGCCATCTTTGACATATGGCCATTTTTGAAAGGCATCGTTTTATTGCTAGGTGGGGCGGTTATCTTTTACATGGGCTATACCGTGTTCAATTCGGAGCCGAATGTATCTCATGTAGATACGAATGTGACCATTTGGAATATCGTGACCACTGCCTTTGCGGTGGCATGGCTGAATCCACAGGCACTCATCGATGTGACCATGATGTTCGGCGCTGTGAAAGCTAGCATTCCAGAAGAAGCATCTCTCTATTTCTTGTTGGGATACATCGTGTCTGCCTTTGCTTGGTTTGGGGCGTTATCGACGATCATTCATAAACTGTCAAAGCGTATCAAGATTTCGCAATTGGTTTGGATTAATCGAATCTGTGGTTTAATCCTATTCGGGTACGGAGCTAAACTGTTTTTAGATGGTGCCTTATTGTATATATAATTTATGAATTACCATTGCATCCTTTGGTGAGGCATTGTAATATAATAACTAATTGGGGTATGCGTTTGAGGATGCATACTTGAAAGAGTCAGCTAAGCTGGCTCTTTTTCTATATCTGTAAACTTTCACAAAAGAAGTGTATAAAGGGTCTAGCAGTAGGCCCTTATTTTTTTATATAATAATAAAATAAAGTATGCGAACTGTTTTCTATGTATCATAGCGATGGAAGAGGGATTATTTTGAAATTTAGAATTGCCAAAGAGTCAGACACAAAAGAAGTAAAACGTTTGTGGGCCTATTGTTTTGAGCCAGAAGATCATCCATTTTTTAAATACTATTTTGATACGGCCTATGAACCAAACAATACGATGGTGGGTATCGACCGTAGTTATTTGGTGAGCACTGTTCATTTACGACAAAATACCATTCGTGTTCGTGGTGTGGACCTTCCTATGTCTTATATGGTAGGGGTTGCCACAGACCCGATTGTACGACGTAGCGGGGTGGGTAAAAAATTATTGAAAGCAGCTTTAGGGGAATTGAAAGAACGTGGCCAGGGCTTAACCATTTTAATGCCATCTTCTGCAGGATTTTATCAAAACTATGGCTGGGATTTGTACGCCCATCAATGGGTACAAAGCATGAAATTGGAGGAGTTAGCCCCTCTGTTAAAGAAACTAGATAAAACCCTATCCTTTGGCATGTTGCGTTCCCCACGTGAATGGAAACGCTTAGCAGGCGTTTATGAAACGTACACAAAACCATTATCCGGCTATGCAGTACGAAAAGAAAAAGAATGGGTTCGCCTGTTGGAATCCATTTTTGCGGAAGGCGTGCAAATAGGATATGTAAAAAATGATTCTGGACAATTAGAAGGCTATTGTTTCTATCGCTTAGGAGAGCCTGAGATCGCGGTGAGTGAATTTGTGTACACTACTCGCCGTGCGCAAAAAGCATTGTTGAACTTCTTGTACAACCATCGATCCCAAGGTGACAGCGTACGTTGGAATGAAGGCATGATTGACCAAGGCTATATTTTTCACACGAATGGAAAAACGGGGCACAGTACGATGCCATTTATGATGAGTCGTGTTGTAGATGTGAAGCTCGCTATGGAAAGCATTCCTGTACCCGTAGCCTTAGAAGGAGCAATCCAATTCGGCGTGAAAGATCCATTATGTGAGTGGAACCATGGTACTTATGTAGTGTCTTATAAAGAGGGGAAAGCACAAGTGGTGAAACACAAAGAACACGTGGACATCAATGCAAAATTAGTGTTCTCCGTAGGGGCCTTGAGTTTATTACTTATGGGTCGCATGAGTGCAACAGAACTTGCTTTTGAAGAAACACTAGAAGGACCAGATGATATATTAGAAGTGTTAAATCGGGCGTATCCAAGACAAAATACATATATTAATGAATGGTGGTAAGAATATAGAAAAGCGAACCTTGAGAAAAGAGGTTCGCTTTTAAATTTTTGCTATTACTATATGGTACTGATAACTGAGATGTGATTAAAATTATCAGTGCAGTTGCTTGGAATCTATGGTAAAATGAGTATATATATTCCCTTTTATAATTTTATGGGGAAGAGAAAATTTTTTGAAGAATAAATTGCGGCGCGCCGCTATTTTATATAGGAGATAAGTATGTTAAAGTGTGCCTCTTTTTTTGCCGGCGTTGGTGGCATAGATTTTGGCTTTGAAGAGATTTGTAAAACTATATATGCCAATGAATTTGATGAGAAAGCAAGAATTACATTTGAACATAATTTTGACCTTACTGTGGATGGTCGAGATATTCGTGATGTAAAAGCTGAGGATGTGCCAGATGTAGATATTATTTTAGGAGGCTTTCCTTGCCAAGCATTTTCGGTTGCAGGATACCGTGAGGGTTTTCAAGATAAAAAAGGTCGAGGTGATTTATTTTTTGAGTTAGCTCGAATTATTGAAGCAAAAAAACCTAAGATAGTATTCTTGGAAAATGTGAAAAACTTAGTAGGACATGACAATGGGAATACATTCAGAGTCATCCTAGATACATTACAAGATCTAGGGTATACGGTAAAGTATCAAGTGCTCAATGGTATGACATATGGTAATGTTCCACAAAACCGAGAACGGATATATATAATCGGTTTTTTAGATAAGGAAGCAGCTCAAAAGTTTATGTTTCCACAATCGATTCCATTAGAGAAGAGCATTAAGGATATCATTAATCATGAGGAAATGGATGCGAGTTTATTTTATACAGAGAAAAAGTGTAATTTCTATGATTTGCTAGAAGAATCTATGACAAAGACTGATACAGTATATCAATGGCGTCGTAAATATGTGAGAGAGAATAAGTCTAATGTATGTCCTACATTAACAGCTAATATGGGGACAGGTGGACATAATGTGCCATTAGTTAAGACCCGTAAAGGAATCCGGAAACTTTCTCCAAAGGAATGCTTTTTATTTCAAGGCTTTCCGGAAGATTTCCGATTACCAGATATGGCGAAATCACATTTGTATAAACAAGCTGGTAATAGTGTGGTTGTACCGGTAGTTCGTAGAATTGCAGAAGAGATAAAAAAAGCGATGTAAGGTAGGTGATAGTATGTCAGTGTGGGAGCGATACCCAAAGAAACAACGAGAAGAATATATTTATTTTTTAAAGGTATATGGAGCCTTGTCAAATTTGTTTAGGCAGAAACAAGGAGATATGATCCCATACTTAGATTCCAAGTTTCAAGAAACGATCTTTGCTCGAGTATTTCAGGCACAGAATGTAGATATTGGAAATACTCCACATGATATACTATCAGTATTTGGTAATCTACGTGTAGGGATTGGCTTAAAAACTTGGATGCATAGTAAACCATCTTATCAAAAGGTTATGCAACTAAAAAGTTATAAATCCGAAATTGATGCCGCTCTACGCACAGATAATCCGTTACATATCGCAACAACTATATCGATGATTAAAAATGATAGAATGCAGTCAGATTATTGTCGGTTGGGCTTAACAAATGGTCATAATATATATCATTATGTAACACGAGATTATGGGAAATTTGTTGTACAAGAAACATCCTATCCCTTGATTGATTTACATAATTTAGGTGAATTTGAAAGAACAACTACATCATTTTCTTGGTCAGATGGGCTTAAACGTTATAAATACACTTATGGTGATTCTCAAATTTTTCAGTATTTTGGTATAGACGAGCCAGAAACAGAGGTTGTAGAAGAATTTGATGTGGATATAATTGATGATCCATTTGAGTTTCTTCTTAATTCTTATAAAAATGTCACTTTCACTGTTCAAGAAGAAGATACTATGGTTCGTGAAGCATATTTACCTCTATATTCCTATCGCACTAAAGAGGTAGAAGAAAAGTCTGGATTAAATGCGTGGAATGCTGCGCCTAAGAGTAAAGGGTCTAGTACACTTAGACCCGTGCGAGAAATTTACGTTCCGATTCCAAAGGAATTTCATAAAAAATGTCCAGACTTCTTTACGGATAATATTTTCAAGTTTGAGGAACAACAAAAAGCTGATGCGGTTGCGGGCAAGGAAAAACAAGATTTGCGTTTTCATATCGTATTGCCAAATGGAAAAGAAATCCCCGGGCTTATTTCTCAAAGCGGCATGAAAGGTTTTCAATCTGGTAGTAGAACAGAAAAAGATGAAAATGGTGTATATTTTGGACAAGGGGCATTGGGTGAGTGGTTATTAGTAGAAGTATTAGGTTTGAAAGAACGCACTCTAGTCACAAGAAAGTGGCTCGAAAAGAAAGGCACAGATTCCATTCGCTTGTGGTACAAAGATGGTGATAAATCTAAAATATACATTGATTTTGCTCCTATCGGAAGTTTTGAGGAATTTATGACAGGGGAGAACCCTTATGAGATAGGGGAGGATGATTAAAAAATGAAAAATGTTATCGCGGTAGTTTGGGACTTTGATAAAACATTAGTAGATGGATATATGCAAGATCCTATTTTTGATGCTTATGGTATCAAAGGAGATCCATTTTGGGATGAGGTAAATGAATTAGGTGCAAGATATTTTATGGACCAAGAGGTTAAGATTAATAGAGAGACGATTTATTTAAATCACTTTATTAATCATGCTAAAAATGATGGATATTTTGCAAAAGGAAAAGCAACGAAGGAGTCAGAGATTACTTCACCATTAAATAATGCGGTTCTTAGAAAGTTAGGTGCAAAAATAAAGTTCTACAAAGGAGTCGAGGAAATTTTTAAATCTACACAGAAACTTTTTGATGATAATAAAGAGTTTAGTGGATACGGATTTTCAGTTGAACATTATATTGTTAGCACGGGTTTTGCAGAAATGATTAAGGGGAGTGTAGTGGCTCCATATGTAAAAGATATTTGGGGTTGTGAATTAATTCAAAGTAAAACTCAAGATGATGAATGGATTATTTCCGAGATTGGCTATACTATAGATAATACTTCTAAAACGAGAGCTCTATTTGAAATTAATAAAGGTGCTAATATCAAGGAATGGAATATTGATGTAAACTCTTCTATTCCAGAAAAAAGCAGAAGGATTCCATTTAGCAATATTATTTATATTGCAGATGGTCCTAGTGATATTCCAGCATTTTCTGTTGTAAAAAAAGGGGGAGGCTATACATTGGGAGTATATAAACTAAACCCTGAAAAAGTGGATGAACCTGATTATGAGGCTCCCTTCAAGCAAGCAAAAATATTGCGAGATAGTAATCGTATAGACATGATGGCAGAGGCTGATTATCGAGAAGGAACAACAGCAAATTTATGGATTAAGCATCAAATCTTAGATATTGCTCGTAAAGTAAAACGTGAAATTGAAGATGAAATTAATAAAAATGCATCAAAACCACTTAAGCATTTAACTTAGTGAGTAAGTATTGTGGAATGTGAAAGAAATATTTACTTTTATGCGCTTAAGGTGCAGGTAGTGAGGCAAAAAAGTAAATAGAAATACTTTAAAAGGAGGGATATCTATCAATCATTCGAAACGAATTTTAGAAATGGCAACGTATAATAATGGATTAGTGACGACTGCCATGGTTGTAAAAGAAGGTATCCCTCGCGGTAGTTTGCAATATTTGGTGAAACAAGGGCGCATAGAGCGTGCTTCTAGAGGGTATATACATTACCAGGTACATGGGAAGATGAATTTGTTGTTCTACAAAGTCGTTATAAGAGGGGGATTTATTCGCTCGATACAGTGTTGTTTTTAACCGATTTAACAGATAGAACCCCAATGCGATTTAATATGATGTTTCCCTATGGCTATAACTTAACAAATCCCAAGGCTGATGGAATCCTATGTACGGGGATACGATCCTCATTATATGATGTTGGTATAACTGAATTAGTAACGCCTAGTGGTAACCTGGTATGGGGGTACTCTATAGAGAGAACCTTATGTGAAATATTACAGCCAAAACATCATACGGATATTCAAATTATTACCGAGGCATTTAAACGATATACTAAAAGAACTGAAAAAAATATTCCCCTGCTTTCGGAGTTTGCAAAATTGTTGAAAGTAGAGGACAAAGTTAGAGTATATTTAGAGGTACTTTTATGAAAAAACTAACTACATCTATTTTACTAGCACTTTTCAGTGCCACCATCTTTACACCAACCCATGTAGAGGCTAGTTGGTTATCTAAAACATGGAAAAAGGTTGAAAAATCTTGGAATGAAGCGGGGAAGCAAAGTACTTCTACTGGAACGAGTGGATCCTCTACGAGTACGATTCGGTTGCCACAACGATCAGAGTATCCAAGTAGTTATAGTCCAGGTCAGTTCGTAGGTCAAAGACCGGATGTACAAGACCTTATTATTGCAGGTGTGCCAGTGAGTGCTCAATATAGCGAGATACGAAGAGCGTTAGGTACACCGACAGCAGAGAAAATGTATACTCCAGGGATGGTATTTGGTGGCTCCAATATATTTATGAGATATGGTGGGATAACGTATGAAAGTGTTCATGGAGATTTTGATAGGGCAGGAATGATTACCGTGGTGAATCGGGATGCTGTAACTCATAGGGGGATTGCAGTAGGTGATTCCTTAGAAACAGTGTATAAGGCATATGGTAGACCTACTCATATCAATAGCAGAAATGATTGGTTTTATGGAGCTTTTATATGGTCATCAGATGCTAAAAGTGGTATCACTTTTGAAAATGATGGAGAAAAGGTAACTAAGATTAGAGTTATTAATTCCTAAAACTCATATGTTACAGAGTGTTCTACTAACATACAAGGAGGCATCAACCTAAACACAACTAAATCGTTCAAAACTTCCTCCTCTTTTCAGCCGGTATCATTTTCTCAAGATACCTTCAGAAAGACAAGAAATTATACAGATATTCAAATTATTACAGAAGCAATTAAACGATATACTAAAAGAACTGAAAAAAATATTCCCTTACTTTCTGAGTTTGCAAAGCTGTTGAAAGTAGAAGACAAAGTTAAATCATATTTAGAGGTACATTTATGAAAAAACTAACCACATCCATTTTACTAGCACTTTTCAGTGCGACTGTCTTCACACCAAGCCATGTAGAGGCAAGTTGGTTGTCTAAGTCTTGGAAAAAGTTAGAAAAAGTTTGGAATGAAACTTCAGAGCGAAATAAGGCATCTAGGGAAGGGTCTGCAGATACAAGTAGCACATCTTCCAGCACGATTCGATTGCCACAACGTTATGATTATCCTAGAAGTTATAGAGGTGGGCAACTAATAGGATACAAGATGGATGGTATTGAATATCAAGTCTTAGGGGTTCCTATGGGAGCTACGTTCAGACAAGTAAGAAATAGCCTTGGTGAACCTACTGAAATTAACCATGGTATGAAATATGGTGGTGTGACATTTGCTATGTCGTTTACAAAAGGCGATTATTATGATACGAATGTGGTAGATTATATTGAGATTACGAATAGAGATGCTACGACTCATCGTGGGATTGCAGTAGGTGATACATTAGAACAGGTGTATAATGCCTATGGTCGACCAACACACATTTTTGACAATAATGCGTGGTTTTATGGTGCATTTATGTGGAACTCTGACTATATTTTAGGTATTTATTTTGACAATGATGGTGAAAGAGTAACAAAAATTCATTTGCATTACCATTAATATGTATTGCCAATGAGAGGTATCTTTATAAAAAAATTAACCACATTTACATATCATTCGACGAATCAAAAGGAGGCACAATATGAACACAACTAAATCATTCCAAATTTCCTCCTCTCTTTATCAAGAACTATTTTCTCAAAATAATCCCACCAGTATTACCTATGAATACAGTCCGCTACTAGAGCGTTTCCCCCTCACTCACGGTGTGACGTACCGCTATGGTGGTGTCAGTGAAGGTTCCTTTAATAGTTTTAATATGGGACTGCATGTTGGTGATACTCCAGAAGCGGTGACAGAGAATCGCAAACGTTTAGCACAGGTGCTAGGGGTGGATTCCAATCATTTGACCTGCGGTGAGCAAGTGCATGGGGTAGGCGTGACGAGGGTCACACCAGAGCTTGTGGGTCGAGGTGCTTTCAGTTGGGACGATAGCATTCCAGACAGCGATGCGATCCACACGAACTTGGCGGAGGTTCCTCTCTTGTTGCTCGTGGCGGACTGTGTGCCAGTACTTATCTATGATGCGGTGCATCATGCAGTGGCGGTTGTCCATGCAGGCTGGCGTGGAGCCATCTCTCACATTGTGGAGCGTACGATGGATAGTATGCACGAGGCATACGGAACGTTGCCTTCTGATTGCTATCTCTTCATCGGTCCTTCCATTGGAGCGGACTCCTTTGAGGTAAGCGAAGAGATCGCTGAACAATTTCGACAAGACATGCGTGCCTTGGGGCTTTCACAGGTGGATCAGGTGGTGCGTTATATCCAACGAGCAGAGCAACCGACACCCCATGTGGATTTGAAAGGATACATCGCCGCTTGTGTGGTGCACAAGGGTGTACCACTGAAGCAAGTGTCGGTATCATCCACAGACACGATGACCACGGATGGATGTTACTCGTACCGGCGAGATCATGGACGGACTGGTCGAATGGCTATGTTCGCTGTTTTGCGAGACCAAGCCTAGGACACAGATGTCTTAGACTCCTTTCCTACGAGGGCAATTACGTTCACAGGACCACATAGGACACTGTAAGGCACCCGAGAACATGACATACGATGGCTGTGTGCGATAGAACATACCCTTTCATGTAGACATGGAATACTTGACAAATATATAAATTAGATAACTAAGAATAAGAAAATACAGAGAACTAGGCTTGAAATCATGCTTTTTCTATGTACTTTTCTTATTCTTTCGTTTATAATAAAAAAGATAAAGTATTATTTTTTTTATGAAGACCTTTCAGAGTGGAATGTAACGACGAAAGAGGACTGACATATATGATAGCAACAGCATTACATGAAGTGCAGGAACGCATCGAAGCGGCGAAGGCACGAGTGGGAAGAACAGATTCTGTTACGCTAGTAGCGGTGACGAAGAATCATCCTGTAGAGGCGGTGCAAGAGGTGGCTCATCTAGGTGTAAGAACCGTGGGCGAGAATCGTGTACAAGAAGCAAAAGAAAAAATGGAACTCTACCAGGGACCAGAGCTACAATGGCATTTGATTGGACAATTGCAAAACAATAAAGTCCGCAATGTTATCGGTAAGTTCGCATTGATTCATTCAGTTCACAGTGTTAAGTTGTTGGATGAAATTCAGCGCATTGCCGCTAGGGAATGGTTAGTACAAGAAGTATTACTGCAAGTCAATGTGGCACGAGAAGAGAGCAAGTCTGGAATGGATGTGGAAGAGTTTCCTACCATACGGGAATATGCCAAAACATTACCCAATGTACGGGTAAAAGGGCTTATGTGTATGGCACCATTTTTTGATGATCCAGAAGAGGCTCGCCCAATTTTTCGAGTGGCCCATGCTTTATTTGAAGACATGAAACTTCATTTTGATGAAGGGCAGATTGAATATATATCCATGGGGATGACCCATGATTTTGAAGTAGCAATTGAAGAGGGTGCAAATATTGTTCGTGTGGGAACCGCAATATTTGGAGAACGCCACTATGATAAGTAATGGAGGAAATGACGATGGCACTGAAAGACAGCTGGAATTCTGTAAAAAACTTTTTTGGCGGTAATCAAGATGATGGATATGAATATGAAGAGTATTCAGATGATACATATGAAGAAGAGTTTCAACAGCCAGTGGTAACAGCACCAGTGGCAGGTGGTAATGGACCTGTAGCATCTGCAGTAAAACCAAAAACAGGAGGATATAATACAGTGGCACAACGTTCTAGTGGTATGAAAGTAGTCATCGTAGAGCCAAAAGCATTCGAAGACTCTGAAAACATTGCAAATCAATTACGCGATATGCGTCCAGTCGTGATTAATTTTGAAAACACAGACCCTCATGAAGCGGCACGTATTGTGGACTTTGTTAGTGGTGCTACATTTGCTTTAGATGGAAAATTAGAAAAAATTGGTAAAGATATTTTCATCTGCGTACCAGTGAATGTAACAGTAGATTATACAGATAAAGAATATACAGAAATATCTGATAAATTAGCTTGGAAAGAGCCACAAGCCTAAGTATTAGGAGGTAGCCATGCAAAAAATACTACTAATTGGCGTAGGATCGATGGGTGGTGCTATTTTACAAGGGGCTTTGGAACAAGGTGTTTGGGGTCCTGAGGAAGTAGATGTATTGGTGCGTCGCAGTGAACAAGCGGCGGAATTAGAGCGCACATTCGGTGTGACAGCTTTTACGGATTGTGATGCCATACCTGCCTTTGATGAGTATAGAACTATCGTATTTGGCGTAAAACCTCAAGTATTGTCATCTCTTATGCAAGAGGTGGGACCGCTTATTGAGCCGAGAACGCTATGTATTTCCATTGCAGCAGGCATTACATTGGATACATTGCAGTCTTTTGCGCCTCATGCGCATTGGTTGCGAGCTATGCCGAATACACC
Source organism: uncultured Veillonella sp. (assembly GCA_963516605.1). Lineage (GTDB taxonomy): Bacteria > Bacillota > Negativicutes > Veillonellales > Veillonellaceae > F0422. The sequence continues at coordinate 46,938 of CAUQBP010000008.1, read as the reverse complement.
AATCTTAGTGAAAGCCGGTTTTACAGCCATTGCAAGTAGTGATGAGGTAACGCCTGGTGAACGGGAGCAAGCCTTGCGTATTTTTGAAGCATTAGGTGAAGCTGTTGTATGTTCAGAAGCTGATTTAGACCGTATTGGTGCGTTAGCGGGAGCTGGTCCAGGCTATATGTATACCATTTTAGATGCTATGGCCAATGCAGGAGTTCGGATTGGTCTTACTAGGCCATTGGCGTTACAAGCGGCGGTACAGACCATGTATGGCTCGGGATTAATTGCCTTAGAAACAGGCTCTCATCCTAGTGTACTGCGGGACCAAGTGACCTCTCCAGGGGGGACCACCATAACAGGGATTGCTGCTATGGAAAAAGAAGGATTGCGGTCCTCTATTATGGAAGGGGTCCTAGCTTGTTATGAGCGGTCAAATGAAATAGGAAAACAACGTGAAAGATAAAGAAAAGTTAATTCGATATTTTGAAGCATCTGGTAATGGCGAAGAAGCTAGGCGTATGATTGACCTAGCTGAGCAAGTACAAGCAGGCAGACCGTACCGTGTAACAGATTTTATGTCTCCGGCGGGTCTTGTCATTGCTGATGCAGTGAAAGCGAATTTCGGTGGTATTGATACCATTTCCAGTGGTGGCTACGAAGGGGCAGAACGCCTTCGCGTGGCCTTTGTGGACCCTCACTTTCAAGGTACAGTAGATTTACAAATTGCGGTGTTGAAAGTATCTTGGGACCCACGATTCCGACTGTTGACGCATCGTGATGTATTGGGCTCGTTGATGGGGCTTGGTATTGATCGTACTCATTTTGGGGATATTATCGTCACTAGTGGCGGTGCTCAGGTGATTGTCGATGAGACGATAGCAGATTTTGTCATTCAAAATTTCACAAAAATTGCTATGGTTACTGTAACAGTATCCCGGATGGAATTGAGTGAATTACAACCGAAAGAAGAAAAAATAAAAGAAGTACGAACTACTGTAGCTTCCATGCGTTTGGATTCCATAGCTTCTTCTGGATTTAGTACATCTCGTACAAAAGTAGTAGAAGCCATCAAAGCAGGATTAGTGCAAGTGAATTGGCAACCTGCAAAAGGACCAGCGCAAGAAGTAAAAGAAGGGGATGTTATCTCTCTTCGTGGCAGAGGTCGTATGCAAATAGAAAGTATTACAGGTACGTCTAAAAAAGGACGTATTGGAGTACATCTGAAACGATTTATGTAAGGAGGCTGATCCTATGTTAACACCAATGGATATTCATAATAAAGAGTTTGGAAAAAGTATTCGTGGCTTTGACTGCGATGAAGTAAACGAGTTCTTGAATGAAGTGGTACAAGCCTATGAAATCTTGTATCGTGAAAACCGTGAAATGACTGATAAAGTAGAGCAAATGGAAAAACGGTTGAATCAATATGAATCAACGGAAGAAACTATGCGTAATACATTGGTACTGGCTCAAGAAACTGGTGAAAATGTAAAAGAGGCAGCTCGTAAAGAGGCTGATATAATTCTACAAAATGCAGAGCAACAACGTAAATTAATCTTAGAAGATGCGAATCGTGCGCTGCGAGAAGCAGAAGCTAAATATGCTACCATTGCGAATGAAATGGCCGTGTTCCGTGCAAAAGTAGAATCAATTTTAACAGCGCAATTACAATTATTAGATGGCATTGCTTTACAGGAGATCACACCTGTAGAGACTGAAACAGAAGTATAAGATGAATTTCGGCTTGATTATTCAAGCCGTTTTTGCCATTGTAAGAGATATATAAGGATAGTAGGATGATTACTGTTGGACTTTCACTCAAGGATAGACCTTGCCTAGTTGTAGGCGGCGGAGCGGTGGCCTTACGGCGTATTAAAAAATTAATAGACGAAGAGGCATCTATTATGGTGGTCAGTCCTGATGCGCTGCCTGACATTGTAACATACCATGAAGCAGGTATATTACAATGGATAAAGAAGCCTTATAGCTCAGAATATATGGTAGGCCAACAGTTTGTCATTATTGCTACGGATAATCCCATTGTTAACACACAGGTTATGGACGATGCGACAGCAGTGGGTGCTTTCATTAATCGGGCTGATGTGAAAGATGATTCTACTTGGGTATTCGGCAGTGTTACGGAGATGGGTGATTTGGAGATTTCTATATTTACCAATCAAGTGAGCCCACGAGTGAGTCGCTTGCTTAGACAGGATATAGAAAGAAGATATGGCATATTAGCCGAGTGGCTACCTCAGATTCGTCTATGGAGACAAGAATTACAGCATATATTAGATACGCCAAAAGAACGAGAGCAGTTCTGGCGTACAAATTTAGGAGAATCGGAGTTTATACAAATAGTAGAGGGTCAAGGAGACTCAGTGAAGGAGAATATTGTACATGCAATTAGTCGTATTAGGTCTGAATCATAGAAGTGCACCTGTAGATGTACGAGAGAAATTTTCTTTTTCCAAAGAAGCTCTCGATTATGCTATGGATCACATCTATGCTCATGAAGAAGTAGAGGAATGCGTCCTTTTATCGACGTGTAACCGCACAGAACTCTATGTCGTCCTAAATGACATGGAGAATGTAAAAGAATATATGATACGTTTATTACTGCATCTGAAAGGTGAAGAAACAGTAGACGTAGATGAGAAATGGTTCTTCCTCCATGAAGGGAAGGCATGTATTTCTCATTTATTTAGAGTAGCATCTAGTTTAGATTCTCTTGTGTTAGGAGAAGGTCAAATTTTGAGCCAATTAAAAATGGCTTATATTTCTTCTTATAGCAAGGGATTAACAGCGTCTGTATTTAATATTATTTTCCAAAAGGCCATTGCTGTAGGGAAACGTGTGCGTACAATGACGGGGATTGCGAATACGCCAGTATCTGTTAGTTATACAGCAGTCAATTTAGCGGAAGATAGTTTAGAGATTCCTATCAGTGAGGCAAAGGTTCTCATTTTGGGAGCTGGTCAAATGAGTGAGCTCACAGCTCGTCATTTACAAGCTAAAGGGGTAAAGAGTATTTTCGTGTCCAACCGGACGTTCAAAACAGCGGAAGAATTGGCAACCCAATTTAATGGTAAGGCTGTGGTTTTTGATCATTTCGTAGAAGAAGCCAAAACAGCAGATATTATTATTACATCTACCGGTGCACCGCATTATGTGATTGAGCGGGAAGAAGCGGAAGAAATCATGGATGGTCGAGATGGTAAGTCGATTGTTATGATCGATATTGCCGTACCTCGTGACATCAATCCAGATGTAACAGAAATTCCAGGGGTGTATTTATTTAATATTGATGCCTTGGAAAGTGTAGTAGAAGCGAACAAGCACCAACGAGAAGAAGAAGCTAAAAAAGCAGAACCAATTTTAGAAGAGGCGTTGCAGGAAATCGAAGAGAAATTGCAATATCTATCGGTTCGTCCTATTATGGTCTTGCTTAGTGAAAAAGCAGAAGCCATTCGTAAACGTGAAGTACATCGCGCGATGGCAAAATTACCTAATGCCACAGAGCTAGAACGTAAGATTATTAGCAATATGTCCCGCATGTTGGTACGTAAATTATTGCGTGATCCAATGATTCATTTTGGTGAAGTAGCGGGTAAAGAAGAAGAGCGAGATTATTGGAAGTTATTCCAAGATATGTTTGCTTTGGAAGTGGAGGACGACACACTATGAGAGACACAATTCGTATAGGCACCCGTAGTAGTGCCCTTGCTTTATGGCAAGCCAATTATGTGGCAGATACATTGCGCAAACATTATCCACAGTGCAAGGTGGAGTTAGTCCATCACAGTACGAAAGGTGATCGTATTTTAGAAAAACCATTGGCTGAAATCGGTGGCAAAGGTTTATTTACAGAAGAGTTAGAAGCATCTATGCGTGATGGTAGCATCGATTTGGCTGTACACAGCTTGAAAGATATGCCTACAGAATTGCCAGAAGATTTGGTACTAGGCGCGATTACAGAGCGTGAAACACCATGTGATGCTTTGGTATCACCAAAATATAAAACATTAGATCAATTACCACAAGGTGCTAAAGTAGGAACCAGTAGTTTACGCCGTCAAGCACAATTATTGAATCAACGACCTGATTTGCAGATTTCTGTACTTCGTGGGAATGTGCAAACACGTTTGAATAAATTAGAAACAGAAAACTTTGATGCCATTGTATTAGCAGAGGCTGGTTTAAAACGATTGGGTTTGGAGTCTGTTATTACTCAGACTTTTACTAGCGATGAAATCATCCCTGCTGTTGGTCAAGGGGCACTCGGTATTGAATGTCGCAAGGATGATGCAGAAATGCTAGATATGTTATCTGTATTGCACGATGAAAATACTATGTGGGCTACTCGTGGAGAACGCAGTTTTCTTCGTCAACTTGAAGGTGGTTGCCAAGTACCGATGGGTGTACATGGGACGATTTATAAAGGACAATTAACGTTGAAAGCAATCATTGCTTCTTTAGATGGAAAAAATTGTTTTGAAGGTGAATTGTCAGGACCAAAAGAAAAAGCAGATATGTTAGGTCGTAACTTGGCGAAAGCTCTCTATGAAGAAGGGGGAAAAGCCATCATTGACGATTTAGTAGAAAGAGGAGTATTGAAATGACAGGCATTGTATATTTAATTGGTGCCGGACCGGGCGATCATAAATTAATCACTCTGAAAGGTAAGGAATGTATTGAAAAAGCAGACGTTATTGTCTATGACTATTTAGCAGATGCTCATTTCTTGTCCTATGCGAAAGAAGGAGCAGAGATCATTTATGCAGGTAAAAAAAGCAACAATCATACGATGCATCAATGGGAAATCAACGAACTTCTCGTAAAATGTGGCTTAGAAGGTAAAGTGGTGGCTCGTCTTAAAGGGGGCGACCCTCTAGTATTTGGTCGTGGTGGTGAAGAAGCGTTAGCTTTGGTAGAAGCGGGTGTGCCATTTGAATTTGTACCAGGTATTACATCTGGTATTTCTGCGCCAGCCTATGCGGGGATTCCTGTCACACAGCGTGCTATGGCTACTTCCTTTGCTATCGTTACAGGTCATGAAGATCCAACAAAACCAGAATCTGGCATGAACTGGGAGGGCTTAACCAAATCTGTGGATACCATCTCCTTTGTGATGGGTATCTCGAATTTGCCGAGCATTGCCGCTAACTTAATCAAATATGGTCGTCCTAAGGAAACTCCAGTGGCAGTTATCCGTTGGGGCACAAAACCAATCCAAGAAACTGTAGTATCTACGTTGGAACATGTAGTAGAAGATGTAGAAAAAGCACAATTGAAAGCACCAGCTATTGTTATCGTTGGGGAAGTAGTATCTTTGCGGGAGCAATTACGTTGGTTTGATAATAAACCATTATTTGGTAAAACTATCGTGGTCACACGAGCTCGTAGTAAAGCTAGCGCCTTATCTGAACGATTACTAGAATTGGGGGCCCATGTCATCGAAGCATCTGCTATCAAAACACAGGCATTGCCTCGTACAGAGGAGATGGATGTGGCTTATGATAGCTTATCTTCCTACGATGGATTAATTTTTACATCTGCCGAAGGAGTACGCTTCTTCTTTAATGGCTTATTAGACCGTGGCTTAGATAGCCGTGCATTAGGGTCTATGAAAGTATGTGCTATCGGTAGTGCTACCGCAAAATCTTTATTAGATCGAGGCATTCGTGCGGACATCGTGCCACCGAATTACCAAGCGGAATCTGTGGTGGAAACGATTACTGCTGAACAAGGTCGTGTATGGCCTGAGCGAGCGTTAGGTGACTTGCGGTTTGTATTGGTACAACCAAAAGTGGCGCGCGACGTGATTTATAAAGGGCTTTCACAGGCAGGATGTGATGTGACGGTATTGCGTTTGTATGAAACGGTACAAGATACGTCCCATAAAGAATGTTTAGAAGAAGCATTACGTGCAGGCGAAGTAGATTACATTACGTTCACAAGTTCTTCTACGGTGACCAATACGAAGGATATACTTGGCTCTGATGCGGTGAGCTTATTAGGTAATACGAAGGTCGTTTGCATTGGACCGATTACAGGCGCAACTTGCGTGGAAGAAGGAATTCAACCAGATTTAATTGGGGAAACTTTCACAATCCCTGCTATGGTGGATCTAATCTTGAACGATTGCAAATAGAAAGAGGCATAATATGGAATTACGAAATCGACCAAGACGATTGCGCATCAGCCCAGCTATGCGTGCATTGGTTCGTGAAACAACATTACAAGTAGAAGACTTAATTTATCCTATATTTATTGTTCCCGGAACAGCGGTGAAAGAAGAAATTTCTTCCTTACCAGGGCAATACCATGTGTCCGTGGACGAAGCTGTAAAATTGGCGAAAGAAGCCTATGACTTAGGTATTAAGGGCGTCGAAATTTTCGGCATTCCTACTTACAAAGATGAAGATGGTTCTTCTGCGTGGGATATGGAACAACCGGTGCAACAGGCGATTATGGCTATCCGTAAAGAAGTGCCAGAGTTGATTGTGATTTCCGACGTATGTCTTTGCCAATACACATCCACTGGCCATTGCGGTCATGTGGAACATCATGAAGTCATCAACGATGCTACCTTGCCATTGTTGTGTAATGTAGCAGTGAGCCATGCGAAAGCAGGCGCTCACATGGTGGCGCCATCTGACATGATGGATGGACGTATCGCAGCAATTCGTGAAGCCTTAGATGCAGCGGGATTTAGCCATGTATCCATCATGAGCTATGCCGCAAAATATGCATCCGCCTATTATGGACCATTCCGCGATGCGGTCCATTCCGCACCAGGTTTTGGGGACCGTAAAGGATACCAAATGGATGAGGCCAATCGTTTAGAAGCGTTGCGTGAAGTGGAACAAGATATCATCGAAGGGGCGGACATCATTATGATTAAACCAGCTCTATCCTATTTGGATATTGTACGCGAAGTACGGGATAACTTCGATTGTCCTTTAGCCGTTTACAATGTCAGCGGTGAGTATGCTATGATTAAAACAGCTGCAGCAGCGGGACTGGTAGATGAAAAACGCATTACCTTGGAAACCTTGCTATCCATGAAACGAGCAGGAGCAAAGATGATTATTACCTATCATGCCCTGGATGTGGCACGTTGGCTACAAGAAAAATAGTGTGGAAATATAGGAGCCATTATGTTTAGTTTAGAAAAATCAAAACAAGCCTTCGCAGAGGCTCGTACATATATGCCGGGTGGTGTGAACAGTCCCGTTCGCTCTTACCGCAGTGTAGGGGGCAATCCTCCTTTTATCAGCTCTGCTAGCGGATCTCGCATTTACGATATCGATGGCAATGAGTACATCGATTACGTATTGTCTTGGGGTCCTATGATTCTAGGTCATGCGAACCCTGAAATTGTAGCATCCATTTTGGAAGCCATTCCTCGTGGCACTAGTTATGGGGCGCCAACTCTATTAGAAACAGAAGTAGCGAAAAAAATCCAAGCCTTCTATCCATCCATGGAAATGGTGCGCATGGTGAACTCCGGTACAGAATCTACCATGAGTGCCTTGCGTTTGGCTCGTGGCTATACAGGTCGTGATAAAATCGTGAAATTTATCGGCTGTTACCATGGTCATAGCGATAGTTTATTAGTGAAAGCTGGTTCCGGCTTAGCGACCTTTGGTGTGCCTGACAGTCCAGGGGTACCAACTGGTGTAGCAGGAGACACGATTACATTGCCGTACAATGATTCTGATGCGGTTCGCCAATTGTTCGAGGCTCATGGTGAAAGTATCGCAGCCATCATCGTGGAACCAGTAGCAGGTAATATGGGCTGTGTACCTCCTGTGGAAGGATTCTTGGAGACTTTGCGTGAAGTAACGACAGAGTACGGCGCAGTCCTCATCTTTGACGAAGTGATGTGTGGTTTCCGATCCAGTTCAGGAGGGGCACAAAAATATTATAATATCATCCCAGATTTGACATGCTTAGGTAAAATCGTAGGTGGCGGCTTACCAATGGCGGTATTCGGTGGCAAGAAAGAAATCATGTCTGCCATCGCTCCATCCGGTCCTGTGTACCAAGCAGGCACCTTGAGTGGTAATCCAGTGGCCATGGCGGCAGGTCTTGCTACCTTGTCTATGTTGCAAAAATATCCGAATGCATTCCGTCAAGTAGAGGAATCTACAGAAGCCTTATGCCAAGGATTAGAAGCAGCAGCGAAAGAAGTAGGTGTACCTGTAGTAGTACAACGAGTAGGATCTATGTTTACTCTTTTCTTTACGGATAAAGCAGTGCATAACTTCGATGATGCCAGTGCTTGCGATATGGAAGCGTTCAAAACATTCTTCCATTACAACTTGGAACATGGCATCTATTATGCAGCCAGTCAATATGAAAGCAACTTCTTATCTACGTGCCATAGCGATCAAGATTTGGCGTACACATTGCAAATTGCAAAAGAAGCGTTTCAGGCAATGAAAGGGTAATACGAGAGTTGACCTTTTTTATGAAGCGTATGGGAAACCGATAAAAACTAATAGTATGTCATAGCATGCATGTATGAATAGAAATGCCATACACATCGAAACTAATCTATGTTACACTAGATTATAGAGAGTGTATGGCATTCTTTATTGTTTGTATGGGTATGTTAACAGTTTCTATTGTATTTAACAGAACTGTAAGAGATAGTTTCTATATGATAGTTAAGGTCCTATAGTATATCTTGGAGATACAGCAATAGCTATCCTCTGAAGGCATATTTTTTATGCATACTAGATAGGATAGAGATGTAACATAGACATATTAATTTATATGTTGGAGGTGTAACAATGAGCGTGTTACTTTCGCCGAAAGAATTACAAGAGCAATTAGATAGAGTGGTAGTCCTTGATGCACGTGGATTTGATGCCTATGCAGGGGCCCATATTCCAGGGGCTTTTGCCATCGATATGGATGCACACATGAGTGGTCCTTTAGGCGTGCACGGTGGTCGTCATCCCTTGCCAGATATGGCTGTCTTAGCAAATCGTTTGAGCGAATGCGGTGTGACCATGGATTCTCATATCGTGGTGTACGATGCGTGGATTTCCTTTGCCGGTCGGTTGCGGTTCTTGCTATTATACATGGGTTTCACCAATGTGAAAGTTCTAGCTGGTGGCATCGAGCGCTGGTACCGTGAGGGATATCCATTGACCCAAGAGGAGACACCAACAGTGGCAGATCCAAAGCCATTGAAGTATACTTTGCAAGACCATTTACTCATGCATCGTGATGAAGTGTTACAAGCTAGCCAAACGGGTAGTCATGTGATCATCGATGCACGAGCACCACAGCGCTATGATGGATCTGTGGTGGATACTATGGATGGTATGACAGGACATATCCCAGGGGCAATCAATCATTTCTACGAATGGGGATTTACTCCTGATGGTGTACGGCCCATTGCAGAATTACAAACAGCGTATGGTGACTTAACTAAGGTGGAAAAACCTATCGTTGCCTATTGTGGTTCCGGTGTGACAGCAGCAAACTTAATGATTGCTTTAGCAGAAGTAGGTGTGGAACCAGCTATGTATGTAGGCAGTTCTAGCGATTGGGTGACTTATGAAGGGTTCCCGTTGGAGACGGGTGTGAATACATTATAGGTTTACATTGTCAGTATAGTAGATAGTGATTCATATGTATGCATAGTACTACTATAGTGTAATTGATACTAATCATGTAGTAGATTGCCTTTACATGCAAAATGTTTTCAATATAATACGATAAAAAACAGAGGCCTTTGGAATAAGACCTCTGTTTTGTTATATTGCATTTATTTTTTAATAGTTTCTTGCTGGTGTGTCCTTATGAGTATGGATTGTATAGCAGATACTAAGTAGTAAAGAACTCATATAATGCGGAGTATATAGTGTTTCAAAATATACAGTATTTTACAGGAACGTAATTAATGATGAGCTGTTGAAGTGCGCCCTAATGTTACTTTCAAGAAGACCCCTGTTAATGCAATAATCATACCTGTTACGATAAACATGGTACTAAAGCCCCATTGAGATACGATGGCTGAACCACCTACAGCGCCCATAAAGTAGCCGAAGAACAGAGTGGACTGGTTGTAAGCAAAAATTTGCCCAGCTAAATGTTTTGGTGTAATACTAGCGATATAGGTGTTGATTCCTGGTAATAGTCCGCCTAACCCAAAGCCTAGTAAAAAGCGAATAATGCATAAGACGATAATCGAGTCAGTAAAGGCTTGTGGAATTGTTAGGCATCCTACATACATAAAACTTGTCCAAAGAATGAATTGAGGCCCTAATTTGTCGATGTAGCGACCGAGTACAGAGCTAGCTAACATTTGAGCAATCCCTGTAGAGGTGAAAGCTAAACCAGCTAGTAATGCGATGTGTTCGTGGCCACGGCCTACAATATGTTGCACGAATACAGAAAGGATAGGAGCTGATGCCATGGTGGTGAAGGCAAAAATGAAAGAAGCGATAGATACGAAGATAAGACCTTTCCAATTGGAAATAGATTGTTGTAAGTCTTTGAGAGAAGGAGCTGGGCCCTTTACTTTAGGAGTAAAGTCTTCTTTTATGAATAATAAGGAAGATAAAAAAGCTATGCCTAGTAAAGCGGATACCACAAAAAAAGCATACCGAATACCAAAGGTACTTCCCATATAACCACCAATCATAGGTCCTAATAAAGAGCCTCCCAAGTTGGCAGCGGATAATAGACCTAAGGCCCAACCAGTTCTGGACTCTGGAGTTTGGGTGGCTACTAACGTAATAGATCCAGAAAAAAATCCAGATACCATACCATTTAGAATGCGGATCATCACAACATGTTCAGGGCTTTGTGCGAATCCAAGAAGTGCATTGGTGACCATCATTCCAAAACTAGCCCGTAGTAAAATTAATTTTCTTCCTTTTCTATCAGCTAGTTTTCCCCAAAAAGGTGAGACGAGAGCCACCATAAGATAGGTGACACCCATGGCGATACCAGACCAATTAGCAAGAGATCCTTGATCGTGGACTCCTAGGTCCTGTAAATATAAGGGAATGAGGGGGGCTGCTTGACTGAGCCCCACCGATGCCATGAAGACCCCAAATAAACAAACATATAACGTGCGTTTCCAAAGTTCCATATTGACTCCTATATGACCATGAGAACAAGACTTATATTGTCTTGTGAAATATTTCAAATCTTTATGTTCTTATGGTAGCATAGAAGTGAAATTTGTTATACCCCCAATCTATGTATACATATACTAGTTTCATCTAGGGGTTCTGAGTATGTTGTTATATATATGGTTCTAGCATTTGCGGTATATGGGTATGGAGAAGTGCGACCGTTTGACTGTGTAATAGTATCACAGTCGGAGGATATGCGACTCTTACATGTTTAGAATGCGATTAAAACTATTGCAACGGCCCCGCAGATAGTATATAATTGTACCTGTAATTGACAACGATATATGTTAATACGTTGATAAAGACGGTCATGCAGGGTAGCTCCGAGCGAGTGAGGGATGGTGAGAGCCTCATGGGTGAATGCATGGCGGATCACTTTTGAGTATATGTTGGGGAGCCCGTACTGGGGGTACTCACATCGGTGGACACCGTTATATGTTTGAGCGATGATTCGTTGGGGGTATCTTTCACAAGAATCATCAGTAGGGTGGTACCACGGATTTGCATTCGTCCCTTCGGGGAGCGGGTGCTTTTTTTATTGAGAGGAGAAATACAATGTCTAATGAAGTGGATTATGGTAAGACCTTGCACTTGCCTGAAACAGAATTTCCTATGCGCGGTAATTTGCCAAAGCGCGAACCAGAATTTATCAAGTTTTGGGAAGATAATAAAATTTATGAAAAACGCTTAGCGAAAAATAAAGGTAAAAAATCTTTTATTTTACACGATGGCCCTCCCTATGCGAATGGTAAATTGCACATCGGTCATGCCTTGAACAAAACATTAAAAGACATTGTGATGAAATATAAAACGATGCAAGGCCATTACACACCATACATTCCTGGTTGGGATACACATGGTCTTCCTATCGAGCATGCAGTTATCAAAAACACTGGCTTGAATCGTCATGAAATGAGTCCATTGGATCTTCGTAATCAATGTCGTGAATACGCATTAAACTGTGTAGAAGAACAAAAGAAAGATTTCATCCGTTTTGGTGTACTTGGTGAATGGGATCGTCCCTATTTGACATTGCGTCCTGAGTTCGAAGTGAAACAAATTGGCGTGTTTGGTGAAATGGCGAAACGCGGCTATATCTATAAAGGTTTGAAAACTGTATACTGGTGTACACATTGTGAAACTGCCTTGGCAGAAGCGGAAATCGAATATGCTGAGAAAAAATCTTTCTCCATTTATGTTAAATTTGCTTACGTAAACGGTGCTGAAAGTACATTGCCAGCAGGTTTTGATACAAGCAAATTGTTCTCCGTTATCTGGACAACAACTCCTTGGACAATGCCGGCCAACCAAGCTATCTCTGTGAATCCAGAATTAGATTACTCTTGGGTAAAAATCGGTGATGAAGCATGGTTATTAGCGAATGGCTTAATCGAAACAGCTACTAAAGAAATGGGCGTAGAATCCTATGAAGTGTTGAACACGTTCAAAGGTAGCGAATTAGAATTGGCGAACTTTAAACATCCATTTGCTGATCGTAATGCTCCTATCTTGTTGGGTTCTCACGTTACCTTAGACGCTGGTACAGGTTGTGTACATACAGCGCCTGCTCATGGTGAAGATGACTTTAATGTAGTAAAAGCATACAAAGATACTGGTAAAATCGATTTCGATATCTTATCCTTAGTAGATGCTACTGGTCGTTATATTGCCAAAGTAGATGAACCTCGTTATGGTGATACAGAACAACCACTAGCAGGTGTTGAAATCCATGATGCAGAAGTGCCGGTGATCAAAATCTTGGCTCACAATGGTGCGTTGGTACAAAAAGGCAACATTCGTCACCAATATGCCCATTGCTGGCGTTGTAAAAACCCTGTTATCTATCGTGCTACAGAACAATGGTTCTCCTCTGTGGATGGATACCGTCAAGAAGCATTGAAAGCTATCGACGAACAAGTACAATGGATTCCTAAATGGGGTCATGACCGCATTTATAATATGATTGCAGACCGTGGGGACTGGGTTATCTCTCGTCAACGTGCGTGGGGTGTGCCAATTCCTATCTACTATTGCGACCATTGCGGAGAGCACATCATCAATGATGATACGATCTCTTCCTTACAAGAATGGTTTGCTAAAGAAGGCTCTAACGCTTGGTGGGCTCATGAAGCAAAAGAATTATTGCCAGCAGGATTTACATGTCCATCTTGCGGACATGATTCTTTCCATAAAGAAACAGACATCATGGATGTATGGTTCGACAGCGGTAGCTCTTGGTCTGGCGTATTGGAACAAAATGGAATGGATGTGCCTTGCGCTATGTACTTAGAAGGTTCTGACCAACATCGTGGTTGGTTTAACTCTTCCTTGTTAACAGGTATCGCTACACGTGGTCATGCACCATACAATGCCGTATTGACTCACGGTTTCGTAGTGGATGGAGAAGGTCGCAAAATGTCTAAATCTGTAGGCAATACAGTGGCTCCTTCTGATATCATCGATGTACACGGTGCTGACGTAATGCGTTTATGGGTATCCTCTGCAGATTACCAAGCAGACGTGCGTTTGTCCAAAGATATCGTAAAACAATTGGCAGAAGTATATCGTAAAATCCGTAACACATTCCGGTTCTTGTTGGGTAACTTAGATAACTTTAACCCGAACACAGATAAAGTAGCTTATAAAGAGTTAACAGAGTTAGATCGTTGGGCGTTGCATCGTTTAGAAGAAGTTCGTCAAAAAGTAACGAATGCTTACGAAAACTATGAATTCCACATCTTGTATCATACAATCCATAACTTCTGTACCGTAGATTTATCTTCCTTCTACTTAGACGTGTTGAAAGATACAATGTATGCAGAGAAAGAAAACAATGTAGCTCGTCGTAGTGCGCAAACTGCTATCTATGAAATTTTGACAACATTGGTTAAAATGGTGTCTCCAGTTCTTTCTTTCACAGCGGAAGAAGTATGGCAATACATGCCAAAAGAAGAGGGCATGGAAGAAAGCGTGATGTTAGCAGATTGGCCACAAGGTCATGCAGACCATGTGGATGCAGAATTGTCCGCTCGTTGGGCGACCATGTTAGATCTTCGTAGCGAAATGACAAAAGCATTAGAAGGCGCTCGCCGTGATAAAGCCATAGGTCACTCCTTGGATGCTTCCATCACAGTGTACGCAGATGGCGATGCGTATGAGGCATTGACTGGATTCGGAGGTTCACTAGCGAGCTTGTTGATCGTGTCTGAAGCGCATGTAGTGGAAGGTCGTGACAACGCACCAGCCAACGCAGTAACAGTAGAAGACGGAGTATTATCCATCGTGGTAACTCCTTCTGAGTTAGAAAAATGCGAACGTTGCTGGATTCACCGCGACACAGTTGGTCAAGATGGGGATCATCCAACATTATGTGCTCGTTGTGCTGACGTAGTAAAGGGATAATGATAATAGCATAAGTAGTCAAAGGTTCAAGTACTATCAATTTAGGTAAGGCAAGGGAATGTATTATTTCCTTGCCTACTTTCTAACAAAGGAGATGCCCTATGAACGTATTGATTGTGATAGACATGCAACATGATTTTATTGATGGAACATTAGGTTCACCGCAGGCGCAGGCCATTGTACCGGCGGTGCGTGAAACAATTCGTAACTTTGATGGCCCCATCGTGTTTACTCGTGATACACATGATGAGGGTTATCTTGAAAGTCAAGAGGGCAAACATTTACCAGTGGAACATTGTGCCCGTGGTACCAAAGGTTGGGAGATTGCTGATGACCTGTTGGAAGTGGCTCGTGAACGAGGCCGACGGGTGGATATATTAGATAAACCTAACTTTGGATCCTTGGATTTGTTGGACCATCTTAAAGGAATGTACGAAGAGGAACCTATCGAATCTTTAACCTTGATTGGTTTATGTACGGATATTTGCGTGGTTTCCAATGCTTTGATTCTAAAAGCGGGCTTGCCAGAAGTTCCACTTCATGTGGATTCGAAATGTTGCGCAGGAGTGACACAAGAATCCCATGAGGCAGCACTGTTGACGATGAAGATGTGTCAGTGTATTGTGGAAGAATAAGATGTACTTTCATATTAAAGACACTTGCGTGTGTTGTGCCGGCTGTGCTATGGATTGTCCCGTGCAGGCCATCACACGCAAAGGTGATCGCTATGTCATCCATCAGGACATGTGCATTCACTGTGGCGACTGCTATGCCATATGCCCAGTGGGTGCCGTGCAGATGGTAAAAGAAAAAGACTTGGATACGAACGAATGATACGTTTGTGTACCAAGTCTTTTTTGCTTTTTTTTGTCAGTATTGAAATGAAGCGCTAGTAACTAATGAATATATCGTAGAGTACTTCTTACATACATTGTTAAGAGGTTGTGTCACAAATGTTCGACTACTCATAGATTTATTATAGACTTTCAGTGAACATATCCTTGACAAATAGAAATAACAAGATTATAATATTTAATTGCAAAAAAGTAACTATAACATTGAATTGATGAAGGAATATATCCAAGGTTGTGCTGAAATGAGGAAAGCAAGGTTCACAAGAAAAAATTAGGAGCCTTGCTTATTTTGTCATTGGTCAGCAGGAAAACTGAGACCTGGAATCGTCTGCAGTCATACCGTTATAGAATATGTAAGCCAATTTTTATGAGGGGTGAAAAGAACATGTTCAAACCTGAGCAGGTGGGTAAGCGTACTCGATATACCTACGCTAAGATCAACGAAGTTCTCGAAATGCCACATTTGTTAGATGTGCAACGCAAGTCCTATGAGTGGTTTTTGGAGAGCGGTTTACAAGATATTTTTAACGATATTTCTCCGATTAAAGACAATTCAGGAAAGCTAGCTCTTTCCTTTGAGGGATTCAGCCTTGGAGAGCCGAAGTACGACATTAACGAATGCAAAAACCGTGATGCTACGTATGCAGCACCTTTGCGTGTCAATGTTCGTCTCGTTAACAATGATCCAGAAAATCCAGATATTAAAGAACAAGAAGTATTTATGGGCGACTTCCCATTGATGACAGATACAGGAACTTTCATCATCAATGGTGCGGAACGTGTTATCGTATCCCAATTGGTTCGTTCTCCAGGCGTATACTACGGTGGCAGCATCGATACGATGGGTAACCGTTTGTATGATTCCACAGTGATTCCGAACCGTGGCGCTTGGATCGAGTTAGAAAAAGATGCGAACGACATTGTGTCCGTACGTATTGACCGTAACCGTAAATTACCAGCTACTGTACTAGTACGTGCATTAGGTTGGGAAACGAACGAATCCATCTTGGAATTATTCTGGAACGGACAAGTGGACGAAAATGGTCATCCAGAATACGATGAACGTTTACTTCGTACATTAGAAAAAGACAGCACACAATCCGCTGATGAAGCATTGGTAGAAATCTACAAAAAACTTCGTCCAGGTGAACCACCAACTGTGGAAAGTGCTCGTAATTTATTCGATAACTTATTCTTTGACCCTCGTCGCTATGATTTAGCTCGTGTAGGTCGTTATAAATTAAATAAAAAATTGGGCTGGCGTCAACGCATGTTCGGTCAAACTTTGGCAGAACCAATCGTAGACGAAAATGGCGAAATCATCGTAGAAGCAAATACCTATGTGAACGAAGAAGTTCTTGATGTAGTGGCTAATAGCGGTGTGTACAGTGGCGATGTAGTACCTGAATTCTTTGTAGTAAATACAGAAGGTACTGTGGTAAAAGTCATCTGTAACAACAGCAACTTGCCATTCAGCCATCGCACAGTAACTCGTGAAGACATGATTGCTAACGTAAGTTACATGATGAACTTGATCGAAAACATTGGTCAAACTGATGATATCGACCATTTGGGTAACCGTCGTCTTCGTTGCGTAGGCGAATTGTTACAAAACCAATTCCGTATCGGTTTAACTCGTATGGAACGTGTAGTCAAAGAACGTATGACGATTCAAGACGTATCTGTGATTACACCACAAGCCTTATTGAATATCCGTCCAGTTGTGGCAGCGATCAAAGAATTCTTCGGTTCTTCCCAGTTGTCCCAGTTCATGGACCAAACTAACCCATTGGGCGAATTGACACATAAACGTCGTCTATCCGCTCTAGGACCTGGCGGTTTATCTCGTGAACGCGCAGGCTTCGAAGTTCGTGACGTGCATCACTCTCACTATGGACGTATGTGTCCAATCGAAACTCCAGAGGGTCCAAATATTGGTTTGATTAACTCCTTGTCTAACTATGCGAAAGTCAATGAATTTGGTTTCATCGAAGCACCGTACCGTAAAATTGAAAAAATATATGGTACAGGCGAAGATGCTAACAAAGTATTGAAAGTTCGTGTTACAGATCAAGTTGTATATATGACAGCTGATGAAGAAGAAGGCATGACAATTGCCCAAGCGAACTCTCGTATTGATGAAGAGGGTTACTTCGTATCTGAACACATCGCATGTCGTCGTGGTCATGATGTATTAGAAGTGTCTCCAGATAAAGTAGACTACATGGACGTAAGTCCAAAAGAAGTAGTATCCATCGGTACTGCTATGATTCCATTCTTAGAAAATGACGATGCGAACCGTGCCTTGATGGGTGCGAACATGCAGCGTCAAGCGGTGCCATTACTTCGTGCACAAGCACCTTTAGTAGGTACAGGTATGGAATACAAAGCGGCAACAGACTCCGGCGTTTGCGTATTAGCAAAAGAAGCTGGTATTGTGACACGTTGTTGGGGTAATGAAGTCCATGTACAACGTGATAATGGTCGTGTAGACGTATATAAAATGAACAAATTCATGCGTTCCAACCAATCTACATGCTTTAACCAAAAACCAATCGTATATCGTGGCCAATCCGTTGTGAAAGGTCAAGTATTGGCAGATGGTCCAGCTACAGATGGGGGCGAATTAGCATTAGGTTTCAACGTGCTGGTAGCGTTCATGCCTTGGGAAGGTTACAACTACGAGGATGCGATCTTATTAAGTGAAGAACTTTGTAAAGAAGATATCTACACATCTATCCACATCGAAGAGTACGAATGTGATGCTCGTGACACTAAATTAGGGGCTGAAGAAATCACTCGTGAATTACCAAATACTGGTGATGATAACCTTAAAAACTTGGATGAAAACGGTATCATCTGCATCGGTGCAGAAGTAAAACCAGGCGACATCCTAGTTGGTAAAGTAACTCCTAAAGGAGAAACTGAATTAACTCCAGAAGAACGCTTATTACGTGCAATTTTCGGTGATAAAGAACGTGAAGTTCGCGATACTTCCTTGCGTGTACCACATGGTGAAGCAGGTAAAATTGTAGACGTTAAAATCTTTACTCGTGAAAACGGTGACGAATTACAACCAGGTGTTAATAAAGTCGTTCGTGTATATATTGCACAAAAACGTAAAATCCACGAAGGCGATAAAATGGCGGGTCGTCATGGTAACAAAGGTGTCGTTTCTCGTGTTATGCGTCAAGAAGATATGCCGTTCTTACCAGATGGCACACCAGTACAAATCGTGTTGAACCCATTAGGTGTACCGTCTCGTATGAATATCGGACAGGTATTAGAAACACATTTAGGTTGGGCAGTACAAGGTTTGGGTATGCAAATTAAAGCAACAGACCTAAAAATCAAAGAAGTACTAAAAGAAGCTAAATTAAATGGTACCTACTGGGATGGTATCGACGGTATCAAAGATATCTACGCAGAAATTGAAAGTCTAGAACAAGCCATCGCAGATCCTACGATTGCGAACTATTTGGAAACCGATAAACAAATCGATAGCCAAAAAGTAGTGGCATTAGATAAAATTTTACATCGAGCACAAGATAAATTTGAGGAATTGGGCGGACAAACTCGTTATGACTTCTTATTGGCAGAAGAAAAACGCATCTATGAATTAGGTGTTGAAACATTCGATGATGTAGAAGCAGAACGTCCAGAAATGGAACCAGCCTTAGAAGAAGAATTGCACACACTTCGTCGAGTGGTTACTGTGATTGACACAATTCACCATGTTCGAGAAAAACGCAGTCACTTACGCACTGAGTTGGAAAAATATGGTTATGACTATGACACATATGGTATGCCAAAACCTGATGTGGCTGGTATTCATATTGCAACACCGGTATTTGACGGCGCTCATGAAAGTGACGTATTCGATACACTTAGCATTGCTGGTCGTGATGATGATGGTAAAACTGTATTATATGATGGCCGTACAGGCGAAAGAATGGATAACAAAGTTACCGTTGGTTACGTATACATGTTGAAACTTCACCATCTAGTAGATGATAAAATCCATGCTCGTTCTACAGGTCCGTACTCCCTTGTTACACAACAACCATTGGGTGGTAAAGCTCAATTCGGTGGACAACGTTTCGGTGAGATGGAAGTGTGGGCTCTTGAAGCGTATGGCGCAGCCTATACACTACAAGAGTTGTTAACTGTAAAATCTGACGATGTTGTAGGCCGTGTAAAAGCGTACGAAAAAATCGTAAAAGGTGAAAATATTCCTGAACCAGGCGTACCTGAATCTTTCAAAGTATTGTTGAAAGAATTACAAAGTATCGGCCTTGACGTGAAAATCTTGAATGAAGATCAAGAAGAAGTTCTCATCAAAGAATTAGATGAAGATGATGTACCACGTCATGATGATATTCGTGAAGTGATGGAAGAAGGCACTACAGAGGCGACTACAGAAGGAGAAGCTTCCACAGTAGAAGGCACACCTGACGGATATATTGTAGAAGAAGAGCCTGTCACAGCAGGTGAAGAAGACGATATTATCAGCCAAATTAGTGGCTATGTAGAATCTTCTGATAATGAGTAATACCACTATCTCGTAAAGGAGGGAGCATACAGTGCTAGACGTAAATGAATTTGATTCCATGCGAATCGGTTTAGCTTCGCCACAACAAATTTTGGAGTGGTCTCATGGAGAAGTTAAAAAACCTGAAACAATTAACTACCGCACCTTAAAACCAGAGCGAGATGGTTTATTCTGTGAGCGCATTTTCGGACCAACAAAGGACTGGGAATGTCATTGTGGAAAATATAAACGCATCCGTTATAAAGGTGTTGTCTGTGATAAATGTGGTGTAGAAGTGACTCGTGCCAAAGTACGTCGTGAACGTATGGGCCATATTGAATTGGCTACACCCGTGTCTCATATTTGGTATTTCAAGGGCATCCCATCTCGTATGGGATTGATCCTTGACATATCCCCTCGTTCCTTGGAACGTGTATTATACTTTGCTGCGTATATCGTAGTGGATCCAGGTCAATCTCCGTTGTCTAAACAACAATTGTTATTTGAAACTGAATTCCGTGAATACGAAGCTATGTTCAATGATGCTGACTACAAAATCGCTGGTAAAAGTGTCATCATTGAAACCATTGCACAACGTCGTGAACGTTTGCAATTAATTAACTCTGCTAAGCACAAAGAAGCTGTCAATGCAGAGCTTGCAGCAAATACTGAAATTCCAGAAGAAGAAAAAGAATACGAAGTATTAACTCGTGAAGAAAAATTAGAGCTTGGTGCCTTAGAAGAAAACACATTCGTGTGTATCGATATGGGTGCAGAAGCGATTAAAGAGTTGCTTTGCGAATTAGACTTAGAAGCATTGAACGATGAATTGCGTGCTGAGTTAGAAACGGCAACAGGTCAACGTAAAGTTCGTGCCGTTCGCCGTTTAGAAGTAGTAGAAGCATTCCGTCAATCTGGCAACCGTCCAGAATGGATGATTATGGATGTAGTGCCAGTTATCCCACCTGAATTGCGCCCAATGGTGCAATTAGATGGTGGTCGTTTCGCTACCTCTGACTTGAATGATTTGTATCGTCGTGTTATCAACCGTAATAACCGTTTAAAACGTTTATTGGATTTAGGTGCTCCTGATATTATCGTGCGCAACGAAAAACGTATGCTACAAGAAGCTGTGGATGCGTTGATTGACAATGGTCGTCGTGGCCGTCCTGTGACAGGTCCTGGCAACCGTCCATTGAAATCCTTATCTGACATGTTAAAAGGTAAGCAAGGTCGTTTCCGTCAAAACTTGTTGGGTAAACGTGTTGACTATTCGGGCCGTTCCGTTATCGTAGTTGGTCCAGAATTGAAAATGCATCAATGTGGTCTTCCAAAAGAGATGGCATTGGAATTGTTCAAACCATTCGTGATGAAACGTTTGGTAGAACGTGGACAAGCAAGCAATATTAAAGCGGCAAAACGTCAAGTAGAACGTATCGGTCCTGGTGTTTGGGAAGCTTTAGAAGAAGTTATCAAGGAACATCCAGTATTGCTAAACCGTGCGCCTACGTTGCATAGATTAGGTATTCAAGCCTTCGAACCAATCCTTTGGGAAGGTCGTGCTATCAAATTGCATCCATTAGTATGTACAGCCTTCAACGCCGACTTTGACGGTGACCAAATGGCGTGTCACTTACCATTGTCCGTAGAAGCACAATCGGAAGCACGTACCTTGATGCTTTCATCCCATAACATCTTATCTACAAAAGATGGCAAACCAGTAGCGGTTCCATCTCAGGATATGATCTTGGGTACTTACTACTTAACAGTAGTTCGTAAAGGTACAGAAGATAAAGCGAAACGCTTCGCTAACTATGACGAAGTGATGTTGGCATACGATTCCGGTGTCATCGGCTTACAAGACGTGATCTACATTCGTATCGAAGGATACGGTCTAGTTAAAACAACAGCAGGTCGTTTGATTTTCAACGAAGCTTTATATCCAGAAATCCGTCAATTTGTGAAAGAAGAAGACGGCACATGGTCCTTGGGTAAAGTCATGGATAAGAAAATGGTTGGTAAATTGGTAGACCAATGTTTCCAAGCATTCGGTAACGAAAAAACAGCAGAATTGCTTGACCGTATCAAATCCTTGGGTTACTCCTTCGCTCGTCGTGCTGGTATGACAATCGCTATTGCGGATATCAAAGTACCAGAAGTAAAAGCTGGTATCGTAGAAGAAGCAGATACAGAAGTTAATAAAGTATCCCGTCTATATCGTCGTGGTTTAATTACAGAAGAAGAACGTTACCGTAAAACAATCGATCTTTGGAATGAAGCTATCGATAATGTAACAGAAGCCATGATGGATAATATGGCGGCTGACCAAGATGGTTTCAACCCAGTATATATGATGGCGATTTCCGGTGCCCGTGGTAACAAACAACAGATTCGTCAGTTGGCGGGTATGCGTGGTTTGATGGCGGACCCATCTGGTCGTATCATCGACTTGCCAATCAAAGCGAACTTTAAAGAAGGTTTGACCGTATTGGATTACTTTACGTCCTCTCATGGTGCTCGTAAAGGTTTGGCCGATACAGCCCTTCGTACAGCTGACTCCGGTTACTTAACACGTCGTCTTGTTGACGTATCCCAAGACGTAATCGTTCGTGAAGAAGATTGTGACGTAGTAGGTATCGACTTAGCTCGTGAAAGAGCTCGCTTAGCGCGCAATACAAAAGATGCGTTGACATACTTAAAAGATGATTTAATCGGTCGTGTATTAGATCGCGACGTAGTAGACCCTATGACTGGGGAAGTGATTGCTGACGCTGAAAGCATCGTAACAGAAGCAACGATCGAAGCATTAGCAGAATCTCAAGTGAAATCTATCGCATTGCGTGGCGCACAGTTGGGTAGCGACAGCGATATCAACCATACTAACATTGTTCAAACCATTGCATTAGGTGAAGTGGACGATACGATTCGTACAACATTACGCAACACAATGATTGAAAACATGTTGGGTAAAGATACTGTGTATCCTGTTATCGATAGTGAAGGTGTAGAAATTTTCCCTGCGCATACAGCATTGACAGAAGAAGGCATCGAAGCTATCTTGAATTCCGATGTAAAAGAAGTTCAAGTACGCAACAATGAAATTCATGGCATTGAAGTAGAAGCTATCGTAGAAGGTACTGGCGTTATCGAACCATTGAAAGATCGTATTGTGGGCCGTACAGCAGCAGAAGAATTAATCAATAAAGAAACTGGTGAAGTTATTGTTCCATTGAATGGTGAAATCACTGATGAATTAGCTGATGAAGTAGTAAAACATTACGACACGGTGAAAATCCGTTCTGTATTGACTTGTCGTTCTCCATATGGCGTATGTATGAAATGTTATGGCCGTGACTTAGGTACTGGTGGACAAGTACAAGTTGGTGAAGCAGTAGGTATTATTGCGGCACAATCCATCGGTGAGCCAGGTACACAGTTGACAATGCGTACATTCCATACAGGCGGTGTTGCCGGTGACGATATCACACAAGGTTTGCCTCGTGTCGAAGAATTGTTTGAAGCACGTCGTCCGAAACGTAATGCTATCATTGCAGAAGTAGAAGGTACTGTACGTGTCGTTCCTAACGATAATAAAAAAGGTACCAATACTATCTTCATTACGACAGCTGAGGGTGAAGAGTTTGATTACTTAATCCCTTACGGCTCTCGCATCATTGTGAAAGATGGTGACGTAGTATCTTTAGGTGCGCGTTTAACAGAAGGTTCCATTAACCCTCATGACATTATGCGTGTCATGGGTACAGAAGCAACGCAACGTTACCTAGTATATGAAGTACAAAAAGTATATAAATCTCAAGGTGTAGAAATTAACGATAAACACATCGAGGTTATCGTTCGTCAAATGTTACATAAAGTGAAAATTGAAGATGCTGGGGATGCAGATGTATTACCAGGAGATTCTATCGATGTAAATACATTTGAAGATGAAAACCGTCGTTTACGCTTAAATGGTAAAAAAGAAGCCACTGGTGTTCGTACACTATTGGGTATTACCAAAGCAGCCTTGGCAACAGACAGCTTCTTGTCAGCAGCTTCCTTCCAAGAAACAACTCGTGTTCTTACAGAAGCCGCAATCAAGGGTAAAATTGATCCGTTACTTGGCTTAAAGGAAAATGTTATCATTGGTAAATTAATACCAGCTGGTACAGGTATGAGCCGTTATCGTAAAATTAAGGTAGTAAAACATACACCTGAATTAGAAGATTTAGTAGTGGATACAGAAGTTGTTAATGCAGATATAGCTAATGAAACTACAGATGTAGAAACAGCAGAATAATATAAGATAGTAAGACGAGCTTAGATAGCGAGTTAAGATTGTCTAACGAAATAACGGATAACTCCCTTATAGGTTGTTATCCGTTATTTTTATAAGGAAATATAGAAAAATACTATATCAATTTTGCATAGATAAAATACTGAAAGAAAAATATAGTGCATATACATACAAATAAATAGCTAAAACTGTATAAAAACAAACCAAAATATACAGAAAAAAATATTTTTGAATCGCACGGATGCATGTACATATAAAATGCTTTATTGTAGCGATTTATAAGGGATAAAATTGTTTGACATGGCATATAAAGAATGGTAAACTAGTAAAGTGCTTAAGGGGTAGTGCGCCCTAAAGTAAGTAACGAATGAGAAGGAGACGCATATGACAATCGATATGCTTTCAAATGCAAATCTCACAATTGGAGCGAAGCAAACGCGCAAAGCCGTGGCTCGCGATGAAGTAGAGTGTGTATTTGTAGGTCTTGATAGCGATGACCGAATTATCTTGCCGATTCTGGAAATTTGTTTAGAGCACAATGTGCCTGTAGATCGAAATCACACGATGGAAGAGCTTGGGCATGCTGCTCACATTAAAGTAGGAGCTGCCGCAATCGGCGTGCTTCGCTAGTTTTGGTAATATCCGAACGACATATTATCGAACGGATCAATTATAAATCTAATTGTTTGGAAAGGAGGTGCCCACATGCCAACTATTAACCAGTTAGTACGTAAAGGCCGTAAAACTTTAGTGCGTAAATCTGACTCTCCAGCTTTGAAAGAGTGTCCACAAAAACGTGGTGTTTGTACTCGTGTATACACTGCTACGCCTAAAAAACCGAACTCCGCGCTTCGTAAAGTTGCCCGTGTTCGTTTGACAAACGGTATTGAAGTAACTGCATACATCCCAGGCATTGGTCACAATTTACAAGAACACAGCGTTGTACTTATCAGAGGCGGTCGTGTAAAAGACCTTCCAGGTGTGCGTTATCACATCGTTCGTGGTGCATTGGATACAGCTGGCGTACAAAACCGTATGCAAAGTCGTTCCAAATACGGCGCGAAAAAAGCTAAAAAATAATTTTAGCCATTAAACGAAACTAACACACATCATTATAAAGGAGGAATTGAACATGCCAAGAAAAGGCCCTGTTCCGAAACGTGATGTACTTCCAGATCCGGTGTACAACAGCAAATTAGTAACACGTTTCATTAACAAAGTTATGTACGATGGCAAAAAAGGCATTGCTGAAACTATCGTATATGATGCATTCGAAATTATTCGTTCCAAAATGGGTCAAGACCCAATGGAAGTTTTTGATCAAGCATTGAAAAATGTTATGCCTGTACTTGAAGTACGTGCTCGCCGTATCGGTGGTGCGAACTACCAAGTGCCAGTTGAAGTTCGTGCTGATCGCCGTCAAACACTCGGTATTCGCTGGGTTGTAAACTATGCTCGTCTTCGTGGTGAACGCACTATGAAAGAACGCTTAGCAGGCGAATTGATGGACGCTTTCAACAATGCAGGCGCTGCAATCAAGAAAAAAGAAGATACTCATAAAATGGCAGAAGCTAATAAAGCATTTGCTCATTATCGTTGGTAATAAGAGGTGACAACTGTGGCAAGAGAGTTTTCCCTAGCAAAAACTCGTAATATCGGTATCATGGCTCACATCGATGCTGGTAAAACAACAACTACAGAACGTATCCTCTACTATACAGGTATTGTTCACAAAATCGGCGAAGTACATGAAGGTGCTGCTACGATGGACTGGATGGCGCAAGAACAAGAACGTGGTATCACAATCACTTCTGCTGCGACAACATGTCACTGGAAAGATCATCGTATCAACATCATCGATACTCCTGGTCACGTTGACTTTACTGTAGAAGTAGAACGTTCTCTACGTGTACTTGACGGTTCTGTTGCGGTATTCAGTGCTAAAGGCGGCGTTGAACCACAATCCGAAACAGTATGGCGTCAAGCTTCTAACTACGGCGTACCTCGTATCGCTTATGTAAATAAGATGGATACTGTAGGTGCTGACTTCTTCAACGTAGTTGATATGATGAAATCCCGTTTGGGTGCAAATTCCGTAGCTATTCAAGTGCCAATCGGCGCTGAAGATACTTTCGAAGGCATCATCGATTTGATGACTATGAAAGCGGAAATTTACAAATCCGATGACGGTAAAGAATATGAAATCACTGATATCCCAGCAGAATATCAAGAAGTAGCTGAAGCTCGTCGCGAAATGATGATCGATGCTATCGCTGAAACTGATGACGATATTATGATGAAATATTTGGAAGGTGAAGAAATCTCCATTGAAGAATTGAAAACAGCATTGCGTAAAGCAGTTATTGCTAACCAATTGTTCCCAGTTCTTTGTGGTTCTTCCTACAAAAACAAAGGTGTACAAATGTTATTGGACGCTGTTGTAGATTACATGCCAGCTCCTATCGACATTCCAGCTATTAAAGGTGTCGTTCCTGGTACCGAAGAAGAAACTACTCGTCCTTCTTCCGATGATGAACCATTCTCCGCATTGGCATTCAAAATCATGGCTGACCCTTATGTTGGTAAATTAGCGTTCTTCCGTGTGTACTCCGGTACATTGGAATCCGGTTCCTACGTTTTCAACTCCACAAAAGGTAAGAAAGAACGTATCGGCCGTATTCTTCAAATGCACGCTAACACTCGTAAAGAAATCGACATGGTTTATGCTGGCGACATCGCTGCAGCTGTAGGCTTGAAAGATACTACTACTGGTGATACTCTTTGTGATGAAAAGAATCCTGTAATTCTTGAATCCATGGAATTCCCTGAACCAGTTATCTCCGTTGCTGTTGAACCTAAAACAAAAGCTGACCAAGAAAAAATGGGTACAGCTCTTGCTCGTTTGGCAGAAGAAGATCCTACTTTCAAAGTTCGTACTGATGAAGAAACAGGTCAAACTATTATCTCCGGTATGGGCGAACTTCACTTGGATATCATCGTTGACCGTATGAACCGTGAATTCAAAGTAGAATGTAACGTAGGTAAACCTCAAGTAGCTTATCGCGAAACTATCCGTAAAGCTGTTAAATCTGAAGGTAAATTCGTTCGTCAATCTGGTGGTCGTGGTCAATATGGTCACTGCTGGTTGGAATTAATTCCTCAAGAACCAGGTGCTGGCTTCGAATTTGAAAATAAGGTCGTAGGTGGTGCAATTCCTCGTGAATACATCGGACCTGTTGAAAATGGTGTTAAAGAAGCTATGGAATCCGGTGTTATCGCTGGTTATCCAATGGTTGACATCAAAGTTATCGTATTTGACGGTTCCTACCATGATGTTGACTCCTCTGAAATGGCCTTCAAAATTGCAGGTTCCATGGGCTTCAAAGAGGGTGCTCGTAAAGCTGACCCAGCATTACTTGAACCATACATGGCTGTTGAAGTAGAAGTTCCAGAAGAATACATGGGCGACGTAATTGGTGATTTGAACTCCCGTCGTGGCCGTATGGATGGAATGGAAGCTCGCAACGGTTCCCAACATATCAAAGCATATGTTCCATTGAGCGAAATGTTCGGATATGCTACTGACCTTCGTTCCAAAACACAAGGTCGCGGTAACTACTCCATGACATTCGATCATTATGAAGAAGTGCCTAAGAAAATTGCTGAAGAAATTCAAGCTAAGAAAAATGGCTAATCAAAAGTGTATCTAGTGGGGCGTATAGCCCCACAGGATTACTATATATAAAGTTTTAATTATCCGGGAGGACAATTCAAAATGGCAAAAGCAAAATTTGAACGTAATAAGCCACACGTTAACATTGGTACTATCGGTCACGTTGACCATGGTAAAACTACTTTAACAGCAGCAATCACTAAAGTTCTTGCTGAAAAAGGTCAAGCTGACTTCCAAGACTACAGCATGATCGACAAAGCTCCAGAAGAACGTGAACGCGGTATCACAATCAACACTGCACACGTAGAGTACGAAACAGATACTCGTCACTATGCACACGTTGACTGCCCAGGCCATGCTGACTATGTTAAAAACATGATCACTGGTGCGGCTCAAATGGACGGCGCTATCTTGGTATGTTCCGCAGCTGACGGCCCTATGCCTCAAACTCGCGAACACATCTTGTTGGCTCGCCAAGTTGGTGTTCCTGCAATCGTAGTATTCTTGAACAAAGCTGACATGGTTGACGACGAAGAATTGATCGAATTAGTAGAAATGGAAGTTCGTGAACTTCTTTCCTCCTACGAATTCCCTGGCGACGAAGTACCTATCGTTGTAGGTTCCGCTTTGAAAGCTTTGGAAGGCGACGCTCAATATGTAGCTAAAATCGACGAATTGATGGCAGCTGTAGACTCCTACATCCCAACTCCAGTTCGTGATACTGACAAACCTTTCTTGATGCCTGTGGAAGACGTATTCACAATCACTGGTCGTGGTACAGTAGCAACTGGCCGTGTTGAACGTGGTCAAGTAAACGTAGGCGACACAGTAGAAGTTGTAGGCTTGAAAGAAAAAGCTGAACAATACGTAGTAACTGGTCTTGAAATGTTCCGTAAAACTTTGGATTCTGCAGTAGCAGGTGATAACGTTGGTGCATTGCTTCGTGGTGTAGACCGCAAAGACATCGAACGTGGTCAAGTATTGGCTAAACCAGGTTCCATCAAACCACACACAAAATTCAAAGCAGAAGTATACGTATTGACTAAAGAAGAAGGTGGCCGTCATACTCCATTCTTCTCCAACTACCGTCCACAATTCTACTTCCGTACAACTGACGTAACTGGCGTTATCAACTTACCAGAAGGTACAGAAATGTGTATGCCTGGTGATAACATCACTATGAACATCGAGCTTATCACTCCAATCGCTATTGAAGAAGGTTTACGTTTCGCGATCCGCGAAGGTGGCCATACAGTAGGCGCTGGTGTTGTTACAGCTATCGAAGCATAATCTGATTGAAAGATTATCTATATAAACCGTGCAATCAAGGAGCGGCAAACTTGCCGCTCTTAGGTTGTGTATAAACTATGATATAGAAGGTTGCCCTCGCGAGGGAGAATTTCTATGGAGCAGTTCATTCTGGAAATGGACGAAGGGAGATATATAACAATGGCAAAACAACAAAAAATCCGTATTCGCTTGAAAGCATATGATCACAAAGCATTGGATCAAAGTGCTCAACGTATTGTAGACGTTGCAAAACGCAATGGCGCATTGGTTTCTGGACCAATTCCATTGCCTACAGAAAAAAATATTTTCACGATTCTTCGTTCTCCACATGTTAACAAAGATTCCCGTGAACAATTCGAAATGCGTACACATAAACGCTTAGTAGAAATTATTGAACCAAATTCGAAAACAGTAGATGCAATCACTCGCCTTGATTTGCCAGCTGGTGTATCTATTGAAATAAAATTATAAGAAATAAGGAGGTGCGATTATGTCTAAAGCTATTTTGGGTAAAAAGTTAGGAATGACTCAAGTCTTCACAACTGAAGGCAAACTAGTTCCTGTCACTGTAGTGGAAACTACACCTAGCGTAGTAGTGCAAGTAAAAACTGTTGAATCCGACGGTTACAATGCAGTACAGCTTGGTTACGGTTCCATTAAAGAAAAACATTTAACTAAACCTGTAAAAGGCCAGTTCGATAAAGCCGGCGTAGCGCCAGTTAAATATCTTCGTGAACTTCGCCTTGCTGAAGCAACTGATTACACAGTGGGCCAAACTCTGGCAGCTGATATCTTCGCAGAAGGTGAGCTAGTAGATGTTGTGGGTACAGGTAAAGGTAAAGGTTTCGCTGGTACAATTAAGCGTCATAACTTTAGCCGTGGTCCTGAAACTCATGGTTCCAAATCTCATCGTGAACCAGGTTCCATCGGTCCAATGATCTCCGGTGGCGGCGGTAAAGTATTTAAAGGTAAAAAACTTCCTGGACAAATGGGTGGTGGCAGAGTTACTGTACAACGTCTATCTGTTGTAAAAGTTGATGCTGAACGTAACCTTTTATTAATCAAAGGTGGCATCCCTGGTGCTAAAGGTAGCCTAGTGATGGTTCGCAACACAGTAAAACCTGTTAAATAACTAATTGTCGAAAGGAGGATACATAATGCCAACAGTAACTAAATACAACATGTCCGGCGCTAAAGTCGGCGAAATCCAGTTGAATGATGCAGTATTCGGTGTTGAAGTAAACGCTGCTGTTATGCATCAAGCCGTAGTTCGTCAATTGTCTAACGAACGACTTGGTACACATGCAACTAAAACTCGAGGAGAAGTACGCGGTGGCGGTAAAAAACCTTGGAGACAAAAAGGTACAGGCCGTGCTCGTGCAGGTTCTAGCCGTTCCCCAATTTGGGTAGGTGGTGGTATCACTTTTGGTCCACAACCTCGTAGCTACTACAAAGCTATGCCTCGTAAAGCTAGACGCTTAGCAGTTAAATCTGCATTATCTGATAAAGTAAATCACAGCGAATTGTTCGTAATCGACGAATTGAAATTAGCTGCACCAAAAACTAAAGATGTATTAAACATCCTTAATAACTTCAAAGTTGGTGACGCAAAAGTTCTTTTCATCACTGATGGTGATGTAAATGTGGAATTATCCGCTCGTAACATCCAAGGTGTGAAAGCACTTCCATACACAAATATCAATATCTTCGATTTATTGCACCACGACAAACTCTTCATCGCTGAAGGTGCTATTGCAAAAATTGAGGAGGTGCTTGGATAATGAACAAATTTGATGTATTAATTCGTCCAATCATTACAGAAAAAACAACTTTGTTAATGCAAGAAAACAAATATACTTTCCAAGTTCCTTTGACTGCGAACAAAGTAGAAATCCGTAAAGCTGTTGAATCTATCTTCAACGTAAAAGTAGAAAAAGTAGCCACAATCCGTGTATTAGGAAAAACTAAACGCATGGGTCGCACAATGGGTAAACGTAGCGATTACAAAAAAGCTATCGTAACTCTAAAAGCTGGCGAATCTATTGAATTATTTGAAGGTGTATAAGAGTCTAGTAAGGAGGCCCAATAATGGCAATTAAATCATTTAAACCGTACTCCGCTGGTCGTCGGTTTATGACAGTGTCTGCCTTTACTGAAATTACAGCAAGCAAACCTGAAAAATCCTTGCTCGCAAAAGTAACTTCTAAAGGTGGTCGTAATAACACTGGTAAAATGACAGTACGTCATCAAGGTGGCGGTCATAAACGTCAATACCGTATTATTGACTTCAAACGTACTAAAGATAATATCCCAGCTCGTGTAGCTACAATCGAATACGATCCTAACCGTAGTGCTCGTATCGCATTGTTAAACTATGCAGATGGTGAAAAACGTTATATCATTGCTCCACATGGTCTTAAAGTGGGTGATGTAGTTTACTCCGGTCCTGAATCCGATATTAAACCAGGTAACACGTTACCATTGGCTAATATCCCATTGGGTACTCAAGTACACAACATCGAAATGAAAATCGGTAAAGGCGGACAAATCGTTCGTTCTGCTGGTACTTCCGCTCAATTAATGGCGAAAGAAGGCAACTATGCATTACTTCGTTTACCATCTGGTGAACTTCGTCGTGTACGCGTAGAATGCCGTGCTACAGTAGGTGTTGTATCTAATATTGACCATGAAAATATCACTATTGGTAAAGCTGGCCGTCAGCGTTGGAAAGGCATTCGTCCTGGCAACCGCGGTGTTACAATGAACCCTTGTGACCATCCACATGGTGGTGGTGAAGGTAAATCTCCAGTTGGTCGTAAACATCCTGTTACACCTTGGGGTAAACCAGCTCATGGCGTTAAAACTCGCGACAAGAAAAAAGCTTCTAGCAAGTTAATCGTTAAACGTCGTACAAAATAGGATATAGGAAGGAGATATAACAGTGTCCAGATCAATTAAAAAAGGCCCTTTTGTTGCAGAATCTCTTCTGAAAAAAATTGATGCCTTAAATGAAACTAATGATAAAAAAGTAGTAAAAACCTGGTCCCGTGCATCTACTATTTTCCCACAATTTGTAGGCCATACGATTGCTGTGCATGATGGTCGCAAACATGTACCTGTATTCATTACAGAAGATATGGTAGGTCATAAATTAGGTGAGTTCGCTCCTACACGTACTTATAAAGGTCATGGTAAGGACGAAAAATCTACAGGCAAAAAATAGGAGGAAATAATACATGGAAGCAAAAGCAATCGCTAGACATATCCGAATCGCGCCTCGTAAAATCCGTATCGTTGCAGATTTAGTGCGCGGTAAAAACATCGGCGAAGCATTTGCCATCTTGAAGTTCACTCCGAAAGTTGGCGCTGATGTAGTAGAAAAAGTTATGCGTTCTGCAATCGCAAACGCTGAACATAATTTCGATATGAATGTTGACAATCTTTACGTATCCGAGATCTTCGTTGATCAAGGCCCTACATTAAAACGCATTCATCCTCGTTCCCGTGGTCAAGCTTTCAAAATTTTGAAACGCACTAGCCATGTAACAGTAGTAGTTAAAGAAAGAGCTTAAGAAGGAGGGAAACAGAGTGGGTCAAAAAGTTAATCCACACGGTTTGCGTGTCGGTATCGTAAAAGATTGGGACGCAAAATGGTATGCAGATAAAGATTTCGCTGCTAATCTTCATGAAGACGTAAAAATTCGTAACTTCTTGAAAGAAACCCTTTTCATTGCTGGTATTTCCCGCATTGAAATCGAGCGTACAAATAAACGTATTAAATTGACTATCCACACTGCAAAACCAGGTATGGTTATCGGTCGTGGTGGTGCTGGTATCGAAGATATCAAAAAAGCAATGACTCGTTTCACTGACAAACAAGTGGACGTTAACATCGCAGAAATTAAACAAGCAGACATGGATGCAATCTTGGTTGCAGAAAACATTGCTGGCCAATTGGAACGCCGTATTGGTTTCCGTCGTGCAATGAAACAAGCTGTAGGTCGTACAATGCGCTTAGGTGCAAAAGGTATTAAAATCATGGTAAGCGGTCGTCTTGGCGGCGCTGAAATCGCTCGTAGCGAATCCTACCGTGAAGGTTCTATTCCTTTGCATACACTTCGTGCAGACATCGACTACGGTACTGCTGAAGCTCATACAACATATGGTTGTATCGGCATTAAAGTATGGATTTACAAAGGTGAAGTTTTGCCAGAAGCGAAACAACCTGCTAAGAAGGAAGAAGGTGGCAAGTAATGCTTATTCCAAAGCGCGTAAAACATCGTAAGCAATTCCGCGGCCGTATGAAAGGTCGTGCTATGCGCGGTAATACAGTGTCTCATGGTGAGTTCGGCTTGGTAGCATGCGAACCATCTTGGATCACTAACCGTCAAATCGAAGCTGCCCGTATTGCTATGACTCGTTATATCAAACGTGGTGGTAAAGTATGGATTAAAATTTTCCCTGACAAACCAATCACAGCTAAACCAGCTGGTACTCGTATGGGTTCCGGTAAAGGTTCTCCTGAATACTGGGTAGCAGTAGTTAAACCAGGTCGTGTAATGTTTGAAATGGACGGTGTGCCAGAAGCTACAGCTCGTGAAGCTATGCGTCTTGCAAGCCATAAACTTCCAATCAAATGCAAATTTGTTGTTAAGGGTAAAGAATTGGGTGGTGACGTAAATGAAGGTTAATGACATTCGCAATATGAGCGCTGCCGAAATGGAACAAAAAGTTTCCGGTCTTAAGGAAGAGTTATTTAACCTCCGTTTTCAGCTTGCAACAGGTCAATTAGAAAATCCTATGCGCATTCGTGAAGTTAAGAAGACAATCGCTCGTATTAAAACTGTACAACGTGAAGTTGAACTTAAATCTGAAAACGCATAATAACAGATTTGTTAAAGGTTGAAAAGGAGGCTTAAAATCGTGGCAGAAGAAAGAAACGTACGTAAAGTCCGCGTAGGTAAAGTTGTTAGCGACAAAATGAATAAAACTGTTGTTGTTGCTGTAGAACGTAAAGTACCTCACGCATTATATAACAAGCCAATGGTTAGCACTAAACGCTTCAAAGCTCATGATGAAAACAATGAGTGTCAAATTGGCGATACAGTTAAAATTGTAGAAACTCGTCCACTTTCTAAAGATAAATGTTGGAGAGTTGTTGAAATTCTTGAAAGACAAAAATAAGAGTGATGTAAGGAGGAATAGACGATGATCCAGCAACAAACAATTTTGAATGTTGCCGACAACACTGGTGCAAAACGTATTATGTGTATCCAAGTCATGGGCGGTTCTTATCGCAAATTCGGCAATATCGGTGACGTAATCGTTGCTTCTGTAAAAGATGCATCACCCGGTGGCGTTGTCAAGAAAGGCGACGTAGTAAAAGCCGTTATTGTTCGTTCTAAAAAAGGCATCCGTCGTCAAGATGGTTCCTATATCCGTTTCGATGAGAACGCTGCTGTAGTTATTAAAGACGACAAAAGCCCTCGCGGAACTCGTATTTTCGGACCTGTAGCAAGAGAACTTCGTGAAAAAGACTTCATGAAAATTATCTCCCTTGCTCCAGAAGTGTTATAAGAAGGAGGAGCTCAACATGTCCCAAAAACTACATGTTAAAAAAGGTGATACAGTTGTTGTTATCTCCGGCAAGGAAAAAGGTAAACAAGGCGAAATCATCGCTGTTGATATCAAAAAAGAACGAGTAACTGTAAAAGGTCTTAACCTAGTTAAACGTCACACAAAACCTAGCCAAGCGAACCCTCAAGGTGGCATCATTGAAAAAGAAGGTACAATCCATGTATCCAACGTAATGGTGTTAGATCCTGAACAAAAAGTTCCAACTCGTACTAAAAAAGTTGAGGAAAATGGTTCTTTAGTTCGTGTAGCTGTTAAAAGTGGCGCTAAACTTTAATTGATAAGGAAAGGAGGTCTTTTACAAAATGTCTCGTTTACAAGAAAAATATACTTCTGAAATTAAGAAGGCTTTACAAGAGAAATTCCAATATGGCAACGTAATGGAAATTCCTAAATTAGAAAAAATCGTAATCAATATCGGCGTAGGCGATGCTGTTGGTAACTCCAAAGCATTGGACGCAGCTGTTAAAGATTTAGAAATTATCGCTGGTCAAAAACCAGTCGTAACTCGCGCGAAAAAATCCATTGCGAACTTCAAAGTTCGTGAAGGTATGCCTCTTGGCACAAAAGTAACTCTTCGTGGCGAACGCATGTATGAATTCCTCGATAAATTGATTAATGCGGCATTGCCTCGCGTGCGTGACTTCCGTGGTATCAGCGCTAAAGCGTTTGATGGTCGTGGTAACTATGCATTGGGCCTAAAAGAGCAATTAATCTTCCCTGAAATCGAATACGATCAAGTAGAACGAGTAACAGGTATGGATATTATCTTCGTAACAACAGCTAACACTGACGAAGAAGCTCGTGAATTATTGGCACAATTCGGCATGCCTTTTGAAAAATAATTAGGAGGAAACGATAGATGGCTAAAAAATCTATGATCGAACGTGAGAAAAAACGTGCACGTATCGTTGCAAAATATGCAGCAAAACGCGAAGCGTTAAAAGCAGCAGGCGATTATGAAGGTTTATCCAAATTACCTGCCAACGCATCCCCAACACGCTTGCACAACCGTTGCAACTTAACAGGTCGTCCTCATGGTTATATGCGTAAATTCGGTATTAGCCGTATTGCGTTCCGTGAATTGGCGTACAAAGGACAAATCCCTGGCGTGAAAAAAGCTAGTTGGTAATAGGATAACGAGAGGAGGTTTTTAGAAGATGGTAATGACAGATCCGATTGCGGATATGCTGACTCGCATCCGTAATGCAAACTCTGCACTTCATGAAACAGTTGAAATCCCTGCTTCTAAAATGAAGGCTGCTGTTTTAGCTATCCTTAAAGACGAAGGTTTCGTTAAGGAAGTTGAAACAATTGAAAATGAAAAACATGCTACTTTAAAAGTAACATTGAAATATGGTTCTAATAATGAAAAAGTAATTACCGGTATTAAACGTATCTCTAAACCAGGCCTACGTGTATACGCGAAAAAGGAAGAACTTCCTCGCGTTTTAGGTGGTTTAGGTATCGCAGTTATTTCTACATCTAAAGGCATTATGAGCGACAAACAAGCTCGTAAAGAAGGCTTAGGTGGCGAAGTAATCGCTTACGTTTGGTAATCATAGCAATAGGAGGTAGAAAGAATGTCACGTGTCGGTAGAATGCCTATCGAGATCCCAGCTGGCGTAACGGTAACTCAAAACGAGCATACGTTAACAGTTAAGGGTGCAAAAGGTGAATTAACTCGTACTTTCCATCCGGATATTAACATTGCTGTTGAAGAAAATGTAATCACAGTAACTCGTCCTAGCGATGGAAAAGAACACCGTTCTTTACACGGTTTAACTCGTGCTCTTGTTGCTAACATGGTAACAGGCGTACATGAAGGCTTTACTAAAACTTTAGAAATCAATGGCGTTGGTTACAGAGCGGCTAAGCAAGGTAACAAACTTGCTTTAACATTGGGCTTCTCCCATCCAGTAGAGATGGAAGCTCCTGCTGGTATTACAATCGATGTCCCAGCTCCTAATAAAATCGTTGTTTCTGGTGCTGACAAAGAAGTTGTTGGTGCAGTAGCAGCTGATATTCGTAAATGGAGAAAACCAGAACCTTACAAAGGTAAAGGTATCCGTTACGAAGGCGAAGTTGTTCGTCGTAAAGCAGGTAAAGCTGGCGCTAAAGGTAAGTAATAACAGTTTACATTAGAAAGGAGTGGACATCTTGGCAGGAACATCCAAACGCAAAATTGCTCGTGCAAAACGTCATTTACGTTTACGTCGTCACATTTCCGGTACGGCTGCACGTCCTCGCTTGAACGTATTCCGTTCTTTAAGCAATATTTATGCTCAAGTCATTGATGACGTAGCTGGCAAAACATTAGTATCTGCTAGCTCTCAAGATAAAGAATTAAATCTTTCCTACGGCGGTAACGTAGCTGCTGCTAAAGCAGTTGGTGAAGCTGTTGCGAAAAAAGCAATTGCTGCAGGTATCGATACAGTAGTATTCGACCGCGGTGGTTACATTTATCATGGTCGTGTAGCAGCCCTTGCAGAAGGTGCTCGTGAAGCAGGCTTAAAATTCTAAGAAGGAGGAACTATAGACATGGCAAGAATTGATTACACAACTCTTGATCTTAAAGAAAGAGTAGTATTCATCAACCGCGTAGCCAAAGTTGTTAAAGGTGGTCGTCGTTTTTCCTTCAGCGCCCTTGTAGTTGTTGGTGACGGCAACGGTCATGTAGGTGTTGGCTTAGGTAAAGCTGCGGAAGTACCTGATGCAATCCGTAAAGGCATTGATGATGCTAAGAAAAACCTTATTCATGTTGTTATTAAAAATGGTACAATCCCTCATACAGTTACAGGAACATTCGGCGCAGGTCGCGTATTCTTGAAACCAGCTGCAGAAGGTACTGGAGTTATCGCTGGTGGCCCAGTTCGTGCCGTATTGGAATTAGTTGGTGTTCGTAACATCTTGACTAAATCCTTAGGATCTTCTAATCCTAACAACATGGTTCGCGCAACACTAGAAGGTTTAGCTCAATTGAAACGAGCTCAAGACGTAGCTGCACTTCGTGGCAAAACTCTTGAAGAAATTTACGGTTAATAAGGAGACCAATAATGGCACAAGTTAAAGTAACATTAACAAAAAGCTTAATCGGTCGTCCTGCAGATCAACGTGCGACTGTTAAAGCTCTTGGATTGAAAAAAACTAACTCCCAAGTAGTTAAAGAAGTAACACCTCAAATCGAAGGTATGCTTCATAAAGTTAGACATTTAGTAAAAGTAGAAGAAGTATAATAGATAAGGAGGTGCACGAATGAAACTTCATGAATTAGCTCCGGCTGCAGGTTCCAAAAAAACTCGTACTCGTGTAGGTCGTGGTCTTGGATCCGGTTTAGGTAAAACTTCCGGTCGTGGTCAAAAAGGTCAAAATTCTCGTAGTGGTGGCGGTGTGCGCACTGGCTTCGAAGGTGGCCAAATGCCTCTTTATCGTCGTTTACCAAAACGTGGTTTCAAAAATATCTTTGCACTTCAATATGCAGAAGTTAATGTATCCCAATTGAATCGTTTTGAAGACGGTGCAACTGTAGATCCAGTAGCTCTTATTGAAGCTGGTATTTTGAAAAATGTACGTGATGGTATCCGTATCCTTGGTAACGGAACTTTAGAACGTAAATTAACTGTTATCGCTAACGGCTTTACAAAATCTGCAGTAGAAAAAATCGAAGCAGCAGGTGGAAAAGTAGAGGTGATCTAGGGTGCTAGATAGCCTCTTGAACATCACTAAAGTAACGGAATTACGTAACAAAGTAGTCTATACATTACTTATGTTCATTGTCTTTCGCTTAGGTATCCATATCCCGGTACCTGGCGTAGAGGCATCTGTTATTGAAAGCTTATTCACCAGTGGTAACCTATTTGGTTTACTAGATTTGTTCGCCGGTGGTGCGTTAAGTAAATTCTCTATCTTTGCAATGAGTATTACACCTTATATCAATGCATCAATTATCATGCAATTGTTAGGGGCTGTAGTACCAACATTTGAAGCATGGAGTAAAGATGGAGAAGAAGGGCGTAAAAAAATTGCAAAAGTAACACGTTATGGCACAGTAATCCTTGGCTTTATTCAAGCCTTTGGTATGACCTATGCACTACGTGCAAGCAATGCGCTTATTGACAATAGCTTCATGTCTGTCATTTTGATTTCCATCATCCTTACAGCAGGTACATGTTTGTTGATGTGGGTGGGGGAACAAATTACAGCTCATGGCATAGGTAATGGTATTTCACTCATTATCTTTGCTGGTATCGTAGCACGATTCCCTGATGGGGTTCAAACTATATACCAATACCTACAAGTAGGTACAATTAATGTATTTCAAGCGATTCTATTTGCTATCATCGCGGTAGCTATGATCGTTCTTGTAATTGCTGTGACACAAGGCCAACGTCGTATCCCTATCCAATACGCTAAACGTGTGGTAGGACGAAAAATGTATGGTGGTCACTCAACATTCCTGCCTTTGAAAGTCAATCAAGCAGGGGTTATCCCAATTATCTTTGCGTCATCCATATTGATGTTCCCAGCTACATTGGCACAATTTGTACAAGTACCTTGGGTACAAACTGTAGCAAGTTATTTCCAATGGGGAACGCCGATACAAACTATTTTGTATGCTGTATTGATTTTATTTTTTACATACTTCTATACAGCTATCTCAATCAATATTACGGATATGGCAGATAATATGAAAAAACACGGTGGTTTTATCCCAGGTATTCGCCCAGGAAAACCGACTGCTGACTATGTAGACCGAGTAATGACTCGAATTACACTAGTAGGTGCATTTTTCTTAGCTTTCGTTGCAATCTTACCGAATATGATTGGTGGATTGACAGGCATTCAAGGTGTGTACTTTGGTGGTACAGCACTACTTATCGTAGTGGGCGTAGCATTAGATACAATGCAACAAGTAGAATCTTTAGTATTAACACGCCAATATAAGGGCTTCGTGAAATAGGAGATTATGATATGTATATTTTATTAATGGGACCTCCAGGTGCTGGTAAAGGCACGCAGGCAGCTCGTCTGATTGAAAAATATGGTATCCCTCAAATTTCTACAGGTGACATGTTCCGTGCCGCTGTGAAAGACTCTACTCCATTAGGATTAGAAGCTAAGAAATATATGGATGCTGGACAACTTGTTCCAGATAGCGTTACCATTGGCATCGTTCGTGAACGCTTGTCCAAGGATGACTGTAAACAAGGTTTCATTTTAGATGGCTTCCCTCGAACTACAGCACAAGCTGTTTCCTTGGATGCGATTTTAAAAGAAATGAACATAGTTCTTGATGCTGTACTTAATTTGAGTGTTCCATCTGAAGAGTTGGTTCGACGCATCAGTGAAAGAGCACGTCTTGAAAATCGTGATGATGACAAACCGGAAACAGTACAGAAACGTCTTGCTGTATACGAAGAGTCTACTAAACCATTGATCGATTACTACCGTAATAGCGGTCAATATGTAGAAATCAACGGCTTACAGGATGTGGACACAGTATTTGCAAATATCGTTACGGCTTTGGAGAAATAATCAATGATTATTTTTAAATCGCCCGAAGAAATTGAGCATATCCGAAAGGCATCTCAACTGACAGCAGCGACGTTAACCGAGCTTGCTAAATTAGTAAAGCCGGGCGTATCAACGCTTGAGTTAGACCAATTTGCCGAAGAATATATTCGCAGTCATGGAGGAATTCCAAGCTGCATTGGTTACTATGGGTATCCAGCAACTATCTGTGCTTCCATAAATCATGAAGTGGTACATGGGATTCCAAGTGCATCTCGTATACTAAAAGATGGCGACGTCATCAGCATTGATTTAGTATCATCCATTAATGGATATCATGGAGATTCTGCCATTACAGTTCCTGTAGGAGAAGTAAGTCCTAAAGTACATGCATTGCTAAAAGTTACAGAAGAATGTCTCTTTAAAGGGATTGAACAAGCTGTAGCGGGTAATCATATAGGAGATATTTCCCATGCAGTACAATCTCATGCAGAACGTCATAGATATGGTGTTGTGCGAGATTTTGTAGGACATGGTTTAGGAAAAAACATGCATGAAGATCCACAAGTTCCAAATTATGGTACTAAGGGCAAAGGTCCAGAACTTAGACCAGGAATGGTCATCTGTATTGAGCCAATGATTACTATGGGCACGCACAAAGTAAGAGTTCTTGAAGACAACTGGACTGCGGTCACAATGGACCGTAAGCCAGCCGCTCACTTTGAACATACCATTGCCATTACTGAAAATGGTACTGAAATACTTACTATGCGTGATACACCGAGGTTAATACAATAACCAGTAACCGGAGGATAAAAGATATGTCAAAAGAAGACGTTATTGAAGTGGAAGGTACGGTCGTTGAGGCATTACCAAATGCTATGTTTCAAGTAGAATTGGAAAATGGTCATGTGGTTTTGGCTCATGTGTCAGGTAAAATGCGTATGAATTTTATCCGTATCCTTCCTGGTGATAAAGTTACTATGGAACTGACACCATATGACTTAAGCCGTGGTCGCATCACCTATCGCTTTAAGTAAGCATAGGATCCACAAAGGAGGTACTTATGAAGGTTAAACCATCAGTTAAAAAGATATGCGAAAAATGTAAAATTATTAAACGTAAAGGCCGCGTAATGGTTATTTGCGAAAACCCAAAACATAAACAAAAACAAGGATAATTGATAGGAGGTGGATGAATAGATGGCACGTATAGCCGGTGTAGATTTACCACGTGACAAACGTGTGGAAATTGGTTTAACTTATATTTACGGTATCGGTCTTACTCTTTCTAAAGAAGTATTAGCTAAAACTGGTATCAACCCAGATACTCGCGTTCGTGATTTAAGTGAAGATGAAGTAGCTAAAATCCGTGAACTTCTTGATGCAGAGTATAAAGTAGAAGGTGATCTTCGTCGTGAAGAAGCACTTAACATTAAACGCTTAATTGAAATCAACTCCTATCGCGGTAAACGTCATCGTATGGGACTTCCATGTCGTGGTCAACGTACGAAGACAAATGCTCGTACTCGTAAGGGTCCTCGTAAAGCAATCGCAGGTAAGAAGAAATAATAAAGGAGGGATATTGTGGCTAAGAAAACAGTTAGATCCAAAAGAAAAGAAAAGAAACATATCGAATCTGGTGCAGCGCATATTCGCTCCACTTTTAACAACACTATCGTTACAGTAACAGACGTAAACGGTAATGCTCTTTCTTGGGCATCTGCTGGTGGTCTAGGTTTCCGTGGTTCCCGTAAATCCACTCCATTTGCAGCACAAATGGCAGCTGAACAAGCGGCAAAAGCAGCTATGGAACACGGTCTTCGCACTGTAGAAGTATTTGTTAAAGGTCCAGGATCTGGTCGTGAAGCAGCGATTCGTGCGTTGCAAGCAGCTGGTCTTGAAGTAACAAGCATTAAAGATGTGACTCCAATTCCTCATAACGGCTGTCGTCCTCCAAAACGTCGTCGCGTATAATCTGAGCTATATACTTAGAAAAGTGACAAGTTTTAGAGGAGGGTATACCTGATGAGCGAAGAAAAAAAACTTAGAATCGAGAAAGTAGTAATGACTGAAGATGGCCGCTACGGTAAATTCGTATGCGAGCCATTGGATCGTGGTTATGGTATTACTCTCGGTAATAGCTTGCGTCGCATTTTGCTTTCATCCTTAGATGGAGCAGCAATTACTTCCATCAAGATTGACGGAGTACTTCATGAGTTCTCTACGATTGAAGGTGTTCGTGAGGATGTATCCGATATTATTCTGAACCTTAAACAGTTGTGCATTCGTCTTGAAGAGGAAGCACCTGTACCGATGGATGTACATATCGATGTTCGTAAAGATGGAGTATTAACAGCAGGTGATTTGATTCAATTCATGCCTCCTGAAATCGAAGTCTTAAATCCAGAATTGGTAATTGCTACAATGGATGAAGCAGCTCATCTTGTAATGGATGTGCGTATCGAACGCGGTAAAGGATATGTATCATCTACTAAGAATAAACGTGAAGATGATATGATTGGTCAAATTCCAATTGATTCTATCTTCTCGCCAATTCTAAGAGCAAAATATGAAGTCAGCGATGTCCGCGTGGGCAACGAAATGGACTTTGATAAGCTTACTTTAGAAGTTTGGACAAATGGTTCTATTACAGCATCTGATGCAATTGCTAAATCTGCAGCAATCATGATTTCCTATCTAGGAAACTTTACTCGACTAGCTCATTCTCATGATATGATTAATGTAGGGGAAAGTGAAGCAGAATTAACAAGTGCAAATGGTCAAGAAGGTGGCGATATTGATGCTGAACCTAAAGGACCAACGACAATTCCTATTGAAGATCTCGAGTTGTCTGTTCGTGCATTCAATTGCTTGAAACGCGCTAACATTCATACTATCGGTGACTTAACTGGTAAAACAGAAGACGAATTAGGAAAAATCCGCAATTTAGGGAAAAAATCTGTAGAAGAAATTCTAGAGAAATTACAATCTTACAATGAGAGTAATGATTCCTTAACATCTCAAAGCGAATAAGAGGAGAAAGACTAATGGCATACAGAAAATTAGGCCGCAACAGTTCCGCTCGTAAAGCGTTGTTCCGCGGTATGGTAACATCTCTCTTCGTACATGAACGCATTGAAACAACAGAAGCAAAAGCAAAAGAGCTTCGCAAATATGTTGATGAAATGATTACATTGGGCAAACGTGGCGACTTACATGCTCGTCGTCAAGTTCTTGCTTTTCTTATGAACGAAGATGCAGTAAAAAAATTATTTGATGAAATTGCTCCAAAATATGCTGAGCGCAACGGTGGTTACACTCGTGTAATCAAACTTGGCCTTCGTAAAGGCGATGCAGCTCCATTGGCTATTCTTGAGCTTGTATAATCAACAGCAATCTGGTTGTGATAGGATGAGTTTCACTCATTCTGTTGCAGCCTTTTTTGCTTTTCTATGGTATATAGAGACTCTAATCAATAGAGAACCATTTGTAGTCGGATAGCGAGATTCTTTGGGGTTTGTAACATAT
This sequence comes from uncultured Veillonella sp., assembly GCA_963516605.1. Classification (GTDB taxonomy): domain Bacteria; phylum Bacillota; class Negativicutes; order Veillonellales; family Veillonellaceae; genus F0422. The sequence continues at coordinate 3,063 of CAUQBP010000008.1, read as the reverse complement.
AGTATAGAGGCGAAATAAAATGAATTGAATACATGAAAGCAGCGACTCTGTCCCGTGGGATGGAGTCGCTGTTGTAGTATAGATGTATTTGAAATTGTCGTAGTATATGATTCATATGGCTAGTAGCAAGACAGAATCATATAGTAGACCTTGCTTTGTCGTGGATTAGCTAAATTGTGTTTCGTCCACTTCTAAGAATCCGAAGTATTCCATACGTCGAATCATTTCTTCGTAGAAAGCAAGGATCATGGTGTATTTGTTGGATTGTTGCAAAGCTAGAGGGTTAATGCTTTCTTCTGTCATAGCCTCGTAGATTTTGCACATCACATCATGTTTCGTAGTTGGTTTGCTGAGGAGTTTCATGAACTCTAAATCTTCTTCATTAAAATCGGAAATAGGGTCATTGTAGCGATTGCCAGGATAGATATAGGCGTTCACCCCTTCTTGTGGCATAATCTCTACAAATGGAATATATCGCTCAGGGATGTAGCTTTTCTTTTCTTCAAAAATATGATGTTTGAAAGGATGCTCTGCTTCCAAGACAGACAGGCTGATACCACCTTGAATGATGTGTTCTACTAAGAATTGATAGAACAATGGCAAGCACATATCAGGAATTGTATGCTCTCCTGTATAGGTCACTAATGTATTGTTTTTTACATAGAAGTGAGGACCCTCTTGTTGGAATAAATTTGCCAAGTCTTTAGCTATAGATTCAGTATAATCAGCATTACTAGAAGTATTGCTAGAGTTATCATTAGATGTATTAGTAGGATTAGTATCACTATCGGTAGCCAATCCATGTACATATACGGTATTAGCATCTATTACAGAGCTATCCATCCTTTTTGCTAAGTCTTCAAAGATGGGCTCTAAATGCTCCGATGGAATGCGTAGGGTGAATAGGAATTGATCCAAGTTACGGTGGAAGTCTGCATCTGTGACAGATGTTTCTGTGATGTGTTTTGGCGTAGCTCCCTTGTGGGTGAATAAAGATTTGCGGAATGCTGTGTTCAGCATGAAATCAATGTACTGTTCTCGTGCCAATGGATCATGAGGGGCTAGCTCTTCTAATTTAGTGCGCAATGTTTCGTCATACACATCGGGGAATGATAAATTCAAATCGCAGTCACAGAGGTAGGTGAATCCATGCTCTGCCATATGGTCCATGCATTGGTGAAAGTACGCCGGCGTGTTCACTGGTTCTAAATGGTCATGCCCTACATAGCAATCTTGCTTTTGCAATGTTTGACGTAAGGACTGCAAAAATGATGCCTGTTGGCTTTTTACCGTATCGTACTCAAGCATGAGAGCGCCTAGCTTACTGGACACTGTTTTACCGTGGCGTACTTTTTCACGATGGTTCAAGGTGTCGATACCTTTGTTGGCAAACTCCAAGAGAGCGCGAATGCTGTCCATCTTATGCCAACCTGGGTAGGTGTTATAGGACATGTACAAGATACCATTTTCTGCGAGGTGTTCTTTACAGAGGCGAAGAAAATTATCCTTTGTGTCCTCGTCCACCCAAGAATAGAAACCATGGGCAATGATGTAATCATAGGTGCCGAGGTGCTGGTGACTTTCATTCACATCACCTTCTAATAAGTCAAGGTTCGTGATGCCCAATTGGTCGATGTAGGTCTTGCCTACGCTCACCTGTGTCGGGGCAATTTCGATGCCTGTGAAAGTCGCCTGCGGATAGAACAGGGCCTGAGAAATTAAATTACCGCCGTAGGAAGATCCGATTTCCAAAATGCGAGCTGTGCTAGCAGGGGCCGGTGAAAGACCTAATAGACGAGCATAACTTTCAAGGAACGGAGCAGACGCATAGGGGAAAGGCCGGGAAAGATACCCTAAGTCAGCATAGATTTCTTTGGCTTGCTCTTTAGTCATTCGTGTGTTATATCGCATAAAAACTCCTTTATTATCTGAGGTGTCATCATAGTACTCATGGATTATAGTGAGTGGTTTATTTCATATAGTTATATACCTATAAGTATATCAGAAATAGGGCAATTTATATACTGTCTAGATGTGATGTGAAAGATAGTATATAGGCTTGATTTGCACACATGAATAAATGACACTCATTACTATATAAAAATAAATTATATAAAATATGACTAAAAAGCATAACGTATGCATTTTAGTCAAGTTTTTCTTGTATTAGTGTATTGAATCTGATATTATGAGGGAAAGATGAAACTGTAGCGGAAATTATCAGTTATGATATCTACACTTCATCCGTATTATATGTAATAAGTAGTGGCAAGTAAAAGGAGAATGATTATCATGAATCAGATTTTCAAAGTTGTCTATAGCGCAGCAAAACAATGCTATGTAGTAACATCGGAATTTGCGAAGTCGAATGGTAAAAAAGCAGCAATCGTAGCAGCTGCGTTGGTATTAACAAGTGGCGTAGGTGCTGTGAATGCGGCGGATGTAGAGTCACGGTTAACAGATGTAGAAGATAATATTCGTACAATTAATGCTACGATTTCTAATATTCAAAATACTGTAGATAGTACAAGTGATGCACAAGTTGCTGCGAATAAACAAAAATCTGAAGCTAACGAAACAGCAATCAATGCGTTAACACCAAAGGTAACGACTTTGGAAAGTAAGGTGCAAGCTTTAGAAGCAGGATCTACTGCGGGTGGAGAAGCTAATACAGAACGAGATGGTAAAATCCAAGCTAATACAGAAAAATCAAATGCGAATGAAGCGGCTCTCAATGAGTTAAAACCAAAGGTAACAAAAAATACAGAAGACTTAGCTAAAGTAGATGGTAAAATCGATGGAGCTAGAGAAGCAGCTGTTACAGAAGCAGGTACAAAAGCAGCAGAAAAAATTAATGAAGCAAAAACAGAGCTAACAGGTAAAATTGATGATGCGAAAGCAGCAGCGATCGCTGATGCAGATGGTAAATTAGGTACTGCAAAAACAGACCTAGAAGGTAAAATTACTGCAGCAGAAGGTAAAATCACCGATGCTAAAACAGACTTAGAAGACAAAATCACTAAAGCAAAAGAAGCAGCGATTGCTGATGCAGATGGTAAATTA
>CAUQBP010000007.1:0-93781 GCA_963516605.1 uncultured Veillonella sp. | reverse complement strand
ACTAATTGTAGGTGTAGTGGCGTTGTTAAAGATAGCCCCCGTATCTGTAGAAAAGAACTCATACCGATTATGGGATACACCATGTACTGGATTGGTAATCTGTATAACGGGAACCGACTGACTATTGTCCACCAGTACCTCATGACTGACAATACCCTGTGCCGCATAGGTCCCTAATTGCAAAGACAATGTAATCCATAACGTTAAGAGTTCTTTTCTTTCTTTTTTCATAATCAATACCCCTATTACATAACGATCATACCTATTAAACCCGATATGTTCTATATTTTTATATTATCATATTGATAAGGTGTATTGGAATAGAGAATGAGTATATATAGTATTTTAACTTTTTATTTATTGAATTACCTTAGCCGTCACTAAAATATATAATTCTACTTCATCTTTTGTTTTACGACTATGTTGAAATAGTTTACCAATAAGTGGAATATCTCCCAAAATAGGTACTTTTTGCCATTGTCGCATGGTACGTCGATCCATTAATCCACCAATAACCAATGTTTCTCCATCAGGTATGCGTACTCTTGTTTTGGCTTGCCTTGTGGTAATGCGATAAGCTTTCATTTCAGGGACCAAAGTAGGGTTACTCACTTCTGCTTCCACAATAGTATCAATGTGATTCCCCTGTAATACATAAGGTTTGCATAATAACCGTATACCCGCCTCTTCATAGCGAATACTGGTTCTTGTGACACCATTTTGAATAGATTCTACTGTCACCGGCACGCGTTCACCAATGAGTATGCTTGCTTCCTCTCCATTAAGAGCTACAATACTAGGTCTTGCAATCAATGCCATACGACTACTTCCTTCTTTAGCAGCGACTGTAGGGTGTGCTAAAAACGAATACGATGTACCCTTAGGCATATGACCGATATGAACATTTCCTTCCATACCTGATTCAGATTTCCCGTTCATGGAAAGCCCTGAACTTTGTAATCCAGGAAATGACCACTGCACACCCAGTTCTTTAGCATATCCTTTTTCCATAGCCAATACCGCTACATCTAACTGAACCTGCTTCGGTGCTGTATGCCAAGATCGAAGTAATTTTTCTACTTCTAAAATTTCATGAACTGTCCCGTAATAGATGACTTCATTCGTGCTTGGCATCACTTGTACATGTTCTTTAGGCACTACGGACTGAACAAGATTACTCAATTCTTCAGGGGTGGCCGACTCCGCTACGATTCTACGCACATGTCGACGTTCTTTTTCTTCGTGGCGCCCCTCTACAATGAAGGTGCCACCTTCTTCATAGACTAAAAAACCTAACTGTGAGCCCAATTTAATAATAGCCTCTCTCCCAGAATTTTCTTGTACTTCTAAAGTAACCTTCCCCTCTAATGTATCTAGTCCTACCACTGAAAGTTTTTCCGTCCTAGCTATGGTTTGCACCAATGTTCGTAACGGCATATCTTTGGCTATAATATGAACTGCCTCTACAGGGAAAGTTCCTAAGAATGTCAGCAGTAAAACATATGCCATTCCATATCGATACATAGATTGATGGATAGGAATTGCTACATTCTTTCTAAGATATTTTATTGTTCGAATCCACATATGTGTCTCCTTTCTTCATATCTCTACCTTGTACTACATCTAAGTTTTCCACCCTACCTTTATTCTATCCAACGAGTAGACCCATTCATTTGAACCTGAACCTTTGTCTCTCCAACTGTAATAACCTGTACACCCTCAACCTGCTCGCCTTCATGTACTGTATATGTATTTCCATTAATCTCTAGTACTCCCACTGGAGCATCTCCATACACGATACCTAACAGATGAACCACTGGCACTTGATGATGTACACGATCATGATGTTTAGACGTTCTTTTTATCTCTAGTGGTTGATACACATGGTCTGTATTTCCTTCTCTAATATGTCTTCCTCTACGTATTTCTTTTTCCTTAGTATCTATACCACTACTATCTAGTCCCTGCATCTCTTTCCCCTTAATTCCTACTATCTCCTTAGAAAATGTGTCCACTAATGAATAGGGACGTAATACATTTCGAATAGGGAATATCAACGTGCCATTTGATGAGCCCTCTTTTGTTGATGATTCTTTCATTGTAGATGGTTTCCCCTTTTGAGCAGTATGCTTTTTCCTAGGACTAGCCTCAGAAGAAACAGAATCTATATCTGTATTTCTCTGTTTCCCTCCCTCTGCCCTGTTACTTTCACGATGAGATTGCACAGGGCTTTCTAATTGTTCAACCTCCGACCATGCGGACTCTCTCCAACCTAGATAGCAAATGAGGCACAATAAAACGGTCGCCCCGAAAACGAGACGACCGTGTGTACGTATATATCTTTTTATTTGGTTGTAGAGGTCTTGCGTATATGATACGTTCATCATGCCCTCCTATATACGATTAATATCCTTTAGGATGTAATTGATGCCAATTCCAAGCATCACGAATCACTTCTTGTACTGTACTGTGAACTGGTTTCCAGCCTAATTTTGCATGAATCTTTTCTGAAGATGCAATTAATGTACCTGGATCCCCAGCACGACGTTCACCGTAATCAACACGGAAATCGACACCTGTTACTTCTTTAGTAGCCGCTACAATTTCATTTACACTAAAACCATTACCTGAACCTAAGTTAAATACGTCTGATTCTCCACCATTATACAGATATTCCATAGCTAGAATATGAGCAGAAGCTAAATCATTTACATGTACATAGTCACGTACACAAGTACCATCCGCAGTATCATAATCTGTACCAAATACAGTGATGGATTCACGCTTACCCAAAGCTGCATCAATAATAAGTGGAATTAGATGTGTTTCTGGTGTATGATCTTCACCAATTTCACCAGATGGATCAGCACCTGCTGCATTAAAATAACGTAGTGCTACAAATTTAAATCCATAAATTTTGCTATAGTCACGTAGCATATCTTCAATCATCAATTTTGTGCGACCATACACATTGGTTGGACTCCATTTCGCATCTTCCGTAATAGGTACTACTTCTGGTTCACCATAGACAGCCGCTGTAGAGGAAAATACCAAACGATTTACACCATGTTTACGAGCAGTTTCTACTAAACGATAGGACCCTACTACATTATTTTCATAATAGATAGATGGATTTACCATGGATTCACCAACTTGGGAATGAGCTGCAAAGTGCATAATGCCATCAATTTTATACGTATCTAGAACCTCACCTAATGCAGGGTCTGTAATATCCATTTCATAGAACGGTACTCCTGCAGGAATCGACTCCTTATGACCTCGAGATAAATTATCTACAATCACCACTTGATGACCTGCTCCTAATAAGGCACGTACTGTATGGCTACCAATGTACCCTGCGCCACCTGTCACTAAAATATTCATTCTTACTTCTCCTATGCTTTTGAAAGTTTAGGTCCTAATAATTTTTTATACACTTCTACGCCTGGTTGATTGAAAGCATCCACCCCTGCCAATTGTCCTTCAAAGTAGATGGCCCAGCACATAGTAAACATCAATTCTCCCAAGTGGAAGGCATTCATGGTTGGAACTTGGTAGGTCCCATTAAATCGTCCATCACTGGCTAAGGACTCTGCATTAGATGCCAAGGCCGCACGATTGATAAATCCTAAGTCAAGACCGGCTAAAGCTTCTAGTTTACTATATTGGTCATACATATGTGGCACTGTTAGATTCACATGCCAATTTTCTACATCTACAAAAGATACAACTTTATCATAGCGACCTTCTTGATGTTCCTGTGTTTGGGCATGCATGTCTGTAGTACCTACCGCTACAATTGGAGTACGACCATAGTGTCCAGATGTATCATCTTTTTCTTTACCTAAGGATTCCGCTAATAATTGTACATACCATTCAGATAAGGATTTCAAACGATCTGCATAAGGCATAAATACTTCAATATGACGACCATATTGTTCAGAGCCAATATATTTTAACACAGCACTTAACAAGGCTGGATTCTTCCAGACATCTTGTTCTTTAGCTGCTATATCTGCTGCTTTAGCCCCCTCTAAATAATCATGAATGTCAAATCCTAATAAAGCACCGATTACCAACCCTACTTCTGAGAACACAGAGAAACGACCACCAATGCCATCAGGTACAGCGAAGATGGAGTCTCCCCAACCTTCTGCAACAGCTAACTTATGTAACAACGTTTCTTTGTCATCATCTCTTGGATCTGTCACTACTAGCACTTCATAATTAATCATTGCTACTTCTAGAGCTTCTTTCACAATCATGAAATTTGTCATTGGTTCAATAGTAGAACCAGATTTAGAAATTAGCACCAATAGCACTTTATACTCATTAGGTACATGGGCATGGTCTTCTAAAAATTGTTGCTCTTTCCATTCTCTTTGTAATTGCTTGATTAATTCTTGGGTACGTACAGGGTCAACATTATTACCACTGAAATACATACGTGGGCGGTAATTACGTTCTTCATCACTCATGGAGTTCCAAAACTCCCCACAATGTACGTCAAATAATACTTTTCCACCTAGGAAAGAACCACCAATACCAAAGCTGACTACAGTACTAACCTTCTTTTCTTTCAAAGCATCAAGGCGAGCCATCACTGTTGGGTTGTTAATATGGCCTTCCACTACATACGGCAATTGTGGAAAAAGTACTAATTCAGGCTCTCCATCTTTGGATAGATGGCCTTTTACAACACCATGATGACGAGTTTCTTCCGCTGCTGCTAAGGCATCAGAAATCGCAGTGCCTAAGTTTGTTACATCTGCTTCCGTCACCCCACCAGGCAACATCATATTTGTATAATCATAAACAAAACCAGAGTCTAATTGAATCCGTTTCATAGTTTCCTCCTATGTACAGTATGATTGTAATCGTACTTTTATTGTACATCAAATCATGGAGAGATTAAAGGAATTTTATGAGAAATTTCCTACCAGTGTTATTTTAGTAGCGTTCCTTTCTTTGCTAATGCATCTGCACGGTCGTTATAGGCGATACCAGAGTGAGCTTTTACCTTATGAAAATCGATACGAAGTTTTTTGCTAGCTTCTTTCATTCGTTTCGCATAGTTAGTTGTTAATGGATTATTTGTTTTCCATCTACCTGTAGCCCACATTTCAATGCCCATATAATCATAATAGAGAGAGCATGATGTATACCCATGGTCTAGTGCATAATCCACTACATGAAGTGCTGCTAATAATTCCCCAGACACATTCCAATAGGCCACATGATTCGGATCGACACTAGAAAGAGAAAACTCTACTTCTTCCGTACCAATGAGCATAACTCCACCAGAACCAACGATACCTTTGGGTTTATCAAAACTACCATCGATAAAGGCACGAATTTCACAAGGATCTGACTCTACGATTTGACTTATATTATCAGTCTGTGTCTTAAGGTATTCACCTACGCTCATACGTTTAGACGCACTAGCAGATGTTTTCTTTGTACCAGTTCTAGTCGGTTTAATCCCTACACTCTTAGGTATATCTATAGAGCCCATATAGGCTTTTGCTTCTACTTCTGTAGGGAATGACTTATACTGCGCACCAGGAAAGCCTTTTACTTGCACTTCACAATCAGACCAAGTCACATAGATTCCTGGATTGTGCCCTACTCGAACAGCATAATATTTCTTTGCCATACTTACCCCATTGTCAGTGGCGCTATCGTGCCACCTACTACGTCTACTAATGCTTGTGGATTAACCTGTACTTGCATCCCTCTAAGTCCTGCACTGACATAGACCACAGGAATAGATGTAATGCTATCATCAAAATAGGTAGGAAATGCTTTTTTTATCCCTAAGGGAGAGCAGCCACCGCGTAAGTAACCTGTCAAAGGCAATAAATCTTTTACCGCAATCAGTTCTACCGATTTATTTCCACTCACTCGTGCGGCTTGTTTCATATCTAATTCCCCTTCTACAGGAATACAGAATACTACATGGCCAGTTACATTGCCTTTCCCCACCAACGTTTTAAATACTTGTTCAGTCGGAATATGCAACGACTCTGCTACGTGTATACCGGCACCTCGTTCTTCAGACCATTCGTAGGTAAATACTTCATAGTCAATATGATGAGTATCTAATATGCGTAATGCATTTGTTTTTTTATGTCTTTTTTTACTCATAAGACCCCCTATTTGTTGGTAATCTTTGAAATATTTTTTAATTCAATACGTAAGGTACCATTTTCATTCGTTGAAATTTCTATGAACTCACGATCATTCATATATTCTACTGGAAATGAAAGTTCAATACCTGTATCTGTTTTAATTTTATGTTGCTTACCCACTTTTGTAGCATAGGTCCGACTCACTGGCAATGGTTCAAGTAAATCTTCTTCTGCTAGCTCTTTCATAGCTGCTTCTCGTTGAATGGGGTTCGTACTAAACACTTGTTCAATAATATGGCATGCTTCTAATGTGTCAGATACTTCTGCATTCTTAGCTAGTAATTCTTTTGTTTTAGCCATAGCAGCGACACCATCTTGTTCATGAGCTTTAGAAATTCGATCCACCACAGTGCGTACTTTTTTCACTGTATCTTTAGAAGATGGATTCGTGGTAACCTGAAAGATTCGTTCTTCCAAGACGTGCATTTTCTCTCCATCATATTCACCTTTCGGCTCAAAGAGACGAATGGATAAATCAGAAAGTTTAATACTTGCAAATGCATATAGTTTTTGTGTCACTGTTGGTAAGACCACACGATGCTCTACTAATTTTGTTGCTAATGAACCATCCTCTTCTGAATATAATTGATGAGTATATCCATCATGGGCTTTACAAAGTAAAATACAAAGATAGGCTTGTTCTCCTTGGGCTTCACAGACAATCATATCGAGTACACAAGGGTCCATTGCTTGTGCCATATAGGTAAATAAAGTCTCACCTAGTTCTTTACCAAACTCTACAAGGCTTACTTCTTGATTCTCCAATTGTTTAATCTTTCGCCCCCATGGGGTTTGGTCCGAGATATAACCAGTTCTGGCTCCAGGATCTTGTAACGCTTTCATCACATGCATTTCAAGATAGCTCTGTATCTCTGGTTCAGTAATATCCATAGGATGATCTGAATAAGCCGACATAGACGATGTAAAGTCAAACACTTCTAGTACAGCTGCATTAATTTGCATAGTTCCTCCTCAATAACAAAGAGCTTTGCCTGCGCAAAGCTCTTATGCTATTATCTATTATCTTTCACATAGTGATAGGTATTTTCCAGTCCTTTTTGTAATGTCCATTTAGGCATATACCCTAAACATTGTTTTGCTTTTGCAGTACTCAATAAAGAATGTTTAATATCACCAATGCGCGGTTCTTCATAATGACGTTCTACCGTTGTGCCAGCAATGTGCTCTAATGTATCGATTAAATCATTCACAGAAATTCCAGTTTCTGTACTTACATTGATGACTCCTGTTACATCATTATCTAACCCTAATATATTAGCTTCCACTACATCATCCACATAGACAAAGTCACGTGTTTGCTCACCATCGCCAAAAATTTTGATAGATTCGCCATTTGCCACATGTTCGCAGAAAATGCTAACAACACCACCTTCACCGCCATTGCCTTGACGTGGTCCATATACATTAGAATAGCGATAGCAAATATAGGGTAATCCAAAAGATTCTTGGTAAATACGCAAATAACCTTCCGTAGTTAATTTTGTCAATCCATAGCAAGAACGAGGCACTCCTGCCAATTCCTCCGTAAGAGGTAATACCTCTAAATCACCATATACCGCAGCAGAGGATGGCATAAGGAATTTTTTTACACCCACTTTAACGGAGGCTTGTAATAAGTTCAATAGTCCCATTAGATTGATATCACAATCTTCTGTTGGATGTACCATGGATTCTGCTACTACTGTTTGCGCTGCCTCATGAAATACATAGTCCGGTTGAAAGTCTTCAAACACGTCATATATTCTTTCATCTCGTATATCTAGTTCTAAAAATTCAGCTTGTTCATTCACAAATGTCCGCAATCCACTGCTTAAATTGTCAATGACAAGTACACGATGTCCCTCTTGAATCAATCTGTCTACTAGATGTGATCCAATGAAACCGGCACCGCCTGTTACAATTATATTCATGTTCCTCATTCCTGTATCAATGACTGTCTTAGTAATATAAATTATACACTGTATCTAGTATAGCGCAATAGTATGTATCCTATGGCGCACTTAAGCTTCTATATACTTAACTAATTGTTCACAGTGTTCTTTTGCTTGTGTACGAATCACTTGTAGCTGTGTATCTTCACCTGTATACAGCATATTGCCGGTAAATACACCACCTTTAAAATTCATTTTACAGAACTTACAAGTAGCTTCACAGGTTTTAAATATTTCATCAATGGTAATACCTTTATCACCATGCAAGGCATATTCATCATTACCACAAGCAGCGGTAAGACCTACGACCATATCCTTACCGGCTACTGCATAGGTATCTGCACCATAGGCCCAACCATAAGCAAATACTTCTTCAAACCATCTCATAATAAGAGATGTTAAAGAGTACCAAAATAGAGGAGACTGAATCACAATCGTATCCGCCCATAAGAGCTTCTCACGTTCTGCTTCTACATTGATCTTGTAATCTCCGTAGAGCACTTCCAAGCGATCAAACTCAGCCTTAGGATATTTTTCTTTAAGCAACGCAAGAATCTCTTTGTTTGCCACAGAATTTTCTTCGTGGGTATGACCTGTTACAATTAAAATGTTTTTCATTTCTATACCTCCCCTAATTTAGATACTTATATGGTACACTTTATTATCGTTCTCGTTGGATATCATAGTCTGTACCATTTGTCCGAATGGTAACAGTCCCCATTGTATCTGTACGATAGATATCTACACGCTCCTCCAATAAACGTGCCATAGCTTTCTCACCAGGATGTCCATACGAATTATGTAAACCTGCTGAAATAACAGCTGCTTCTGGTCGAACAGAACGAATAAAATCTTTTTGACTGGAACCATTACTACCATGGTGTCCCACTTTTAAGACTTTACTAGACATTTTCGTATTTTGCTCTTTAATAAGGCGCGCCTCTTCTTCTTTTTCAGCATCACCAGTCATGAGCATAGAAAATTTACCAAATGTCAGCTTACCAACAATAGAGTTATTGTTTTGATGAACTTCCCCTTTTTTATCGGTCATCACGTCTCCACTCCAAGGGGCATAGACCTCAAAATATGCTCCATTCCCTAAATCTAAACGATCACCTTTATGAAGTGTTTCACGATGAATCTGTTTTGTATCTATTGTTTTTAGATAGGTTCTATAGGTTCCACTATCGATCTCGATGCCATTATCATAGACATGCTTAATAGGGATTGCTTTGGCTATGGCATAGAAACCGCCAATATGATCCGCATGTGGATGTGTCAAAATGACATTTTCTAATTCTTTCACACCATATTTTTTTAATAAGGCTACCACCTGTGGTCTATGTTCAATATCACCGGTATCAATCATAGAAAATTTATCCCCAATTTGGAGTAAAATTGCATCTCCTTGTCCGATATCCAATACATGAACCTTTATGGTTCCCGTCGGAGCTTGCGTAGATTGACTGACTTCCGTCTTTGAAGAATTTGCATTCACCTGTGAAAGTTCTTTTCCACAACCTACTAAGCTTAGTATTGCTACCACCAACACACCTAATAAGAGCAGATATTTATATATTGCTTTTTTCATATGTAAGTACTTTCTAACCTCTATGTATTACAACAATTATTACAGTGGTAAGCCCGGTTTGTATCCATCGATTATTCGTAGTACACGACCAATTCGCTGTGCCACTTCTGTAGGAGTAAAGCCTGGACCACAATCATCTAGCGCTAGATCTCCAGCACGACTATGGGCATACACAGCAACATTAATAGCATTCATAGGATCCTGCTCTTGATTTAGCAAGGAACCAATAACACCAGCCAATACATCACCCATGCCCCCAGTTCCCATATAAGGGTTACCATTCGTTGTGACAAACACCTTACCATTAGGTGTAGCCATTATAGTTGGTTGTCCTTTTAGGACAACATACATACTATGCTCCTTTGCAAAGGCACTAGCATGTCCAATGGGATCTTTGTTAATCTCTCCTATACTTTTTCCTGTAAGAGCAGAGAATTCACCTAAATGCGGTGTTACTACAACGGCATACCCTTTCTTACCTAATGTATACGCGCACTGTTTTAACAGCGATACATCACTAGAAACAGCTATGAGACCATCTGCATCAAGTACCATGTGGCTATCTGTAATAGATTGCATCCATTGAAGTAAATGTTTCTTATCGCTATTGCTTCTGCCACCACCAGGGCCAATGACTACTGTGCTATTCCCATCTAGTTGTTCTAAATTGCTACTATCACGAATCATCATTTCAGGGCGACTCAAGGACCGCAATGCATCTAACTCATTTGTACCAGATAGTATAGTGACTTTTCCAGCTCCACTGCGTAGAGCTCCTTCAGCACTTAGTATAGGTGCCCCATAAATCCCTGGGGATCCACCCACAATATAGACGTGACCATTGGTCCCTTTATGAGCAACGGGAGAGCGGGAATCTATATGCAAGGACTCTGCGTTATTCCAATAGATTTCAGGACAATTATGATCCGATTCCCACAATGCATGATGCGGAAAAGGATATCCGATACTGCCTATACTCATATGCCCTACATGTTCTCTTCCCGGATAGAAAAGCATTCCCACTTTAGGGGCTAATAATGTAATCGTTTCATCTGCTCTAAATGAAGATATATCTGCACTACCAGTCAACCCATTAACCCCACTAGGAATATCGATGGCAATACATGTTCGTGTCTCACTATTAGAACGCCATGCTTTACATTGCTCAAATATAGCTCCTACCTGTTTGGGTAGTTCACCATGGAAACCTGTACCAAACACACCATCTACCACAATACTTACATTCCCTAATATATGGGAGGGTATCACATTCCCATTAGACTGCAGCATCTCATCAGTCACAATCGTAATAATATCTTCTAGGGTGTTTACCACCTTCCATTGTTGTTGAAACAAAAGAGAACCTTCTTTTGGGTGACCTAACACGACAACATAAGGAGTCACTTCAGGTACTTCTGTTAGTAATCGTGCTGCCACTAAGGCATCACCACCATTATTGCCAATGCCACAAAGAAATAAAACTCCCTTGGGCCCCTTTATTTCTTGTATATAACTGTGTATTACCTCAAAAACAAATCGTCCCGCTTGTTCCATTAAATGAGATACTGGGAGTCCTAAACTTTCAATATATTGATCTACTATGTTAACTTGCTTTGGTGTTAATAGTCGCATAGGTCTATCCTCTAATATACAATGACAGTACTCGTAGCATATTCACGACAATGACTAATAGAAACTTGCATCGTTTCATATCCTAAGGCTTTCATTTGTTGTCCAAAATAGCCTGTACAGGTAAGGACAGGGGCACCCCATGCATCGTGAGTAATCTCAATATCCTGCCAGGAACCGTGGCGAAATCCTGTCCCCAAGGCTTTTACACAAGCTTCTTTAGCCGCAAAGATGCCCGCAAAGGATGCTGCTGCTTGTTTGTTACGTCCCCACGCATAGTTTCGTTCGTATTCTGTAAATACTCGTTGTAAAAAAGTATCCCTTTCAATCGCTTGTTCCATACGATGAATTTCTATGATATCTGTACCTACTCGAATCATCTTAGCCTCGTAATTTAGCAATCATCATCGCTCTATCTTCTGCTCCGAATACAGCAGAACCAGCTACTAATAGAGTAGCCCCGGCTTCACGAACTAATGGAGCTGTTTCCAAGTTAATACCACCATCTACTTCTACAACAGCTTTTGTATTACCTACCGAGTCCAATAGTTCTCGAGCTTGCTTTACTTTTTTCACTGCATTATGAATAAACGATTGGCCGCCAAATCCTGGATTTACACTCATAATTAAAATTAAATCCAAATCTTCTGCAATATCTTCTAGTAAGGATACTGGCGTAGATGGATTTAAAGAAACGCCTGCTTTCATACCAGTTGCTTTGATAGCTTGAATCAAACGATGCGCATGTGGCACAGCTTCCCAATGAAAGGTAAAATACTCCACCCCTATCTTGGCATACTCTTCTACATAATCACCTGGATTTTCTACCATTAAATGTACATCAAAAGGCAATTTCGTATGTGGACGCAATGCTTTTACCACGGGAGCACCAAATGTTAGGTTTGGCACAAAATGTCCATCCATCACATCAATATGTAACAAGTCAGCACCACCTTCTTCGATAGTACGAATATCTTCTCGCAAGTTAGAAAAATCTGCCGATAACATAGATGGGGCAATTTGAATCATTTTATCGTCTCCTTTGATCTTCAAGTTCTGATTTAATCGTCAAATAGGATTGGTATCGTTGCTCACTAATCTGCCCATTAGCTAAGGCATCTTTCACAGAACAAATAGGTTCATGACTATGGGAACAAGGACTAAACTTGCATCCCCTATCATGGTCACCAAACTCAGGGAATGTATGCACTAACTCTTCTACAGTCATCCCTGTATGCTCTAGAGCTGAAAATCCTGGTGTATCCATGATGAACGAACTTTCATCTAAGCTGTATAAAGAGGCATGGCGTGTCGTATGGCGACCACGTTTAATCTTATCGCTAACAGCTCCTGTTTGAAAGGCAAAATTCGGATCTACTGCATTGAGTAAACTACTTTTACCTACTCCAGAAGGGCCGGCAAAGGCACTGATTTTACCATGTAATACATGGCGTAATTCATCAATCCCTTCACCGGTATACGTGGACGTACAGAGTACAGTGTAACCGATATTTTCATAAATAGATTTCAGTTTCATCGTATCTTCTGTATGCAAATCATATTTATTAATCACTAGTACTGGAGGAATATGACTATGATGAATCATCACTAATAAACGATCCAATAATAAAGGATGAATATCTGGCTCTCGCGCGGCTACGACTACAATGACTTGGTCAATATTGGCAATAGCTGGTCTACGTAAAGAATTTCTTCTCTCTTCAATAGAATCAATCCAACCATCATCTGTAATATGCACCGTATCTCCTACTAAGAGAGAATATCGTTCTTTTTTTAACCGTCCTCGAACCTTACATTCATGTACGTCTCCACTTGGAGTTTGCACATAAAAGTACCCATTCATATTCTTAATTACAACACCTTGTTTCATAGTTTCTCCTATAAGGATTGCTCTTGTACTAATGCATTATTTAAGTAAATCTGAACTCGTACATTGCCGGATCCAGACACACTTTTTACAATACGATCTCCTGGTGCATTAGTGCCATCATAGACAACACGTCCACCGTCATCATCGATAACTACTAATTTCACATGTTGCGAGGCACGTCCATTCGGCACCGTTACATCCACAACACCTTTCGTAGTACCTTGTTTCGCATTGGCTCCGTCTTTTTTACCATCTTTTGGTTGGCCTACCAATGTGATACTTTCATCTCGTTTCACCGAAGACCCTGGAGCAGGGCTGACAGCTGTAACGACAGCAGAATCTTCATTAGAACCAGAAATTTTACTAATACTTAACCCTAAATTTCCTAAAGCTTCTTTCGCTTCTTTAATGGTCATACCCACAACATTCGGAATCTCTACAGTAGTCGATTTAGTTTGATTAATCGTAATATCTACAGTGGCCCCTTTAGAAGCTTTACCTCCAGCTTGTAGGCCTTGGCTAATCACGACGCCATCTTCTTTACTAGAATCACTTTCATAAGATATTTTACCAATTGATAAGCCTAAGGCTTTTAATTTTTCTCTAGCTTGGTCAAAGCTCATACCCTGCAAGTCTGGTATCGTAATATCTCCCGCACCTTTGCTGACTACTAAATGTACCATACGCTGTTCTTTGACAGATTCCCCTGCTTCAGGGCTCTGTGAAATGACCTGTCCTGCCGGCACATCCGAATTCGTTACTTCTGAGCTAGATACCCGTAGATGTCGTTCTTCTAACAATCTCGTAGCTACACTTAACTGTTTACCTACCACATTCGGTACGTCTACAGTAGAATTACTCCAGAAGTTGCCAAAGCTCAAGAAGGCCCATAAAAAGGCAAGTAAGAATGCAAATACGGCACCACCAATGACATATTTTTGTGGCAAGCTACCTAATTTTGCCAATATGCCTTCTTGTTGTTCTTCCTCTTCTTCCAGTACCTCTGTCTCCAATGGAGGCAACACTTGTGTCGCAAAATCATGTTGCATTGGACGTGCTGATGTACCACCACGATAGCCTAATGACATACGTAATGCCTGAATCATTTCAGAGATAGATCCAAACCGTTTGCCTGGCTCTTTTTCTAAAGCTATTAATACCACTTGCTCTAATTGTGGTGGAATCATAGCATTCTTAATACGTGGTGCTACTACAGGGTCTTTCACATGTTGTAATGCCACACTAACAGGCGTTTCCCCTCTAAAAGGAACTTCTCCCGTTAACAATTCATAAAGGACAACCCCTAATGAGTAAATATCTGTACTCACATTGATGCTCTTACCGCTAGCTTGTTCTGGAGAAATATAATGGGCTGACCCCATCACAGAATTAGTATACATCATCGTCGTAGCTGAGTTAATAGCTCTGGCAATACCAAAATCTGTTACCTTCACACGTCCAGAATCAGTAATCAATATATTATGTGGCTTTACGTCACAGTGAACGATACCCATCATGTGAGCATGCTCAAGGCCCTCTGCAATGGCTACTGTAATTTTTACTGCTTCTTGCACAGTCACCTGAGCGCCATGATGCTGAATGTATTCTTTCAACGTGCATCCAGACACATATTCCATAATAATGTAATGAAAGCCTTGATCAAATCCCACATCGTACATGCTCACTACATTCGGATGATTTAGTTTCCCAGCTGCTTGTGCTTCCCGTTTAAAACGGGCTACAAAATCTTGATCACTGCCAAAATTTTGATGCAGAATTTTAATAGCCACAGGTCGTCCTAATAGTGTATCTTTTCCACGATATACATCGGCCATACCGCCAACGCCTATCTTCTGTTGTACCTCATAGCGATGGTCAAAGACCAATCCTACTAATGTATGTCTATCCATAAGTCACCTCTTTATATACGTCCAAGTACGATTGTTACATTATCTCGTGCTCCCGCATCATACACAAGGTGCACTAAATCTTCCAAAGCTCTACTTTCATTGTTTTCTTCTGAAAGCACTTGTTCAATCTTAGATTCTTCAATATAACCAGACAAACCGTCACTACATAATAGGATACGGTCATTCTGATGCACTTCAACTACGCCTGTATCTACTTCTACAGTTTCATACACTCCGATGGCTCGAGTCAACATATTTCGTTTCGGATGATGAATGACTTCTTCTTCAGTAATCGTTCCTGCTTCTACTAATTGCTGTACCATAGAATGATCTTTTGTCATACGATGCAAACCATCTTCTCCATACCTGTACAAGCGACTATCACCTACATGAGCCCAATACAGGGTATCTTCTTGTACATACGCGACAACCGCTGTTGTACCCATACCTTCCAGTTCCTTGTAGGATTGGCTCTTTTCATAGACAATGCGATTTGCTTTTAGAATGGCGTTCTTTAATACTTCTGTAGATATTTCAGTAGCCTCATTAACTACTTCTACAATGGTATCAACTACCATGGTGCTAGCATATTCTCCACCGGTGTAGCCACCCATACCATCTGCTACAATGAGTAGTGGCCCTTGGGCATAAAAACGATCTTCATTACGTTGGCGAACTAATCCAGTTTTACTGATTCCTAAACTAATCATAACATCCCTTCTTTCAAAGATTGTTGATGTTGTATTTTCAACTGTCCACAAGCTGCTTGAATTTCATCACCCATTTCTTTACGAATCGTTACAGACACGCCGTAGGATTCGACAATAGACTTAAATTCTTGCATAGCTTTTAATGACGGCTTATATAAATTAATATGTTCATTTCCATTCACAGGAATTAAGTTAACATTACAATGAGGAAACTCTTTTGCAATCGTACCTAGTTCATGAGCTTCCTTTTCAGAGGAATTCACATCTTGAATCAAAATATATTCAAAGGTTACACGGCGTTCTGTCCGTCGATAATATTCTGCTACAGCATCTAGCACATCTTGTAACGCATAGGTAGCACCGATAGGCATAATTTTCTTTCGACTTTCATCTGTCGTAGCATGCAAGGATAGTGCCAATGTTATGGGCAGTTCCAAGTCAGCAAATCGGTAAATATTCGGTACTAATCCACAAGTGGATACCGTCATTCGACGATAGCCTATATTAAAGCTTTCTTTTTCATGAATGAATTGCAATGCTTCCATGGTTTGATCAAAGTTTTGTAATGGCTCTCCTGATCCCATGACAACAATAGAATGCACTTCTTCTTTGATGATGCTTTCAAAGAGTAACAACTGCCCTACAATTTCAGCTACTGTTAGATTACGAAATAAACCTTCTGTAGTAGATGCACAAAAAATACATCCCATCGCACATCCCACTTGGGAGGATAAACACACAGAGTTGCCATAATGTTGCTTCATTAATACTGTTTCTACTTGATGGTCATCAGAAAATCTGAGCAATAATTTTTTTGTATTTCCATCTGAACTAGTAGATTCTCGCACCACTGTAGGTAATGTAATCGTACAGTGCGTGGTAAGCCATTCACGCATTGTCTGTGGAAGCTGTAGCATATCTTCCATAGAAAATACGTGACGTTGATAGATATAATCCATAATCTGTTTCGCTCTAAATTTGGGAAAACCTCCATCTGTCACAACTTTACTTAATGCTGGCAATGAAAGGCCAAGTAATTCTATCATGCTCTCTCCTTACGTAAACGGGCTATAAAAAATCCGTCCATATCATATACGTGTGGCAATAAAGTAACCATAGGACCTTCTGCTGCAAACGGCAACAGTGGAGCCACATCTTCTAAGACGAAATTAGGGTTATCTTGTAAAAATCTTTCCACAACCCCTTCATTTTCCAAAGTATTTATAGTACATGTAGAATACACCAAGTGTCCTCCTACTTTTACATAAGAACTAGCATTTTGCAATATTTGTTGCTGCAACTTTGGTAATTCTTGTAATTGGGATTCCTCTTTTCGCCATCTCATATCTAGTTTCTTCTGTAAGATTCCTAGTCCTGAACATGGTGCATCTACTAGTACGGCATCAAAAGAATCTGTCCATTGTGCATCTTTTACTGTAGCATCCCCTTGTTGAGCCTGCACATTGGACATACCCATGCGTTTTGCATTTGCCTGCAACAGTTCTACCTTATGTTCATAAATATCCGTAGCTACGATGGTTCCTGTATTGCCCATAAGGGTTGCCATATGTAATGTTTTCCCACCTGGTGCTGCACAGATATCTAAAATCTGCATATGTTGTTGAGGTTGTACTGCATAAGCTACCGCCATAGAGGCTTCGTCCATAAATGTCATCAATCCCTCTTGTACCCATTTTGCTTCCTGCAATTGTCCTTTGTGAGATTTGATGATAATCGCATCTGGAATCATAT
The DNA here is from genome assembly GCA_963516605.1 of uncultured Veillonella sp. Classification (GTDB taxonomy): domain Bacteria; phylum Bacillota; class Negativicutes; order Veillonellales; family Veillonellaceae; genus F0422. The sequence continues at coordinate 76,155 of CAUQBP010000007.1, read as the reverse complement.
GACTAGGCTCTACTACCCAGTTTGCCTCTGAAAGCTCTTCTAATACATCATGCCGGCTAATTCGTAAAGTATTCACTCGCGCTGTCAATAATGGAGTTTCATTGAACCATTCACAAAGATCTATTGTCTCTTCTACGCCTCGTTGCTCTATCCACAAATGGACCAACCACAAAGGTTGATTATAAATATAGGAAATCCGTTCCGCTTCTGACGTAGCTAAGGCATCGACTCCAATATCTTCACGCTGTCTATCTACATTACGAAGTACTGCATTGACAAAACGGTCTGTACCAGGTGCTACTTTTTTCGCCAGTTTTACACTTTCATTCACAGCAGCACTAGATGGTACCTTATCCATATAGAGTAATTGGTATACACCAAGTCTAAGAATCTCTAAAACAAACGGAGATAGTTTTTTTACTGGTTTCTTTGTGAAGTGAACAATAACCGCATCTAAATAGTTTTGGCGACGTACCACACCATATACCAACTCTGTGAAGAATCTACGATCTAAATCTTCTAGTCTTTCTTGTATCATATACTGAGGCAATACAATATTGGCATACTTTTTATCTCTATGTATATCTACCAAGACTTTCATAGCTAGGCGCCGAATATTTTTATGTTCTTTCTTTTGTTTCGTTTCCATACAGTAACCTTTCTATGACAAGTCTAATGTCTTCTGTATTGACTCGGGTATTACAACAAGGACCACAAGGTCGTTCATTTAAGACACCTATTACGGGAATGGGAAACACATCTGCCATACCACTGACTAAATCTCTTTCACAGGCAATTGCCACAATCGCTTGAGGACGAATTTCTTTGATTTTCAAACGTGCTAATGTGCCACCTGTAACGACCACAAAGTGACATCCATAGGTATCTGCAATATCTAGCAAGGTTCCTACTTGGCACCCGCCACAACGCTTACAATTATGCACATCTGTAGTCACTTTATGTACGCAACTAGATAATTGTATGCAATGAGGCGTGAGCAGTAATAACCGCTCTGGTTCCACCCGATATACTTGAGTGCTCACAAGATGATTGATTAACGCAATCAAGGATTGACTCACTTCATCCTTGGTATATCCAAAGCATCTACTTAAGACCGTTACCATGGGAAATAAAAGATATAATCCACGATTAGACAGTCGCAGTAAAATCGGATGTTGTATGGGGTACATTGTAACTAATGCCATGTATATCCACATGGACCACCCTATCAATATGGGTAGTAGTAGTACACTCTCTCCGATAAGCCCTGCAACAGGTCCCCATTGAGATAAACTTAGATGCATCATCCACACAATCCAACCCCATACTATTGATATCAATAGCATTGCTACAGCTGTCACCGTTAAATACAAACGATAGGATTTATTCATCGCCAAAGCAAGCTCCTACTGCTAACTGATGACCACGAGCAAAATCACCAGCATTCATTCGTTTTTTGTTTTCTGGCTGCACTTCAGTGACACGCAAGACTCCATGACCAGTGAAAATACTGAAAGATTCTTTATCTACATTCACTATTGTACCCTCTTTAGGATAGCCACAAGCTCCTTGTAAATGCTCAGGAGCATAATTAGAGGTAGGGTCAACTTTTGCATGCCAGAACTTAATCCGTTTTCCCTCTAAGAATGTATAACACCCAGGGCTTGGATTGAAAGCTCTAATTATCGCAGCTAATGTATGTGCTGGTTCTGTAAAATTGAGATGCCCCATCTCTTTCGTAATTTTTCCTGTTTCAATGGCTTCTTCATGATTTTGAGTGATTCTAGTTAATGTACCTGCTTGTAAAGCATCTACGGCTGGTACAATCATTTGTGCCCCTAATTGTGCTAAGGCGGTAAAAATCGTACCAGATGTATCATCTTCTGTCACTGGAATGCGTTCCATAAGCAGAATATCACCTGTATCTAAGCCTTCATCCATATGCATAATAGTCATACCAGTTTCTGACTCTTCATGAAGAATCGCATATTGGATAGGCGCCGCACCTCTAAACTTTGGTAATAAAGAGGCATGTAAATTAATGCACCCCAATGGAGGCTGATGAATGAGCCAAGGAGGTAAAATCTTACCATACGCAATGACTACAACAATATCAGGAGCTAAAGTTTGCAACAATTCTTCTGCTTCTTCATTGCGCAAAGATTTCGGTTGATATACAGGAATATCATACTGTAATGCCAATTCCTTCGTCGGTGGCATTTGCAATTTATTGCCTCGTCCTTTCGGTTTATCTGGTTGACAAAATACACCTACCACAGTGTGGGAACTGTCAATTAAAGCCTGTAAGGTAGGAACCGCTATATCTGGAGTTCCCATAAAAACTATACGTAATGGATTCATTATTATTGTTCCTTTTTATGGATAAAAATCTCATTGGGGTTCACTAACTTTTCCACAAATAAAATTCCATTTAAATGGTCGATTTCATGTTGAAAAATACGCGCTAAAAAACCTTCTGCTTTGATCTTAATCTTTTTATTATTTCGATTGATACCATGTACTTCAATTTTGTCATATCGCTCTACATCACCAAATAGTTCTGGTACGCTTAAACAGCCTTCTAATCCTATTTGAGAGCCTTCTTTTTTCACGATTTCTGGATTAATAACTTCGATTAAACCATTTCCATCATCTAAGACAATGATTCGTTTAGATACGTTGACTTGCGGTGCCGCCAGACCTACACCATCTGTTTTGTACATCGTTTCTGCCATATCATCTAATAATTGACGAATCTTTTTATTTACGAACTCTACTGGTTCTGCTATTTGTTTCAACACAGGATGACCTGTTTTCATGACTTCTAAAACTGCCATATTCCCTCCTATACTGGATCCACATCTATATAGATATGGGGCAATGCAAATATATCTGAATGATACATGTATGATTTTATTTTCGATAAATCAATGCCACGAATCATAATACAAAGTCGATACATATCTCGTATCTTTACGGCACCATTTTCATAGGGCCCTAGTATATCAATGCGCTGACCTTCACAAGCCTGGCGCAAAGTGTTGGCTAACTCTGTCGCTCTCGTTCGTACCACTGAAAGTTTTTCATCTAATAAGGTAATTTGTATCATTTCACCAATTGGCGGATACAACAAAGCTTTTCGAGCCTCTATTTCTTCCTCATAAAAGCTAACATAATCATGGTGTGTGCTGTGCTGAATGGCATAATGTTCAGGACTATAGGTTTGTACTACTACTGTTCCCGGTTTATCACCACGACCAGCACGACCAGCCGCTTGTGTTAGCAAATTAAACGTTCTTTCAGAAGCCGTATACACAGGAATGTGCAAGACAGAATCAGCTGTAATAATTCCTACTGCGGTAACATTTGAAAAATCATGTCCTTTTGCCACCATTTGCGTACCCAATAAAATATCATATTGGCCAGCACCAAAGGCTTCCAAAATGCGCTGTGATTCTCCTTTTTTAGATGTCGTGTCTTGATCTAGACGAGCAATTCTAGCTTGAGGAAATCGCTTTGCTAATTCTTCTTCTACCTTTTGTGTGCCTGTACCAAAGAATTTAATCTTACGGCTACCACAATGAGGACAATTTTGAGGTACTATTTCATGATGATCACAGTAATGGCAACGTAAGTCCTGTCCCGCTTGATGATACACCATCGATATATCACAGTGAGGACACTGGATAGGTTTACCACAATCTCGACACATCACAAATGTACTATGACCTCTTCGATTCAGCAAGAGAATCATTTGTTCCCGTTTCTGTAGCGTTTCTTGGATTAACGTATCTAATGCCATAGAAAATACAGAGTAATTCCCATAGAACATTTCTTCTTTCATATCCACAACAGTGACCTTAGGCATCGGTTGATGAAAAATACGATGTTCCAAAGATAGTAACTGATAGACCCCTTGGTTTGCTAAATAATAAGTCTGTACAGATGGTGTGGCAGACCCCAAAATAAGCGGACATTGATGGCTTTCACTGCGCCATCTTGCCACCATACGCGCATCATAGCGAGTCATATCTTGTTGTTTATAGGATGGGTCATGTTCCTCATCGACTACAATAAGGCCAATATCTTCTGTTGGAGCAAATACTGCCGAGCGAGCACCAATGATAATATGGCTATCTTTCCGGCGTAAACGTTCCCAATTGTTATAACGTTCCGATTTTGTTAACTGGCTATGAAAGACCACAACTTCTTGTCCAAACTTTTCTACAAATCGCCGCACTATTTGTGTTGTTAAAGCAATTTCTGGAACTAAAATAATTGCAATCTTATCCTGTCGAATCGTTTCTTGCGCAGCTTTTAGATACACCTGCGTCTTTCCACTACCCGTTACACCATGGAGTAAAAACGCACTACTTGTCTGCTTAGCAATACATTCCTGAATAGGTTCATATACAGATTGTTGGGCCTCTGTTAAAGGAATGTCTATACTATCCACAACTTCCTCATACCGTGTTTTCGTCATTTCATAACGCCATTCTACTTCAACAGCAGAACATTCTTTTACTTGCTTGATGACAGGCAAACTAAATCCTGCTAATCGCAAGGCACTCACCGAAGTTGCTCCATGCTCTAATAAGTATTCTGCTAATAAACGCTGCTTTTGTTTCCTCACTGCAAACAGTTCTACACGGAAGGAATCCTTAGGCACAAGCCATTCAATTTTAGGTCGGTCATAAGATTTTAATTTACTTTTATCGACAGTAAATAAACTTAATGCCTCTGCAAAGGTACACAAGTAATACTCGCTTAACTTACGAGCAGTACTTAACATTTCCGATGAAAACCAAGGTGTTGGCTCTAATACAGCTAATATAGGTTTAATCACAAATGATGGATTTTCTATGTCACAATAACCTACAAGGATGCCCTCTTCTTTAGAAGCACCTAAAGGAACTGCCACACGAGTTCCAATAGGTACCTCCCCGAATGAGTCAGGTATTTCATAGGTTAAAGGTTTATTCAATTGTTTCGCAGGACGATTGATAATAATTTCACCTAAACGCATCATAACCTCCTGACTAAACACTCTCCATTATACCACGTTTATACCTATGATTCATACTATTTCATATCTTAGTCTTGCACATTTTCACGTCATGGCATTTCTTTTAAGACGAATATATATGAGGGTATAGAAGCAAATGAGTTAGTACACGAATCTTCTCCTCTTATAACAAGTATACACACATGACAATCTAAACGCTCATAGTTTATGCACATGACAACGAGGATAACAAAAAATAGAGGACAAAGACATGCGTCTCTATCCTCTATATATGTATCATTCAAAAGCGAAGGGTAAATTTATCTATTATAAACCAGCTTCTTTACGAAGTGCTTCTGCTTTATCTGTGCGTTCCCATGGAAGGTCTACGTCAGTACGACCAAAATGACCATAGGCAGCAGTTTTTTTGTAATGTGGTTTCAACAAGTCTAACATTTCAATGATGCCTGCTGGACGAAGGTCAAAATGTTTGCTTACTAATGCAGAGATTTTTTCTTCTTCGATTTTTGCAGTACCAAATGTTTCTACCATGATAGATACAGGTTTTGCTACACCAATTGCGTAAGCTACTTGTACTTCACATTTATCAGCAAGACCAGCTGCCACAATATTTTTAGCTACATAACGAGCTGCATATGCTGCGGAACGGTCAACTTTTGTAGGATCTTTACCGGAGAAAGCTCCACCACCATGACGTGCCATACCGCCATACGTATCTACGATAATTTTACGACCAGTCAAACCAGCGTCACCTTGTGGACCACCGATTACAAAACGACCAGTTGGGTTGATGAAATATTTAGTATTTTCATCAATAAATCCTTCTGGAAGAACTGGATCAATCACATATTTTTTAATATCTGCTTGGATTTGTTCCAATGTCACTTCTGGTCCATGTTGTGTAGAAATAACGATTGTTTCAATGCGTTTAGGTTTTCCATCAACATATTCAACAGTTACTTGGGTTTTACCATCTGGACGAAGATAATCCAATGTGCCGTTTTTACGAACTTTTGTCAATTGACGAGATAAGCGATGTGCCAAGCTAATAGGCATAGGCATTAATTCTTCAGTTTCATTGGATGCGAAACCAAACATCATGCCTTGGTCACCCGCACCAATTTTATCGAAGGCATCACTACCACCTTCACGAGATTCTAATGCTTCATCAACACCCATCGCAATGTCTGCAGATTGTTCGTCAATCGCTACGTTAACGCCACAAGTATCAGCATCAAAACCAAATTTTGCACGTGTATATCCGATTTCACGAATTGTATCACGAACAATATGAGGAATATCTACATACGTTTTTGTAGTAATTTCGCCTACTACATGAACTTGGCCTGTAGTTACTAATGTTTCACAGGCAACGTGTGCTGTTGGATCTTTTTCTAAAATAGCATCCAATACAGCATCTGAAATTTGGTCAGCAATTTTGTCTGGATGACCTTCTGTTACAGATTCAGAAGTGAAAAATACATGTTTTTCTGCCATGAATAAACCTCCAATAAAAAAATTCCTCATCCCAAGATGAGGAATTATATCCCCATCTTCCGATCAAATATCGTTGGATTTAGCACCTTTTCCCTAAGGAATGGTTGCTGTAGCTTCACAGGGCCTTTCCCTCCACTACTCTTGATGAGACTTGTATCATACATATAATACTTAGTTTAAAATCACTACAATTCATTATAACACACATTTATAGGTCTGCCAAGGCTTGAATGATACGTTCTGCTACATCAAGTTTTGACATATTGGGTAAATTTACAATTTGATCTCCAGGATAGATAAATGTCACTTCATTTGTATCTACATCAAATCCAGCATTAGATTTACTTACATCATTAGCCACTAACATGTCCAAATTCTTTTTGCGTACCTTTTCTTTTCCATAGGTAATGACATCTTGCGTTTCTGCTGCAAAACCAATTAGCTTTTGATGCTGTTTGCGATCCCCCAAGCTTGCTAAAATATCTGGATTTTTTACCAACTCTAATGTCATAGTTTCTTGTTTTTTTATTTTATTGTCCGCTACTTCAGCAACACGATAGTCCGCCACAGCCGCAGCCATAATCACAGCATCTGTAGAGTCATAGTGACTATCTATAGCCTCTTTCATCTCTGTAGCAGAACGAACTATAATACGCTCTACACCAATTGGCACAGCAAGATCTGTGGGAGCAGATACCAAAATTGTCTTAGCTCCCGCCTGGGCCGCTTTTAGAGCCACTGCATATCCCATTTTTCCACTGGAACGATTCGTAATATACCGAACCGGATCAATAGCTTCTTGTGTGCCACCAGCGCTGACAATCACAGTTTTACCTTCCAATAGGTCTGTTTTCCCTAAATGAAAGTTCACCCAGTCCATAATTTTTTGCGGTTCTGGTAAACGACCTTTTCCTTCTACCCCACATGCTAGGAGTCCACTGTCAGGTTCTAACACATGGACGCCTCTACCACGCAAGATAGTTAAATTTTCTTTCACAGCTGGATGAGCATACATGTTACTATTCATAGCTGGACATACAAATACAGGGGCCGTTGTGGCCAATAATTGGGTAGATAACATATCATCTGCAATACCATGGGACATCTTAGCAATCATATTAGCCGTTGCTGGTGCTACTACATAGGCATCCGCCCATGTTGCATAGGCAATGTGCTCCACATTCCAATCCTGTACATTTTCAAACATTTCCACAGCCACTTTGTGTTTACTAATTTCACCAAACACAAGGGGACTCACAAATTTAGTGGCATTTCTCGTCATTACCACTTTTACTTCTGCTCCCGCTTTATATAAACGGCTTACTAACTCTACTGCTTTATAGGCTGCTATTCCTGCTGTTACACCTACTACAATATGCTTACCCTTCAAAGGTCTCACCTTCCTATAGAACTAATTCAATTAATAGACTATCTATACTTACCCTATTATACAGTATCTGACTCAGTAATACATCTTTATTTTAAACTATGAAAGTTCAAGATAGTCTCTCTGCGAAAAAAAGCTGTAGACAAATTAAAATATACATAATTTGCTACAGCTTTTTACATATGTATAGAATGGATGACAAATCCATCAAGTCTTGGCCTCTATAAAGGTAAAGATAAATGAACAACAGTTTTCACTGATTTCTTCGTTCCATCTAATTTTTTAAACCCTAAATTAGTATATAACTCTTTCGCATTTTCCATGCTAGGTAAACTATCTAAGAGCAATGTTTTATATCCAAACTCACGAGCATCTTCTACTACCATTTTAGCCATATTCGTACCTAAAGAGCTATGACGAAAAGCAGGACGAACGTACAACCGTTTCATAGCTGCTGTTTTACTATCAACATAGCGTAATGCGACACAACCCGCTGGTTTGTTATCGATAAAGGCAATATACAAGGCTTCACCTTCACCTTTATATTTGTCTTCCAGTCCATGAAACTCTCTTAAATTAGCGGACACACCTAAAGATCGTACATACTCTACAAATAAATCTTTTACTTCATCAATATAATCGTGGCCATTACGAATTTCAAAATTCATAGTATACCTCCTCTTAGTATTACATGAAACTGATATTGTTAGTATTCGACGAAATTATAGAAACTCCTTTTATTTTCTCTTAACATTTTAATGATATTAGTTGCTCCCTACTTACATAAACACATGGCAGTTAACACAAATGATATCCAACATAACACTACTAATACATAAAAATGTAAGTTATAGTACATACAAAAAAGACTGCAACAACCTATACTTGTTACAGTCTCTAATGTAATTATTTATATAATGTTTGACGATTTTCTTCTAAGGCTTCTAATGCACGATCTAAATTAGATTCCACGTATTTGAACACATCACTAGCATATTGAATAGAACTATTTTTAAGTTCCTCAGAAGATTTATTAGCTTCTGCAATGATATGATTAGCATGTTCTTGTGCTTGTTTGACTAATTCACTTTCTTCTGTTAATTTTTGAATATATTCTTTCGCTTGTTCAATCAACGCATCAGCTTGCTTTTGACCTTCCGCTACGATACGATCACGTTCTGCCACAATACGACGAGATTCTTCTAATTCAAGTGGCAAAGATTCTGTCAACGCATCTACTATACGCATAATTTCTTCTTCTTCAATTAACTTTTTATTTGTCATAATCATATTGTTACTAGTAACAATCAAGTTTTCCAATTCTTCTAATAATTTTTCTGTTCTCATGGTGTCCTCCTATTTTTCTTGTACTGTATTAAATTTAGCTTCTAATGCTTGTTTTACAATATCCGGTACTAAACCTTCTAATTTACCACCAAATTTAGCTAATTCTCGTATCCCCGTAGAGCTTACGAAGGCATATTTATTATTTGTCATAATAAAAACAGTTTCAATCTCATCATCTAAATATTTTGAAAATAAAGCTCGTTGAAATTCATATTCAAAGTCGCTCAGCGCACGGAGACCACGAATAATAATATGACTATCTCTCGATTTTACATAATCATTCAACAAACCAGCCCCAAAATCCACTTCAACATTAGGAATATGTGACACAGATTGACGAATTAACTCTGCTCGTTCATCCAAGGTAAACAAGTACTTTTTATTTGGATTCTCTAAAATCACTACGATTAGCTTGTCCACTAATTTACTAGCGCGCTCAAATATATCTATATGTCCATTTGTAACAGGATCAAAACTACCTGGACAAACCCCAATTCTCACGATATAAGCCCCTTTCTACGGTTCTCGACACAGAATGTCAACGCGAGTGTACCCAAAGGATAAGGCTTTTACAAGCACCCACTTGGGAAATAATTCTAATGTTTCATTCTTATGGCGTTCTAAAATTAAAAAGCCATATTCGGTAAGTAATTGTAACTCTTCCACTAAGTCCAATGTTTTTTGGACATACCCTTTTTCATAAGGAGGATCAGAAAATATCAACTGAAACTGCTTTCCTTGTAACCGTGAAAGTGCCGACTCCATAGTACATTTCATAATTTCCAATCGGTCTTCTACCTTACAATGTTGTGCATTCTTCCTAATGCACATATCAGTGCGCGTATCTACCGCAATAGCATGACTAGCACCACGGCTCAAAGATTCGATGGCGAGCGCACCTGTTCCAGAAAATAAATCTAGCACCTGCGCCTCAAAAAATCCTCTTCGACTTTGTATGACATTACAAATACTTTCACGCACTCGATCTTGTGTAGGTCTTGTATCCATACCTTTCGGAGCTTGTATAGTATGCCCTTTAGCTGTCCCTGAAATAATTCTCATATATTTTACTACCTGTACTTGTATATTCTACATGATTTTACTATGGGGTACAATAGATTTTTTATGAAATCTTCCTCATAGCCTATGACTCACTGCAAACTTCTTGTTTTACATCACGCATCATCAACTGCATTAGCACTTCTGCCGGTGGAACCTTATGATATAACACCTCATACAGAGCATTAGTGATAGGCATATCGATTCCTTTTGCCTTAGCTAAATCATAAATAATACGAACTGCAAAAAAACCTTCCACCACCATCTGGGAATGGTTGATAATATCTTCCATCGTCTCTCCATCGGCTAATTTTTGTCCGGCTCGACGGTTTCGACTATGAGGGCTCATGCACGTAGCAATTAAATCTCCCATTCCTGAAAGTCCTGCATATGTTTCTGCTTTTGCTCCCATGGCAACGCCAAACTTCGTCATTTCATGAAGTCCACGAGTCAGTAGGGCTGCCAACAAATTATCTCCTAAATGCATACCATGGGCAATACCTGCTGCTAAAGCGATGATATTTTTTGTAGCTCCCCCTAGTTCAACACCAATTACATCTGTGTTACCATAGACCCGAAAAGTTGGTCCACCCAAGGCTTTTTGTAGTGTGCAAATGGCCACTTCATGTTGGCTTGCTACCACCGTAGCAGCTGGCAAATTACGTCCTACTTCTTCTGCATGATTAGGACCAGATAAAATAGCCGTCGCTTTCACTAAACCTTGCACTTCTTCTTCAATGACCAAAGATAATCGTTTTTCGCTATCTTTTTCCAACCCTTTAGAGCATCCTACGATAATCATAGATGGTTGTAAATATTGTTTTAACTCCTGTAGAGTACTTCGCACATAACTAGATGGCGTTACCAGTAACACCACCTCTGCATCTGCTAAGGTAGCCTCATAAGAATGTTGAAACTCTAGTAAACTTGGTAATACAACTTCTGGTAAATAAGGATTAATACGATATTCACGCAAATAATTTGCTTTTTCTTCCGTGCGACAATACATCGTCACTTGATGCCCCGCCTCTAGCCCTTTTAGAGCTAATGCAGTGCCCCAGCTACCTGATCCAATGACTGCAATTTTCATAATTACTTATCCTTTGTAATACGTTTAACAGCTAATTCTTTTCCTTGCAAAAGACGTACAATATTTTCTCTATGACGGAATACGACAAATAATGCCGCTATAGCGCCAAAGATGATGTATGGTAAAGGTTCAGATAAACAATACATCACAATAGGCACAAGAGTAGCTGCTACGATAGATCCTAAGGACACATAGGAAATAAACTTGACAATAATGCCCCATACAGCAAAGCAAATTATAGCCGCTATAGGAGATAATGCAATGAGTACCCCCAATCCTGTCGCAACCCCTCTACCGCCAGAAAAGCCAAGGAAAATAGACCAATTATGACCAATCATAGCACATAAGCCACCTACAATCATCCATTCTGGATTCGGCGAAAATAAGAGAACTCCTATGGCACCCTTTCCAGCATCCCCTAGGAAAACAGGCAAAGCAGCTTTCATCCCTAGTACACGATACGTATTGGTAGCACCAATATTTTTACTACCATATTGACGTACATCTGTATGAAAACATAGCTTTCCAATAATTAAACCTGTAGGAATAGAACCTATTACGTATGCAAGTAAAACTAATACAACAATTTCCACCGTTATCATTCTTCATCAGATCCCTTCTTACCACGAAGTACTAAGCGAATTGGAGTTCCCTCAAATCCAAAGGATTCTCGAAGTCGATTTTCTAAGAAACGCATATAGGAAAAATGAATCAATTCAGGTTCATTCACAAATAATATAAATGTTGGCGGTTTTACACTAGCCTGTGTCATATAATAAATTTTAGGAATACGTCCACCACGAGATGGCACTGGATTAACTGTTTGTGCATCCGATAACAATTGATTCAACACACTTGTAGAAATACGCATATGTTGTTGCTCAGATACATATTTAATTAATTCTGCTAAGCGATGAACACGTTGTTTCGTTAAAGCTGAAGCAAACAAGATCGGAGCATAACGCAAAAATCCCATTTCATCATATATATCTTCTGTGAATCGCAATGTAGTTTTATCGTCTTTTTCAATCAGATCCCATTTATTGACAACGATGACTAAACCTTTTCCAGATTCATGAGCATAGCCAACAATTTTTTTATCTTGTTCAGTTACTCCATCTGTAGCATCTAATACTAAAACAACAATATCAGAGCGATCAATAGCACGGAGAGAACGAACAATACTATATCTTTCTACAGGTGCATCAATACGAGATTTACGTCGCATACCTGCTGTATCGATTAATACAAAATCCTGTCCATCATGACTCCAATGGGTGTCGATAGAATCACGTGTTGTACCAGCCACATCACTAACAATAACACGTTCTTGACCTAATAAGGCATTTGTTAGAGATGATTTACCCACATTAGGACGCCCAATCAAGGCTACATGGATTGTATCTTCATCTTCCTCACTAGCACTTTGTGGAGGAAAATGTTTCACTACATCATCAAGTAAATCACCTAAATTCATCAAATTTTTAGCAGAAATACCAATTGGGTCACCAATACCTAAATTATAGAACTCATAAATATTAGCCTCTTGATTTACACTATCGATTTTGTTAACTACTAAAATCACAGGCTTACCACTAGCACGCAACAAGTTGGCCACTTCTTCATCAGCAATGGTAATCCCTTGCTTACCATCTACAACAAAGAGAATCACATCAGCTTCTTCAATCGCTAGTTGTGCCTGAAAACGCATCATTTTAGGAATTTCATGACTTTCTGCAGTAATAAACTCAATCCCACCAGTGTCAATCATAGTAAATTCACGTTGTAGCCATTCTGCATCAAAATAAATTCTATCCCGTGTAACACCTGGAATATCTTCTACGATCGAAATTCGTTTATTAACAATGGCATTAAATAATGTAGACTTTCCTACATTCGGTCTTCCTACGACCGCAACTAATGGTTTTGACATGCTTTCACCTCATATTTCAACTTCCTCAAAGGAAGAGTAAGAACACATAGTTTATCAACTTATATTGTATCACATAAACGAAAGCAAAAAAAGAACAGTAAGTCCATTGGACCTACTGTTCTTCTATTATCTAGAAATTATTCAGCTTCTTCTTCAGTTGCTACTGGTTCCATTAACTCAGTTAATTTTAAACCTAATTTCTTTTCATCTTTGTTGAAAGAAATCACTTCTACTTCTACTTCTTGACCGCGGCTCAAGTAGTCTTCTACTTTTGCATTGCGTTGTTTAGTTACTTGAGAGATGTGAAGTAAACCTTGGATATCATCGTTGATAGCAACAAATGCACCGTATTGTACTGTGCGAACTACTTTACCAGTTACAACATCACCTACATGGATAGTTTCTTCTGCAACGTCCCATGGGCTTTTGGATAATGCTTTTAAAGATAAAGAGATTTTGCTGTTTTCTTCATCGAAGGATTGTAATTTAACGTCGATTTCTTGACCAACTGCTAACACGTCTTCAACACGTTTAATTTTTTGCCAAGAGATGTCGGAAATGTGAAGTAAACCTTCGATTCCTCCAATATCAACGAATGCGCCATAAGGCATGATTTTGCGAACAGTACCTTTGTAAGTACCACCAACTTCTACATTTGCTAACGCTTCTTTTAATTTAGCTTGGCGTTCCACTTCAAGTACTTCACGACGGGAAAGAACCAAACGGTTTTTCTTTTCTTCAACTTCAAGTACTTTAGCTTCGAATTCTGTACCTACTAAGTTATCAAGGGATTTCACGAAGTGAATGTCACCTTGGGAAAGTGGAATAAAACCACGTAAAGACTTAACAGTTACGACTAAACCTGCAGGAATTGCATCCACACCTTTACAGATGATTGGTTCATCTTTTTCTTGTGCTTCAATAACATATTGCCAATCTTCATCTTTAGCCAAACGAGTGATAGAAAGATAAATTGGGCTATCTTCTTTGATGTGGTTAAGGATAACAGCTTTGATTTTATCGCCTTCCTTTAATACATCTTTAGCAGAAGCTGGTGTAGGGTATGCCATTTCTTTTCTCTCTAGTTGTGCTTCTGTTTTGTAGCCAAAGGATACATATGCACGTTCGTCATCGATTTGTACAACTTCCCCTTCAATCACATTACCTTTCTTAAATTCTTCTGCTTGCGCTTCTGATGCTGCAAATAATTCTGCAAAATTTTCCATCGTCTGAATGACCTCCTTAATTATCCAGTCTGGTGTCGATGCACCAGCCGTGACTCCTACTGTTGTGACGTCTTTCAACCACGTCATTTGTATTTCAGTAGCAGTTTCGATGTGGTATGTAGTACACCCTACATCACGACATACTTCTGCTAACCTAGTCGTGTTGCCGGAGTTCTTCCCACCTACCACGATCATAAGATCCACTTCTTTCGCCAAAGCTACAGCAGAATTTTGACGTTCCTCAGTAGCCTGACAAATTGTCTTGAAGATCTTTTGATCATTAGATTTTTGTTCTAATATTTTTATTATACTTTGAAACTTAAATTGTGAAAAGGTAGTTTGTACTACAACTCCAATTTTTTCCACGAATTGAATATTTCTAGCATCCTCTTCTGCTTCTACTATAATACCTTTATTACCTGCCCATAGATTAATACTCTTTACTTCTGGATGTTTCTTTTCACCCAAGATAATGAGCGTAAGCCCTTCATCAACAACTGACTTCGCATCTCTTTGTGCTTTTTGCACATGAGGACAGGTGGCATCTATAACTGGTAAACCTCTTGTTTCTGCCTCTTCATATACTTCTGGACCAACCCCATGGGAGCGAATGATAATAGTACCTTCTTCTACATCACTCAATTCATTAATGGCATAGACACCATTATCTTCTAACCGACCTACTACTTGAGGGTTATGAATAATTGGTCCCAATGTATAACTCAAATCTTGTGAGTCTGCTGCTTTTTCTGCCATAGTAACAGCACGCTTTACGCCGTAGCAAAACCCACAATTTTCTGCTAATCGTATTGTAAACATAGCATTCCCCTATTTATACTTACCTGCTTTATATTCATCAATCATAGTTTGGATAGCTGTTTTTACCACATCATTCACGTCTGCAATAGCCTCTACAGTTGCTTTTGCTTTTGCTACTACAATCGGTTTTCCAATAATAACAGCTACTTCTCCACGAATCATTTTATCGCTTCCTACAATGGCTATCGGTACTACTGGCACCCCTGTACGCAACGCCATCGAAGCTACGCCATCGTGAAAGCGCCCTAAAGAATCACCCTTTTGTCGTGTCCCTTCTGGAAAAATACCAAGCATTAAATTATCCTTCAATAAATTCATAGCATGACGAATAGCTAATTTATCGACTCCACCTCGTCGCACCGGAAAGGCTCCTAGCCAAGTACAAACTAATTTAGAAATTGGATTTCTAAATAGCTCTTCTTTTGCCATGAAGTTCACATGACGTGGTAATGCAAAGCCACATAAAGGAGGGTCATTATTACTCTTATGGTTTGGAGAAATGATGACCGGCCCTTCTTTAGGTACATTTTCTTTCCCATATACCTTTGTGCCATACCACCATCCATAAACGATGGTAAACGCAGATCTCCATAAGCATTCAGAAAATTTATCCATGATGCCCTCCTAGTTCCGCTTTACGAATTAAGTCAACAAGAGTTTGAACAGTTTCTTCTATACTAAGATGATCCGTTTCTACAACCACTGCATCATCTACGCATACAAGAGGAGATTCCTTTCGATTCATATCCATGGCATCTCGCTCTGCTACAGTACGACATACTTCTTCCAAAGAGATATTCTCGGAATCTTTCAACTCCAACCAACGTCGATGCCCACGAGTCTCCACAGATGCTGTTAGATAGACTTTTAATTCCGCATTAGGTAACACAACGGAACCAATATCCCTACCATCAAGAATCACACCGCCCGCTGATGCCATGTGACGTTGCATTTCTACCAACTTAGTGCGCACTGCTTTTTGTGCAGCCACTTGAGACACGTGACTTGTCACATATTGCGTACGGATATCTTGGGATACATCTGTTCCATTTACCCATACAGATAAACCCGTTTCTTCTACACGTAGTTCTAATTGAATCTTAGACAAAGCAGCTTCTACTGCATCTACATCATCAATAGATATACCCGCATTCAGTAGTGCCCAGGTAATGCCACGATACATAGCTCCTGTATCAATATATAAATACCCTAATTTCTTGGCTACTACTTTAGAAATACTACTTTTACCTGCACCAGCAGGACCATCAATGGCTACGGAAATTCGTCGATTCATATTAGACTCCTCCTTCTGCTGCATGAGTAGCAGCTACGTAGGCTGTAGAAAACGCAACTTGCAGATTATAGCCCCCTGTGAACGCATCCACATCCAAGACTTCTCCTGCCATATATAAACCATGCACCAATTTAGATTGCATCGTTTTTGGATCTACTTCTTTTACAGAAATGCCACCAGCTGTCACAATGGCCTCCGCTATAGGGCGAGGTTTATGTACGGTGAGTCGCATATGTTGTATGGCATCCACTAGTCGCAAGCGCTCCTCTTTGGTAATATCGTGAATCGCCTTGGTTCCTTCTAATTCTGCTAATTGACATATAACTGGAATTAACTTGGATGGCAATAAACCTTTCAATACGTTCACTAATTGCTTATTTTGAGACTCACTGAAATCACGTTGTACCCGCTTATCTAAAACCTCTTTAGTTAATGCTGGTTTTAGATTAATTTCAATAGTAATGGGATCTACCTTTTTCTTCAATAATTTGGTCACTGTATGAGAAGCTGATAAAATAATCGGTCCTGTGACCCCAAAATGGGCAAATAGCATTTCTCCAAATTGTTTTGTCTGCACTTTATTTTTCGCAATAATAGAGACTTCTACATTTTTAAGGCTCAGCCCCATTAAGTCTTTCACCCAATGTTCTTTTGTTTCTAAAGGAATTAAAGATGGTCTCAATTCCACGATAGAATGTCCCACAGAAGAAGCTAATTCATAGCCATCTCCAGTGGAGCCAGTCAATGGATAGGACATCCCACCTGTTGCGATGATAGCTGCATCGCACTCATAGGTTCCTTTATCTGTAATCACACCTGTAATAGCGCCGTCTTTTACAATCAAACCCTTAACAGTTTCTTCTAAGTGAAGTTGTCCACCTAATTTACGATACGTGTCTATAAAAGCATTGCGCACATCCGTTGCTTTATCAGACTCTGGAAACACACGGCCACCGCGCTCAACCTTAGTAGGGACACCCCAACTATTGAGCAAATGAATCATATCTTCATTTGTCCATTGTTGGTACGCACTATATAGAAATTTACCATTTCCAGGCGTTTGCTTAATAAAATCTTCTATAGGAGCTGCATTGGTCACATTACAACGCCCTTTTCCTGTAATCCCCATTTTAAGGCCCACCATCTTCATTTTTTCAATGATACGCACAGAGGCACCTAATTGTGCAGCTCGGACGCCAGCCATAAGACCTGCAGCGCCACCACCGATGACAATAATTTTTTTCATATGTATCCTTATTTTATCGCTTGTAATTGTTTCACTTCTTCACGAGTTAATTTACGAAAAGCCCCACGTTTCAACCCTTTCAAATTCAATCCCGCATAATTGATGCGTTTCAAATTATGAATAGAGTACCCAAAGTGTTCAAACATACGGCGTACTTGACGATTACGCCCTTCATGGATGGTAATTTCTACAGTGGTAAGACCTGTTTTTCCATTAAATCCGTAGTCTGTAATTTCGCAAGGCGCCGTCATACCATCTTCTAGTTTGATACCTACTGCTAACTGTTCTAAATGTTCATCAAGCACACGATCTTTTACTTTTACTTCGTAGGTTTTCGTCACACCTTTTGATGGATGGGCTAAATTTTGCGCCATAGTTCCATCATTCGTCAATAGTAATAATCCTTCTGTATGGTAGTCTAATCGGCCTACAGGATAAATACGAACTTTTACAGAGTTAATATAATCCATAACAGTTTTGCGTCCTTCAGGATCTGTAATGGATGTAATCACCCCTTTTGGCTTGTTAAAAATATAATATTCCAATGCCTCTGGCTCCAATAGTTGTCCATCCACTTTGACGCGGTCCCGTGTAGGATTTACCTTTGCACCCAGTTCTTTTACATATTTACCATTCACAAGTACTTTGCCAGAAGTAATCAATTCTTCTGCTTTTCGTCGTGATGCCACACCACAACGGGCAATATATTTTTGCAAACGTTCTAGTTCCATATTAATCTCCTTCTATATCTATGGATAACCCCGCTGAAAGAGGCATAGACTGTTGCAATTCTTCAATAGAATTGGCACCTACAGTCCTTAAAAAGTTATCCGATGTTCCGTAAATCACAGGACGTCCGATAGTTTCCTTTCGTCCTAACTCTACAATCATGTCACGGGCCAATAATTGTTTTAATACTTTTTCACAGTTCACACCACGAAATTCTTCTACTTCACCTTTTGTGATAGGCTGTTTGAAAGCAATTACAGCCAACGTTTCCATAGCCGCTCCAGATAGCTTTTCATCTCTATGGCGAATTTTAGTAACAAATTCACTGCATTCTTGGGCGCTCACTAGTTCTATGCCCGATGCACTTTTACGAATCCTAATTCCTCGCCGTTCCTGTACTAACCTTTCTTCGTAACCTTTGATAGCTTTTTCAACTTCTGGTGCATAGACTTCAAAAATATCTGCTAATGTATCTATCGTTAAAGGGGTAGCTGCTGCAAATAATACAGCCTCTAACTGCTGAAATTCAATGCTATTCACAGCGCATCTCCTTCTTCTATACCTTCTACAATCACGTTATATATATCGTGATTGCCCACTATAATTCGCAATAGTTGACGTTTCATTAACTCTAATAACGCCAAAAATGTAACCACACTTTCTTCCTTCGTCTGTACCGAAGCAAATAAATTTACACAAGGCACTTGTTGATTCCTCGTCGCTAGTAATACATCTTCAATCCCTTGTTCCAATGTATATTCTTCACGTTCCATCATAACTTTGGGAGCTTCTACCTCAGGTCGATCATATCGTTCCTGCACTTTCTGAAAGCATGCCACTAATGCATCCCACTCCACAGTACAAACAAGATCTAATCCCACTTGGCTAAGCTCTTCCGGTCTATTAAATACATAGGATCCATCGGATACACGTTCTTCTAGGAGCTCCGTCAATTCTTTGATGCGTTTAAACTCCACCAATCGATTCACCAATTCGTCTCGTGGATCTTCTGTATCACTTTCATCCTTATGATTTATCTTAGGCAATAAAAGGCGTGACTTAATCTGCAACAACGTAGCTGCCATCACTAAAAACTCACTACTATAGGCAATATCAAATTGATTCCAAGTTTTGAGTATATCCATATATTGTGAGGTGATATGCACAATAGGAATATCGTATATATCAATCTGATTCTTTTCAATCAAATGCAACAAAAGATCCAAAGGGCCTTCAAAAATATCCAGTTTAAAATCGTAGGTATTCATGAAAACTCCTTTCTACCAAAAATAAAGGTATGGCTTTCACCACACCTTGTATGAAAAAATTGCATTTCCTATTAGAAACAGTTAGAATAATACATAGACATACCAACGTATGTATCTAATAAGTATTATAAATGAAATGGGCGAAAATTGCTACACCCAGAAAGAGAGGCGACACTATGCATCGTCAAAGATGGAAACAGTTGGGACTGTATACCATCGTGTCCACTATCATCGCAGTGGCACTATTTTACATCTACGAACCAATTACTTTAGGGTTTGACATAGAAGATATCCTTACCTTATTCGTTCCTACTATTGTAGGCTTAACAGTCTTACAATCGATCATTCGTAGTTCCTTTACAAAGGGATATATCATTGGTCATGGCATCGTAGGTATCAGTTGGGCATTAACATTCCCGCTCTTATTTCACTGGTCTTATGAAAAGCCTTTTTACTTCTACGAATTCGCCAACGATTTTTTATTTGGTCTAGTCTTATTCTGTGGTCTTAGTGTCACCCACTATTGGCTACTACAATGGGGAAAGGCAAAACGTATTTGGTCTGCTCTATACAGCATCCTTGACGTAGCATTGCTCCTTATCCCAGTTGGTCAAATCGGGTACTATCTATCCACTTGGCATTGTATTACTCCTGCCACTATGATGGCATTGTATCAAACCAACCCCGAGGAAGCCTTAGGATTTGTAAAAAATATTATCGGCGTAGGTGGCATCGGAGGGGCTATCATAGGTATCGCTATCATACTTGGTCTTTTATACTTTGCCAATGTAAAAGCTCAAACGAACGATGAGCCTACTGTGTTCTATTCCTCTTTCTTTCAGCGATATCAAGATGATATAAAATGGATTCTATCCATCGCCCTCATCGTGTATGGTGGATATTACCTTTTCCCTCGTACAGATATTGTCAGCAATTGGCTAGAAGTTCGAGCCTATATGAAAGAGTTGCAATCTTATAATGATAAGCATGTTAGTGTATTTAACAATTTACAATTAAGCACTACCGAAACAGCGGCGCAAAAAACTCCAGGTACTGTCATCTTAGTCATTGGAGAATCTTCTTCTAGAGATTACATGAAAATGTATACTCCTGACTTCCCTTACGATGATACTCCATGGCAAGGTTCCCTGTATCAAAATCCAAACTTCAATGTCTTTAAACACGCTTACTCTTCCTATGTGCAGACTGTACCAACCTTGGAAAGAGCCTTAACAGAGCGCAATCAATATGACGACAAACCATTCTTTGATGCCACAACCATTATCGATGTAGCAAAAAAAGCTGGATATCACACCTCTTGGTTATCTAACCAAGGTGTATATGGTGAATACGATACAGCTATCTCTCTCATTGCTAAGGCCAGTGATACGCCCCGTTGGGCTCATGAATCCTATGCCTTCTCTGATCAATATGATGGCGCTTTGTTACCACTTTTAAAAGACGTACCAAAGAACCAAAATAATTTCATCGTCATCCATATTATGGGTAGTCATATCTACTACAACGATAGATATCCTCACGAGTTCAGCAAATGGAAACAAGGTCCAAACCCTGAAGGAATTGAAGCCTATGCCAATAGCCAACTATATACTGATTGGCTGTTACAAGAAATTTACACCTATGCTAAGGATAACTTAAACTTACAAGCCATGGTCTATTTCTCTGACCACGGAGAAAATATTAAAACATCTCACAATCCAGACATTTTTAACTTTGGAATGACACGGATACCAATGTGGGTGTACTTATCTCCTACATATCGTAATGCGTATCCAGAAACAGCAATTACCCTACGCAATCATGAACAACAATATTTCACCAATGACTTATTGTATGATATGCTAGTGGGCATCATACATGCTCCATCTGGTAACTATGATGTAACACGAGATTTCTCCAATAAAGCCTATCGCTTTAATGTCAATAACTTAACTACAATGTTAGGTACACAACCGTTGTCCTTAGATCCTGAGGCAAAATAAACTACTACAAGCACAAAACAGGCACCAGCTATTGCGTTGGTGCCTGTTTCATATCTATTTTTTGTATATAAACATAAGCCTTTTAGAATCGCTTTCTCTGTCCTCCTTCATTTATTATCGAGTCATACAATATTCCTTGAATGTAGGTCTCATGCCGCCTGTCCTATAGTAACGGAAACTTATTGGGGATACTCCCTAGGAGCATCCCCAATACTATAATTACCGTTATTTCGCTTTGTAAAAGACTCCTAGAGAATTTCTTTCTACAGGTTGAACCTGGTCATATAAATTTGTTTCTTTAAAATACGTTGCGTATTTATTTGGCACATAAATCAAAGCACGTGATAGTTTCTCTGTATCTTTTGCCAAGTCAGTAGGTTTCACCATAGGCATGATATTTTTCCCATTTTCCCAAACACTTTCATGTTCTTTGTAATGTATAAAGGAAGTAGTTCGTCCCAAATAATAGGATAAAGACGTACGATAATTACCATATTGATACACCTCTAATGGCGTAGTGCCTTCCAATGTCATCACTTCATTGGCTAATACTTTTCCAGATTGGTCTTCCATAACTGGCACTAAGTTAGGAACTAATGCTAAATAAAAAATGATCGCACTCGTTGCCATACTGCACACTAAGACAGACCCTGTTCGTTTACTAGCGGCATAAATAAACGTCAACAAAGTCACCGCCAAACTAATCCAAAGATATGCACTATGTGACAAAGACACACTCAATCCCACTATGACTAATCCTAGTAAAAATGGAAATCCACCCAGTGCATATAGGGTAAACACCCTCCATGTCATCTTACGCTCTTTGTATCCTTCTATACCAGCATGAATGCCCATGCCTGCCCATAATGCCAAAGGAATCAGCATAATAAATGTATAGGTAACATATTTAGTGGCCATACACGTGTAGAACAGAACGGTTCCTACAAACCAAAAAATCGACCAATACCAAATATAGGCGTGTTTCTGTTCATTGATACCACGAACTACAAAGCTAGTCCATGGCATCATGCATACTGGCAACAAGGCAAAATATAAATACCACCAATTATGTTCGGGATGCTCTGGTACCGTCGCTCTCGTCACATTATGTAGCCCTAAAAATCCTTGGATAAAAGCATCACCATGAACATAGTACATATATCCATACCACGGTGCTACAACTAGGATAAAAGCAAGAATACCTTTCCAAGAAAAGACATATTTGAACCAATCCATACGACGATTCAAGGCCACATATAGAATTAAAATAATCCCTGGTAGCACGATCCCTACAGGGCCTTTGGTAAGCACCGCTAACCCAGCAAACATATACGCATAGACCATATGGCGATGACTTTCACCAGTGATACCACGATATAAATAGTAAAAAATACCCATAGAAAAGAGAAATAAATATCCATCCGTCACGACAGCATGACCAATGTACCAAAATTCTAACGCCGTTCCTAGGGCAATGGCACTCCACATAGCAATCCGTTCTACTTGATATATACTGAAAGCCATCCGATACATCGCTAATACTGTACAAGTAGAAACGACAATGGATGGCAATCGAGCAGCTAAATCAGAGATACCAAACAAAGAGTAGGACAGTATAAGCCCCCAATATGCCATAATTGGTTTATCATACCAATACATGTCATAAATCATAGGAGACAAAAACTCTCCATATTTCATCATGGTCACGGCAGACAAAGCGTAGTTTGATTCCACTGTATCCGTCACAGGCAGCGCCCATGCCATAAACAGATAGAACAAAAACGTTCCTATCCCTAGCCATGCAAACCGCTTCCATGAAAATGTTTGTTCCATAGTAATACAACCTCTGTATTTACATTTAAAAAAATAACTTTCCCAACAAGCGCATTACTAGCCAAGCTAAAATAATCACAAAGGCACCAGCAATGATAAATTTAGCTAGTGCAAATAACACTATAATAAGCATCACGACGCCTACTGCTATGCCTAGTTTCCACTTCCAACTAAGAGCATTCCACAAAAATATCTTCATATTAGGAATGGTTTGAAATTGGTCTTGTTCCTGTTGAGAAGATTGATAACGAGGAGCGTCATATGTACGCCCCTCTTCATCTATTGTTGTACCATCAAAGTCACGCAATTCCTCTTCTGAAAGAACGCGCGTTCCTTCATCATACTTTTGTTCTTGACTCATAGTCACTCCTATAGAGCTTGTAAATGTTTTTCCAACAATTCATTCACTACGCCAGGATTGGCTTTACCTTTAGAGGCACGCATCACTTGGCCCACCAAGAATCCGATAGCTTTACCTTTACCAGATTTGAAATCTTCCACAGATTTTGGATTATCTGCAATAACTTGTTTTACAATTTCTTCAATAGCTCCTGTATCGGTAATTTGAACTAAGCCTTCTTCTTCTACAATTTTGTCTGGATTTTTACCAGTTTCAAACATTTTGACAATGACTTGTTTTGCAATTTTACCAGAAATCGTGCCTTTTTCAATTAGGCTAATCATATCAGCCAATTGTTTTGGTTGTACTTTGCTATCCGCATAAGAAATACCAGCATCGTTCACAAGTTTTGCCAAATCACCGATGATCCAGTTAGATGCCGTTTTTGCATCTGCTCCAGCCTCTACGACAGCATCGAAATAGTCCGCTGTAGCACGTTGGCTCGTCAATGTACGCGCATCTTCACTAGACAATCCATAGGATTCCATGAAGCGTTGTTGTTTCGCTTCTGGCAATTCTGGTAAGGATTGACGAATTTCTTCTACATAGTTAGGGTCTACTACAATAGGTACCAAATCTGGTTCTGGGAAGAAACGGTAGTCATTTTCCTTCTCTTTCTTACGCATGGAAAGAGTGATACCTTTACTATCGTCCCAAGTACGAGTTTCTTGAACAATCGTTTCTCCGTCTTCCAATGCTTCTGCTTGACGAAGTGCTTCGTATTCAATGCCTTTTTGGATACCTGTTAAAGAGTTCATATTCTTGATTTCAGTTTTTGTGCCTAATTTAGTTTCCCCTACTGGTCGAATAGAAATGTTCGCATCACAACGCAAACTACCTTCTTCCATACGTCCGTCAGATACGCCTAAATATTGTACAATAGCACGAATTTTATCCACATATTGGCGCGCTTCTTCACCAGAACGAAGATCAGGTTCTGATACGATTTCTAACAATGGTACACCTGTACGATTGTAGTCTACATTGGAGCTATCAGAGCTAGAAATAGTAGCACCACTATGCACTAATTTACCAGCATCTTCTTCCATATGGATACGGTTGATACGAATGCGACGAGTTTCACCATTCACCTCTACATCAAGATGACCGTTTACGCAAATAGGCAAGTCAAATTGAGAAGTTTGCCAGTTTTTAGGCAAATCTGGGTAATAATAGTTTTTGCGGTCAAATTTATTGAATAGTACGATTTCACAGTTTAATGCTAAACCGACTTTGATAGCATATTCCAACACTTTTTGGTTAAATACAGGCATTGTTCCTGGTAAACCTAAGCAAGTTGGACATACATGTGTATTATGGTCGCCCCCGAAGGCCGTTGTACAGGAGCAGAAAATTTTTGAATTTGTTTTCAGTTCAGTATGAACTTCAAGGCCTACGACTGTTTCATATTTCATAGTTTCAATTCTCCTATAGTTGGCAATTTTGTAAATTCAGGACATTCTTGTTCAAAACTATAGGCTGCTTGCAACAATGTACTTTCACCCATAGCAGGCGCCAATAATTGCATACCGATTGGCATACCATTAGAACCAAATCCAGCAGGAATACTGATACCTGGGATACCTGCCAAGTTAACTGGCACTGTACATACATCCTCTAAATACATAGTCAATGGATCGTTGATTTTTTCACCAAATTTAAAAGCTGTATTCGGAGCGGTTGGTGTTAATAATACATCACATTCTTGGAATGCTGCATCAAACTCATTTTTAATCAAACGACGAGCTTTTAGAGCTTTTAAATAGTATGCATCATAATAACCAGAACTCAATACATAAGTCCCTAACAAGATACGGCGTTGTACTTCTTCACCAAAGCCTGCCGTACGAGTTTTAGTGGACATTTCCACTAAATTATCTGCTGGCACGCGAAGGCCGTAGCTAACTCCATCATAACGAGCTAGGTTAGAACTAGCTTCTGCTAAAGCGATGATATAGTACGCGGACAAGGCATATTTTGTAGTTGGCAAGGAAATATCTACAATAGTGGCACCCATATTGCGATACGTTTCAATAGCTTTTTCCAGAGCTGCACGCACTTCTGGATGTAAACCTTCACCAAAATATTCTTTAGGCACACCGATGCGCAAGCCTTTTACATCTTTCACAAGAGCTTTTGTATAATCGACACGATCTCCTGGGATGGATGTAGAATCATGGAAATCATGGCCTGTAATAGCATTCAACACGATGGCTGCATCACGTACATCTCTTGTCACAGGGCCAATTTGGTCCAACGAAGATGCATAAGCAATTAATCCATAGCGAGATACATTGCCATAGGTTGGTTTCAAACCAACCACGCCACAGTAGGATGCTGGTTGACGAATAGATCCACCTGTATCGGAGCCTAATGCCCAAATAGCGCTACCACTGGCAACCGCCGCTGCACTACCACCGGAAGATCCGCCTGGAACATAATCTGGATTCCATGGGTTTGTCGTTTTGCCTAAAGCAGAATTCTCTGTGGAACTACCCATAGCAAACTCGTCCATGTTTAACTTACCCAAAATAACAGCATCTTGAGCTTGTAATTTTTCGATAACAGTAGCATTGTACGGAGGCACAAAGTTTTCCAACATATGGGATCCACATGTAGTGGCCACACCTTTTGTACAAATATTATCTTTAATCGCCCCAGGAATCCCTGCTAATGGCGAAATAGTTTCTCCCTTGGCGATTTTTGCATCTACAGCCTCTGCTTGTGCTAATGCCGCTTCATGAGAGTCAGACAAGTACGCATGTACTGTTGGCTCTACATTACCTTTATGTGCCAATACAGCTTTTGTAAGCTCTAGGGCAGAAATTTCTTTATTTACTAATTTTTGATGTAATTCAAAAAGAGTCATGTATCTTCTCCTAGTTCTGTACAACACGAGGTACTCTGAAATACCCATTCTCTTCTTCAGGTGCATTTTGTAACGCCGCTTCACGTGGCAATGATGGTTTCATCTCATCTGGACGATACACATTTTGTAATGGCACCGCATGAGCCATTGGCTCTACATCTGTTAAATCTAATTCTTCTAATTCCTCCACATAGGTAAGGATATTACTGAGGGCTTTTTCAGCAGCCTCTAAATCTTTAATTTCTAATCGGGATAATAAGGCAATATTCTTAATTTCCTCTTGACTAATTTTCATAGACACACATCCTTTCAATTTATATATTATATCATATTCTCTCGGGAAAATGAAAAATACCAATATATAATAGGTCTAGTTTCCTATACATATTGGTATTTAATCAGCTATTCATAATGTAAGGCATCAATAGGATTTAACTTAGCTGCTTTTCTAGCCGGATATAAACCAAATACAAGACCTATCGTCATAGAGAATCCAAAGGATAATAAAATAGGTCCTGTGGTCACTACAGTTTTTAACTTAGCTACTGTAGCAATCAGCTGTGACGCACCAATCCCCACTAAAATACCGATGGCACCACCTACGAGAGAGATAACGACGGCTTCAATTAAAAACTGTGTAATAATCGTACGATACGTAGCACCTAAGGCTTTACGAACACCAATTTCTCGAGTACGTTCCGTAACAGACACAAGCATGATATTCATAATGCCAATGCCACCAACTAATAAAGAAATCGCTGCCACAGCACCTAGGAATAAGGTCATGGTAGCTGTATTTTCTTCTACCGCCTTCATAATGGACGCCATATTGTTCACATTAAAATCATCGAGATCAGGATTTTTAATGCCATGACGGACACGCAAGATATTTTCTATATCTGCTTGCACCCGTTCTAAGTCTTCGCCTTCTTTTGCTTGAATGTAGATCATACGCAAATAATCAACACCCATCACACGTTCCATCATAGTTGTATACGGTACTACAATAACATCATCTTGATCATTCCCCATAGTACCAGAACCCTTTTCATCAAGGACACCTACTACTTTAAACGAATTTTTATGAATCCGAATATCCTTACCAATAGGATCTTCATTACCAAACAAGTTTTTTGCCACTGTGGCACCTATAACTGCCACCCGTTCACGGCGTTCAATTTGACTATCTGTAATAAAACGACCTGATTTCATAGTCCAATTATTCACATACTGAAAGTCAGCGTTAGCACCATTCACAGTTGTGGTCCAATTCTTACTCATGTACACAGTCAAATACGAATTAGCTGCTACTGGTGAAGCTGCTTGCACGCTATTCATCTTCGAAATAGCTTCATAGTCGCCCATTTTTAACGTTTTATTAGCACCAGATACCGGGCGTACCCCTGGTGTTCTAGGAGCCCCTGGATAAACCATTAATAGATTACTACCCAAACTGGAAATAGATTCTGTGATTTGTTGACGAACCCCATATCCAATGGATACCAATGCAATCACCGCAGCTACACCAATGATGATACCTAGCATCGTCAATAATGATCGCATCTTATTGGCTATTAGAGATGACCAAGCCATTAAGAAACCTTCCTTATACATGGCTTTCACCTCCTACCTGCAATCCTTTCATATGGGGATTTATTCTATCTTCTACAATAAGACCATCTTTTAAAACCACATTGCGACCTGCATATTCAGCAATATCTGGCTCATGGGTGACTAAAATGATGGTACGCCCTTCTCGATATAATTCTGTGAAGATATGCATCACATCTAAACTTGCTTTTGAATCAAGATTACCTGTAGGTTCATCCGCCATAATAATCGCTGGGTCATTTGCCAATGCCCTCGCAATAGCAACACGTTGTCGTTGTCCCCCTGATAATTCTGCTGGCATATGATCCAACCGAGTACCGAGCCCCAAATCTATCAATAACTGACTAGCCCTAGCTTTACGTTCTGCTTTAGACACTCCTGCATAGACCATCGGTAATGCTACATTATCTAGAGCCGTTAATTTAGGCAATAAATTAAAACTTTGGAACACGAACCCAATTCGTTTATTTCGTACATAGGCCAATTCATCGTCCCCCAGATGGGCTACTTCTTCTCCATCTAATCGATAGGAACCACTGGTAGGTCTGTCAAGACATCCTAAGATATTCATAAACGTAGACTTCCCAGATCCTGAAGGTCCCATGATAGAGGTAAACTCCCCTTCATAAATGGACAAATCAATACCATGTAATACTGGTACCGTTAACTTTCCATTCACATAGGTTTTCGTAATCCCCTCCAAGGTAATGACTGCTTTTTTTGGAGTTTCCATTAGAATGGCCCCCTCTGTTGTTGTTTTTTTGTCGTGCTTACATCACCACTGATAATGATTTCATCACCTTCTTCTACTCCAGAAATAATTTCAATTGTAGAATCACCAGTCATACCAGTTTTTACACTGGTTCTAAGAGGCTTACCATTTTTGATGACATACACAAATTCTCCCACTTTATCAGAACGAACAGCAGCCAATGGAACTACCAATACATTTTGTCGTTCTTCTCCATGAATCGTAGCACGTGCGGTCATACTAGGAAAGAAATGGCTTACATCACCAGCAGGAATTGCTACGCGCACTGTATAATACACTACGGATGAACTGGTCGTTCCCATACTACCTTTTGTACCTAAAGAAATACTTTTAACAGTACCCGTGAAAGTCTTACCAGGATGCGCATCGACCGTGAAATCTACTTTGGCACCTTCTTTTACATTTCCAATATCTGTTTCGTCAACTGTTAAATAAATTTCTAAATCAGACAAATCAGCGATAGTGGCAATGATCATTTGTGTAGAAATACCAGTGGCGATAGTTTGACCTGCTTTCAAAGGTTCTCCAATAATGGTCCCATCCATAGGAGCTGTAATAGTACTATCTGTTAAGTTTGCTGCTACTTGATCATAACTAGCTTTTGCTTTTTCATAGGCTGCTAAGGCATTATCATAGGTTTGCTGTGAAATGGCGCCTTGTGACACTAACGTACGGTATCGATCCAAATCTGTGGCTGTTTGGTTGAGTGTGGCCCTTGCATTATCTACAGAAGCCTGTAATTGACGAGAATCAATAGTAGCGATGACCTGACCTGCTGTTACATGCTGATTGGCTTTCACCAAAACAGATTCTAATTTGCCAGGAATAATGGTAGATACATCTACATAACGAACAGGATTAATCGTTCCCGTTGCATTAATAGTAGATGAAATACTACCTTTTCCTACTTTTCCCGTTGTATAGGTAGGTGCCTCTTTTGTTTGGCTACTACTATACCATTGCCATCCACCAATAGCTACCACTAAGATAGCCACAATGGCAATCCATAATTTTTTATTTTTCCACATAAAATATCTCCTTTTGTCCATCGATTACATATAGAATGCCACCAAAATGGTGTTTCCTTACTCTAATAGGCCCCAACTCCCACATATAGTATAGACTTTCATCTCCTTAAACTGGTTTACGCCTGCTGATAGCTTCCTTTTATGAGTAATCCTTTCTATAGTATAAAATAAAACAAAATATACCATAGATAGAGGATAAAAAGAAAAGAAAACTAAAGTTAGTTTTCTTTATCTTATACAATACAATAGCAAAACAACTATGAAATTATTGTCCTAATACTCGTATTAATTGGTATAAAGAAGTATCTAAAGGATACTCACATGTAACTGCTTCCTCATAGGCTATCGCATCAATATGATTGCAATGAACCCCTATCAAATGGTGGGCATGCCCCTCTAATAAAGCACGTACGCCCGCCTCTCCTAATCGAGCAGCCATCAGTGCATCATACGCAGACGGTGAGCCACCACGTTGTAAATAACCTAATACTGTCACAGAAGGTGCATAGGATGTATACTCTTTAATATATTGTGCCACTTCAAATGCGCTGTACGCACCTTCTGCCACGATAATAATACTATTCTTTTTACCATTACGAGTAGTATTTTCTAATGATTCTTTTACCTCTTCTAATGTCATTGGCACCTCTGGTGTCAGTACCACCTCAGCACCGCATGCGACGCCAGCGTACACAGCAATATGACCTGCATGTCGTCCCATCACTTCTACAATAGCTACACGATCATGAGCTGTAGAGGTATCACGAATTTTGCTCACCCCATCAATGATGGTATTAAGAGCTGTATCAAAGCCGATTGTATAATCGGTACCATTCATATCTTTATCAATAGTGCCTGGAATTGTCACCGTAGGTAATCCTAGGTCAGACAACACCTTAGCACCACACATAGAACCATCTCCACCAACAACGACTAATCCGTCAATACCATGACGACGTAAATTATCATAGCCTCTTTGTTGATGTTCAGGTTCTTTAAATTCAAGACAACGGGAAGATTTTAAAATCGTCCCTCCCTTGTTCACAATATTCCCTACACTACGCCGAGTCAAAGAAATAAAGTCTTCTTCTAAAACGCCCAAAAAGCCTCGTTGTATTCCTACTACATCGAGGCCTTCATATATTGCACTTCTTGTGATAGAACGAATGACTGCATTCATTCCTGGTGCATCTCCACCACTTGTTAAAATAGCTATACGTTTCATATTATTCACCTTGGTGTACTTTTCGCCGTTTAAAATATATGCCTTTAGACTTTATGGATCCGTCAATACTCGTCACCAATTCATCCGTATGACTGTATGTAGTATCTAACACATGGTCACATTTGCGATATAAGGGTTTCCACCGTCGCATCATCCATGCTACATACCCAGATACATCATCATAATTCATAGTCGGCCGCTTACCAATCCACCGATTGACACGATTTACAATCCGATAATGTGAAGCGCGTATACCTACAATAAAAGAGTATTTTTGCATATATCGTAATGTACGCATGTCAATAGGGAAGTTTCCACCTACAGAAATCACCGCTTCATGATACATGGCCACCTTTTTAATTACTTCAAATTCTGCACGACGAAATGCCTTTTCACCTATTGTCTTAAAAATATCAGCAATAGGCATATTATATCGTTTTTCTAAGATTCGATCCGTGTCAACAAACTGCCAGCCTTTGGCATCCGCTAAATTTCGACCTAAGTGACTTTTTCCGCTCCCCATAGAACCAATGAGGATAATGTTTCTCTTGATAGTCGTTTTCATGTTTTATAATATCTCATTCTTCCATCTAGTAGTAAATTTTAACTTTATTTTACTATACTCGACTATACTTTGACAAACCATTAGGACTAATTTTTGGTATTTTCATAAATCTTACATTGTAAAGTAGTCACACTTTGTGAGTGAATAATTTTCTTTATCCTAAAACGCAAGGTAGGATGTACCTTTTGCATCCCTACCAACCACTGCACCATATCTAGGGTAGACCCTTGTACTACCACATCTAGAGCTCCCTCTTCTTTATGTGTACTGACCATGATTAGGGGGCTATCTTCCATGGAGGACAGCACCAAATGATACAAGCCTTCTAGGTCTAACATAGTATCATCTAATTGTTTGACAAACTGATAACTTTCACTATTTAAAAATGTTGTTTCTGCCTCCTGTAAAAGTATCTCTTCATCAATCTCTGCGGAAATACGCGCTCTTTCTCCTTGAAAGTACACGGTCATGCCGATGCCCAAAGCTACTACACAACAGTATACACTAGTGACTAGGAGCAGACTTCTTTTGGGAATGGGCTGAGCTTTCCACAGTGCCTGTAATACGACTGCGGTATAGTGTAGTTCCGGATTCTTTTTCCACCACTTCATCATAGTGACGGTGACCTCCTAATCGACTTAACACCGAACTAAACTGATGTAATTCATTTTCATTAGTCCCTCTAGCTTCCACATACCATTGATTCATGGTAGACCACTCGACCAATTGGATATGATAGGTGTTCGATGCATCTAATAAGTATATACATTCCTTCAACGTTCCCTGCGATGATAGTTCATCTTTTTTATTTTCATGAACCATAGTTTCATACACGCTATGAGCCTCCTTAGCATCAATATGACGTGCTGTTACCTCTCCTTGTTTTTCTATTATATCTTGATACTGTATATATGCTTTTGTACCCATCGTCACAGAACCTACTAAAAGAGCAATCATTAGAGCCAAGAGGAGCCACCATACTTTTTGATACCGAATATACCAACACATCCACTGTATATCTGGTCCTATAAAATTAACATTCTCTTTATTTTCCATCGACAAGTAACCTAATCGCTAAACCCCATGCCATTTCGTGATTTATATTCTGTGGATTATAAGCTTCTCCTTTATCCACTATATGGAAAGGGACCTGGTCGATGGTTCCATAGGTTTCTAGGATAGGCTCAAAGGCTTTTGTTTTCTCGTCATCAAAACCAACTACAAAAGCTCCCTTTGGATAGGGCACGTTAAATTGTTTGCTGTCTTCATAGACTTTCTTACAGGCAGTCAATACTGCTTCTATCTCAGGAGATACCAAAACATGGGTGGTACAGAATTTATAATTCCATAAAGATACTCGTACCTTACCTTCTTCTGGGGTGATACAAAGCATAGACGATTCTCGACCACGGCTGAACGCAAGCGGTGCTGGCCAGTAATCGATAACACGAAGATCGCCTCCGCCTTGTTGAATTCCTCGCGCCACCTGTTTAACTTGGTTACGTTCTAAGGCCACGATAAGAATGAACATTAACTCCTCCGTCGTACCTGGCCTAGACGCAAAATCAATGGCATTAGGAAATTCTCCATTCTGAAAGATTCGTTTTCCCTCACGTTGGGCAAATAGATATTGATCTATTTTATGCATCCTCGGTGTTTCCATGTACACTGATTGTAGTGGCGATACAAAGACACAACCAATGGATACGCCTGTTTCTCCATAATAGTCAAAAAACTCTTTCATATCTGTTCCCATATCACTATGCCGCTTTTGAACGATTACATCTTCTAACACAGCAGTGCCTTCAATTTTATAGGCTTTCACCCCCACAATTTCATCATGTCCAATGGCAATAGCCATTACTGGATTGGTTTTCATATTGACCCCCTTATTCTTGCACTCCTTCTATGCGTATAGCATCCAATACATCATTTTTATATACTGTTCTAAAGTACACGTCTTGCCTCACATTTGTTTCTGTGCCTACATCGATACATATAAGCCGTAAGCAATATCGTTGTGGCTCTTGCTCTTTATATATAATAGCTTCAATTCGTTCCGTATCTGTTTCTTCTAGTACATATTTCGGTGAACCACTACCAATTATTTCCTTTTGATGTGCTAAAAAGAATTCTTTTCTTGTACCTAATACTATGCCCCGCTCTATGCCATATTGACATCGAACAAACCGATATTCATCCATCATGCTATGATACGTAATCTGCATCGTCTGTTGCCAAGCTATCCAAGTACCAATAGTCATCATGGCTATCAGCAAAATCATGTACGACACAAAGCCATTTTTCTTTCTCCCTTTCCAACGGAACATACTAGCTAACCTCTCATGCATTCCTCAATATAACCGTTCTACAATATCTATTTCTAACTACAACTGCTTTACTTGCCCATTTTTCTAGGTATACCTTTTACCTGCATCTAAGTACAATCATTTTTTACATATATTTTATATGTAATCTACCTTGCTCATGACTCAATTCATACTCTTATAAATAGATTAGTCACAGTAACATGTATGCTCAGTATTTCTGCTCATATGCGTATTTCTGTCTAGTATGACAAAGTACCACCTTACTTTGCTGTATGGTGTAATCTCTGAAGATAGGTGGCATACGGCAAAATCCCAGTCTGTACATGATATCGGTTCTGTCCACCTTCCATAAGTTGAATGTGATCTCGTCTCCAATAAGGTCGTACCTCTGAGTACCAATGTAAGTCAACGAGACCATCAGATCGTCCCTGAAAAAATGTAGAACCTTCTGGAAATACATGTATTTTCCCTATCTTGGGACTGATCTCACTTTCCGTAATATCCTGTAATTGTCCATCAGATAGGATCGTCACGAAAGCATCTTGATAGACCCGTATCCGCCAATTGGAAGGAGATACTAACCAGGAGCCATCTTCACTGACTCGTGGTTTTTTCTCACTATAACGAAGACGATTCATAATCTGTATGCGACTAAACCTAGCATCTAATAGTAATTCATGACGGTGATGCAACATATGTAGCCACTTCACACTATGTGATGTGATAAGGAAAAATCCTGTTATGATAGTCACTAATAATAGGCTTCCTATTAATGCCTCCACCAGTAGAAAACCTGCAATTCTCTGCTTATCTTTTGTTATCGCTCTATAGCACATCATACATTTCCTTTATTTGACTCCCACTATGTTGTATATTTCACACACAATCATGTAACTCATTGACTAGGTGGCAACAAATAGGTAGTGAATCGATGTATTTCCCCTCCATGCCGATAAGCTATTACTGTTAATACTTGTACACCGTCTTGATTTACTTCCACTATCCTTTGAAATCTAGTTATCCCCACCCTAGGCGGTTCATCAGACTCTGAACTAGTTCCATTCGCCCAACTCGCTTTCCCCTCTTCCATATACAAAATCATAGCTTGCAAGGTTCTATCTTCCTCCATCATTTTCCCATATTGCTGGATACTGCTCATCATGAGTACAAATAAAGTGGAACATAATAAACTCATTACAAACAGCGATGCTAATACATCCATATAGAGAAACCCTTCTTGTTGTGCTTTCAATATTTTGATTCCTCCCACCGTATGCGCCCTGATTGTCGAGCAAATATAAAGGTTCGTTTATAGCGAATTACAGTATCCACTAAGGTCACGGTAAACACCTTTCCTACCCCCTTATGACCTGCAAAGCGCAACACCGGGGATGTACCTGTAAATTCAATATACATAGATGGCGGCAACTCACGATACACCATAACGCTTGACTCATTAATATATCCGTACCTAGTTCCACCTAATATTATGCGGTTACCACCACTAACACGTTGTAGGTTCCCATATAAAGTAGCCATCTGCATACGCTTCATATGAGCAAATAAAATACGTCCTTCTCTATCAAATTGGTAGTACTCTCGTTGCTCTCCATTGTTTAAGAGCAACACCATGCCTATGATAAGAGAGCAAATCGTCATATATAACAAGATTTCCACTAACAACGAGCCACCTTCTGAGTGCCTTGGTACTTTCATCATAGCCACCTCTCAACAGGGTAGATGAATAGCACCATCGTTGCCATACTGAAAGAAGGACCAAAGGGAATATAGGTATGATTCGGAGATATAACACGCCATACACAACTGTACAAGATACCAATGAGAGAGGAAACGCCGCATAATGCCAAGCATTCCACCGATGTGAGCCAACAACTGACGGCCATCAACCATTTGATGTCACCTAATCCCACACCACCACGGCTAAACCACCGCAATGACCACCACAGTCCGCCCATACAGAGGGCATTGACTACTATCATTAGTACATCACCATTACCTATCCACTGGTAAACAAATCCACATATACAAATTAGAATAGCTCCCTCATCGGGAAGAATATAATATAGCTTATCGATGGTTGATCCCCAAAAGAGCGTTACCTCCAGCATATAAAGAAGTCCCAGTTCATAGATATTCATAATGTATCCGACTTGATAGGCATAGCAAAGCCCTACTGTCCCTATGATATGAGCAAAGATGGACATAAGGCACCACATACTATGTGTTTTCATATAGGTCCAAGAAACAATGAGATAGAGGCTTGCAACTCCTGTGACACCAGCAATACCTCCTAGCACATACTCCATATTTCCCTCTTCCTTTTACTAATTAATTGTCCGCATCAGGTGCTGTGACAGCAATATGTTTACCTTTACCACCTTCATTTTGTACACTGGTGATTGTGTACTCTCCCCCTTTAGGAGTTTTCACATGTTCTGTCAAATACCCTTCTTTATATAATGTATCTACAGTCGGTACTGTATCGGTAGATTGTTCCATCATATACAGCTGTGCTGCATTGGAAATCGTTGTCACATCCGATTTAATTTTCGCATCCTTCGCCTTGTTTGAGGCATTTAAAAATTGTGGCATCGCCAAGGATGCTAAAATGGCAATGACTGCTACCACAACCATTAATTCAACTAATGTAAATCCATCTTGTTGTTTCCGTTTTCGTAAAGACAAACGTTGTCGAAATGCTTCCATACTTCCTCCTATTGAATAGCTGAAATTGAATTAAACATCGGCAGCATTACTGCTACCACAAGTAAAGTGATCATACTGCCCATAATACTGAGCATAATAGGTTCTAATAATTGTTCTCCTCGTTTCACAGTTCGTTCCAATATACCCTTATAATATACATACCCTTGGTCTAACATACTTTCTAGGTCCCCCGTTTCTTCTCCAATACGAAGTAAATCCCATACAAAAGAAGTTCCTAATTGCACCTCTTCTAATGAATCCGTAAATCCATGCCCTTGAGAGATACGATTTTTCACCTCTTGTTGCAAGGTACTAGCCCAACGATTACCCCATAGCGATTCTGTCATATCCAACAGTTGTAACAAAGGTATCCCACTTTTTAAAAGTAGCTTCCAAATCTGACACATACGTACCATCGTATACGCCATAAGCCATTCTCTTCGTGCCATACATAGCCAAACCTTACGATGCACGGTGAACTTCACAGATTCTCGTTGGTACGATTTCCACAACCCCATACCCAATGCTAGTAATGCAACCAGGAGATATACTCCTTTTTGCTGTAACCAAGTGCCTCCTGTAAAAAGTGCAGCTGTAAGGGGTGGCAATTCGATTTGCATGCTTTCGAAAACAGATTTAAATTGCGGCAGAATAAAACCTACGGCAACTCCTATAAACACCATCATAAGCACCACCAAAAAAGAAGGATACGTAATGGCTGATACCAATTGTTGGCGCAATCGATGCTCCTCTTCGTACATGCTTTGAATCATCCCTAAGGACTCCACTAACGTTCCTGATGCTTCCCCTGCCTCCAGTATAGTGGTGACAATAATAGGACACTGGTACTTGGCTAAACTCTTTGACAGTGCCATGCCCCGCCCTACATCTTCACGAATATCTTCATAGGGGATAGTAGAACCTTTCGTATTGGCCATCATATCTAAGGCTTTTCGTAAGGATATACCTGCTCCCAACAGCATATGTAATCGATAGGCAAAGTGAATCATATGAGCTGTTTTCCATTGCTTCTTTTTTTCCTTTAGAACAACACATTCCAAGTGAATAGGCGTTATGGATTGATACTCTAGCTTTGCTTGCACTTCCTCTTCAGAGTCGCCCCATACTTTGCCTGACACTATCTTTTTATCTGTTGAAAATCCTTCATAGGTATACCAACTCATACATATTCTCCACTAATTTACCTGTAATACAGACTCTAACACTGGCAATGAGCCATAGATAGATCGTAACTCAGCGACTGCCATTTCCAATGTTTTCATGGGCCTTTGCGTTTCTTGCAAGGATACAATTTGCGGCTCCTTTCGTTGCCGTATCAAATTTGCCACTGCTGGGGTATTAATCAAAATATCTCGCACCGGTATAAATCTATCATCGATAACAACCAGTCGTTGGCAGATGACAGCTCGTAATATCTGTGAAAGCTGCGTCCGCACTTCTTCTTGTTGGTGTGCAGGGAACATAGAAATCATCCGATTGATGGACATAGTAGCACGTTGCGTATGCAAGGTAGCAAATACGAGATGCCCCGTTTCCGCCGCATGTAGTGCTGCTTCCAATGTTTCCCTATCCCGTACCTCACCGATTAAAATCACATCTGGATCTTCTCGCAATGCATCTCGGATACCGTCCGCCATATGATGAAAGTGTGTATGCAATTCCCGTTGATGTATTAAGGATTGTTGATGATCCAATACATATTCGATGGGATCTTCTAACGTAATAATATGACGACGCATACTTTCATTAATATGCATTAAACAAGAGGTTAGGGTGTAAGATTTTCCTGAACCAGTAGCACCAGCGATAATAACTAGACCTTCTTTGAAAGAAGATATCCGGCGCAATAAATTCCCCTCTTCCGATGTATCAAGGCCCGTTTTAGGGGGATACAAAATGCGCAAGGTACCGCCCCAACCAGAACGCCAACGGAATAAATGCACCCGAATACGTAAGCCTTCAAAGGTCATCGCTCCATCATAGGACATCATGGTGTCCGGTATAGTGTGAACTTGATCAGTTAGAAATGTTAGCATATCTTCATCAGATAATTGGTATTCCGTAGGCAGCACATCCATACCTAATCGCCAATAGACCGTCCCACTTTGTACATGAATATCTGTTGCTCCTCGCTCTATAGCTTCGTGCAATACCTGTGACCAAATCATAATACTACCCCCACACGGCGAACTTCCTCTTCCGTAGTCAACCCTTCTTCAATAGCTTGGCGAGCCGATTCTTCCAAAGAACAAAGCAGATACGAATCTAGCTGTTCCCAATGGCAATCATAGTTAGGAATAGCTAATAACTCATACAATCCACAGCGACCACGATATGCTCCATCTACTAGAGTTCGCACTAATCGTTGCGAGATAACTCCTGTCAAAGTGGCACGCACTAGATACTCTTCCACACCCATATCCACCAATCGTTCCACCACACCTATAGCATGGTTTGTATGTATTGTGGATAGCACCCGATGCCCCGTGAGCGCTGCCTGTACCGCTAGTTGCGCCGTTTCTTGATCACGAATTTCACCGACCACGATCGTATCTGGATCATGCCGTAAAATAGCACGTAATCCCTTACTGAAGGTCATACCAATCTGTGGCTGTACACCAATTTGAACGGCTTTTTCTACAATACGCTCCACTGGATGCTCCAAGGTAATGATTTGTTCCTCATCACCATTGAGTTCTTGCAATAATGCATACAA
Source organism: uncultured Veillonella sp. (assembly GCA_963516605.1). GTDB lineage: Bacteria > Bacillota > Negativicutes > Veillonellales > Veillonellaceae > F0422. The sequence goes on along the minus strand of CAUQBP010000007.1, from coordinate 36,134 downwards.
GGTAGAACTTTTACCAGACCCTGTAGGCCCACACACAAGCAGTAACCCATGTGGACGTGCCAATAACCTGCGCACCTCTGCACTGATATCATCGGGCATACCTAATTCTTCTAAGGATTTTATTTGTTCATCATGCCAAAAGAGACGGCATACAAGACTTTCACCATACACGGACGGCAAGGAAGACATACGTATCGTTCCTGAGTGATTTTCATGAGTCCACACATAACGCCCATCTTGGGGCAATCTTTTTTCACTAATATCTAAAGACCCTAACACTTTCAAACGATTCATCACTTGCTCACCTTCTGGCATGGGAATCCGAGCTATCTCTTGCAAACGACCATCCAAGCGGAATCGAACCTGCACCTCTTTTTCTAAGGTATCAAAATGCATATCACTGGCTCCACTTTCATAAGCACGCTGAAAGAAATGATCCAGCTCAATCTCCACATGGTACATAATGTCACCTCCTTTACTTGCGTACTTAGGATTTCTCTATGTACCCTATAAAACCCTTGAAAACACTCCTACCAGTCAACCTTGACTGCTAGTGCTATTTTAGAAGGAAAGAATCAAAAAAAGACTGTAACAAAATGTAAGTTTACATTTCGTTACAGCCCTTATGCATTGGCATGTTTAGCTAATTCCCTTATCTATCGATATGTGTTTAGCGTTTTTTCTGCTTTGTATTTGTTTCTCCTTGTTGGAGCAATACTTTTTTCACTTCATCATGGATGAATTTAGAGTATTCTTTCACCCCTGTATCATTCGGATGGATGCCGTCATCTCCGAGCCAATCTCGATGTTTCGCTGCTAGGCTAGCCCAGTCGATGATATGTACATTCGGATGTTCTTTGGCAAGCTTAGTTAAGTACGCATTGTTGGCCTCAATCCACTGGATACCTGGCGCATAATTGTTGATCCAGAAAATCTGACGATTTGAACCTAAATACTGCACCAATGCTTTTGTTTCATCTTCATAGTACCCTGTAATAGGACCATTGGTACCAAGACCAATGAGTACCGCATTGCCTAGTTGCTGATTCGCATCCATTTGTTTCGCAATCCCTAAACCTGCCCCTACATAGCGAGATACTTTGGCATCAATTTGAATACCTGCAAAGTCTTGCCGCAATGCATGAGCGGAGCCAAGCATAACGGAATCACCAATGGCTGCCATATGCACCATATCTTGTGGATCGCTGACAGTAGAAAGGTCGATGACCTTTGAATTTTCTGCAGCTTGAGATTCTGCATTCCTTGCCAATCGCACTTGCAACTCAGCCACGTCTTGTTGCTTCTCTGCAGGTGCTGTAGCGAAAGCATACACGCCTAGGACAATACAAACAGCCCCAACGATAGATAGCACTTTCACATAGTAGGAACGAATGACATCCACAATGGCACGGACACTGTCTTGACGGACACACCAATTCGTCACCGCTTCAGACCAAAGTGTAAGACCGATAATAACCAATACTAAGACCAAATAGTAGGCTATAGGCGATGCAAAAAATTCCATAAGCCCCATATGTTCAAAAAGGTAAATCATTGGATATTGCCATAAAAACAATCCATAACTATGTTTACCTAACCATGCTAGAACAGGCATATCCACCAATTTTCCAAGTGGTGCATTAGGATGTTCTACTAACCACACCATGAAACCAAATAAGCAAGTAAATGCTACCATACCATAGGTGTAAAGAGAAGGACTTTGTCCATCTAAATAGATATATCCTACTACGGTGGCAATGATGCCTGCCAATAGGAATATACTGCTGATGACATTTCCTTTCATAGTGCCCAACGGATATAGTTTTTGTTCACTCCGATGCAATCCCAAAAAGGCGCCCAATAACAAAGCGAATAGCCGCGTGTCTGTTCCGTAATAAAAACGAGATACGTCCATGCCCTCTGTATATAGTAGTGGCATAATGACAGAGGATCCTAACGCCAATGCTAGCATCCATACTAGACCGATGGTATAACTCCACTGTTTTTTCAGTGCTACATAGGTCCAATATAATAGGGGCCAAATGACAATGTACTGGATTTCTACACCCATAAACCACATATGGGTGAATGGCGATGTGTTCACTAAACGAGTGAAATAATCTGCATTTTGTGCGATTTGCCACCAGTTATTATAGCCCAGCAAAATGGAAAATACTTCTGGGCGTATGCCCGCTAATTTGTCAGGTAACAACAAATGCCACAATCCTAGCACTACTGCCACCATCAACACTAAAGGGATGAGAATCCTCTCTGCCCTACGTTGAAAGAATTTTGAAACGCTGTAATTCCCCAACTTCCATTGTTGATTCGTGGTGAAAGCTAATAAATACCCCGATAATACAAAGAAAAGGGAAACCCCCATGAACCCGCCACTGGCTGCATGGGGAAATAGATGAAAGATCGTGACGCCTAGAATGGCTAAACCTTTTAGTCCATCAAGGCCTTTCACAAACTGACCTGGTTTGACTCCTATAATACGTTTTTTCTGTCTTGAACCGAGCCCTTGATACGGTTCTTCTAACTCTGGTGGCATACTGTGTCTTCCCTTCTACATGAAATGTTATATAGTACATCATTTGATACGTAATATACATTATAACATAGAGAATGGGCACTGCGTAGAGTGAAAGTAAAGAAATTATCCTTTTAATGTTAAGTTATAAATACGTGACGCATCCACATTCGGATTCTTTCTCATTTCATCATGAGTAGCTACTACACATTCGATAGTAGTAGGGTCTATTTTGCGGATGAAAACGTAGCCGTCGTCTGTGTCAACGTGCTCTTCTTCAATGAATAAGTTCTCATAACTGACTTCATCAATAGGCATATTCCCTTCGTGAGCCCGCGCTTCTTTTGTGTAATAAATGTCTAACTCATCGCAAGTGCATGCCATGAAAGGGGCCCATGACTGATATGGTACTTTCTCGCCAATCAAGCACTCAAATGTCTCCTTACGACTTTTGATACCTAACAAATAGGGAAATGGAACTTCGCCTACTTCATCCACCTCATAGGGAATGACAAAAACATCACGAGCACTATCAATACTACGAATCAGTCCAAACGCAACACCAGTTTTACCTGTGCGCATGGTTTCAAAATTTTGCATATCTGTTTCCTCTTTAATATCATATAACATGTTGGTAGCCTATTAGTTCACTGATTCTCTGTATCTTTTTATCAAAATCTGATACATAGCTAAATGCGACATTAAATGCTACTACTAATGACTTCAACCGCAACGGCTACCCGTTCATCTTTTATACTTATTTTTTCTGTATACAACATAGTATCTAAAATATGCTTCCGTTCCTCTGTGATGTCTACTCCAGAATCTGTAATGGACTTCACTAGTGCTTCTACATTGAAAGATGCTCCTAACGGTGGATATAATCGGAAAATATTAGACACATCTCGTTCCCCTGATAAATAAGCATCCAAATCATCTAGTTCATCTAAGAGACGGATTACCAATTGTTCCTGTAATAAACGAGCTTTACAAGAGTTACCGGCCAACAAGATATGTAAAGGCCATGTCCATTCTGATTCATTTCCTTTGTAAGCACGATGGAACGTAGACATGAAGTTATCAATACCATCATTTATTTGTTGTTTGATAACCTTTTGTAACATACTTACATCTACTTTTACAGGGACTGTTTTCTTTTCCTTATTCGTAGTGTATAAATCAATGTTAACATCGCCAGTGCTATATTCCGTAGCATAATCGCCTTTTTCTTCCCAAATAGGTCGTAAGCGACTCGCCAATAGTTTTAAGTTTAAATAGGAAACTTGATCACCACTATCTACATCTTTTACGAGCATTTGGCTACCATCGAAGCGTTTACATTTCTCATTCGGAAGAACGATCGTAATCTTATTGTCACGCATCACTTGTTGATTTGCTTTAAACACTTCATAGGCCAAGATGTTGATGATATTTTCACCACCTAGTAATGGATCTCCACCATTATCAAACTGTTTGATTTCATAATAGAATTTTTTATTTTCTGAAATATATTCTTTGCCAAAATCAAAATCAGTAGTGCCGCCTCCAAAATCAAAGACACCATAGGTCGGAGATGGATCTGTGTCTCGCTCAATAGGTTCTACTTGGTAGGCTTTTAAAGCGCTCAATGCATAGGCTGCTGGCTCGCTCGCTCCTGGTTTTACTTTAAAACGCTTCATAGTTTCTGTGTCATTGAGAACTCGCTCCGGTAAAGATTTACGAATCCCCCGTTCAAAGCTTTTTGTAATTCTATCACGAATATCGGAAGCATAATTCACTGGGAATGATAAATAGTATTTAACACAAATACCATGTTGCATGTTATTGATATATAAACCTAAATAATAGGCATAGATTTCAATAGGGTCAAAATCACCATCTTCTAATGTGGTATATGGTTTTAACTCAATCTTTTTCCCTGTGCTGTCTTGTAATAATTGACGACGACCTGTGGCATTGGCCCATTGTTTCAACTCATTGAATACAGAATAATACACATCGGCATGAATATCTTTTTGATAGATTTTTTCTGCTGCATGATGGGATACGGTCATGTCCTCCCAGCGTGTAGGTGGACGCCCCTCTTTGCTATGATAGTCCTTCATGAAGCGGTCATAATCAATGATATGCAAAGCTGTTGGGTTTTCATAGTCTTCCATACGAGGTTCAGCCCATTGATCCGAGGCACCAATACGCAATAACGAAGATTTCCTATCGTGATACACCACTACAGTACTTTTTGTACCGAAGTCGATGGCACAAGTAACTTTTGTATTTACATCAGCTAATGGGTCCCGAGCTACTAGTGCTTGCCCTTTTGGTACTGGAAGTAACACTTCATCATCACTCATATCACCTTGTAACATTTCAAATAAGTCCCAATGACCTTTGTTCACATCTCGTAATATATCCATTTCATAGGGTTGAATATTAGCACGAGTAGTTTCTACTTCTAAGAGAGAGCTAAGAGATTGATTAAAAAAGGCATTCTCTATACGTGCATCTACATCAAGATAATTAACCATGTCATCATATGTTTTAAGTTGCTCAAATGTATGAGCTTGCTCTTCTTCTTTGAGTAGCGCTTGGTGTAGTTTATTAATCACTGCTTGTTCATCTGAGGTATAAACAGAATTTTCTGATGTATCTGTTTCTCTCACTTTTAGAATGGCAAACTTACTAATAGAAATTTTTTCAGATTCTGAAAAATTTCCTTGTTTATACAACTGTTCCAACAATGTGTACAACCTTTTGTCCCACTTTGTCATTAGTGGATGATTTGGTTGTTTAAACTCACAAAGAGCATAGGCTAAAACCTCATTTGGGTTGGATACATCGACGTGTTTAGTGACAACAATAGCAAAGCTACCTGTATGGCTGTACTGATATGAGCTATACGGAAATATCTGAAAGCCCTGTTCTTCTTTATTAACTGAGTAGTATATGAATTGGCTAAACCCACTTTTATACCCAGGACTAATAATTTCATGCTTGTATAATTCCACATTCTTATTAGATAAGCATTGTCCATAATTTTCATAATATGATTGTATAACATTTTTAGAAATCATTTTACATCTATTCACATCAGCATAATTAATTTTTTTTGCTTTATAAAGATTTATCACCTCGTTTGGAATAGGTGCATATTTACCGTAACCGCTATTGAAAGTTGTAATCCTGTTTCCATTCTTATAATTATCCATCACATCATGATATATGATATCCTCTGTCCCTTTATAGAACGGCACTAAATCATTAGAATTACGCAACCACCCGAATCCATCTTCCTTGAATACGATGTATTCTTCGTTAAAAATAACAGCTAATTTATCAAGGAAGGATTTTATTTTTTCAACTATTAGCCCTTTAGTAATCTCTTGTAATTGTGTAACTTTCATTGGATAACTAATGAGTGCTGTAGATTGGTTCTCCACTAAGGATTCATGTAATCGTTTCCACTCTTCTTTATCCTTGGACATAGGTACACTTTTTTTAGGTTCCATTGTCTTTGTCATTTCATCTTTGACATGATTTCTATTTTTTTCTTTATTCTTCATAGATTTTGTATCCCTTACACTAATGATAGTGTTGACCACTTTGGTTATACTACTCAGGTTCCTTGACTCCATGGTTATATCCTTCTGTTCGTTTTCTAATAAATTTAGAAAGGTCCTGATTATTGGCAAAGTTTTTTCCCAATGGATTCAGTAGAGACTGTGACTCTTCTAATTCATCATTAACCTCTGCTTCTGTGATAGTTGCTACCTGTTTCTTCTTTTCTGATTTAGGTGTTGTATCGGGGAAACAAACTTGTGGAACTCCTTTAGGTTTCGTCTTTGTCGGTTTATTAATGACAGGTGGTAACGGAGCCTCTTCCTGCGATGCTACAGGTTCTGGAGTTTCTTTTGATGTTGCTTCACTTTCAGAAACATGCGCATCATCAGTTTCCTCTATGATGATTGGTTCTATCACCACGGGTTCTAACACGATATACTTCGTTCCTTGACTAGACACGATGTCCATAGTGCCCGTAGCATGTGTAATCGTTGTTTCTGCAATCTCTGGATCGTCGATTAATAACTCATCTTCTCTAGCGTTGAGTATGGTTTGAATATCCTCTTCTTCCCAAATGCACTCCCCTTCATCTACCACTTTGGAGCTATTATGGGATTGAATCAATTTAGAAATCGCCTCCGCCACTTCTGCATCGAAAGCAAAACTACGATCAAATAATACAATGCAGGAAATATATTCATCAGAACTGATGCCAATTTTATTCCAACAATTGACCTTAAAGTGTTCTAGTTCGCTATCTACTAAGACTGTTCTATTGTTCTCTTTACTTACATCAAAGGTGAACATCACATCACCATCCCATTTTTTGATTTCCAAATGTCCTCTACGATAATAGAACAATTGCAATTGATGATGATGAATACACCAAAGTAATTTTTTTATTTTCATCTGTATCCCTTTCGCATAAGAGGCTATCCTACAATCATAGGATAGCTCTTGTATATTATGCTTTTAGCCAAGCATCTAAATTTTCATCTTCTAATTGAGTAAACTCTAAAGCAAGTTGCTCCATAGATAAAAAGTTTTGTACTTCTTCCTTATCCGATAGATCAGGTATATCTGTCATATATCGTGAATCCATATGATTGACAACTCGACATAAGTCTTTATCATTTGCTTTAGCCAATCTATGCCCTTCTTTTTCATGACGAGATACAAGTTCATCATAATTCCCTAATAAATTTTGACTTTTAATAGCCCCTTGTTTATTAGAAATCTGTTCTTTCTTAGAATGAACTTTTGTGAGTACCTGCTCTTGCGTACCTACCTCTTGTGAGTGAGGATAGCATAGACTAGCCTGAATTTGTTGAAAGTCAAGGTAAGCATTGGAAATATTCCGATCTGCAACTACCTTCAATTGTTGTAATCTTTCTATGTTAGATGATACGTCTGATATACTTGCTCGTTTCTCTATATTAAAACCTGCTCTAAGTTTTTCATGAAAGATTAAAAATTCTTCAGTCGTAGCACTTTTTTTTAGTTTTCCACTCATAATTAATCCTTAGCTGTGCTTTTCAAATTCTTCTAAAGTTTCTAGTTCATCTTGCAAATTATATTCTTTATATTCTGCTTTAAGTGTATTCACATCATATAATACATTTGTTTTTTCTGTTTCAAACTTATCCCATAATGGTTTATATCTTTCTAAAGCAAATTTGTCATCTGGATTTGTTTTCATATCATTGAATTGTTTATATGCGGAAACAATATCCAAGGTTTCACCATTTTCAGCTTTTACCTCACGAATTTTATTGACTACTGCTTCGATATATTTTTCTTCTTCTTCTGGATTCATCTTTCCTTCTTTAAAATCCATATAAGGAACTGTAGTATATCCTAACTCTTTAGAAGCATCTAAGACAGATCTAAATTGATCTTTATCAAACATTTTTAAACCTGCATGTACTAAGAACTCTCTGGCAATGGTAATGCCTTCTCTTCGTTCTAATCGCTCCCACAAAGCCGCCATACCCATAGTGCGACGACGAAGAGATTCTACAGAAAAACGTTTCGCTTCTGTCATATGAATATTTTCGCCTTCCGCCAACTCTTTTAATTTTAAATAATGTTCTTTCGCAGAACTAAAGCTTTCCTCTTTAGGCCACTCTGGATGATTCGCAGATTCTTCCATAAGGAATCCATATTCATCGATTTCTTCCTCTTCCATTTCTGGTTCACCTTTGTCAATGAGTAAGTTCATAAGCACGTTCGTTAATACATTAACAATAATATCGCTAATAATTGGTGCTAATGGCCCAAACACTGGTGCTAAGAATGCCGTTAAACCACCTGTAAGACCGCCTAAGAAACCTGCTGCTTTAGAGGCTAACCCACCAATCGCTCCACCAATTTTAGATAGACCTGAAACAGCACCTTTTACAATGCCACCACAGACCTTCATTGCACCACTTACTACGCTACCAATCGCGCTACCAAGTGAACTAATACAAGATCCAACAAAGCTCCAAAATCCCATTTTATTCTCCTTTTATAACATATATCTAATCATTTGTTTTTGTTTAACACCGAAACCGTTACACTCAGCCGCTATATACATTTGTATCTTTAATTCATTTTCCTCTGAAATCAATTTTATAACTTCATCTAAAAATGTATATAAGAACTCTTCATTATTAGCGCCTATTCTACATTGCAACTGTCCCCAAAAATAAGATTCATATACATGATCTGTTTGCGCCAGTAAACGATCTTGTATGACAGATAATCTTTCACTTGTGAAGAAGGTTGCTAATTTTTGGAAAAAGTCTGTAGGTGTATTCGGTTTTATTCTTCCTAAAAACGCATTTCGTAAACATTGATTATGTAATAAATTATCTTGTTGTTGCAGTTTGAAAAACTCACTCACAATAGTCGGAGTCAACGTTTCCTTGAAGGTGCTAAACCCTGGCAATACTCCAGTACTATTATGTTCAGCATAATAAGCATACGCCTTTTCTGCTAGCTGTTTCTCCAGTTCTTTAGGATTCAATCCAGATATACTATCATTGGTTTCCGCGCGTGGATGCACTTGTACTCGTACAGGTTTCTTCCACCCTTCCGTAATAACGATAGCTCGACCTACCTCTAAATAGGATAAGAACTCTTTTTGCTCATCATTCAATGCCATCATATTACCAATTGCATCTTTATCATCGGTAGCAAAGATTTTATGAACAATTTTAGTATTCGTATTTTTTAATACTTCTGGAGTCATTTTATTTGGAATTTGATCCACAATAATTAGGGACTCCCCATATTTACGAACTTCGGCTAGCATGTCTGCGAAAATATCGACACCACGTTTTTTATTAGGGCTATCCCCTGGTTCGTATTTGCTTAATAAACGATGGGCCTCTTCCACCAATGTAATATGCTGAAAGTTTTGATTCTCTCTATACTGATATTTAATAGCTTCTAATAAGTTTGTAATAATAAAGCCCATGATTAAGGATTTTTCTGTACCATCCTTAATTTCTTCTAGTTCAATAACGACACGCTTATTCACTAAACTTTTAAAATCAATACTACGAGGGGTATTTAACATCATCCCTTTAGCGCCTACTGTCAGTGCCTGTAATCTTGCTTTTAAAGACCCTAAGTATTCAGCTTCTAAGCGTTCTCCAAAGCCTTGTGCTTTTGTTACCGTTTCTACAACATTGATGAAATCGCTTAACATAGGGAATGCATAACTATCTGGTGCAAATGGATTATCTTCTTTACCTGTGCTAGGATTTGTCCATACATTTGTACGAATATTCCACCCTTTTTTCTTATACACTTCATAGGTAGCCGCTTCAATTATTTGAGGGATAGCCGCTTCCGATTCAAAGGCAGCATTAATGGCAGCTTTCAACATATCTGCACGACTAATAATACTTTCTCCTTCGATAATCTCAAAAGGGTTTAGGAAAAATGGCGCAATATCTTGTCTTCCCAAAGTGAAATAAATGACATCTTCTCCACCCGGTTGATTCATAAGCGCTCGATACTCCGTTTTAGCCGGTTCAATGACTAAAAATGGCAAATCTGTGCCTAGCAAAATACTTTGACAAGTAGTCGTTTTACCGCTACCCGTAACACCACAGATGAAGGTATGCTTGCTAAGATTTTTCTTTTCAATGTAAATTTTATTATCTTTACGTACATCACCATGGTGTACAAGGGAGCCTAATTCAATGCTTTTATCCACATCAATTTCCGTGGTTGACTTAAGATTTAGTCCGTATTCCACTTCATTTCTTGCGGATACACCTAGTACTTCACGTTGTGGCATGCCCATTAGCAATCCAAGTTCATCACCAGTCAGCCAAGATCCAACACTCTCCTTGTCCAGTGTTTCATACACAACTTTAGAGTATACAGATTTCCAAATTTCCTTTTTACTTTCAATGACAGGAATCTGGAAATTCTCAAAAATCTTACGAGCTGATAGGGCTTCTTCATTATCCTTATTTTGCCAATGTGTCAATTCTACAAATGTAAGTGGCTCTAAATTACCCTTTTCACCACCATATAGGCCCATCACCGTATTCGCCAAGCGGTACAATGTAGCACGATTGGTCCGTGTTCCTAAATAGGTGCTAACAACGTAGCTTCCTTTACTTTTCCCTTTGTCTACCCGTTGCTGAAAGACCTCATCTATATATTTCAAGACGTTGAGGAGAGCTTTCTTTTCTAACTGTAAACTATACGTAATTTGGGTGGAATCACTACTGCTTTTCCCTGTTCGATTAGAAATATTATGACTTTTTTGCACAGACATATTACGACTTTGGGAAGTTCTCGTATCGCTACCTTTGGAAACACTTTGGCTTGATGTAGTACTAGTGGAAGTAGTCTTAGAATCTGACCACTGGTTCGTATGAGCCACACTTTTAGATGTATTATCTTGATAACTCATATTGTTATCTGTTGATTCCGAACGTCTATTTACATCTGGATTTCTCTCAGACCCTGTTTGATTCGATATATCTCTAGATTGAACCGTATTCATACCGTGACTTTGTGTTTGAGCACTTTGATCGGTGGTAGTATCATTTTGGGATGCATTGGATTGTACGGAAAAATCTTCTCGACTATCTTTTACATCATTTTTTGTATTACTTACTGAACTACTAGAATCCACGGATTTAGCTGTCCCTACGTTTCGGTTTACCCCTTCTGTAGTATCTTCACTAGTTTGATACTGGTCCATCAAAGTTTCTTGTTTACTCAGTTTACCAATTGGTTCTACTAGATTTACAAGACGATTCACTCGATGCTCTAACTTTACGACATCCTTACCTGTACACGGTGTAGCAATTACAACTAAGGCAAAATCTGTACCCACCATCGTGTCTACGAGGCGTTCTACCCCTTGAAAGTCCTTCGATTCTCCCAATGCTTGTTCCACAAATCCAGGAACACCATTGATAAATCCAGAAGATTTAGATGCTCTAATACGGTCAATAATACTTTGTTTCTCAGTGTAATCTGCCACTTCTGTAATCTGACTGCCTACAAAATTACCTTCTAAGCTAGGTTTCATAATATGAGGTCCATAGCTTTCAATAGACAAATCAGCTTTCCCCTGTTGCTTCTCACCCCATGCTTCTAAATAGAGGTTTTTACTAACCCCCATATAAAAGTTTACTTTATCTGTATCGCCTAGGATTAAATAGAGAATATTGACATCATCCATACCTCTAAATGTAGACAATACATTTTCGATGGCTTCCCGTTTCAAGCCTTCTTTTTCAGAATAGACCAATTCATCGATACGATATAAATGCCATTCATTTAAATCAATACTTTCATCTCCTAAATAGGTAAGCACTGACGTATCTACTTTGCCAGAAAAGATGCCATCCATGCGTTTCATACTATATCGTTCCATGGATTGCATGACTTGCTCCGCACGAAGCATGCTTTGTGTCAACTCTTTTGACAATTTTCCTGTTTCTTTCATTGTTAATCCTTATGAATTTCTCTTTATATAACAGTATTTATGCTTCTAACACTTTGGAATATACTTTTAATTCTGATGTATCTCCTGTGAAAGTATCTGGGTCCGCCACCACGTACTCAATGGTATCGATGGCTACCTTTTTAATCAGAATCAATTTATCTTCATCTACATCATCTTGATCAATACGGCAATGTACACGTTTTACTTCATTGATAGGTACCCCATTATACAGAGCACGTGAGTCATCCGTATAATAAAGCTCAAATTTAGCTTCATCAGCCCAACAGAAACTTTGCCATTGATGATATGGAGTCGCTAAGTTAATTTCTACTTCAAAGTTTCGTTTTTCCCCTTCTTTACCTAAATAGTAAGGGAATGTATTTTCAGTAGCATCAGAACCAATAGACACTTCGTTATTATTGACAATTTTTATATCTTTACCGCCACGACGGCTACGAAGTAAACCAAATACGACACCTGTTTTACCTGTACGTATACGATCGATTTGAGTGGAATGGCGTGCCTCTGCTTGTGTTAAACTAGCACCAATCAACTCAGCTACAATAGCTCTATCTAGGTCACTACCTAATTTACCATTAATAGCTTCTATGTCCATCGTACTTCCTAATGGTGGATATAAACGGTAAATGTTAGAGGCATTTTTACCCAATTCTTCTGTAGCCTCTTTCGTAATATCCAGTAGGGCATTGATAAACTCTTCTTGTAAAATACGTGACTGACAAGAATTGCCAGCTAGGAAAATATGAATTGGATATTGTACATCCGTACGCAATGTGAAAACAGACATCATTTGGCTAATAAAGCTTGTAACGCCTACCTTGATATGGTCTCGGATCACATCTTGAAGATGGTTGATATTTATATTTAATCTAATTGGTTTTCGTTGCATCTCCCCATTTTCTTTTGTATAGAGGTCAATGGTAACTGGACCATCCACAAAGGCATCTTTATAATCCTTATGTTCTTCCCAGATAGGGCGCAATAGACGCATTAAGGTACGCATATTTAAATGTGCTTCTTGAGAGGCTTGATCCATATCCATCACAAGTAGTTCACTACCTGCAAATGGTGTGGCTTTCTTCGGCAATACGATTTGAATACCCTCTTGGCGTAGCACATCAACATTATCCTCATACACTGTATAGGCTAATAGTTGTAGTAAGTTTTCGCCCCCTAAATACGGGTCCCCACCTTTACCAAATTGGTGAATTTCAAACTTGCGTCGTCCATCTTCTGGTTTCTTTTCAATACCAAAATCAAAGTCCGTAGTACCGCCACCAAAATCAAATACAGCATACGGTACTTCTTCCCCTTCTGCTTTTGGTTCTAACTCATATTGTTCCAAGGCACTAATTGCATAAGCAGCTGGTTCACTAGCCCCACCATAGACTTCAAAGTTTTCCATCAATTCTGTATCGCTTAAAATACTTTGTGGTAAGGATTTTTTCAACCCTTTAGTGAAACTTTCCAGCAATTTCTCTTGTACTTCTTTTCCGTAATTTACTGGGAAAGAAAGAATATAGCTTAAATAGATACCATTGGTCATATTGTTGATATACAAACCTAAATAGTATGCGTAGAGCTCTATAGGGTCTATATGTTTCGCACGATTTTGAATCGTCAAATATGGAATGAGTTCAATTTCATGACCAGCTTCATCTTTAAACACTTGATGGCGTTTCTTATCGTTCGCCCATTGTTTTAATTCACTGAAAGTCGCATAGTAGGTAGTATTATCTTCGATATGGTCATAAAGATGTTCTGCCGCCTGATGGGATACCATCACATCTTCCCATTTTGTATAGGGTCTACCAGCTTGCTGTGCATAGCTTTTTAAGAAACTTTTAAGATTACTGAAATACACAGTAGTAGGATTTTCATAATCTTCTTTGCGTGGTGCTTGTGTATAATCCCCTGTGCCAACACGTAATAATCGTTCTTCTTGATCACGACATGCTACCACAGTACTTTTCGTACCAAAGTCAATAGCACATACTCCCGTGTCTCGTACATCTAAATGAGGTGCACGAGCGTAGGCAAACTCTGTGGAAGCAGATTCTTCCTCTATATCAAAATTGTCACGATCTAGGGCTTCCTCATACAATTCCCAATGACCTAAGTTAGGATCTAATAGGGTATTATCATGATACGGTGTAATGTTCGCACGTTCTGTATCACAATGTAACAACCAATTTTTATACCAATCAAGGTCTGCAATACGACAATCTTCCATCGTCGTTTGATGGGTGTTTAAAAAGGATACCAATTCCTCACGGACTTCGTTAAAACGAGGATGGGATAATAAATTCATGATATCTGATTCGGAAATCTTATTCTCTAGCCAAGCAGAAAATAATCCTTTTAGATTTATTGATATATTGTATTTATTAATATGATATATCTTGTCGTAAAATTTATTATCATCTGGACTAATATCTTTTAAATATGATTCATTTTTTCCAGGGAAAAATTTTTTCCTTTGGGAAGCAAAAGCACCAGCAATTATTGAGTCCATAAAGCCCATTTATAATTACTCCTTTCCAATATTTTTATACTGAATTTTTTTAAATTTATTATTCAATCAATTAGCACTTTCAATTATTCGCTAATTTCTCCAGTTTCAATGTTGAAAATTGTATCTCCTAATGTCACCTTTTTAGATAAATTAGTCTCGGTATCATACTCTTTTCGCATCATTATCATTGATTTAAATTTTTTCTTTACTCTTTTTTCTTGTTTAGCGTTTTTAAAGGCGTTGCGGGAAAGGCTAATCGTTTTGCCTGATGAAAGTAGTAGATTATTACCATTTCTCGTCCCTTCATACTGTTCTTTTTCTATCTTGACTATCTCTCGATCAATCTTAGATTCTACAGTTTGAGCTACAATATTTTCAAGCTCTGATAAATCATCTTCATTATCTACTTCAAATGTTACTAGTTTATCAAATATCTTTACTAAGTCTTTAAACTTCGTACTATTATCCGGCGCAATATTCGAGAAATCTACATTCTCTAAATCCACTCGAAAGGGTCTATTTTTTTCTAATGTCACTTCACTCATGATTTATTTCCTTATACTCGCACACAAGACTTTCTTAACCGTTCTCCATTATAGGCATTTTTAAACCCTTTAATATAAATGGTTTGAATATTTCCACGAGAAGCACTACCTTGCACTGCCTCATAGTCATGTACAACGTAGCTATCTCCTTCAGTTACTGAATCAATAACGAAAATATCCTTTTCTCGTCCTTTATTAAATAGTTCACAAGCGTATTCAAAATATGCCCATAGCACATTAAAGCTACCCGTATCATTAGACAAAGCTGCATTCTTAGCCGCATCCCAAATTCGCTCTAGTACACTTTGTTTCATGGTGCTACTAATGATAAAGCTTTCTAGATCATCAAATTTAACTTCAAATCCAATATATGTAGTATAGGATTCTGGCAATGATTGAACCGTTGCAAATAATTCTTGCCCTCTTTCAAAAGAAAGTCTTAATTTCTCTGCTAATTCTTGATTTTGTATTTTATATGCATGGCATTCCTTTTCTAATTCACCATGATTAGAGTTCAATTTGTCATACGCTATAGATAACTCTTGGTATTTTTGTTGTAATTGAGCTAATTTATTTTGCGTAATATTCAATTCACTAGATACCTTACGATTCATATCTTTTACATGCAATACTTCTTCATTCAGTCGATTTTGTTCTTGTTTTAAAGTATCAGTATTCTTTTTATTTGTTTTTTCTTGATGTGAAAAAATTGATAATATTGTATCTAGTAAACCCATAGCTTCTTCTCCTTGTATGCCATAGTTCTTCATTTTTTCTGTCATAACATAATTAATTTGTTGATTCTCTTTTTTCAAAGATTCATATTCAGTGGCAATCTCCTTAGTATTTGTTACCATCTGATTATATTTTTCTTGTAACTCTTCATATTCTCTTGCATTTCTTCTATCCTGTCCTGCCATTTGAAATCCAGCTGGGCGGTCCATTTTTGTTGATTCTCTAAATTCACTGATATCATCAGATTTTCTTGAACGATTTAGATCTGCATTACTGGGCATATCTATTTTCATACTAGGAATTGTTCTTTCAAACACTACATTTGCTTGTTCCGATGCAATCTCCCTCATCACTTTCCGCATCACTCGTTCCAGCATATCTTCATCGATAACAATTTTCCCAAGTGTCAATTCTTTCTCCATATAAATTCCTTTCTCATGTACCTCGTTAGAAATACTTTTTAAAAATATATACAAAATGTCCCCCCCCCGAGTACATCGTACGCGAGAGAGGGACATTACATATACTATATATGCACAAAGTATTAAGTTTTACAATCTATCATAAAATCCTTGTGTAAAATATTTCTCTCCAAAGAATTTTTTACCTGTCATAATATAATATACCGCTTCTGCTGGCTCCATAGCTCCACGAACCTGATATTCCGGTCCTCTAGGATTAACATAACGAACATTTCCTAACTGATTCATAGAGTATAAATCACCGTTTTCACGATCAAATATAAACCTATGGGTATTATATCTAAATATCTTTGGATGATTAGTATCAGCCGCACTCACTACAAATGTATTTACAGCAATAGATAAACGACTTCCTTGCTCTTTTAAAATAACTGCAGAGGTTTTATCCAAGTACATTGCTGTACTCATTCGATAATATACTTCTGGAAAATTAATATTAAAATTATAATAGGCTGGTGTTCCATTACTTAAATAAGTGGTGGGCGGTACTGTAGCTTCAGCTGAATACATAGTGCCAAGTGCCAACATAATTGCAATGATTGCTCTTTTACCCATACTAATTCCTTCCTGTATTTATAATTAATTTATATACCTAGTAAAGTTTACTGAAACCCTTACAACTCCTCTACTTTCACATCCGTCACCGCATCCCCCTGGCTCCGTATCCATCGCCAAATACCCGTTCCATACACTTCCGCCCGGATATGGTAGGTATGTGTTTCTTCTTCGTACCAGGTAATGGTGGCGGTTGGCAATCTATCTAGGATAGCATCGATATCGTGTCCCACATAGGTAAAGGTCACTCGTTGTAATCTACCGCCATACATAAACTGGATCCGTTTACGAAACTCCGCTTCTTGGTACCGTGATGTATAGGATGGCACTTGGTAGTGCTCCTCTTCAACGGTCAAGCTATGGATACGATCTAAGCGATAAATAGTTGGAAAGTCCTGTAATTCTTTCGGAATTTTGCTTCGTTCTTCCCGATCCATATAAGCAGTTAAGTAGAAGTAGTATTCCGAAAAACAGATGCCCAATGGCGATAACTTACGTGTTACCACTTCTTTGTTTGTACTCTTTTCGTAGGATACTGTTATATATCTCTGTTCTTGTATGGCTCTTGATAAATCTTGCAACAATGGCAACACATTTTTCTTATGTCGTAGTTCTACATAATGGTGCAATTCATTGCGAATTAAATTTTCAACTAATTTAACTTCCTCATGAGGCAAAAATGTTTTCAGCAATTTATTCAATATACGCCCCATATCATCTCGTAATAGGGAACGGCTATCTAACATCACTTTGGCGATGGCCACTAATTCGTTGACAGATAAGCAAGCTGATTCTCCATGGCTGAGGACATAGCCTTTCCGCTTTTGATCATAGACAATCAGCTGTTCGTTTCCGTAGAGAGTGCTTTCATCATGCAAGTACGCTCGCAAATCGTCTATATCTCGTTGTACCGACCGTTCATTAATGCGAAATTCTTTTGCTAGCTCTGGTTTGCACAGCACTTCCCCTTGTAATAGGCGACGTTGCATCGTCAAAATTCGCTGCGTCTTGTCTATCTTGTCCCCCATCTTATCGCTCCACAGTAGCAATAATCTTCACAATACGACCACATCCTGCTTCACGAGCTTTCACCTTGTTCGCTGCCTCGCTACGGGAATGAGCACTTTCATAGGCAGTATGTATCGTCGTGCTATTAGGATAGTGAAATTTGACCATGTATCGTTTCATCTCTTTTGTCCTTTCTCTTATGAAAGTATTTACTCTAGAAATACCAATTAATTCAATTATAAAAAACTCTATCAACTACGGTCAATAGTTTTTTATGTATACATAAAGCCACCGTCTCACCATGAAATGTCATAGGCAAGATGGTGGCTTTCTCTGTCAGGGATTACCTACAATACATTATGCGATTTGTTCTACAATGGACTGACATTTTGTATCGATTAATGCTTTCACAGCCGTCACATACTCTTTCATCAGTAACTGTACCTGTTCTTTTACATACAGATTTAAATCGCTAAGTTCCACGGCACCGGCAAGGTCCCTCGACAGTTCTTGCGCCGCATCTCCCATATCACCATAGATATAACAAGTATCAAAACCAAGTAGAGATAAAAATCCTTTATCGCGTATCATATCGTGTACTTCAATATAGTCAATATATCGCTCAGGTTTATGATAGTACCCCTTTTCAAAGTCTTGCACGATGGTATTCACCCAATAGGTATTCGTATCCAAGCCGTTCAAGTTATCCAACACATCTTGTAAGGACGGCACCACAAAGCATTGTGTGAACTGACTATCCAATAAAATACTGTCACCGCAAGTAGCTACGATTGTATCCTGCAACTCTTGTAAAATTTGGCAAACCTGTTCGTTACATTGCTGGTAAATACCATCTGATTCCAAGGAAAGATAATTACGTACAGGGAACTTTGTTTCTCGTAGGATTTCTTGATATGCTTCTGTATCATCATCCTGTCCGAACGGGTCCGCTACATATTCCACTTCATTAGTCCAGTCATATCGTTTTAGCGTCCGATCTACATAGGTAGCAATCATCTCTTTCACAGCTTCTTTTCGTTGGCTATACACTTTTTTCGTGAAATATGCTAGACCTGCTTTGCGAGCCCCACTTGCAGTGCTGTGCTCATCCTCTCTGGACTCCAGTGCTGCAATTACATCTACACCGAAAAAGTACTGTAAATTCTTATTTCCTGCATCAAATTGATGGCTTTCAAAACGGCTCACATCCTCTAGCACTACATTCATTTTCTCCTTTGCCTGTTCTACAGCAGACAATACTGTTTCTTTTTGTTCCATACATCCTCCTTAAATGATTAACAATATTCTAACTAGAAATCACATGTTCTCTCTCTTCTATGTCCCCAAGCATTAGAACTATTTGCTCTATGCTATTAGTATGCCATATGAAAGTGACATATTTTGTCATTGGCAATACTTTTTTATATAATATTTCTATTTTTTTGTAATTCTTCTTCCACTGTTACATTGCCGAGCCACTGTCCAGCTTGCAAAGACGATACCAAAGTAGATACTGCTTCTTTCACCATATCACTAGTGATGACCAATGTTTTATCTGCTGCATGGTTAATATTGTTGCGAAGATGGCGAATGTAATGGAATTCCACCAAGAATTGTAGCGCTTCTAATTGTGGTAAATCTGTTTTTGCACTGCCGTAAGCAAACATAGCTTGGCAATCACGGATTAGCTTAATGCGTTGTTTTTGGAACGTCTCCTCCGCTACAGACTCCAAAGATTCCTCATCCTCTTCATCAAAGCAAACACCTTTGTACAAATCAAATCTTTCTACTAACTCTGCTGTCGGTGCTTGTAAGAATTGACGAATGAAAGCGCCGTAATCGGATGCACTTTGTTGTAAGAATTGATAATATTGTTTATGGTAACTAATGCTAGTGCATTGGATTTCATAGTATTCACGTAAGTAGCTTTCAATCTCTGGGTATTGCGCTTGAAAATACATGACATCCACAACAGACCGTATATTTTGCTGTACATGTAAATAGGCTGGGTACAAATCGAGCATAAATGGTAGAATTTTTTCTTTGTTATAAGAGAAATTAGCAAAGGCTTTCATCACTTGATTTTTATTAGTAGCTCCACGCAATTCATCACGAATCACAGATAGTTCTGCTCCTACTGTATCACCACCAGCCACACTGACTGCTTTATTCCCTGCATAATCACGGTATGTAATGACAAAACACTCTTTCCAAGTCCGTTGCATCGATTCGATTTCTTTTTTAAATAACACTTCCATGTCAGTACGATCGGTGTAGTACACTCCTTTATTGAATAAGATTGTTGGCACCCATTCTGTACTTAAGGTCACCGATTGTTGGTATAAACCACATTGTAAGCACCATTGAATCATAGCTAATTGTAATTCTTGACTATGAACAGTAGCATCTAATAAGTCCCCTAAGCTTTCTTTTAAGGTTGGTAAGTACTGTAAGAACGCTGTATCCACTTCGCTATTGGCTGTGATGGCTTCACAATCTTTAATACCTTGACGAATGGCATGAACGGCAAAGTCCATATCGTCACCTTTACACAAATGGGCTGCCTCTGAGAAGTCGCCTAAGGAACCTACTATGTATTCAATCTCTTTATGTACTGAATGTTCCTTCACTAATTGAGCTAACATATCTGCTCGTCCAAATCGTGCAAAGGCTTCCACTGCACAGTGCACCGCTCCAGATAGTACTGAAATCATGTTACTTTGATCTGATTCTGATTCCACTAAGTCCTTAGTTTGTGCAGATAATTGGGCATTCTCTGCACTATCAAACTGCGCTTGACCTTCTACATATACTTTCGTTTGAGCTATAGTATCCTCTTCTGCTAGTTCTACTGGCATAGACACCGTAGGCTCTTTCACAAGCCCCTGTGTAATATCTATTTCTGTTTGTACACTAGTACAAGGCACTACTTGGGATTTTACTACCTCAGTACTTGTGCTAACTGTAGGTTGCTCATGCACACCAACTTCCGTTTCAAGCTGACTAGGATGTACCATAGGCACGACTACCTTTGATGTGTCTTGAGATACATCAAACCAATGTGTTCCCGTGTGTACATTCTGTCCCTTTTGTCGTTGCTTCGCTGTAATTGATTCCATTAATACTTTCCAAAAATTCATAATCATTTCCTTTCCGTGGTCTTATACCACTTGTAAAACACTAAGTATGAGTACAGTATACCCACCAGCAATGACATATTTTGTCATTGGCAATAGAGATTTTAAAATTCTTTTTGCCTCTTTTAGTATATAGAAATATGAATTTTTGAAATGATAAAAACCCCGATAGTTGTGGATCTAGAATATATTTTGAGCTCTATATTAAATATGGCCCTATAATAAATATTGAGGCTACTCATATAATAGTAGACACCAACATTTATTCTAGGGCTCTATTTTTAGGTTCTACATTATATTTTTTTGGGACAGCAAAAGCCCTGTTACAATATGTGAACTGCAACAGGGCTTTCCAAATACAAAAGACGATAGCGTTTCACTACCGTCTATATGTAAAAATAATCTATTTATTTTTTATAATCTCATTTAAGTCATGCTCATATTCTTGTAGAGTCTTTATTATTCTATGAAAAGGTATTTTTTCACCAAACAGCATTTTTTTCATACTATCATAATCTTCCGAAAAAACTATTAATCCTTCTTCAGCTGGAATTAACTTTAATTTGCCCTCTAAAATTTCATCATATTTTGCCCAATTGCTTGCATAAAATTTTTTCTTAAAGTCAATTACTGTCTTTAGTAACTTAATATTTTCAAAGCTTTTTTCTTTAATATCTGTTAACAACATTTTATACACATCATAGAAATGTCTTGAATACCTTGTGGGATAATTTCCATTTACTCTATTGGCCTCTCTATGAAGTATTGTTAGTTTTTCAAAAAAAGTACGTAAACTATCTACTGCAATAACCTCTATATTTTCATTAAATACGTCAGGATACACATCTTCAATATAAGTAGCAATCCTTCGATGATTCACCGGAATTGGTTCTGCCAGGCACCCAATTTCTAATCGTATAACTTGTAAAATGGAGCTATCTGTATGACTTTTAGGATAATCAAAGCAGATCGTCTGTCCATCCACTTCGTCAATATAAAAATTCCATGACTTACCATTTAGGATCTTCTTAAAATCATTTTGTAAAACAGGAAGTAACTCATCTTTAAGAAATACTTTTGTATCATTGTTTAATATATCATTAAATTTTATTTGTTTAGTATTACTTCTATCTTCATACGGTTCTCTTGCACCATAGCCTAATATCTTCCAATCCAATGCAAGATCAATATCTTCTGAAAATCTTTCAATAAGTTTATATACTTTTGATAAACTAGTACCACCTTTGAATACAATGGCATCTTTATATTTAAATTCACTAAACAAATAATCCAAAATCATGCAAACCCATAAATCTTTTTCTACAATAGCTTTGGACAAATTAAGTTTATCTGAGGTACTATCAATAACAAGTTCTAGCTCTTCATTTGAGATTTCTAATAATTTACTCATGGTAAAGCTCCTGTATTTTTGTGAAAATTTCTTGCATCCAAAAGGGAATTTTTACAATATCTTTCTTTAAATCTTCTTTCACACTTTTAGCAAATATAGCAAGTTTTTGTATCTCATTGTCTCCTATTTTATTTTTTCCCAAAGCCTTTAGCGCTTGTATTAAAATAGATAATTCTTTTGAGTATGTTGTTATATGCCTATTGGTGGTGCGTTTAAAAACTATCTTTTTCCCTCTATACATATACTCTCTATAAGCGCCATCAGTAATATAAATATACTCATTAGGAACCTGTGTAGACAGTCCAGTATAGTTCAAAGCGGTTTCCCCAGCAGGCGCTATAGTCCAAGAAAATTTTTCTGCCAATTTATCTGCCACTACACCGACATCTGGATAAATATATTCTTTTAAAATTTGACTATATTTAGGCTTTGTATATAAGCCATCTATAAGCCTTACAATCTTATTTTCTTCGTGTAAACGGTATAGGGCTGATTTGACGGTATTTTTTGTCCCTAAATGATAGAAATCATGTATAGAAAAAATTTTCCCTAGGTTTTCTGTCATATTCTCTTCTATTTGATTTGCTATGGTCATCATCTATACACCTCCTTGCACCCAAAATTATATACTTTTGGGTGCAAAAGTCAATACATAAATAAGAATATTTCCACATAGTTTCAGCTTCAATCCCTTAACTCAAACATTTCAACAAGCACATAAAAAAGCAACAGAACCAAATGATCCTGTTGCTCGTATCATATCTTATTCTTTTGTTTTTCGACTGGTATCGCCCATACGGGTTAGTTTCACTTCCCCTAATGCTACCCCACGGGTATGTTGTGTATGGGACCATACTTTATCGTGGCGATTCAAATATCCAAGGAACGTAACTGGTACCCAAGAATAAATGAATAATGGATACAATAGATAATACAACCACACTTTCGGTGGCACTTTAATTTGTGCTAACACAATGAGTGGAAATAAATATTGTCCAATACCGATAATCTGCCATACTTGTACTGGCAAGATTTGGTAGATAATATTCGTATACAACGGCACAATACCGTTGATATAGGTCATAATAATATAAAAGGCTGACAGTAACAAGAAATAGGGCTGTGTAATCTGCACAATTCCATCTAGGATTGTCCATTTCCCTTTCTTAATACCTTGTACAAAGAGTTTCGGAATATACCGTTCTCCTGTATCAAAATGCCCTTGAGCCCAACGTTTCCGTTGATTCCAAGACTGCATAAATGTTAATGGCTTTTCATCATAGACGATAGCATTATGCGCCCATGTTGTTTTCACCCCATGGATCAACAGTTTCAAAGAAAATTCCATATCTTCTGTCAAGCTATTACATGACCAACCATAGTCGCGAATAATATCTGTACGAATACACATACCTGTGCCACCCAAGGCTGTAGAAAGGCCTAAGTTATATTTCGCCAAGTGCCACATGTGATTGACCATCCAAAAGGCAATGGCAAAGGTACCAGCCACCCATGTATCGGTTGGATTCTTCGCATTCAAGTACCCTTGAATCACTGGCTCCCCTTTTTCCAAATGACGATTCATTTCATAGAGGAAATGAGGATGCACTAGATTATCCGCATCAAAAATTACGAATGCATCATACTTGCGTTCCATGGCGAATACTTTGTCAAACATCCAGCCCATGGCATATCCTTTACCCACTTCTTCTGTGTTAAAGCGTTCATACACTTCAGCACCAGCTTCACGGGCAATCTTAGCGGTGTCATCGTTACAATTATCTGCCACCACAAAGATATCATATAAGTGGCGAGGATAATCTAAGACGTGTAGATTATTCACCAATTGACCTATCACGGCACTTTCATTATGGGCACAGACAATAATAGCAAAGGAATGTTTCGGCGGACATTCTGTTTTATCGCTTTTATGCCACATGCCACAGACCATCAACACAAAGTAATACAAGGTATAAAATACGATAATTACCTGTATGGGAATCATAATTAGGTCAAACCAAACGTAATTCATCCTAGTTCCTTCCTATTTACGAATGTTGTTGATGATAGTATTACTAATACCATATACAGCATATAATACAAAAATCAATACCGGCCAAGAGCGATAATCCATCAATAGGCAAAATACGCCACAACCTACAGTAATACCTACGGCAATGGGTTGCACTGGATCGCTACCTTTCCCTTTGAAATCCGGATGATGCACATTGCTAACCATCAAGTAACCTACGAATATCATAGCTAACATCAACGCCACATCAGGAATACGAACACCACTTAACACATAGGTAGCTGCCATGCACCCTGCTGCAGGAATCGGTAATCCTTGGAAGTAACCATGTACTTCTTCTGTCATAATATTAAATCGTGCCAATCTGAAAGCCCCCAATACAGAGAATACCAACAATGGCACATAGCCTAACCAACCATAGTGATCTAGGCTCATCATATACAGCATAAAAGCTGGAGATACGCCAAAGCCAACTACATCGGCTAACGAATCTAATTCACGGCCAAAATCTCCAGAAACACCCAAAGCACGAGCAATCCGTCCATCTAAGCCATCGGCTAATAAGGACAAAAGCACACATACGGCTGCCCCAGTAAAATTACCTGTAGCAGATAAACTAATGCCGATCACACCGAAGGCTAAATTTGCTGCTGTGCAAAGATTGGGAAATATAGACTTATTCATCTTTCACCCTCCCAATAATCGTTTCTCCACCAACTACATGTTGCCCTTTTGTAACGCAAACCTCTACGTCTAATGGAACAAATAGCTCTGTGCAAGAACCGAATTTAATCATACCATACAAGGTACCTTGCTCCAAGGTATCTCCTACATCTGTCCAAGACACGATACGTCTAGCCAACAAGCCCGCAATCTGTGTCACCACAATTTCCATCTTGTCATTTTTAATGCTAATTGTATGACGTTCATTTTCATATCCTACTGAATCTTTATAGGCAGGTAAGAAACGACCTTCTGTATATTGTCGAAATGTAATTTCACCTGCCATTGGAGCCCGATTCACATGGACATCAAAAACAGATAAAAAAATCGTTACTTTTTTACATTGTTGATGTAAATATGTGTCCTCAAACACTTCTACTACTTCCATCACTTTCCCATCCGCAGGTGATACTAACACCATTGGATCATGAGGAATACGGCGATTAGGATTTCTGAAAAAATAAGTAAAGAATAATGCCAGTACAAATGGTATAATTCCTAACCACCATGATAGAAAGTAGCCTACCAGCACTGTCACAGCAAGACAAGCACCGATTAAAGGATATCCTTCTTTAACAATCAAACCCATACTAAACCTCTCTTAATTAGTTATAGCTCCACCAAGATACGACTGCACTGTATCAATGTTTATGGCGCCATACAGTCCACATAAATTTAGGCAATGCTAACATACGAATAATACGTTTCGGTTGCAATGCCAATCGATATAACCACTCTAAGCGGTTTTCTTGCATCCATACAGGAGCTCGTTTCAACATGCCCGCTAATACATCGAAAGAACCGCCCACTCCCATGGCAACCACACCATCTAAATGGGCTAACTTTTCTTGAATCCAAAACTCTTGCTTTGGCACACCAAAGGCAACAAACACTAATTGAGCGCCACTACGTTGAATCTCATCAAGAATGTCTACTTCTTCTTCCGCTGTGAAATATCCAGAATGATATCCCACTACCGGTAATTCTCCAAGTTCTGCTGTCATATTTTCGATAGCTTTTTTGACAACTCCCTCAGCTCCACCTAAGCAGTATATCTTAATATTATGTGCTTTAGCTGCCTTCAATAACTGTTGCAATAGGTCACAACCTGTCACTCGTTCTGGAAAACGCTGTCCCTGTTGCTCAGCTGCCCATAAAGCACCTGCTCCATCCGGTACAACAAGATCCGCTTGTTGCAGAACCTCTAACAATCTTTGATCATCCTGTGCCATCATAATCATTTCTGCATTGGCCGTTGCCACCATATGTAATTTGGGTTGTCCCACTAATGAAAGCACTTTATCTACGGCTTCCGTCATCGTTACCACATCAATTGGGACGGATAGCACATGTATTTGATTCTGCACCATTCACCTCATCTACTCTAGTATGTAAACAAGAAGGACAGGACATATGAAAGAGCTTACACCCTATCATAGACCTATCCTTCTGGTAGGTAATTTTCCTAATTATTTCTTTTCGCAGCGCATAACGCCAGCTTCCATATAGTTGTCAGCTTTCATGTCCACGAAAATTACTTTTACCGCTTCTGCAGGTACTTTTACAGTTTCTACAGTTGCTTTTGTAATCGCTTCGCCAAGAGCTTTCTTTTGTTCAAAAGTACGACCTTCAACAAGTTCTACATGAATAATAGGCATGAGTCTTTCCTCCCTCACCACTAGGTATCCATAGCACTGTGCTACAGATAAAATCTCACCTTATTGTATCATAGATGACCCTTACTAAACAACATGTAGTAGGTAAGATTAACTATACAAAATACGCATATACTGTGGTCCAAAGCGTGCTTCCATTTGATGACGCAAAGTCGATTGTACTTCATCAAATCCATGAGATTGTAAATACGCTTTAGCATCTTCACGGGCTTCCACAAGAATCGGAATATCTTTGATGATGTTCGCCACTTTCAAATCTGGCAATCCCGACTGAGCCAAGCCAAATAATTCCCCTGTGCCACGGATGAGCAAGTCTTGTTCTGCCAGTTCAAATCCGTCTTGTGTTTGTTCCATCAGTGAAAGTCGAGTTTTGCTATCAGGGTTTTTACTATCACTAATCAGAATACAATAGGCCTGTGCCGATCCACGACCTACACGACCTCGCAATTGATGCAACTGTGATAAACCAAACCGCTCCGCATTATGGATACACATAATCGTCGCATTCGGCACATTCACGCCTACCTCAATCACCGTAGTCGATACCAACAAATGAATCTCTCGACGATAGAACGCATCCATGATTTCTTCTTTTTCCTTTGGACGCATGCGACCATGCACCAAACCTACACGATAGTGTGGCTCAAAGTATTCTTTATATTCGTAATAAATCTGTTCCGCAGCTTGCAAATCCATTTTTTCAGACTCTTCCACTAATGGGCACACTGCATAGACCTGACGACCCGCTTGCATTTCTTTTTCAAAAAAATGTAGCAGCCGTTCCTTGTAAGACGAATCTACAGCGTAGGTTTTCACTGGTTTACGACCTGGGGGCATTTCCTTAATCAAAGAAACTTCCAAATCTCCATAAATGGATAAGGTCATCGTCCGTGGTATAGGAGTCGCCGTCATGATTAACACATGAGGGTGATCTCCTTTGCGTTGTAGTTTCGCCCGCTGCTCTACACCAAATCGATGTTGTTCATCCACTACAATCAGTCCTAGTTGATGAAACACTACCTTATCTTGAATCAATGCATGAGTGCCTACTATGACATCGATGTCTCCTCGTTCTAAAGCATCATAGAGATCTTGCTTTTTCTTCGTTGAACCCGTCAACAATGCCATTCGGATTGGTGCATCTTGAAATAGCTCCTGAAAGCTTTCAAAATGTTGAGTGGCCAAAATTTCTGTCGGTGCCATAATGGCCCCTTGAAATCCGTTTTCTACTGCTTTCGCTAATGCCAAAGCAGCTACCACCGTTTTACCAGAACCTACATCACCTTGCACTAACCGCTGCATAGCTTGGGGCTGTTCCATATCCTTAGCAATCTCTCCTAATGCTTTCTCTTGAGCCCCAGTCAAAGTAAATGATAAGCCTTTTCTGATTCGTTCCACTAAAGATCCATTTTGGGTCATAGGGAATCCCCCTTGCCCCTGTTCATGGGCACGAAGGAGCAATAGCCCCATTTGCATAATCCATAGTTCTTCATAGGCTAACTGTTTGCGTGCCTCTTGATACCGTTCCCAAGATGTAGGAAAATGCATTTCTCGAAAAGCATCATACCGGCTCATTGTGAACTTGTCTCCCATCACATCTTGAGGGACCACGTCTTCTAACGTGGAGTTATGATCAAACCAGTTTTTTATGGCCACTCTGATTCCCCATTGTTTCATGCCTTCCGTCAAACCATAGACAGGTACAATACCACGCTCCATAACTTGTCCTTCTTCTATCAGTTCCACTTGTGGTGTATTCATTTGGTAAGCACCATAGGCATGTTCTATCTTTCCATAGGCATAGATATGTTGACCTGGTTTATAAAAGTTCTTCTTATAGGCTTGGTTAAAAAAGGTCAAGTTTAATTGACGTATTCCATCAGATAGAGTAACCGTTAAAATATGCATACGTGGTCTTGGGCGTTTTTCACTGACCCGTACTACCTGACCTGTCACACCTACCATCTCTCCTATAGGTGCCTCGCAAATCGTATACACTTGCCGTCTATCTTCAAAGGTGCGTGGGAAATAATGCAACAAACCTGTTACCGTATAGATTCCTAATTTATTCAATTGTTTCACTCGTTGCGGTCCCACACTCTTTATAGATTGCAATTGTTCGTTCATATTCTATCCGTACTCTTTCCTTTTTTCTAAAAGTACCCTCTACTCTATCCACTCTGAAAGCATGCTACATGACTAATTTGTATTAGTTGCTTAATACATAAGAATCGCCATACTGTAAACACTCTCTAATACTCTGTCATAATCAGCCTCACTGTTCCTACGTATGGTATGCATCGATGTGTGTATCTATCCTATGACACACTATCATACGTAGCTGCTACTTGATGCTTTATATTATACCATAGAGGGACAATACAATATGAACTCCTCCTAAAAATAGGCGCAAAAAAAGAAGGGCACTTTGTAAAAGAGTTACGTGAGTTAGGTTATATAACAAAGTGTCCTTCTATGTTTAAATTATACATCTTGTTTAAATTAAACGCAAGTCATATATTTATAAAATTTGACAGACTTTAGCATTTTGGTATATAGTTAGTAAGCTAATATAATATTGTCTAGAAAGGGAAGAATGCACTTGCATTGCTATCCCCTTTTATGATAAAATACATATGTTATATTAGTAGTAAACACTTTGGAGGTGGAAACAAATGGCAAACCTTTGCGAAGTATGTGGTAAATCCACTACTACGGGTATGAATGTTTCTCATTCCCATATCCGTTCCAAACGAACTTGGAAACCAAACATCCAAAGAGTACGAGCAATTGTAGACGGCGAAACTAAACGAGTTAACGTTTGCACACGCTGCCTTCGTTCTGATAAAATTACACGCGCGTAAGATTTTGAAGGTACATGTACTCAAAAAAGAGGCTATCAGTCAGGAAGAATATTCTTCAGTACTGATAGCCTCTTTTGCTATGTCTAATTTTATTATTTTACTCTATTTTTACACCGGTAAAACACAGGGTTCAGTATAGGCCTACCTGTATAAAAAGTAAGCCTATCCTTTATTTTGCTAATAATTGTAAGAAACTTTCCCCCACAAATGCTTCTTTAACTCCAAAGTTTTCCAATATAGTTTGTCCAATATCAGCAAAGCTACGTCTATCCCCTAGATCAATGGGGCCTGTAAAAGCTGATGAATACGCCAAAAGGGGCACGAGTTCCCGTGTATGGTCTGTTCCCTTCCAAGTCGGATCGTTACCATGGTCTGCCGTAATCAGTAGCAAATCATCTTTGGTCAATAATTCCAGCAATCCCCCTAGTTGATAGTCAAACATTTCTAGCTCACGACCATAACCTTGTACATCACGACGATGTCCATACAAGCTATCGAACTCTACTAGATTGACCATCATATAGCCATGAGTAAATCTACCTTCTAACGTAGTATCCGATGTATCTTGCATACTCTGTGTACTACATGTGCCATCTGTATCATCTGTAGCATCTGTACTATGCATACTATGTGTATCATCCGCACTATGCCCTAACAAGGCAGCTACTAGATTGATGCCATGAGAATTAGATTTTGTTGGATAGGATTGATCCAAACCGATATGAGCGTAAATATCCCCAATCTTACCTACTCCTATGGTCGGTACCTTCGCATCTTGTAGAGCTTGCAACACAAATCGACCTTCTGGTAATCGACTATAATCATGACGATTTGAGGTGCGCACAAAACGACCTGGCTCCCCCACAAAGGGACGAGCAATAATACGTCCTACATAGTAGTCTCCAATACATACTCGTTCCCGCGTAATTTGGCACATCTTGTATAGGTCCTCTAAAGGTATGATGCTTTCATGAGCGGCGATTTGAAACACCGAATCGGCAGACGTATACACAATAGGTTTCCCCGTTCTCATATGCTCTTCCCCAAGACGCTCAATGATTTCCGTCCCCGATGCCGCTTCATTACCTAAAAATCCATAGCCTGTTTCCTTCGTGAAAGTATCCATTAACTCCTGAGGAAATCCATCATAAAAGGTTGGGAAAGGAACTTTCACAGGATGACCCATCATTTCCCAATGACCACTGGTCGTATCTTTCCCTGTACTTTGTTCATGCATGCGACCAAAGGCACCCACTACTGTATCTTGTTGCGGTGTGATATCTGCAATCTTACCGATGCCTAATTTTCGTAAATTCGGAATTTGTAAAGGACCCACCGCCTCTTCAATATGGCCCAATGTATTAGCACCCATATCTCCAAAACGTTCTGCTTCTAGGCTATGCCCAATTCCTACACTATCTGTAACAATCGTAATAATTCGTTTAAACATAGAGACCTCCTCTCTATCGCCGTTCATATACAATCTATGCCTAGGAAGTTACACTCCTAGGCATTCTTTCACTATTTCAAATACGGCATAGCTAATAATAAGGCAGATAATGTTTTGCTATCTTTAATTTTTTCTTCGCTAATACGTTGCAATAATTCATCGAAAGTATAACGCTCTACTTCCACATATTCATCTTCATCCCAATGGATTTCCCCTTTGGAAAGCCCTTTTGCTACATACAAATGAATAACTTCATTGCAAAATCCAGGAGACGTTGCAATAGTACCTAGACTAATCCATTCCGATGCGATGATACCAGTTTCTTCTTCTAGCTCTCGTTTAGCACATACCAATGGATCTTCCCCAGCATCTAATTTGCCAGCTGGAATTTCCAATAAATAATCGTTCAATGCATAGCGGAACTGTTTTTCCATAATGATACGATTTTCCTCATCAATGGCTACCACTGCACTAGCTCCTGGGTGATGCACCACCTCGCGCCACGCTTCCTTACCGTTGACATCGGCAATATCATAGGTTACTTTAATCAATTTACCATCGAATTTCATTTCCGATGAAAGTTTATGTTCTTGCATGGGTCCTCCTAATTGACCATAATCGCATCTGTCTCACTACGAAAAGAAATAGATCCTTTACTAGCCCATCTTATACTCATGTGCCACACTACTTCTTTATCTATTACAGCCAGATATTTACTATTATTATATTCTTTTCCAAACTCACCAGGAAGCATTTTTACTATATTTTGTAATTCTAATAAAAGAGCAAACTCATGTTTGCAATGGCCATCACAATAACAACTACAAGAGATATCTTCTATCATTTTATTTCTATATACAAATTCTATCTCATAATACTCTGACCATTGTACTATAGCATATCCATATATATCATCAATACAAAGATATACAATTCTCCGTTCCTTATAATACTGAATTCCTCGTTCTAGCCTTGCAGTTTGAATTGGAAATTGTGATAAATCATCTAGTGGAAAAGGAGCTGGTACATATGTGGAAATATAGGGTTCTTCACCTTGAGGTGAGAAAAACCATTGGCTAATTTTTTCTTTACCTAAAGATGCTCGATCAAAGCTTAATAAGAATCGATTTGAAATATAAAACTCACCCTGCAACTTTGTATCTACTTTGGCAATAACACGCTCATATTTTGAAGGTCGAACCTTAAATTGATGACGTACATCCACTACAATCCCTATATTATCTTTCATTTTACCAGATACATAAACATGATCTCCTTCATGAAGAATTAGATTTTCACATAGGTATAAGAACGCATCATCTTTTGCTACAAAATATACCTGAACTAAAGTCATATTTTTGTTAGACAACATTGATTTGGAGTGTACTAACTCTTTTGTATCACTTATTTCAGTCTCAGGAAGTTCTATATCCTTTAGGTCCATATGATGTCCTTTCTCCAAACGTCAATAAAATAAATTATATTATTGATTTTAAAACACCATTACTTAAATCATTGATATTATATAAGTTAGGCAATACCTCAAATGTTTCCCGTAAGTTATTTTTAGCTTTATGCCAACCTTTTCCATCGGTAAACCACATAAACTCTACATTAGGAATATTCTTAGTTTCTTCTGTAATCATTTTGTACGATCTTGCTGTTTCGTTTAACTTAGACCCGCCCGTAGCATAAAAGTTAACTTCAATTAAATATATTGTTGTATTACATTTAATTACATAATCAAATCGTTTCTGAGTTGTTCCTTCATTAGTAATAGCGGATAAGTCAACGTTAAAGAGTTCTTCAATTTCATTTTGATAGATTTCTTTAAACATAGTCTCTCCCATAACATATCCTTCTTGCTCTAGGTATTGCTGAACAATAGCTTCCATTGAGTGACCAGTTCTGTTTTTACGTCCATTCATATCCATACCTACTTCTACACCAGTTACATAGTCCAATAGACTTGCAACTAAATGATGTTCTAGTAAATCATATATTCCCGTTTTCTCCATAAATAAAGAATATTCCTCAGGTGTATAATCATGTTTTCTAAAGTCAAAATAGAAATCTTTTTCTGGATCTTTTACAACAACGATGTCTTTAAGTCTTTTAGCAATAATAATAGGCACAGCGCGCAATACTTCTGGATACTCATTATATAACTTTAAAAAATCTTGTTTTATATTCTTACTTCCTATTAAGCTATTCAAAAGGCATAATGGAATTTTAATATCATTGACATTTTCATACACTTTTTCAAAATCTGTATAATATGTCCAACTTGCTACTGAATCCGTCATGGTATTTAACCATTCATCAAAGTTTCTTAAGACCACGTTTTCTCTCCTTCATGCTCAATTCTTCTTATTGCTATATCTAAGTACTCTTTTTCTGCATCTATTCCAATGAATCGACGACCTAAACGCTTTGCTACTACTCCAGTAGTGCCACTACCCACAAAAGGATCTAAAATATAGTCCCCCTCCTTTGTGCTCGCCAAAATAATTCTTTCCAATAAATACTCTGGTTTTTGCGTTGGATGTTTTCCTGCCCATTTTTCAGCTAGTTTTGTCAATGGCCCTGTCCATACATCTTTCATTTGTTTACCTGAATTAATTGACTTCATCAGCTCATAATTATAGTAATGTCTTGCTCTTTTATCATTTTTACGTGCCCATAATAAAGTTTCAGTAGAATGTGTAAAATATCGACAGGATAGGTTAGGAGCTGGATTTGTTTTTTGCCAAGTAATGTTATTTAAAATTTTATAACCTTCTTGCTCTAAGGCCATACCTACAGAATAGATATTATGATACGTTCCAGAAATCCATATGGTACCATTAGGCTTTAGGATTCTTTTACACATTCTAATCCAAGTACGATTAAAATGATGCTTATCTTCTAAAGAGTTGATTTTATCCCAATCACCTTTATTAACTGATACAACATGTCCACCAGAATTTGAAATACCATCATTACTTAAAAAATATGGTGGATCCGCAAAAATCATATCGATACTATTATCTTTCATTTTTTCTAAAAAAGAAAATGTGTTTTCACAAATTAATATAGAGCTTTCTTTATGATAATACGGTGTTATCATATTTTCCTCCTTGAATATATCATGGTTCATAATTTGTTACTAAAATCTCCTTTATCTTTCCTCGGCTCTTTTGTGTAGCTCCATTAGTTCTCACTACATCGATTAAGTGTACATTAAAATCAGAATATAGCTCTTGTGTTAGCTCACTTGCGGAATTTGAAAGCATAACATAAGCGCCTCTATGAGTTAATTCTTTTACCGTATCTCTTAATCTAACTTGGTCTTCATAAGAAAAACCCTCATGTGTATAAGATGTAAATGAGCTTGTTTCATTTAATGGAATATATGGAGGGTCAAAATACACAAAATCGTCTTCTTTTACTAATTCTACGGCTTTATAGAAATCTCCTTCTAGAATTGTAATATTATTACTATTTAAGTAAGAGCTTATATCACAAATTAAATCCTCATCAACAATTTTAGGATTCTTATAACTTCCGTAAGGCACATTAAATTGATTTTTGCTATTAACCCGGTACAATCCATTAAAATCAACTCTTAGCATATACATAATCCTTGCAGCACGCTCTACATCACTTAGGTTAGCATATGTACTTTCTCTATCCCAATATCTTACTTCTAAATAATAATCTTTGCTGTTATTATCTCTATGTTCAGATAATAACGCAATTAACTCTTTAGGATTATTTTTTATCACTTGATAGCAATTAATTAACTCTGCATTAAAATCGTTAATAATAGCAGTAGATGGTTGCAACTCAAATAAAACAGCTCCACCACCAACAAATGGCTCAAAATAAGTATTAAATTGTTTTGGTTTTTTCTCTAATATGACTGGTAGAAGCTGACGCTTGCCACCAGTCCATTTAGTAAAGGGTTTTAAATTCATAATGTAACCATTTATCCTATGAATAAGCTTTATATCAAAGTTAATCATAAAAAAGATATCAAGCTTTTGTAAAAATAATAAATTAGAATTAAAAGAAATCAAAAAATATGAGTAATTAAATTAAAAGCCTCTTTCTTTACACAGTTTATCAAGCACGCCACACTTCTTCCCATTCATAAAATTTGCCGAATGATCAACTGGTTTATCTTCAATCAATAATGTGTATAAGCCCAATCTTTTAATTCTTTTACCAAGTACTGACTTCTCTTTATTTTCTTCAGCAAGCATTCCCATATATAAAATAGAGAATAAAATTTCTATATCGATACTATTATCACCATAATATGATGACAGGTTACTTATTCTATCAAAAACTTTAGCATCTAACTCTTTACCAGTTATATCATAGAATGAAATAAAGTCCTTATAAATTTGTTCAGCCCCATATTTATATGAAAGTTCTTTTAGTTCTGCAAAGTAGTCCATGTCTTTAGGGGCAGAACGTTTTCCATCTTCATCAGTAATGTATACACACCATCCATCAAACTTTCCTTGACCAAACTCTAGGGCTACCCCATTTTTAAAGTTTATTACTTTTTCACCCATAAATTCCTCCAAATAATTAAATTTTGTTTTAGAATATATTTTATTATAACATAATAAGTTTTTAATGTTTTGCAAATATAATCTTGTCATTTGCAACTTCCTGTTCTGCCCTGTGGATTTTCTTTACTTCCTTCGGTCGTAGAAAATCTTACGGGCCGAACTCCCCGATTCACACATCTTTGTACGTCACTTCGTTCCTTCAAAGATGGTTCTCTGGGGATCCCAGGTCGACCTACTCGTATGTAAACTCACTAACAAAGAAAAGAAAAAGAGACACCAAATGGTGTCTCTTTTTCTTTTCTTAATCAGCGACTTCCTATCCTCCCAGGCCGTTTCCAGCCAAGTACTTTCGGCGT
>CAUQBP010000006.1:0-119348 GCA_963516605.1 uncultured Veillonella sp. | reverse complement strand
CAGACTTAGAAGACAAAATCACTAAAGCAAAAGAAGCAGCGATTGCTGATGCAGACGGTAAATTAACGACTGCAAAAACAGACTTAGAAGGTAAAATTACTGCTGCAGAAGGTAAAATCACCGATGCTAAAACAGATTTAGAAGACAAAATCACTAAAGCAAAAGAAGCAGCGATTGCTGATGCAGACGGTAAATTAACGACTGCAAAAACAGACTTAGAAGGTAAAATTACTGCTGCAGAAGGTAAAATCACCGATGCTAAAACAGATTTAGAAGACAAAATCACTAAGGCAAAAGAAGCAGCGGTTGCTGATGCAGATGGTAAATTAGCAACGGCGAAAACAGATCTAGAAACAAAAATTGGTACGGCTAAGGATGAAGCTATCGCAGCAGCAGGCACAAAAGCAGATGAAGCAAAAGCGGCAGCGATTGCTGATGCAGATGGTAAATTAGCAACAGCGAAAACAGATCTAGAAACAAAAATTGGTACAGCTAAGGATGAAGCTATCGCAGCAGCAGGTACAAAAGCTGAAGAAAAAATTAATGAAGCAAAAACAGAGTTAACAGGAAATATTGCGACAGCAAAAACAGAAGCTATCACAGAAGCAGGAACAAAAGCTGTAGAAAAAATTAATGAAGCAAAAACAGAGCTAACAGGAAATATTGCGACAGCGAAAACAGAAGCTATTACAGAAGCTGGAACAAAAGCTGAAGAAAAAATTAATGAAGCAAAAACAGAGTTGACAGGAAATATTGCAACAGCGAAAACAGAAGCTATCACAGAAGCAGGAACAAAAGCTGAAGAAAAAATTAACGAAGCAAAAACAGAGTTGACAGGAAATATTGCAACAGCGAAAACAGAAGCTATCACAGAAGCAGGAACAAAAGCTGAAGAAAAAATTAATGAAGTAAAAACAGAGCTAACAGGAAAAATTGATGATGCGAAAGCAGCAGCTATTGCTGATGCAGATGGTAAATTAGCAACAGCGAAACAAGCTTTAGAAGCAAAAGATACAGAATTAACTAACAAAGTTACTGATCTAGAAACTAAATATAACTCTGCCACTGATGTTAAAGCTGCTAATGATCGTTTTGAGAAACTTGAAGCTGCAGATAGAGCACATGATAAATCTATTTCTGGTCTCAATAAAAGTATCTCAGATATAAATGAGGACATTAAGGATAATGCTGATGCTATTGATGCTAATACAAAGGCCATCGATAAAAACACTGATGCAGTTGACGAAGCTAATAAAAAATTAGCAGAGCATGAGAAAGTAATTAATGATAATACAAAAGCTATTAATGACAATGTAGATAGTATTAATACAAATGCTGAAAGCATTGCTAAAAACACAGGCTACATTAAAGAAATAGTAGAAAAAAATATAGAATTAGGTGAAGTTGTAAATAAAAATACTGAAAAAATTCAAGCTGCAGGAGAAGGCTTAAAAGCAGTTACAGAAGCCATTGGCGATTTAGACAAAAAAATCGATGAGGATACTAAAAAAGCCAAAGATGATGCAGTTACAGAAGCTGGTACAAAAGCAGATGAAAAAATCACTGCGGCAAAAACAGAATTAACAGGAAAAATCACAGAAGCTAAAGATGCAGCAGATGCAGCAGATGGTAAAGCAGTTGAAGCTAAAGCAGCAGCAAAAGCGGCAGATGATAAAGCAGTTGAAGCTAAAAAAGCAGCAGACGCAGCAGCTCAAGCCGCTACTGAAAAATCTGCAAAAGCAAAAACTGATGCTGTAAAAGAAGCTGGCACAAAAGCTGAAGAAAAAATTAATGCAGCTAAAACAGAGTTAACAGGCAAAATCGATACAGCAAAAAATGAAGCTATTGCAACAGCTGGTACAAAAGCTGAAGAAAAAATTGCAGCAGCTAAACAAGCACTAGAAACAAAATTCCAAGGCTTAGACAATACCACTGTTAAGCTAGAAAAATATGATAAAGACATCGCAGCTCTTCAAGCTACTGAAAAAGCGCATGATGCACGCATTACTACAGTAGAAAAAGACGTAAAAGTAGTAGGTGCGAATGCAGCAGCGTTGGCAGCGTTGAAACCATTACAATACAACCCTGGTCAAACAACACAAATCATGGCAGGTGTGGGTACATATCGTGGACAAAATGCAGTTGCATTAGGTGCTGCTCACTATACTAGTGAAAACTTGATGTACCATGCAGGGGTAAGTTTCGGCAACGGTAGTGGCACAATGGCTAATGCTGGCATTACAATTGGATTCGGCAGCGGT
Organism: uncultured Veillonella sp.; assembly: GCA_963516605.1. GTDB lineage: Bacteria > Bacillota > Negativicutes > Veillonellales > Veillonellaceae > F0422. The sequence continues at coordinate 117,087 of CAUQBP010000006.1, read as the reverse complement.
GAAACTGCAAAAGCTGAGTCTCCTAAAGTAGCTCAATTACAAAGTGCTGTGGATCGTTTAACAGCCGAAAACGAACAAGTAAAAGCAGCATTGTACGATATCTACGCAAAATTACAAGCTAAATAAGAAATAACTTAGAGAACAGATAACTAGGGTATCTCCTAGTGTATAGACACTAAGATTATGACAGAAATACATGTTAGGTATACTCCATGGGGCATCCTAGCATGTATTTTTTGTTCTATAACCCTTTTACTACTAGTGATACAATTCGTTATACCTCTAAGAGCTCTACCTGTAATAGTTGCTAAAAACATTTTTCTTTTGCCGATGACATATTTTGTCATTCCTCTTCGATATACTAAAACCATCAATAGTTTTATAGTATGTTTAATTGACAGAAAGAGGTATGAACATGAATTGGAAAAACAAATGGAAAGATGCATGGAATGAATTAGGAGACATGAGTTTGCGAGAATTGTTTACTTTCACTAAGAAGGAAAAGTGGGGCAGTGCTATATGTATAATTGCCTTTGTGGTCGGCATGATAGTTAGTATGCGAGGCGTCGAAACAATCACAGCGTCTCCGGGCTGGATTGTAGGGTATGTTCATGAGGGGGGATTGTCTGTTCCTGATTATGTGAGCTATACACCACAAAAGACCTTTGAGGACAAAGGGGATGTACAGGTGGTGACTGGTCATCATTTGCGAATGCGTCATCTCCTATGGTACTTTTGGTGGGTAGAAGAGAATAATGACTTTACTATTACCTTTGATAAGCGGGTGCCGAAGGCAGAGTACTATGATCATCGCACCGAGAAGACTTATACATTATCTTTTGATACGAACAAAGGCACTGAGTCTGAGGTGAATGAGAAATTGAATATTATCAACGATGCATCGGAGGAGTTTTTCAAGAAACCTTTCATCAAAGTGGACCGTATTCAACGTATGCGTGAGAACTATTTGTTTACGCCGCAATCGGAGGTATCTTTGACTACACCAGTAAAAGGTCCTTTGTTTGTACGAGGATCTGTTAAGAAAAGTGTATAATTAGGCTTACTAATCTTGAAGTTCTGTCAGCTGTTGAAGGGTGGGATAATTGTAATACAGCCAAATAGTAATCTCTCAGACTATTATGTAGCCTATACTATGTGATGCATGTGGTATAATTGTAATAAAGTATGATGTAGCAAGTTTTTTAGTACTTCCTAGCTATACGGGATAGGGGGTATAGAAAGGTTGCGTTAGGAATAGTAACATGTAGATTGCTAGATATGTGCTTATATAGACCTAAGCTAACAACGTGGACTAACTTGCTATATAGAGCATAGATAGCAGTAGATACATTGCGAATGATGAGGAGTCATATGAAATATACTAAGGAGCCTTTACAATTAGACAATCCTTTGGAGTTTTGGCTAAACTTCGAGGGAGAGGAACGGGTCTTTTGGGTGGACCGCCAAAGCGATCGTGTGGTGGTAGGCGCCAAACGATTGGCGGTGGTAGAAGACGACCGTGACCGGGAACAATATGCGTACGTATTTTATGGGGGTACCTTCTTCCCTACTGTAAAAGATAAAAAATGGAGCAACATGGGCCATGAAATGGTGGCTTTCACCCATTACTATATCGTAGAAAATGGGGAGTCCTTTTACCTGCATTCAGGGGAGGGCGTGGATATACAGCGCCATAAAATTGAGCGCGTAGACCATACGTTTACAGAAACGAGTGATGATAAACAAGATTGGGACACCTTGATGGATGCCATTTTGACGAATATTCACACTGGACGCATGACGAAGGTTGTTTCTTCTCGTGAGGTAGAGTTTACTAGCCCTACAAAGTTTGATGTGGTGAGCATATTAGACCGTTTGGTGGAGAACAACCCGAATTGCTTTATTTTTGGGTATGAGAAAGAGGGACGTACCTTTGTGGGGGCATCTCCTGAAATTCTCGTGCGCCATCGGGGCGATGAAATTTTGAGCTATGCTTTGGCAGGAACGGCGCCGAGGTTTGGTCCTAAGGCGTGGACGAAAGAGCGATTCCTAAATGACCATAAGAATCGGGTGGAGCACAATATCGTGCGAGATCGCATTGTGCATACGATGCGACAAGTGACGGAGGATGTGACCGTAGGGGAAACGGGCATTATGGAGCTTTCACGGTTATATCATTTGCGGACCATTATCACCGCTAAGGATAGCACGAAATCCCTTATCGAATGGGGGCAATTGTTACATCCGACACCAGCTCTAGGGGGCGAGCCACGAGAACTGGCGATGGATTTACTGGCGAAGTATGAAGCCCATGAACGTGGCATGTATGCGGCGCCCTTTGGATTTATGAAAGACATGGGGGATGGCATTCTAGTGGTTGCCATTCGGTCTGCCCTCATCATGGATAACCGACTCTATGCCTATGCAGGATGTGGTATTGTGAGCGAATCCAATAGTGATGAAGAGTACGAAGAAACCATCAACAAAATGGGTACCATATTGGATGCATTGTAGGATGATACATCTACATATAGATTCAATTAGGTGTGCAATATAGTAAGATGCGATGATGAATCCTCATATATTTATTGAACAGATAGAGGGAATGAAAAGGAATGTTGAGTAATCAGCATTCCTTTTTTGCGTTATGAACCCATGATTATGTATGTGAGTTAATTATGAATGAGGAGGTGGCGTATAGGTGTTAGATAGATGCCCGGTGCAACTCATATGGATACGTACAGAATCTAAAAACAATGGTATAATACATAGTAGATAGTCACTATTAGATATAGTACAATACCACAGGTTGGTATGGGAGATACGATATGAATGAATATATAGCAAGTTTGGTGGATGAGTTATACCAATTAGGGGTACGCCATGCGGTGTTCAGTCCTGGTTCACGGTCTACTACATTAGCCATGCTCTTTCAAAGCCATGGGGGCTTTCACACGTATATGAATATTGATGAGCGGTCTGCTGGGTTTATGGCGTTGGGCATTGCCAAAGCGCAAGGCGAACCAGCCGTATTGGTATGTACATCGGGGTCTGCGTTGACTCATTATGGACCTGCTGTGGTGGAAGCGAAGCACAGCGGTGTGCCTATGATTATTTTGTCCGCCGACCGTCCGTACACCTTGCAACAGGTGGGGGCACCGCAGACGATTGACCAACAAAAATATTTTGGCACTGCCGTGAACTATTATGAGGAATTGTCTGTGCCTAGTGAAAGTCACTATTACACGTACCCTCGTCAAGTGGCACGCCGTGCCTATTTGAAAGCGAATGGCCACAAACTGGGGCCGGTACACATCAATGTACCTTTGTTTGAGCCTTTGGTGCCAAACCGTGAGGAAATATATTTTAAACAGGGGCGCAGTGCGAAACCATTCCGACTGGTGAAACATGAGGAAATAGCATCGTTGGCATCATTGCTGGTTGGAAAACGAGTGCTCATTTTGGGTGGTCCGTCGGTTACGAACCCGAAAGCGGTAGTAGACTTCGCCGATCGGATTGACGCTGTGGTTATCGGGGACCCCTTGTCTAATTTACGCCAATACGAAAAAGTGATTAGCACCTATGATGCGTTCTTGGCTCATCATGAACGATGGGACGATTTACGACCTGATGTGGTTATCCAATTGGGACAAATCCCAGTGTCGAAGCGGATTCAACAATGGATGGGGGCCTTGACGGACATTGATTATATAACTGTCAGCCCTAATGCAGATGTGGTAAATCCTAGCTTGACGACTACCATACATGTCATGGCGAGTGTAGATGTGTTTTTAGCGGAGATGTATCGTGACTTATTTGTGATACCAGAGTTAGGTGCTAGAATAAGAGAGGAAGAGCAAGACCTATTACATACAGTTGATGCAAAAGACGATAGTGTAAGCACTGTTGGGTATGAATTAGGACTGGAACAGGACATCACAGATATCAATCATCGACATAGATTAGAGGAATCTAACACAGTACATACTTGCTATGCAGTATCGGATCTAGAGTATGTCAGAGTATGGCAAGATATCGAATCCAACAGTCGCGAACAGTTGGACAAGGTACAACATGAACCAACTCTATTTGAAGGTCGGACGATTCACATGTTACAACACATCATGCCCGATGAGGGGCAAATTCTTGTGGCGAACAGCATGTCTATTCGTGATATGGACTATTTCTGGGCCACTGGACGATCGCAAGCCATGGTGTACGGAAATCGTGGCACCAATGGTATCGATGGGACCGTGTCTACGGCGTTAGGGCTTAGTACGAATGGAAAACCAACGGTGATGGTGACAGGAGATTTAAGTTTCTTTCACGATATGAACGGTTTAGCCATTGGAAAGACACATGGTATGAACTTGACCATCATTTTGCATAATAATGATGGAGGGGGGATTTTTCAATATTTGCCACAAAAAGGAACGGATGATTTCGATTACCTATTCAATACACCGCAAGGTATTGATTACAGTGGGTTAGCGACCATGTATGGCCTAGACTATGTGAAAGTCACCACCAATGCAGAGTTAGAACGGGCGATGCAACAGTACATTGGTGCAGAGGGGATACATCTCATAGAAGTGCCTACGTCCAAAGAAGGTAGTCGTGAATTACACAAGGTCTATCGGGTGCAATAATATGAGAGCAATGATTCAAGATATACGAACCTTAGATATGCAACGCATGCAGATCCACATAGGAGAGCGATACTATGGGGTGACTGTAGTGGGGGCGGGAAAACCGTTAGTTTGTTTTCATGGATTTTCCGAATCCGGCTCCACTTGGGATGGCATCGAGGTCAGCGGGTATCGACTGATACGCATCGATAGTATGGGTCATGGTAGGTCGGCTCGACCTATGGAATTAGGACCTTACACATTACCACAGATGCTGAGCGATTTGCATACGGTTATCTATGCCGTAGCGGGTGAAAGATATGCTCTCATGGGGTATTCCATGGGAGCGAGGTTAGCCTTACTCTATGCATTGGAGTATTCAGAGGAAGTGACGCACCTAGTTTTGGAAAGTGGCTCTGTAGGGATAGAAGATAGAGTAGAACGACAAGACCGCTATGTAGCCGATCAAGCGCTGGCTGAACGGATTCGGGCACATGATATCACGTGGTTTAGCGAGACTTGGGCTAAGCTAGAGATTTTTAAGACACAACAAGGTTTGCCTACAAAGGTGGAACAGCAGATTAGAGGGCGGCGCTTGCTCAATAGCCCCCATGCATTGGCTTTCACCTTGGAAGGAAGTGGACAAGGGAGTATGCCTTATGTAGGCCATCGTTTGTCGGAATTGACCATGCCCGTCTGTTATATTAGCGGAGAATTAGATACGAAATATACAGCCATTGGAGCGCAGTATTTTGGCGATGTCCATCGCATTGTGCCTAAAGTAGGGCATAATGTACATGTAGAAGCACCAGAGGCGTATCAGCAGATACTGGAATGCTTTTTTTATACCGGTAGGTATTAGAGGATGTGTTGGTCATATATGCTAGAAGGATGTACGGATATGGAAATAGATGGTGTCAGGGATTCTATCTACGGGGCAGGACAACACTCGATAACATATCTAGTACAGCAATCGACCACATATCTACCACTTAATACAATGGGATCTACTATGTTATGGAACCAACTAGTTATATATAATTCTAGTGATATGATAGAAATGAGAGGTGTCCTATGATTACAAATATCACCCTGTACCATATGCAACTACCGATGAAGTTTACTTTTAAAACATCAAAGGGCGAAGTCGGTGTCAGGGATACTCTCATTGTTCGTTTGGAAGATGAAGCGGGCTATGTAGGCTACGGCGAATGCGTGGCTTTTGTAGACCCTTTTTATACAAAAGAAACGGTGGCATCTTGTTGGGATACCTTATGTACGAGGTATTTACCAAACCTGTTGGGGCAAGAAACAACAACCACATTGCCACAACAATGGCTTTCAGACGGGATGCCTATGACTGTAGCATCTGTGGAAAATGCCTTGCTCCATCTACAATGCCATCGCTTAGGAGTCAATACTGTGGAATATGTGCTACAGCAATCCTTACTACCGACCGTACCTACGGGCATTGTCATTGGGGAGGTCCCTTTGGATACTTTGGTGGATGCGGTGGCTGGTTATGTATCACAAGGGTGTCAGCGTATTAAACTGAAAGTATCCCCCAAGGATGGTTATGAACGAGTACAGCGAGTGCGTTCAGCCTATCCGGACCTTATGTTAGCGGTGGATGCGAATCAAAGCTATACCTGCCAAGAGATGGACAAGGTACGGGGATTTAATGCATTTGATTTGGCCTGTATAGAAGAGCCCTTTCAGATACAAAGTTTCAAAATGTATCAACAATATAAGTCAACTCATGAATGGGGGATTACCACTCCTATATGTTTAGATGAATCGATTTTGGGATATGACGATTTGGTCTATGCCCATAGGCATGGCTTGTTGGATGTACTCAATATAAAAGTGGGTCGTTTAGGTGGCCTTCGAGAAACGGCTAAGGTCATTCAGTATTGTCGTGACCATGGCATTCAGTACTGGATTGGATCCATGGTGGAATCCAGTATTTCCAAATGGATGCATGTACAGCTAGCGGCTCTGGGAGATACCTATATGCCGGGAGATTTGTCAGATTCGTTACGCTATTTTGAGCGAGATTTGACTCGACCGCCTATTATTAGTACAATAAAAAACTGCAGTACAGAGAGACTTTCGCAGTTTGTGGAGGTGCCTAATGGGGCTGGATTGGGTGTAGACGTTGATATAGAGGCGTTAGAGGCGTATTGCATACATAAAAAATTATGGCACCTATAACTGATTTATATACTTGTATAGGTTGTGGATGTGGTATGATACAATATACAAGTAGTGTATGAAACTATATGATATATACAGATATGATGCATTTCAAGTAGAGGTGGAAAGTATCGTTCTTATACATAGGTAAGTAGGAGGTTTGTATGAAAGAGTATATAGAATTATTAAAACGTGAGGTAAAACCGGCCTTTGGTTGTACGGAACCAATCGCATTGGCATTTGCAGCGGCGAAAGCAGCAGAACTATTAGGCGTTCGACCAGATCACATTCATGGTCGTTTGAGTGGCAATATTATTAAAAATGCAAAAAGTGTGACCATTCCTAATTCAGAAGGGCGTACGGGCATTTATTATAGCCTTATTTTAGGCACCTTAGTAGGGACAGCAGCGAAAGAATTAGAAGTATTAGAAGACCTTACTCATGAACAAGTGGTAGAAGCAGACCGTTTATTTGAAGCGGATTACTGTGATATTGAGCTAGCAGAAGGGGTAGAAAACTTATTCATCGAAGTCACTGCTGTGGCTGGTGAACATACGTCTAAGGTCATTGTTCAAAATACACATACTACTATTTCTTACGCAGAAAAAGACGGAGAAGTGTTGATTGCCTTATCTGCAGAAGAAGTGGCTAAACATTCTATGGAATTGTGCTTTGACTCTTGCTATGAATTTGCTAGTACTGTAGATGCGAAAGAGTTGGAAGATATTTTGGGACCACAATTAGATTTGAATATGGCTATTGCCGAAGAAGGTATGAAAAACAATTATGGTTCCAACATTGGTAAGTTGATTATTTCCAATTCTTCTTCCATTGCGGATAAAGCTCGTGCCTATGCAGCGGCGGGCTCTGATGCACGCATGGATGGTTGTTCTATGCCAGTCATGATTAACTGCGGTAGTGGTAACCAAGGGATTACACTATCTGTGCCGATCATGATGTATGCTAAAGAATACGGTATCGATCGTGACCATACGTTGCGTTCCTTAGCATTAGCCAATGTGTTAGCTCTATACATTAAACAATACATTGGTCGTTTGAGTGCGTACTGCGGCGTAGTGAGTGCTGCTTCTGCTACAGCTGCTGGGGTAGCATTCTTGCTTAATGAATCTAAGGAAGTAGTTTGGGAAACATTATCAAATGCATTGGCAGGTACATCCGGTGTGGTTTGCGATGGGGCAAAGGCATCTTGTGCTATGAAAATTGGTATGTCCCTTGGTAATTCCTTATTAGCCTATACACAAGCAAAGACGGATAATAGCTTTAAAGCAGGCCAAGGTATTGTAAAAGAAGACATTGACCATACGGTGCAAACGGTAGCAACCATTGCTCGTGAAGGAATGAAGCAAACCGATGTTGTCATCCTAGAAACGATGTTAGAAAAATAATCTATGCATTATTGGTATAGAGAATGAGAACAATTCTATATTGATTTTTGTAAAAGTATAGTGTATGATAGACATATAGTTTGATTCCATAGTCACATACCTAGTATGTGCTATGCATAGGTTGTAACAACAAAGGAGATAGTAGCATGGCAATCATCGGTAAACAACTACCAGCTTTTGAATTGGATGCATTTCGTAAACCAGAAATCATTAAAGTAAGCAATAAAGATATCGAAGGTAAATGGAGCGTGTTTGTATTCTATCCAGCAGACTTCACATTTGTGTGTCCAACAGAATTGGCAGACTTACAAGATCAATACGCAGAATTGAAAGATTTGGGCGTAGAAGTATTCTCCGTATCTGTTGACTCTGCATTTGTTCATAAAGCATGGTCCGATGCATCTCCTACCATCAATAAAATCGAATACACTATGGTATCCGATATTAAACATGAATTAGCTGACTTCTTCGAGACATTCTCTGAAGAGTCTGGCCAAGCATACCGCGGTTCTTTCGTGGTAGACCCAGAAGGTATCATTCGTGCCGCAGAAATCTGTGACATGGGTGTAGGTCGTTCTGCTGCTGAGTTAGTACGTAAAGTACAAGCTTGCCAGTTTGTTGCAAAACATGGTGAAGTGTGCCCAGCGAAATGGACTCCTGGTGAAAAAACATTGAACCCAGCAGATCTTGGCTTAGTTGGCAAAATCTAATGTAAATAAACAGCTCCTGTAGTAGTTGTGGTTGAAGGATCCTCTCCCTCTCTCGAATCTTCAGTAATACATGATGTACTACTTGAGTATGTTGACTATATTTGTAAACTTTCCTAAGAACACATCTTAGATCCTTTACTTCCCATAAAAACGACAAAGCTATGCTTTGTCGTTTTTATCTTTCCTAAATTACATAGTGGTATTACTAAAAAGTATCCTTTATTCATTTAAATTATTAGATTTAGTTTAGAAATTTGTATATAATAAGGGGGTAAGGTTACAAGTGAAATACATATAGGAGAATGAGAATGTTAGAAGTTACATACGAACGTTTGGCAGCGATTTTTAAAGCCCTTAGCGATGAAACGAGATTGCACATAGTAGACATGTTGTCTTGTAATGAATTATGTGCTTGTGATATTTTGGCTAGTTTTGAGTTATCTCAATCTACTCTTAGTTATCACATGAAAATCTTAATTGATGCAGGTATTGTGAATTCTGTGCGTAGCGGTTTGTGGACACGCTACTCCATTAATGAAGAAGCATTTGATGAATTTGTTAAATTCTTGCCTGAACTATATAAAACAAAAGATGAGTGCATTTGTGCGCAAATCAAATACTGCCGTATTGAGGATGCTCCACAAGCGGTGGCAGAATAATATGAAACGTTGGATTATGCATGTAGATATGGATGCTTTCTTTGCATCTGTAGAACAACATGATCGTCCAGAACTACAAGGTCATCCAGTTATCGTGGGTGGCCTTTCTTCACGTGGTGTGGTGGCTACGTGCAGTTATGAAGCACGGAAATTTGGGGTACGTTCTGCTATGCCTATTGGGAAGGCTAGAAAATTATGCCCAGATGGTATCTATCTACTGCCACGGATGGAACGATATCATGAAATATCTGATCAAATTCATGAAGTGTTGCATCGGTTTAGTCCCTATTTAGAACCGATTTCTTTGGATGAGGCTTTTTTAGATATTTCAGGACTAGGAAAACTCTATGAGTCTCCTATGGCGGTAGGCCGTGCTGTGAAAGAACAAATTAAGGACCTAACGGGTTTGGTCGCATCTGTGGGAATTGGACCGAATAAGTTTTTAGCAAAACTAGCGTCGGATTTACGAAAGCCAGATGGTTTATATATTATTCCCCATGGGCAAGAAGTAGCTCATATTAAACATTTACCGGTACGCAGATTGTGGGGAGTAGGAGCCCATATGGAACAAGCGTTACAACGAGGTGGCTTTCATCAGATTCAAGATATTGCGCAGTTAGATTCGTATCATGAGTTAGAACCCTATTGCGGTCATCAAAGTGAACGTGTGTATTTGCTGTCTAAAGGCATCGATAATCGCCCTATTGAGTGGAATCGTGAGTTGCAATCCGTAGGGAATGAATTGACTTATGAAAGGGACTTAATGGACCCAGAGGAAATCGACAACGAATGGCGATATTTTGCCCACCATGTAGCTAAGCGTTTGCGCCAGAAAGGTCTCAAAGGTCACACCATAGCCATCAAAGTACGATTGCCAGATTTTACCACCAAAACAAGGCAAAAACGATTATCCTATCAGACGGATAGAGAAGATGTATTGTATGAGACGGCCAGTGTATTATATAATAAACTTAATGTACAGGGGCCGTTCCGGTTATTGGGGATTACGGTCAGTGGCTTTCACCAAGAGGTGGAGCAAGAGTCGCTCTTTCAGAGTGAAGAAACAGAGCCAGATCGGTTAGCACAAGTGCTAGATACTTTGGAAGAACGGTTTGGAGAAGATATTGTTACCACGGGAGCTCTGTGGAAACGAAAATTGAAGGATGACACAACATCGTCCTAGGAGGATAGTATGCAACAATATATATTGGACCAGGAACAGATTGAAACATTGTTACAAGGTTTGCAGACAGCGTATGGTCATTGCAAAGAAATACAACAGCAATATGTGGCGAATTTAGAGGCACACCATATGGAGTCCCCTGAAATGGCTATGGAAGTGGTAGAAGACTTAGAAAACTTTGCTCATATGTTGGCTCTATTGGGAAAACAATGGGAAGAATTACGTGGGCTCCAACGTATGGTAACGGAGCACTATTTGTACGATATGATATCCTCCTTAGAAGAGCCAACATCAGTAGAACCAGTGGCTGAGGAAGGTGTGGAAGGCTATGATGTAGGTGTTGCTTTAGGGGTAGACTTTGTGATGGCTGACCGCTGGCAAGGGGAAGAGGCTGTCGAAGAAGTTGTGGAAACTGTTGAACTGAAGCCAGTGTCTAGTTCGTTTATGGATTTATTTAGCAGTGCTAGTGAAACGAAGCGTATCCATGAGTATGACTATGAGGACTGGGAGTTGGCAGAAGAGGACCGTGTGGAGTCTAGTCAAGAGGAGACCGTGATAGATTTAACAAAACAAGCTAGTGCAGAGTCTAACTTGTATGATACCTTCGAGATGGGAAAACCAAAAAAAGAACATAAAAAACGTTGTAAACATTGCACGGAAGACTCTCCTATCCCAGAAGAACGAGATAAATGTTGTATTGTGAAACAAGAAAAAAAGAAAAAGAAGGAAAAAAGTAAAGATAAGTCGAAACATAAAAAAGAAGCTCCCTCTGTAGACAAGTGGGTGAAAAAGTTGTCTAAATGGGAACGCTATGCAGAAGAGCATGGGGATGCATGGACAGAAAAAGTCTTGCAAAAAGTAGCCAAAAAGGCGGAGAAAAAAGCAGAAAAACGAGGCATGAAAGCGGTCTTTAAGAAACACAAGTTAGATCGATTGGCTAAGTTGTTGAAGGAGGACTAAGATATGGATATCATCAGTATTTTAGGCTTTATATTATTAGGGGTTGCCGTAGCGACGTTAGGTACCATTATCGGTGCTGGTGGTGGCATTATCTTTGTGCCTGTATTTTTATATTTCTTTCCAGAGTGGACGCCAGCTATGGTGGTAGGTACATCCTTGTTTACGGTAACCTGTAATGCCATTTCTGGTACTATTGCCTATGTAAAACAGAAGAAAATTTTCTACAGTGCAGCAATTTTGTTCAGTATAGCTACCTTCCCAGGATCTATCATTGGCGCCCATGTGGCAGACTATTTTGATGCTAGTGGATTCCGATTCTGGTTTGGCTCCTTCTTGCTCATCATGTCTGGCTTTATTGGCTACAAAAATATGAGAAAAGGGGAACGCAAAGAAGAGTCCTTGCAATTAGAAGAGTTGACCTATAATAAAGTGGTAGGTGTCCTCGTTAGTGTAGTGGTAGGTTTCTTGTCCAGTTTGTTTGGCATTGGTGGCGGATTAATCCATGTACCAGCATTAATTTATATGATGGGGTTCCCTACCCATATGGCAACAGCTACCAGCCATTTTATTTTAGCTACCTCCACATCTGTTGGTACGCTGACTCACTTTTTGAGCGGACATATCCATTTTGAAGTGGCGATCCCTTGCGGTATTGGTGCTTTATTAGGTGGACAATTAGGGGCTTTCATTGCCAAACGATTGCGGGCAAAAACAATTTTGATTGGCTTGTCTATTGGGGTTGGTATCTTAGCCTTGCGTTTGATTTACACATCCCACGTATTATTCTAAAAAATAGAGAATAGATTCATTGGAGAGGATTCTATGGGAAAGGGAAAGAAACGAAAACAACACCAACCACAGCCACAACAGACGATTACGACAGCCCGTTTGACTACTATGATTAAATGGATGTTGTTTATTAATCATTTAGCCTTGTGCTGGTTCTTTAATGGTCGGGCTGATATGAGCTTACTAGCTGCTAATATGCTAGGTGGTTTAGCCCTTTGCGGGATTTACTGGATGCGTTTTAAGAAAGAAATGTTTACCGATGAAGATGTAGAGCGTGGCATGCGCTATGTATTGTCCTATATTCTGATGACGATGACAGCTTTCTTTTATACCTTGGCGATGTATCGTTCGGGGGAGTTAACGGATACTATGTATCTGATTATTACAGGAGCTAGTTTCTTTGTGTGGTTCTGTTTGTATAGCGCTACACAAGGGTTTATCAAAAAAAGTGAATAATATATACTATAAGTTCTCATTATGTTATAGGTAATGGGAACTTTTTACATTTAAATATTTCGATAAACTATATGAAAAACTATTGCATTTTATGATTTACTATGCTAAGATATACACATAATAAATAATAATTATTAATTGCTAATTAGAATAATTAGCAAAAATAAACTAAAGAAAAGGAGAAATAGGTATGAAAAACTTACAAGCAGTCAACCAATATATTGCAAACTTAGCAATTTGGAACATTAAACTTCACAATTTTCATTTTAATGTAGTAGGATCTCAATTTGTGCCAGCTCACAAATATTTAGAAGAAGTCTACGACGTAGTATTTGATTACTATGATGCAGTAGCTGAGCATGTAAAAATGCAAGGTGAAGAACCTGTAGTGCATGTGGCAAAATATTTAGAAATTGCCTCTTTGAAAGAAGAACCAGGCAACAAATTCTCCGTAGAACAAGTTTATAAATTCTTAGTAGGAGACTTTGAATTGTTGAACAAAGAAGCTCGTGCCATCCGTGAATCTGCTGATGAAGAAGGTAACTTCGGATTAGTGGCTATCATGGAAGACCACATTGCTTACTATGAAAAACAATTGTGGTTCTTACGTGCTACTTTAGGCTAACTCCTCCTGACAGTAACATCGAACCAATCACATAACACTCCCTTATATGTGATAACATCCTGAATATGACTAACACCCTATAACTATACAACTAACTATACAAGAGAACCCCTGTTTTGTGCAGGGGCTCTTTTAATATATAAGCTATACCTTTGAAAGGTGATAATAACGATGTATTGTAAAACTTCATTGCCAGGTGATACAATACAAGTAATGCAAGAGAGATTGAGAAAGGGGCGATAGAGGATGAATCGATTTTTACGACGAGGCCGATTACAAACCATAGAACCGGAGAAGGATACATCCGTGGTAGAAGACATGGATACGCTGGTGAGTGAAGTGAGTTCGGATGAGTTCTTGGACATGGTGCAACAAGAGGGGACGTCAAAGGATTTGAACCGAGCTATGGATATGGTAGAGATGGAAGAGTCAGAAGAGTCAGAAACGTCAGAAGAAAATCGTGTACCTGTGGATCCTTATGAAGCAATGACGATTTGTGATTATAGTCACTCGGATGTATTGCCAGAGGACTCTCATGAAGGGGATGGTTTTTCCAGTGCAAACGAAACAGAACAGGACCGATTTTTCCATAACAACTACAATGATATTATGGAAGATGAGTTAGAATATGATCAACAAGAGGCTGATAGTTCTTATGATCACGATTCTGGAGATAGTTTTGACTTCGACTTTGACGTTGATTTTGACTTGTTTGATGACTTTGATGATGACTAGTAAGGAATGAATGATGACGAAGCCCATACATACAAGGACATCAGTATGTCCCTATGACTGCCCAGATGCCTGTGGATTGACCTTGACTATTGAGGGAGACCAGTTGCAACAGGTACAAGGTATGAAAACGCACAGTTTCACACGAGGAACACTATGCCAAAAAATGCAACAGTATGAACGAACCGTTCACCATCCTGAACGATTAACAACGCCTTTACGCCGTACGGGGTCTAAGGGAAAAGGGCAGTTCAAGCCTATCACGTGGGATGAAGCGTTGCAAGAAATCGCAGAGCAATTTCAATATTGTATCCATACGTATGGTTCTGAAAGTATTATGCCCTATTCCTATGCAGGGACCATGGGAATCTTACAAAAGAGTGCAGGTGATCCACTCTTTGCCATACTTGGTGCCACTCGTCAAGATAAGGGGATTTGTTCTCCAGCTAAACGCTATGGTTGGGCTAGTCTTATGGGGAATACCCTAGGGAATCGTCCACAAGATATACAACACAGTGATTGTGTGGTGTTGTGGAGCCTCAATGCTGTGGCTACGGATGTACATGTTCTACATGATGTGACCATAGCTCGCCAGCGAGGTGCCAAGCTTTGGGTGATTGACACGTACTATACGGAGACAACGAAATTAGCAGATGAAGTGATTATCATACGACCAGGTACAGATGGAGCCTTTGCGTTGGGGGTGGCCCATGTGCTCGTGGAAGAAGGATTGGTGCATGAGGAGTTTATTCATCAGTATGTACAAGGCTATGAAGGATTCCGGGATTCTGTTATTTCTCAATATCCACCATCGAAAGTGACTCGAATCACAGGCGTACCAGAGGACCGGATTGTCCAGTTTGCTCGTGCTTATGGAGAGGCGACAGCACCATTTATCCGCTTAGGCAGTGGACTATCTCGCTATGGGAACGGAGCGAATACGGTGCGATGTGTAGTGGCGCTACCTGCCTTGGTGGGGGCATACCTACATACAGGAGGTGGCCTCTTGTCGAGTGCCTCGGGTAGTCAATTTGTTGGGGGCAAGCGTGTTAGCTGGGAGCGCTTTCAGGCAAAAGAAACACGGTTGAACCCAATGATTCATTTAGGTCCGATGTTAACAGAGGTGGACAACCCACCGATTAAGGCCCTCTATGTATATTCTAGTAACCCTGCGGTGACCTCGCCGGACCAAACGGTGGTGTGCAAAGGATTGGCACGAGAAGACCTGTTCACGGTGGTACACGAACGATTTATGACGGATACGGCGAAATATGCAGACATTGTGCTCCCTGCAACGACGTCCGTAGAGCATAATGATATCTATAATTCCTATGGACATTACACCATTGGTTGTGGCTACCAAGCCATACCTCCTGTAGGTGAAAGCCGCTCTAATTGGGATACCATTTGTAGTATTGCCAGAATGATGGGCATCGATGACCCTGTGTTTGCTATGTCAGAGTTAGAGATGATTGAAGATATTGTGCGACATGCTCCGATTGCAAGAGAAGTGCAAGATAGAATCTTGGCAGGGGAGCTGGTAGAGATGGAGTTACCAGATACATATAAACTGGAGTACGGTACACCATCAGGTAAAATCGAGTTATACAATCCAGTAGAAGCTGATCCATATCCTGTGTATCGTGAAGCTCATGGGGATACAGCGGAGTTCTTCCTCATCAATGGGGCTGATCCACGTATACTAGATTCGTCCTTTTGTGAACTACAAGCGGATGTGCCTCAGATGATCGCTCGTATGCATCCTGATGATGCTCAGCGTAAAGGCGTATGGCACAGTGAATTTGTGCGTATGTATAATGAACGTGGTTCTTTGCGGATTGCTTTAGTCATCGATGATACGGTGCCAAAGGGGACTATTGTGAGCAGTGGCGTCTGGTGGCAATCTCAGTCTCATGATTCAGAACATACAATGAATGTATTGACTGCCTCACGACCTACCGATTATGGTTGGGGTAGTACGTTTTACGATGTAAAAGTGGATGTAGAACCATGCGATTAAAAAGATGGGTTATAGTTAATCAATGTAATTTATCTATCAATCATAGCTCGCCTGTATATGCATAATCAGTATAGACAAAGCCATTTCCGACGAGGGAAATGGCTTTTTATTTCGTCTATAATTAGATATAATAAGATAATAAGCATAAAAATTGTTTTTATACAGTGTATATTTGTTATTATAGGATGTATTTGAAAGGAGATATTATGTCAGATCATACTCAACTATCGGGACGAGCCTATATTGCTATCGGCCTGATGCTGTTTGCTTTATTCTTTGGGGCGGGTAACTTAATCTTCCCTGCTACCTTAGGTCAACATGCGGGGACCAATGTGTGGTGGGCCATCTTAGGGTTTATCGTAACTGGTGTAGGTTTACCATTGTTAGGGGTTATGGCCATGGGATACTCTGGCAGCCGTAACGTACAAAGTTTAGCAAGCCGTGTGCATCCAGTATTTGGGGTCTTATTTACATTGGCATTATACGTATCCATTGGCCCTGCCTTTGCTATCCCTCGTACGGGCACAGTATCCTACGAAATTGCAGTGAAACCATTCTTAGGTGGGGCTGCCTCAGATACAGCACTATCCTTGTTCCTTGTGGGGTTCTTCGTAGTCACATTGTGGCTCTCCATTAATCCCCAAAAGTTGGTCAATCGCATTGGTAAAATCTTAACACCAGCCTTGCTACTAACCATCGTGGTGTTGATTATTAAATCTTTAATTACTCCATTGGGCAGCTATGGCACACCGACAGAGGCCTACGCTACTAGTGGTACGGCATTCCTACAAGGCTTCTTAGATGGATATAACACATTAGATGCCTTGGCATCCTTCGTGTTTGGCATTTTGGTTATCGAATTTGTCACACTTTCAGGGGCGCAAACACGTGATGAGATTACACGCGCCACTATGAAAGCTGGGTTAATCGCTGTAGGTTGCTTAGGCGTAGTGTACATCTTCATTGCTAGCTTAGGCGCTACTAGCGTAGAGCAGTTAGGCATCTTAGATACAGGAGCACCTGTATTGGCAGAATCTGCTCGTTTGTTATTCGGTGACTTAGGGGCCATGATATTGGCAGTCATCGTACTGTTGGCGTGTTTGACGACGAGTATCGGACTTGTTACTTCTTGTGCACAGTATTTTAGCACACAATTTGGTGGCTTATCCTATAAAGCTTATGCAGTGCTATTCGTGTTGATTTCTTTCGGCGTAGGCATGTTTGGATTGAAAACCATCATTACCGCAGCCATTCCTGTGTTGATGTTCCTCTATCCATTATCCATCGCATTGATTGTGTTGGCATTCTTACATCCGTTGTTCAACGGGCGCCAATGCGTATATGCTTGGACAGTAGGGGCAACCTTCATCACAGCCCTTGTATCTGGCTTAGAAACAGCGAGCGTAGACTTAGGTAGCTTAGGCCAATTCTTTGCTACACAAGTACCAATGCACGGCATCGGTATGGACTGGCTTGTATTCGGCGGCGTTGGATTCGTGATTGGATTGATCCATCGGGCGTTGGTGAAAGCTAATTAAAAGATTATTTTACATATGTTGGGACTACTCATATACGAGTGGTTCCAATATTTTTTGTATAAAAAAGCTACACAGTAGATAGTATCTACGTGTAGCTTTTATGTATATAACCTTACAGGCATTCTTATTCCAAATCGTCGAAGTCAAATGCTGCTGCTTTTGTATAGTTCGTAACTTTTGCCTCAAAGAAGTCAGTTTTCGTGCTGTTTAAGTTGGAGAAACTTTCAATCCAAGCCATAGGGTTTTCCTTGATGTCTGGATATAACGGTTGCAAGCCGATGGAATCAGCACGTTGGTTTGCTAAGTATTTGATATAGCGCTCGATTAATGTGTTGTTGATGCCAAGGATTTTGTCATCTGTAATGTATTGACCCCAAGCAATTTCATTTTCTGTACCTTCACGAAGCATTTGCGTTAACTCAGCTTCCAGTTCAGCAGTGAAGAGTTCAGGACGTTCGATGCGAAGCTCACGGATAATGTTTTGGAACAATACTAAGTGAGTCACTTCGTCACGATTGATGTATTTAAAGATTGTAGAAGTTGCGGTCATTTTACCTTGGCGAGCTAATGTGTAGAAGAAGCTAAATCCAGAGTAAAAATAGATACCTTCTAAAATATAGTTTGCCATGATAGTGCGGATTAAATTGTGCTCCGATGGCTCATCGCTAAAACGTTGGTAAATGTCAGCGATGAAGCGGTTACGAGCTAGTAAATGTTCATCTGTACGCCACTCATCATAAATGCGGTCACGAGTAATTGGATTCGTTACCGTATCCAAAATGTAAGAATAGGATTGGGCGTGAATTTCTTCTTGGAAGGCTTGGATGTTCAATAAAGAAGCTACTTCGGATGCCGTAATATAACGGCTTAAGTTTGGCAAGTTTTCGCTTTGAATAGAGTCCAAGAAGTTCAAAAAAGAAATAATTTTGTCGAAGGCACGGCGTTCGCTGTCCGTTAAATAAGGGAATTGCTTAATATCTTCGTTCAAAGAAATCTCTTCAGGAATCCAGAAATTGTTCAGCATCGTGCGATATAATGTGTTCGCCCAATCGTACTTAATACGATTCCATTCCCGTAAATTCGTTGTATTACCGCCCACCATACTTTGCGTGCCACGGTCACCATGTTCATTAAAAATCAGTTTCTTTTCCATGAAAGTAACTCCTACCTTATCTATAATAACAATATATTTATGAATTATTATGAAAGCCTGGATAGAATGCACGCTTTCATAGGTATATAGTTATAAACTACCTCTTATTATACTAAAAATGCATACTAAAAAGATAGGGGGAGAGATGATTAATAGGTAGAGTGTTGTGAGCTTTGATGCAGCAGTGTATAATGATATTAGATAAAAGTTAAAACAATAGTGTATTAGTATTTAGTAGCGGTATTATAAAAATAAAGCCATTAATGAAATAAAAAAGGATAGGTATATAAATATGGGGAATATAGGTCGTGTATCTAAAAATACACATGCGGTACCAAAAGAAAATAAACCGGATACATTAGTATCCTTAGCTAGTTTATCGAAGGAAGAATTAGATAAGGAATTGCAAAAAGGAATAGATTCGTTAAAGAATGATAAAACCTATGGTATAGATGAAGTAGATGCATTTTTTATGAAGAAATATGGTATATAAAAAGCACAGGGACGCGAGCCCTGTGCTTTTGTATACTTTATACTAGAATGTGGGGGCTATTCATTTAGTACAGTCTTATATCATCATTTCTGTACATTCTTATGATAGCATTTATACATTTATAAACTGTTTTCCAACAAGAAATCAATCACATGTTTGTGAACGATTCCATCTTGGCTAAAGTCAACGGTATCCATGGAGAGAACAAATTTAGGGTAATTATCTTGTACATGCGCATACACACCAAATTCACGTTGTCGTGTAGCTTCTGTTTCCATAAGATAGGACACTTGATAGTATACTCGTTCTTTATCCTTCGTAGCAATAAAGTCGATTTCCATATCTTTTACCTTCCCAATTTCTACGGTATATCCTCTAGAAATTAGCTCAATATATATGATATTTTCCAGGGTTCTTTCAATATCTTTCGTATTAGAATACCCTTTGGCAGCCCGAAATCCATGATCCGTAAGGTAATATTTTTCATCAATTTTAAGATTCTTTTTACCGACCGTATCAAATCTAGGCACTTTTTTCAGGATGAAAGCTTGCTGACAATAGTCTAAATAATTCAGGATAGTATCAATGGAAACATCCCGATGCTCGCTCTTTAAATATTTTTTAATACTAGTTGCAGAAACGGGGGATCCTATATTTTGTATAGTAAATGATAGGATTCGATTGAAAATATCTACATCGCGAATTTTATTGTGTGTCAACACGTCTTTGATTAAAACCGTATGATACACATCATTTAAATATTTATAACTACTATTTTCTTCTAAGTTAAAGTATTTTAAGGTAGGCATACCACCTAATTGGATGAACTTAGTGAATAGCTCTTCCTTACTAAGCTGTTTTTCTTGGAATACTTCTACAAACTCATCAAATGTAAATGGCTGTATTTCAAATTCTACATATCTGCCAGCAAGAAGTGTAGCAAGTTCGCCAGAGATTAAGGTGGAGTTGGAACCAGTAATATAGATGTCGCAATCTTTATCAACACGTAGACCATTTACAACTTTTTCCCAATCTTCCACTAACTGTATCTCGTCAAAGAAATAGTAAAGTTTTCCATTTAAGTGTTTTGTTGTTTCTATGAGATATTTTGCCAATAATGTGGCATTGTTTATCTCTAAAAATTCTAAGGATTCAAAGTTAATATAAACTTTGCGTTCATCAGGCACTTCTTGTAAGATAGTGTCTTTAATTATCGTTAACAGAGTAGACTTCCCAACACGTCGCATACCTGTGAGAATTTTAATTACAGGCTTATCAATGAATGGTTCTATTTGGGTTAAGTACTTAGGACGTTTAATATATTCCATAGCTAACACCTCACTTTCATTGATTCTATTATACTCGAAATAATTAAAGATTCCAATGATGATTTCGAGTATAGTCGAAATTATTAGGTCATATTAGCATAGATTCGATTATAATCGATATTTATGGAAGTCTTACGATATAAAACCTCTAAAATATCAACATACCGCAAATATTTGTGCTATAATAAAACCATAGAAGAGTCATCAACGTGAGTTGGGCTCATCTCTTCCTACCATGGGAGGAGGTGATACTATGACGAAATATGAAACAATCAGCTTGATCATTTCTATTTTATCATTAGTAGTTAACATTATTGCTTTATATAAATAATGAAAACGCCTAACGTAAAGAGGTATCTCACCACCTCAACACGTTAGGCCATTTCATTTCACTACTTTTGAGATGAGCCTAACGCCACCACACGTTGAAGACTCTTCTTGTTTGTAAGTTAAGTATACCACAGTCACTTACAGAATACAAATCCGCCCCTCCCCGAAGAAATGACGTCGTTCTGACTAGATCTTTGGCGGGGGATTTGCCTAATTCGAGATATACCAAAAGAGCACGGTGTGCCCCGAACAAACATCATGAAATGCCGTTTGTGAGGAGCATGCCGTGCTCTTTTATGTATCAGGTTTAACCACACCAAAGATTAGGAGGAACAGCTAGTGCATTCATCCATTTCTAAGGATTGGTTACGGATATAGTAAATTGTCTTAATGCCTTGTTTATACGCTTCCACATATAAATCAAGAATTTCTTTTGCTTTCATTTGTGGCGTAATGTACAAATTGAAAGACTGTGCTTGGTCGATATGGCGTTGACGGATACCGCAAGCCTTGATAGACCATTGTTGATCAATCGTGTGGGCTTCTTTGTAGAACCACATAGTTTCGTTGCTCAAATCAGGTGCTGTTTTAGGTGTAAAGCTACCTTTTTTCTCTTCAATGAAGAATTTTTTGAAGATAGGATCGATACCAGCTGTGGTGTTAGCAATGTTGGATGTACTGCCTGTTGGAGCGATAGCCATTAAGTAACCATTACGGATACCGTATTTTGCCACATCTGCTCGCAGTTGTTGCCATCTTTCAGATGTGTAACCACGGCGTTCAAAATATTCACCCGTTTCCCATTGGGAACCTTTGAAAGCAGGGTAAGCACCTTTTTCTTTCGCTAATTCCATGGATGCCTTGATGGCAGCGTAGGCAATATTTTCAAACAATGTATCAGCTACAGCCAAATGCTCATCGCTTTCCCATTGTACTTTATGTTTCACCAAATAGTGGTGGTAACCGCTCGTACCAAGGCCAATAGCGCGATATTTTTCACTAGTTACACGTGTTTCAGGCACAGGGAATTGGTTGATAGTAATAACGTTGTCTAACATACGGACTTGTAAGGCGATATTTTCTTCTAACTCTTCATCAGAGGTTTGACCTAGGTTGATGGAGTTCAAATTACAGGTTACCATGTCCCCTGCTTTTGTGCGAGTCACAATGGATCCATCGTCTTGGATAATTTCTTCATCTAAATCGGTGAAACCAACGTTTTGTGCGATTTCGTGGCACAAGTTGGACGCATAAATCATACCCGCATGCTTATTAGGGTTCGCACGGTTCGTCGTATCTCGGAAGAAGATGAACGGCGTACCTGTTTCTACCGCAGAACGCATGATTTTTTTCATCATGTCCAAAGCACTCACTTCGATGCCGTGTAGATCTGGACTAGCTTCACAAGCTAAATATTTTTCTGTGAACGCTTTATTCGTATCGTCATCGTAATAGTCTTCTAATTGAAAGCCCATCACACGAGATACTTCATGTGGGTCGAATAAAGTGAAATGCTCACGATTGATAACACGTTCCATGAAAATATCTGGTACAGAGAGAGCAGGGAAAATGTCGTGCGCTTTACGACGGTCATCACCATTGTTGGTGCGAAGTTCAACAAATTCGTAGAAGTCTTTATGCCACACATCAAGTGTTACTGTAGCGCCACCTTTACGTTTACCTAGTTGGTCTACGGCAACAGCTGTGTCATTGTACAAACGAATCCAAGGGATAACACCGCCAGAAGAATTTTTATAGCCACGAATATCGGAGTTTAGAGCACGAACTTTGCCAAGATAAATACCAAGAGCACCACCATGTTTAGACACACGGGAGAATTTCGCATTTACATCGTAAATGGACCATAGATTATCTTCTACACCAGAAATAAAGCAAGAGCTTAGTTGATGGAATGGTGTACCAGCATTCGCCAATGTTGGAGTAGCAGTAGTCATTTTTAACTCGCTCATCAAATCATAGAACTTTTTAGCGTAGTAAACTTTTTTATCCCCTTCGATGACAGCTAAATGCATAGCGATAGCCATGAAACGCTCTTGTGGAAGTTCAAAAATTTCTTTGTTGAAGCCTTTCACTAAATAGCGGTCTGCTAATAGTTTAATACCTTCATAGTTAAACAAGTAGTCACGTTTTGGCTTGATATAGTCGCCAAGTTCTTCTAATTCAGCTTCTGTATATTGTGTTAAGAAAAAGTCTGCATAGCGGCCAGCAGCGACTAAGGTTTTTACTAAATCAGTGAAGTTGCCATACCCAAAAGCTTTGTATTTACGGTTGATAGCGGCTTCTTTGTATAAATCGAATAAGTATAGACGAGCAGCCACGAATTGCCAATCTTGGTTCATGCGGTTTACCATGTTACCGAAACCATCGTCTACTTTTTGGATGACTTTCTCGATGGCAGTTTGAACAAGAGTTTGTTGAATTTGTTTCGTAGTCATGCCGTCCACGAACTGCAATTTACAGTCCATTTCGAGCTCGATCGGGTCACAAGAGTCTAAGCCTAGACAAGCAAAGGCAACCATTTTCTTCGTTTTTTCTACCGACAATGGCTCATAATGGCCATCACGTTTCTTGATCATAATGCTCATGAAAGTTCTCCCTTTTCTAAAAGTGTAGGATACTTGTATCCATTGTTAAGATTATCCACATATATTGAATATATGTGAAAGCATATCCGTTTAACATATGTATTAGGCCTTGACCATAAAAGGACTCCCATTTACGAATTGCAAATGAGAGTGCATAGATATGTTTTCACACGGACTCAATATCAATATGTTGTATAGAGATAAAGTGCTTTAGCACAACATCTTCTAAAATTATACTATACCAGTCGTTTTTTCACAACGCCCTCAGCATGTCAAAAATGCATACCATAATGAGGAAAAGATACTTTACAAAATAAAGAGGATGAAAAATTTTGTCGTTTTTGTATAAGATAGTTTGTAATGGGTACTTTCAGAAAAATAAAATGGAAATAAATAGATATGACTTGTAGTTGGGGTGTGATAAAAATCAATATGTTGTATTATAAAATAAAGTCATACTATTAATGCTAAATAAGTATAATAGAATGTGAAAATAATTAGTGAGAAAAAATATCACATAGAGAAAAGTAAACATTTTAAAAGTATTTAATTAATATACTTGTGAAATAAAATTTAATAATGACAAAAATTTATATAACCTAAAAAATTGTGTAATAACAAGATAGTTGAGGGAAAAGATAAAAGTACACTGTATAAGTATAAATTGAGTGGGAGTTAGCTTGAAATACTATTATTGTTATACATCTATATAAAACCTGTGAAAAACGTTATCAAAACCGCTTAATCCCTTGTAAAAGAGGGGGTTTTAAGGGGTGGTGTGACAATTGTAACACTTTGAAATAGCGTATATAATAAGGCTATAGATTGATGCATATATCAGTCATGTATGCAGTTAAACATAGTTCCTTATTTTAAGAACAGTATGTAAGAGGTATAGTTCAAAATAAGACAAGTGTTTTTGAGGAGGTACGTATGGAACAATATGATGTTCTCGTAGTAGGTAGTGGTGGAGCAGGCCAACGAGCTGCTTTAGAAGCTGCACGACGCGATGGTTTGCGTGTAGCATTGATCACAAAAATTTTCCCAACACGTTCTGCCACAGCAATGGCACAAGGTGGTGTTAATGCGGCGTTAAATAACGTAGCAAAAGAAGACTCCACAGAAGTTCATACATTCGATACAGTAAAAGGTTCTGACTATCTTGGCGACCAAGATGCTATCGAATTCTTCTGTCAACGTTGCCCAGAAGGCGTATTAGAAATGGATTTCATGGGAACTCCTTTCTCTCGTACAGACGAAGGCAAAATCGCACAACGTAACTTTGGTGGACAATCTTATCCACGTACATGCTACAGTGCGGATAAAACTGGTCACGTAATTCTTCATACAACATATGAACAATGTCTTAAAGAAGGCGTACATTTCTTACAAGAATGGTACCTATTAGATATCGTTGTAAAAGATGGTAAAGCTGGTGGTGCTATTATCTGGAATATGAAAAAAGGTAAAGTAGAAATTATCAAAGCTAAATCCATCGTATTATCCACTGGTGGTGCTGGCCGTGTATTCTGGACTCGTACAACTAACCCATTCCTTTCCACTGGTGACGGTATGGCAGTAGCTTTCCGTGCTGGTGTAGGCTTGAAAGATATGGAAATGATCCAATTCCATCCAACTGGACTTGGTAAAACTGGTATCTTGATGTCCGAAGCTGTTCGTGGTGAAGGCGGATACTTGTTAAATGTTGAGGGCGAACGTTTTATGAAAAAATACGCTCCTAACAAAATGGAATTAGCGTCTCGTGACGTTGTTGCAAAAGCAATCGAAGATGAAATCGCAGCAGGTCGTGGTTTCAACGGAACTGGTCTTGATGCTTATGTAGTAGCAGACCTTCGTCACTTAGGACCAGAAGTTATCATCGAAAAACTTCATGGTATCCGTGACTTGGCTCTTTGCTTTGAACATTGTGATCCTTTAACAGATCCAGTGCCAATTCGTCCTACTTGCCATTACATCATGGGCGGTATCGACGTAGTTGACTACAAAACTTGTGCAACAGAAATCCCTGGTATCTTCGCATCTGGTGAAGCATCTTGTATCTCTATCCATGGCGCTAACCGTTTAGGCGGTAACTCCTTGGCAGACGGCGTTGTATTCGGTAAAGTATCCGGTGCAGGCGCTGCTGACTATGCGCAAGCTAGCACATTCGCAGATTGCGATGCTGAATTACAAGCAAAAGCTGATGAGTGGGAAGCTAAATTCGTTGAAGTTACATCCCGTACTTCTGGTCGTCCAGTAGCTGAAATTCGTGATGAATTAGCAGTAGCTATGTGGAATAAAGTAGGTATCTTCCGTAACGAAGCAGGTATCACAGAAGCTCTTGAAGTTATTGAACGTTTAACTAAAGAGTATGAAACTTGCTACGTAGGTGATTCCAACCGTACTTACAACATGGCATTCGTTAACTACGTAGAAATTAAATCTATGTTGACAGTTGCGAAAGCTATTGCATTAGGTGCGTTAAACCGTAAAGAATCCCGTGGTGCTCACGTTCGTGAAGAATTCCCTAAACGTGATGATTCCCAATATTTAAAACATACAATTTGGAAACTTGGCGCAAATGGCGAATACGAAATGTCCGAACGCGATGTAGTGTTCACTAAATACGAACCACAAGAAAGGAAGTACTAAGATGAGACAAATTACTTATCATATCCACCGCTTTAATGAAGGCCGCGCGTATGTACAGTCTTATACTTTCGATTATGAAGCAGACCGTACTATCCTTTGGGGCTTACAAAAAATTAAAGATACATTAGATCCAACATTAACTTTCGTAGCAGCTTGCCGTTCCGCAGTATGTGGCGCTTGCTCCGTAAAAGTTAACGGTCAAGCTATGCTTGGTTGTGAAGCTAAAATTGATGAAATTACAGAACGTTTCGGTTCTGATGAAATCACAGTAGCTCCAATCGGTAACTTTGATGTAATCCGTGACTTAGTAGTTGACTGGGAAGCAAAAGTTAGCCGCTTGAAAGAAGTAGCTCCTTGGATTTTCGTAAAACCAGAATTCACTACTAAAACTGGTACACGCCAATCTGCTGCAGACTTCAAAAAATTCGTTATGAACACAGAATGTATCCTTTGCGGATGCTGTGCTTCCGAATGTAATAAATTGTCTGCTAACCGTGAAGACTTCTTGGATCCATATGTATATACAAAAGCTAATCGTTTTGTAATGGATTCCCGTGATGTGTCCCCAATGGCACATACCACACCAGCTTTCAATCATGGCTTGTGGAAATGTGTGCATTGTATGAACTGTATCACTCGTTGTCCAAAACATTTGAAACCAGAAAAAGATATTTCCAACCTTCGCCGTGTAGCGACACAAGCAGGCTTGTCCAATAAAGGTACTCGTCATGCTATCGCGTTCAAACAAGACTTGTTAAAAACTGGTCGTCTAAACGAAGTAACAATGAGCTTGAAAACAGACGGATTATTGGATTCTGCAAAACAAGGTCTATACGCTCTTCGTTTATGGAAACATGGCAAAATCAATCCATTCGAATTGGTAGTTCCTCATAAACCAGTGAATGGTATTGAAGGTGTTCGTACAATCGGTCGTGCAGTAGAGGAGGCTGGAAAATAATGAAATACGGATTTTTCCCAGGTTGCGTATTAGAAGGCGCATCTAAAGAAGACTACTTAGCAACCGTTGCAGTAGCGAAAAAATTAGGTATCGAAATCCAAGAATTAGACGGATGGACTTGCTGCGGCGCGTCCCACGTTCAAGATATCGATCCATTATTGACTCTTTCCACTAACGCTCGTAACATCGCGTTGGCTGAAAAAGAAGGTCTAGATATTCTTACAGTTTGTAACACTTGTACATTGATGCTTCGTGAAGCTAAAAAAGAGCTTGATGAGCATGAAGTAACTCGTCAAAAAGTTAACAACATTCTTGGCGAAGCAGGTATGAACTATAAAGGTACTAGCGAAGTAACACATTTCTTGTGGGTTCTTATCCGCGAATATGGTTTAGATAATTTGAAAGCAAAGGTGGTTCGTCCATTGACTGGTCTTCGTGTTGCTGAATATTATGGTTGCCATATCCTTCGTCCAGAAGAAGAAATGGGCTTCGAAGATATGCAAATCCCAACAAGCTTGGCAGATTTGATTACAGCATTAGGTGCTACTCCAATCGATTTCTCCCGTAAGTTAGATTGCTGTGGTTTCCATGCAGTATATCCTGCACATGATTCTGTAATGCAAATGACTGGTTCTATCAATGCTGATGCGCAAAAAGAAGGTGCTGATTGTGTCGTAACACCATGCCCACTTTGCCAAATGCAATTGGATATGTTCCAAAAAGAAGCAAAAGCAACTGTTCCAATGAATGGTGATATGCCTATCATCCACATGAGCCAATTAATTGGACTTGCATTGGGTTGCACTCCAGCAGAAATGGGTATGACTGATCGTCACTTGGCAAGCACTGCTTCCTTGAACCGTTTCTTATAATCAGAAATACAATCGTATTACACAAACTTACAACAGGTTGTCCTTCGGGGCAGCCTGTTTTCTTTATCTAATTTCCGGCTCTTTGTCAAATGTGGGGGCTACTTATATAAAAAGCGGGTTATAGGAGGCTTATAGGACAAAATGAGTTGGTTATAATATTGGTGATCCTAGTTAAATACTAGGCTCATTGAATGTTAAAGTTGTTTTAAAAACGTTGAGGTCGGATATAATGAGATGCATTTCCTAGTGGTAAACCAAGACAAATATAGGGAGTATTGCGTAGTAATCTTTTTTTAATATAGTAAATTACTATACTGTTGTAGGGTTAATATATCGAACGTATATATTGAAAATATAGAACAAATATGCTACTATACTAGTATGGAGGAGGGATAGTATGGCAGTGTATATGTGCTTGGATTTGAAGAGTTTTTATGCGTCTGTGGAATGTGCAGATTTAGGGGTAGATCCTTTCACTACGCCATTAGTTGTAGCGGATGCATCACGTGGACTAGGGGCGATTACACTGGCTATTTCTCCGGCATTAAAGCAATTAGGCGTTAAGAATCGATGCCGTTTGTTTGAGATTCCATCCACTATTGAGTATATGGCAATGAAACCTAGGATGCGACGATATATGGAGGTGTCTGCCTCTATTTATGGTATCTTATTGGACTATGTGGCACCAGAAGACATTCATGTGTATTCCATTGATGAATATTTTATTGATGTGACGCCATATAGCCGATTGTATAAGAAAACATGGCGTGAATTGGCATTGCTATTCAAACAGAAGGTACTAGAACAGACTCATATTCATGCTACAGTTGGCTTAGGAAGCAATTTGTTTTTGGCTAAGGTGGCTCTCGATGTGTTAGCAAAGCATGCACCACAGGGCATTGGCGTTCTTAATGAAGAGCTATTTAAAGAAAAAATATGGCATCATCAACCGATTACAGATATTTGGCAAATCGGAAGGGGAATCGCAAGCCGGTTACATAAGTATGGCGTAGTGGATTTACATGGTATTACGACTGTGCCTGAGGAACGCTGGTATAAGGAATTTGGGATTAATGCGGAGCTACTCATTGACCATGCTTGGGGGCGTGAGACGTGCACTATGAAAGAGATTCATATGTATCGACCAGCGAAACACTCTTTGTCGAGAGGGCAAATTTTGCTGAGGAATTATTCCTACGAGGAGTGTTTTGTGCCTCTTCGGGAGATGGTGGAATCTTTATTGTTGGAACTGATTGCAGAGAAAGCACTGACAAAATATATTTCCTTAGGGGTGCGGTATGCAGATAGAATGGTGAAAGGTACCGGTGGATCGAGACGGTTATCGAAGTATACGTGCTCCTTAGAGGGACTTTCACAGGCAGTGTTGGAGTTGTATAAAAAAACTACTCACCCTCATCAAGAGATTCGGCAGTTATCGGTGGGATTTGATGATTTGGTCAGTCGTGAAGCCGTACCTTGGGAAGAAGATTTGTTTTCTACGTCTCAGGATAGGGAAGAAAAAGCATACCAAGTGGAACGGACCGTATTGTCGATTAAGGAAAAATTTGGCGGTAATTCCATACTTCGTGCTAGCAGTTTGCAAGAAGAGGGGACCATGCAGTTTCGTAATACCTTGGTGGGAGGACATAATGCAACATAAACGACCAAAGATGACATTGTTACAGAGGGCTAAACAATTTATGCCCTTTGCTGCATTGAAAGGATTTCAAGAGTTATTGGAGGAAACAGCGCGATACAAAGAGAAACGTAAAGAACTTTCAGAGGAGCAATTGGAAGTATTGGATACACAGTGTAAGGGGCTAGTGATAGGGGACGTAGTTAGTGTAGTCTATCACAATGGACGAGTTTATGATACGGTGCAAGGGCGATTACAACAGATTGATACAGTGCATCGAACGATGACTGTAGGAGATGTGCTTGTACCTATGTCTCATATTATGCGGGTTACCATCATCGGTTGAGTATTGACCATTTTTGTAAATCATGTAGAATGGTACATATAAGCTATGTGCTAGATATGCGAGTCATAGCGAACACATGAGAACAGGATGGACATAATGAAACAAAAGCGATATAGAACCTATGGTTGGTGGGCCATAGGATTGAGTCTAATCTTGGCTTTGCTAGGGTTAGGCTGGAATATGTATGTGAAATATACAACGCCAGTGACGAAATATGCGCTAGAAATAGGTGATTTTGAATTGCAAATCCCTAAGTTAGGCGTAACTAGTACCACGATTTCCTTAGTTTGGAATCCAGTGAATGATGAACGATTGGTGGGATATGATATTTACGTCAATCAAGAAAAAGTGAAAGAAATTCGTCCTAGTGCAAAGGGCGCATCTATCATCCCTAGGATAGAGTTGAAGGGACTAGAATCTGATACAGTATACTTAGTGCAAGTAAAAGCTGTGGATGATAGGGGCGCTACTTTGTCGGACTCTTCCAAGGTGCCAGTTAAAACATTGCCGAAAGAACCGCGTTTAGAGGCTACCGCCTATGGCGCTGTAGGAGATGGAATCACGGATAATACGTTAGCGTTACAAAAAGCGATACGTGATACCCCAGCGGGAGGTATCTTACATCTTAGTAAAGGGGTATATCGTACAGGAACGCTATTCTTGCACAGTTATATGACCTTAGAATTAGATGAGGATGCTGTGCTGATGGCGGTTAATGATAGTTCTGCCTTTGTGAAACCTAATTATGTGGTGACAGGAGGTACGCCATATTTAGGACTTTTACAGTTAGAAGGCGATGAGCAAGGACCTATCGAAAACGTTGTCATTCGTGGTGGTACTATTGATGGATATGGATGGAAAGAAGACCTTTTACAAGAGGAGAATACACCCGAAGCGGATGCAGTGACGCAAGACGCGCTTGATCATACTGGTTTGTTAAGTAAGTCGGAAGTACAAGCGGCGATGCGTAGAGGGGCTAGTTATGAGAAAGGAAACACCACACGGTCTTCTTTAGTGGTGATCCATCATGGTAAGGATATTTTGATGAAACATACGGTGTTAAGAAATGCATCAGCTCATATGGTGGAGGCTACACAAGTGGATCAACTAAGCATCCAAGAGGTGCGTATGGAAGGTAGGCACAGTGGTGATGGCTTACATTGGGATGGTGTAGGGTTACTGACACAGAATCTTGTGATGGAACGTATGCAACAAGGGATTGTGGTATTAGCAGGACACCCTGTAGGATCCAGTGTAACGGAGCAGTGGAATGCGTACAATTTACAGATTCGTCATAGTCGCGTAGGCATTGTCTTTGCCAATACAGGAAATACTTGGATTCAACATATGTATTTACAAGGATTGACTATGGAAGATGTACTACTCGCTATGCGTGTTCATGAGACTACAACCATAGGAGGCGGCATTCGTGATATTGTGGTACGAGAGGCTCAATTACGAGGGATTGCACAACAAATAGATACAGGAAACAAACGAAATAGTCCTGTGGAATGGATTCGTAGTTCGGTAACATTTCAAAGGCAACAAAAAACAGAGGAGAGTTGATGGTTCAACTCTCCTCTATTGCTTGTTTAAAAACTATTGAATTTATTTTTGTAATGGATTGTGGAATAATCCTTGTATTTTCTTGCGACGGTTGCTAGGTACGTAGACTTGTAAAAATTTAGGTAATACTTCTAAGTCTACTGGTGCATCAGGGCCGATATCGCCATCCATGTTGGTGGACGCATCCATAGTGTCACACACCTCGATGCGAGCTTGTTTAACCTTCAGGATGGTTACATATTTTGAATTATAAATAGAACCGCTTAGAATGAGTGGCAAGATGAAGAATAGGTTCATAATGAAGTATTCTTTGAAAATAATAATGCGCATATATCCATCATCTACGGAAGCGGTGGGCATGAAATGCTCAAAACTAGAGACTACATTGGTTAGTAAGGCGATGACCAATGGAGACATAAATTCTTGGGTTCCTTCTTCGGTAGTGATGCGGAACTTATAATCCTTGGTTGTAAATAAGGCTTGTCCGCCTTTGGCAAAGTAGGCTAAGGGGCCCAGTAATTGTTTTTCTTTTGGAGTGACGGAGGCCACAACCTCAGGGATGACCCCGATGGCGATATTGTTGCAAAAAAACGAATCGTTACAACGCCCTACATCGACATGGCGGATGGTACTGTTTTTTAAGCCGTGAATAGCTTCTAATGGTTGTAAGGGGATGCCTAGAGCACGGCTCATATCGTTGACAGTGCCAAGGGGAATGAAACCGAATTTGGAGCGACAGCCAGCTTTTACAATGCCGTTAACAGTTTCATTAATAGTACCGTCACCGCCCATGCAAAAGATGGCGTCAAACCCTTCGTTGGAGGCTTCGATGGCAAAGCGGGTAGCATCGCCGGCTTGTCGGGTGAATTTTACTTCTAAACGATCAAAAAGTGCGCTTAGTTGCCATTGTAGTTCCATTACGTATCGGCGGGCCCGACCACCACCTGATACAGGGTTTATAATAATTAGACAACGACTCATGGTTGATTCCTATTCTATACACAGATACATTAGTTATTACTATTATATCACAGGGACATTAGATTTCATTGATTTTTAGGAGCTATTTCACGTATAATGAAAGAAATATGTTACGTATACCAAGACTAGGTACAAGTATAGAACAGTAACATCCTGGAGGGGGATTCGATGGATAAAACAGAAGAGTATCGTTTACATAGTATAGACTCAATTGGGCGATTGCCGCTGAGTGAACAAGTATATATGTCATTAAAGCAAGCTATTTTGACGGGTTCTTTGAAACCCAAAATGAAGTTAAGTGAAGTGCGTATTGCAGAGCAATTAAATGTGAGCGCTACTCCGGTACGTGAAGCATTTCGTAAACTGGCGAAAGATAATCTTGTGGTCATTAAACCTTGGAAAGGTGTTACCGTAAAAGGATACTCTCCAGAGGAAATTGTAGCTATGTACCAATGTCGTGAAGTGATGGAAGGCTTAGGAGCTAGACTTTGTGCAGAACGATGCACAGAGGAGCAGTTAACAGAGTTACAAGAAGTGTGCGATGCAGGGATTCATACAGAAGATCCAGAGGAACGTGTGGCTATTAATAGTCGCTTTCATACATTGATTGCAGAATTTTCTGGCAATGACCGGGTGGCAGATTATTTAGCGGATTTTCGGGAAATGGTAAATCGCGATATGTATATTAGTACGTCCGATAAGACACGTACCATCTCTTGCGATTTAGAACATCAACAAATTATGGAAGCTATCCATGATCGCAATGGACAATTAGCAGAAGAGCGGATGCGAGGTCATGTGCGAAATGCCTTTGTATTTAAAAAAGCTCATGCAGAGCTACTAGCAAAGCAAAAGGAGAAGTAAGAAACCTAGTTATTAAAGAGTTCATAGGTTACGATATTAATAAATTATAGCGTTATATATAAAAAATATATAAAAAGGCTAGGAATTTATAAAATCATGTGTTTACTTTTACACAATCATTTGCTATAATAACTCAAGCAAAGGGTTCACACTACCTTTGCTAGATAAAGATCTCTCTCTTTATCTACCTAACTTACAATAGGGAAGGGTTCATCTTATACCTTCCCAGGTAAAAGACCCTACTTTTACCGAAGGGGCGCCCCCCATTGCCCCAACAAAACATTTGAAGCTATTTCAAATGTTCTCTCTCTTTTTTCTCAAATACAAAGACCTCGGCTTTATTCTCTTGGCCGAGGTTTTTGTATTTTTTTACTTATAGGGAATATCTATATATAGAAGCTATTGTATATGTTTAGACAATGAATATATAGATAGCCCTCAGTAAGAACAAAAATACTTTATAAATGTGGGGAATATGATTGATGAAAAGCGGTAAAAATGCTATTATTAGAGGTGAACTTTGAGAGATTGATGTGTATTGAAAACACTTACTATATACAGTCTTTCTGTGGTCCTATATTACAATCCTAAGGAGGGTGAATCTCTTGCAAAAACGTAAAGATTTTATCTGGAAAATGGGCGGTCAACAAGGTGAAGGTATTGAAAGTTGCGGCGAAATCCTAGCGACTATTCTTGCCAAAGAAGGATATTCCTTGTACAGCCAACGTTTGTTTGCATCTCGTATCAAAGGTGGTCACACAACATTTGCATTACGTATCGCATTAGAACAAATTATGACAGTCGGTGAGCATATCGATTTCTTGGTAGCGCTTGACCAAGAAACTGTAGATATGCACGGTAAAGAAGTGCGTGAAGGTGGCTTTATCATTTGCGATAGCAAAGTAAATCCTAATTTTGAAGCTTTCACAGGCACTGGTGTAACATGCTTAGCATTGCCAATTTCTGAAACAGCATTACAACAAGGCTCCTTGTTGATGCGTAATATCGTGGCACTAGGTATGTCCGTTGCGCTATTGGGCTTTGAAACAGAGTTGTTCTTGACAGCTATTAAAGCTCGCTTTGCGAAAAAATCTGAAGATATTATTAACAAAAATTTACAAGCATTCCAATTGGGTTATCAATTAGTAAAAGACCAATTGGGTGATGTAGAAGTAGATACATTGGATAAACCAACACCAAAAGATCAAATGTTCTTGCTTGGTAATGAAGCATTAGCATTAGGTGCGATTGCAGCGGGCTCCCGTTTCATGGCATCCTACCCAATTACTCCAGCTTCTGAAGTCATGGAATACATGATTAAGAAAATGGATAAAGTTGGTTCTACTGTGGTACAAACAGAAGATGAAATTGCAGCTTGCATGATGGCTATGGGCGGTGTATACGCTGGTGTACGTGGCTTTACATGTACATCTGGCCCTGGTTTAAGCTTGATGGCGGAATCCTTGTCTATGGCATCTATGGCTGAATTGCCAATGCTGATCATCGATGTGCAGCGTTCTGGCCCATCTACAGGCATGGCTACAAAAGTAGAAACATCCGATATCGATGCAGCTTGCTACAATGCGCATGGCGACTATTCCAATATCGTAATTGCTCCAACAAGCATTGAAGAATGTTTCTACGAAATTCAACATGCGTTCAACTTGGCGGAACAATACCAATGTCCAGTGATTTTCATGCCTGATTTACAACAAGGCTTGAACAAACAATCTGTACCAACATTCGATTTGAACCGTGTTGGTATTGAACGTGGTAATTTGATGAAAGAAGAAGAGTTACCAGCATTGGAAGCTCCTAAATACTTCAAACGTTTTGAATTGACTGAAAGCGGTATTTCTCCTCGTACGATTCCAGGTATGAAAAATGGTCTATTCTTGTCTACTGGTCTAGAGCATAACGAAGAAGGTAAACCAGCAGAGGCACCTTCTATGCACGTGGCACAAACAGATAAACGTTTCCGCAAATTATCTACAGTAGCAGACGTATATGAACCATTCTTGAACAATGCAAAACATGAGGAAGCAGATGTTCTTGTTATCGGCATCAACTCTAGCCGTGGTGCTATCGAAGAAGCAGTGGTAGAATTAGAGGCAGAAGGCCACAAAGTAAACCATTTACAACTTCGTTTGATTAAACCGTTCCCGAAAGAACAATTGCTACCATTCTATAACAGTGCTAAAAAAGTTGTGATCTGCGAACAAAATGCAACAGGTCAATTGACTAACTTGTTCCGCATTAACATGCCGAATAAAGAAAAACTTTCTAGTTGCTTAAAATACGATGGTAATCCATTTACTACATCTTATGTAAAAGCGGCAATTAAGGAGGTTTTATAATGGCTACAGCAAATGAATATAGAAATGATATCCGCCCTAACTGGTGTCCAGGTTGTGGTCATTATGGGGTACAAGCAGCCATCGCTGATGCAGTAGCTGCTCTTGATATTGCGCCTGAAAAATTGGCTGTTATCTCTGGTA
Organism: uncultured Veillonella sp.; assembly: GCA_963516605.1. GTDB lineage: Bacteria > Bacillota > Negativicutes > Veillonellales > Veillonellaceae > F0422. Next base: position 80,902 of record CAUQBP010000006.1, on the reverse strand, counting down.
TCGGTTGTTCTAGCCGTATCGGTGGTTACTTCTATGCCTATGGTGCGCATACAACACATGGTCGTGCACTTCCTTATGCACAAGGTGTGAAATTAGCAAATGAAGATATGAACGTTGTGGTTTGCGGTGGTGACGGTGATGCATTTGCTATCGGTATGGGTCATACGATCCATGCGTTCAAACGTAATGTAAATATTACGTATGTGGTTATGGATAACCATGTATATGGTTTAACCAAAGGTCAAACATCTCCTCGTTCTGACGTGGGTTTTGTGACAAAAACGTCTCCACATGGTTCTTTTGAAAGTCCATTGCCAATCTGTGAAACAGCCATTGCTTCTGGTGCTACTTTCGTAGCACAAAGTTACATGGTAAACCGTGCACAATTGGTGGATTTAATTAAACAAGGTATGCAACACGAAGGATTCTCTTTCATTAACGTGTTCAGCCCTTGCGTAACGTACAATAAACAAAATGGCTATGATTACTTCAAAGATAATCTAGTAAACTTGCCAGAAGGTTACGATCCAACAAATCGTGCAGAAGCATTTGCTATGTTAGGTGAAACCAATGGTCTAGTAACAGGCTTGATTTATCAAGATACAACAAAACCATCCTTTGAACAAGCATTATATGCTGCCAACGGTGGTCCACATGCGCGTGCATTAGTACATGATGTGGTGAAACCAGATGCAGAGATGTTTGCATCTCTTTGCAACGAGTTTAAATAGAAACAACATATCTCGTTTGAGGATATGAAATGTGGCGAAAAGCCGTACAACTTCAGAAAACTGCCCTACGCGAAAGTTTTCTTGAAGTTATACGGCTTTTTTTGCATTATCGTATTGTATGGCGAGAAATGTTGTTTCTACTGGGGGGACTCGAGGGGGAGGGAAAAGCCGCAGCGCTTCTGAAAACTGCTATACGTGAAAGTTTTTAGTAAGTAACGTGGCTTTTCTTCGTGAATATTTTGGTGAAGTGATTCGGCTTTTCTTGGTGGATTGTTATGATGCGTACGTGTATTTTTGTTATTTTATAGTTTGTGGATTTTTGCTATACTGTAGATTTTACCTCCCCGATACTGGTGACAGGAAGGGGGTGTTTCGATGGAGTTAGTGCTCAATCTAATTATTTCTATCGTGGCAGGTATAGTCAGTTACTATATCTGTAAATGGCTAGATAGAAAGTTTAGAGGTAATTAGCCTAGAGGTAGCTCTCTGAAAAAAGCAGAAACCCCACAGATGCCACTGTGGGGTTTCTTTGTTTCGATGGAAACACTCAATCTATTGATGACTTTAGTATATCATAAATAAAGAGAATTGTCATCTAAAAGTAGAATCTTCCAGAGGTAACTGTGTGGGGTATCTGCTTTCAAAACCTCAATTGTATTGTTATAATGAGAGTATATTGAAATGAGGAGTGATATTGGCATGAAAGCTGTTTTATATACGATGATGGTAGCGGCGTTTTTAAATCCGTTTGCATCGAGTTCTCTCACCATGTCTTTTCCAGACATGATGCAAGAGTTTGGGGCTACTACGAATGATATGGCATGGGTGGTAGAATCTTTTTTACTGTGCTGTACAGTGGCGGTGATTCCTGCTGGTAAGCTAGCGGACATCTATGGAAAGCGCAAGCTATTTTATGTAGGTAGTATTGTATTTACGATGATATCTGGGTTTATGTGCTTTGTTGGCTCAGTAGAGATGCTGACGGTGTATCGAGCCTTGCAAGGAATTGCCTTAGGGGTTGTATATACTACGTCTATGTCTATTTTAACTTTATCAGTACCATTAGAACGGCGCGGTTATGCATTTGGTATGATCGGAGGTATGGTCTATTTGGGATTATCCTTGGGGCCGGCCGTAGGTGGATTTCTAAATTATTATTATGGTTGGCGCAGTATTTTTGTGTTTACTACCTTACTAGGTGTTGTAGCAAATGTGATGGCTTTTCGCTCTTTGCATGAGGAATGGGTACATACACCAGATAGTAGTATTTCTACGAGAAGTTTACTTTTATACGCCTTGGGTATCAGTGCAGTGATGATTGGTATTACCGAATGGGTTCGATTTTGGTGGAGCGCCTATGCTGTGGGAGCTGGTATGCTAGCATTATGCCTATTAGGTTATGTGGAGTGGAATAGTAAAGATCCACTCATACCAGTTAGAATGTTCTTGTCTAATATAGTATTTACGATGTCCAGTATAGCTGCGATGATGAACTTTAGTGCCACCTTTGGTGTAGGCTTTGTATTATCTTTATTTTTACAAATGATTATGGGATTTGATTCTCGTATGACAGGATTGATTTTGTGCATACAAACCGGAATTATGGTGTTCTTGGCACCTCGCATGGGCGCACTGTCTGATCGATATAATCCCGCAGTATTTGCTCGTTGGGGTATGGTGCTTATCGGCATAGGATTACTTAGCATGGCTTATGGTACTTTCACTGAAAGCATGACAATCATTATGGTGAGCTTAGCTGTTGTTGGTATTGGAGTTAGTTGCTTTGCACCGCCGAATAATAATCTAATTATGAGTTCTGTACCGAAAGAGTACATCGGTTTTGCGTCGTCTACCATTTCCACGGTGCGGCTATTGGGGCAGACATTGAGTATGGCACTTATAGGGATTATTCTTGCGTATACAATAGAAGGAAGAACGGCGCTACAAATGATGGAGTATAACAGTACCATCGCATTAGTTGTGTTTGGTATCATTTGTTCGGTTGGGGCGATTCCTGCTGGATGGAATAAAAAGAGTATATAATGCAAATGTACTTGATTATGGTTTTTTCATCATGAGATAACGAATAGTAGTGCATAGAGATTGATTAGAACAGCTATGTTGTTTCTAAAAACTTTCACGTAGGGTAGTTTTTAGAAGTGATGTGGCTGTTCTTGCCATGTGCTAGTTTGATATAGTAAGAGAGTTGATAGAGTGGTTTCTGCTGCTAAGTGGTTGTTAACTATTAGTTGACAACCACTTTATACTTGTGGGATCACGAACTAATAGCTGACAGTTGGCCCTGATTTTTGTATAATGATAAGGTAATATGGAATACCTTAAGAGGTATGACTTTCACAATGGATAGTCAAAGGATTTCCATGAGGAAACGGATTAGATAAAGGAGTTATAGTATGATTAATCGCTACACTCGTGAAGAGATGGGACATATTTGGAGCGAACGCAATGAGTTCGATACGATGTTATTAGTTGAAATTTTGGCATCGGAAGCGCAGGCGGAATTGGGGATTATTCCAAAAGAAGCGGCCGTAGCGATTCGTGAGAAAGGGGACTTTCAAGTAGAACGGATTCGTGAGATTGAACGAGAAACGAATCATGACATCATTTCCTTTGTCACTGCTGTAGGCGAATACGTAGGACCTGAGTTTGCGAAATACATTCATCTTGGCTTAACGTCTACAGATGTAAAAGATACGGCCTTGGGATACATGATGAAACAAGCCTGCGACTTGTTGTTAAAAGGCTTGCGCAATTTCCGTGAGGTCCTAGCTCGCCGTGCGGTAGAGTTCAAATATACGCCGATGATTGGTCGTACCCATGGTATTCATGGGGAACCAATTACATTTGGTGTGAAGCTAGTGAACTGGATGTCCGAAATTGATCGTGACATTGCTCGTTTAGAACAGGCTCGTCAATCTGTAGCGGTAGGTAAATTGTCTGGAGCTGTAGGAACATACTCTAATATTGATCCATTTGTGGAACAATATGTATGTGAAAAATTGGGGTTAGAACCAGTGAAAGTAGCTACACAGGTGGTATCTCGTGATCGTCATGCAGAATTGTTGTCTATGATTGCTGTTATCGGCGGTACCTTGGACCGTATCGCTTTAGAAATTCGTCACTTACAGCGTACAGAAGTCCGTGAAGCGGAAGAATATTTTAGCCCAAAACAAAAAGGGTCCTCTGCGATGCCGCATAAACGCAATCCAATTACGTGTGAAAGAATTTGTGGCTTAGCTCGTATTTTGCGTGGACATGCGCAAGCGGCCTTTGAAGACCAAGCTTTATGGCATGAACGCGATATTTCCCATAGCTCTGTAGAACGTGTGATTTTACCAGATGCAACAATTACGTTGGATTACATGATTCATCTAGCCACACGTACGGTGGATAAATTATTGGTATATCCTGAAAACATGATGAAAAATTTAAATCTAACAGGTGGTCTTGTATTTAGCCAAACGATTTTAACGCATTTGGTGGACAAAGGGGCTGTTCGTGATGAAGCCTATCGGTGGGTGCAACGTCATGCTATGGCTCGGTGGTTGGAAGGTAAAGATTTTGCAACAGGATTAAAATCTGATCCAGAGATTGCAAAATACCTAAGTGCAGAAGAAATTGATGCCTGCTTTGATCCAACACCATTGTTACGTCATGTAGATACCATTATGGCTCGCTTTGGATTATAATAAGGGATGCGGGTATATAATTAGAATAGTAAAACTAAGCATTGACTTCAACATGTTGTCAAACAAAAAAGGACGGTGGCTGCCGTCCTTTTTTTACGTTCTACTTCTTGTACTACCCAGTATCCTCTGTGGTAACAAGCAAACGCGTTCACAATGCACAAGCATTCCCAATCGATTATTATTTAATGACGAAGGATATTACTGTTGACTAAATATTAAAGTAAATTTTATTCATGATGTCTTTTTGATGAGAAACGTAAAACTATAAAAAAAGAAACACAAGTGAGGCTACTTTGTTATACCTGAAATCAGTTATACATTATGTATCTCACTTATGTTTCTTTTTATTTTATTATAGTTACATTTTATACAGCTCTTATATGCAAGAAACTGAATATAGTATACCTTTATTCTACAGTGGTGTCTTTTGTAATCACATAGTAGTCAATAGGGAATACTTTCACATTTTTTACTCGTTTTGTTGTTACTACATTGGCACTTGGATAGTATAAGAAATAACCAGCGTTATCTTCTAGCAACACATTTTGAATATCCTTGACAATCGCTGTGCGTTCTTCTTCGTTAAATGTGGTTGTCATTTTATTAATTAACTCATCAACCTTCGGATTCGAATAGTCGCCACGATTGGATTTGGCACCACTTTTGAAAGCTAGGCTAAGGAACCAATATGGATCATTTGTGGACATTGTTACCCAGTTTGTTTCTCCCATATCAAAACCATTAGGAGCTAAAGTTAGTAATTCATCAGGACCTTGTACACGTTTTAATTCGACTTCAACACCAGCTCGTTTTAAATCATCTTGAAGTTTTTCGTAAACGCTACTATCTTTACCAAAAAGAGCTAACACTAAGTGTAATGGTTTGCCATCTTTCATGTAGGTATCACCTTGTTTTGTGTAACCAGCTTGTTTTAGTAATTCATCTGCTTTAGCTAAATCTTTATGTTGTTTATTTTTTAGTTCGTCAAAGCCTAGGTTGGCTGTTGGAGGGAATGGCGCACCTCCAGTAACGGCACCATTACCGATTACTTTTGCTAATGCATCATAATCGATCATATTTGCGATAGCTGCTCGTACGGTTGGATTTGATAATACATTGCCTTCACGGACATTCAACTGTAGCATATATGTGCGAACCCCTGCGGACTCAATGATGTTATAATCACCCTTTTCAAATAAACTTCGATTAGCACTATCTACCTTTTGGATCATATCTACATCTTTAGACTGTAGAGCCATAGCACGTTTATTATTATCTTCTAGATCTTTAACTGTTAAAGAATCTAAAGCAGGTGTTCCACCCCAGTATTCTTTGAACTGATCCAACTGAATTTCTTCTTTTTTTGCATGTTTTACAATTTTGTAAGGACCAGTCAAAATTGGCGCATTATCCATATCTGTTGTACCTTGTACATCTACGATGACAAAAGCAGGTTCAGTTAAACTAGCTAGTAAATCAACATTTTGTTCTGTTGTTTTAATAATTAGATTTTGACCATCCACTGTAATAGAGTCTATCTTTACAGCTTCTTTGGAACGTTTGCTTTCGGCGATTGTACGTTCAATAGATGCTTTTACCGCTGTAGGTGTCATCATAGAACCATTATGGAATTTGACATTTTCTCGAATATGGAATTTCCATGTTAAAGGATCTACCACTTCCCAGGAATCGGCTAACTGAGGTTCAAATTTCATATCTGAACTTACCGTTGCCAACGTTTCACCGGCACCGATTCGTGTTAATGTCCATGCATCCCATTCATGTGTAGGGTTCAATGTTTCACCAAACCAATATAAACCAAGATTCAAATGCTTACCATTTTTGCTTGATTCATCAGAACCACAGCCAGCAATTAAACCGATAGCAACAAACAGTGTCATTGCTAGTGCAACCCATTTTTTCATATATCCTCCTTATAAAAAAACTTAAGAATAACTATAGTATACTGTATTTTTCCATAAAAGACAATGATTCTCATAAAAATGGACATATATTGGAAGTGTATAAGTTGCTAAATGCTTTTGTAATTATATATTTAATCAGACATAAGGAATAAAATTAAATTGTTATATTTACAAAGAGAGGCCCTATCCTATATACTTTAGGAGAGAATATATAAAGGAAAGGTGGATTGATATGGTACGGGTATTATTATATAAATTAGCATCTATGGTAGGTGTATTATTGGCAGTCACATTGGGAACGTTTCTCTTAATGCAAATGTCTTCTGTAGATCCAGTATCGGCACGGTTTTATCTGCAAGGTATGACGCCAGATCCCACTATAGTGGAACAAATTCGACAAGAGTTAGGCCTTAATGATCCATGGTATATACAATATGGTCGTTGGTTGTGGCAAATGTTACATGGAGATTTTGGGCAGTCTATCTTCCTGAATGTGCCCGTTGTAGATTTGTTGCAAAGTGCTTTGCCAAGGACCTTATCCTTGGTGGCGGTTTCCATCGGTTTAGGCAGTATCCTATCGATAGGGTTAGGAGGACTGGCAGCGCATTATAAAGATACTTGGATCGATTATGTGGTGCGTATAGTATCATTTCTAGCATTGGCGGTACCAGCATTTTGGGTAGGATTGTTGTTATTATATGCGCTAGCTGTGAAGATTCCTATTTTCTCTGTGACAAATACGAAGGGGTTAAGTGCTTACGTGTTGCCGAGTATTACCTTGGCGATTTGGTTTTGTGGCTTATACATTCGTCGCGTTCGCAACGCAGTGGTGCAAGCGTATACATCATTGCCGGTGATAGGAGCAAAAACGATGGGTATACGTACCGCATATATCTATCGTGATTACATCATTCCTCAAGTGCGCCTTGTGCTGTTATCCATGTTAGGAATTACGACTGGCGCTATGTTGGGCGGTTCTGCAGTGATTGAAACGGTATTTTCTGTCAAAGGGATGGGCCAACTCATGGTGCATGGTATTATTAGTCGTGATTATATTGTGATTCAAAGTTATATCGTATGGATTTCTCTAGTCTATGTGGTGGTCAATACATCAGTGGATATATGGATGTACTTACTTCATCCTGAAAGAAGATATGGAGGGCGCCCATGATTCGTTTATGGAAACAAGATAAGCTACTCTTAGGGGCCATTTTACTGACTATACTTTGGATGGGACTCTTTCTATTTGGTTCTCAGTTAGCTCCCTTTGACCCTAATGAGACAAATTTAGGGGCTCGATTACAAGATGTAAGTGCAATGCATTTATTAGGCACGGACCAATTGGGGCGTGATGTACTTTCACGAATATTATGGGGCGGACAAGATTCGTTGTTCATAGCCATATCCATCATTGCCATTAGCAGTATCATTGGCATTTGTATCGGTGGTTTGCTAAGTATGAGTCCTTGGTATATTGATGAATTGGGATCTCGTTGCATCGATATGATACTAGGGTTCCCCAGCATGATCGTGGCCATTGCCTGCATCGGTATATTGGGGCCGTCTGTGGAAAATATTATCATTTCACTGTGCCTAACTCGTTGGGCAGAATACGCAAAGATTACGCGGAACTTGGTGAATTTGGAAAAACAAGCACAATATGTGGTTGTAGCACGTATGTCTGGGGCTTCCTTGTGGCGCATTATCCGTCGCTACATGATTCCCAATCTTCGAGGGACTCTATTATTGGTCATCATTCAACATATGGGGGACACGATTATTACGGTGGCAAGCTTTTCCTTGATCGGCATTGGCGTACAACCGCCTACACCAGAATGGGGTGCTATCTTGCTGAATGCTCGAGATTTCTTGCAAACAGCGCCTTGGCTGTTGATCTATCCAGGGTTAGCAATTTTTATCACTGTTGTGTTATTAAATTACATTAGTGATGCCTTACAAGATGGTAGGCATGTGTAAAGGGCGAAATAGTAGCCCCAATTTGATTCTTATGTAATGACAAAGGATAGTACCATTGACTAATACAGATTTAGTAAGCGTAGATAATTTATCCGTCTCTTACGATGGAGTAAAGGTCGTGAAAGAAGTATCTTTCACGTTAAAACAGAATGAAACCTTTGCCATCATTGGTGAAAGTGGGTCTGGAAAATCTACTGTAGCGAAAGCTTTCTTAGGTTTGTTAGAACAAGCAGACCTAACGGGAGCCATCCACTATGGGGGAGATAATTTGCTCACTTATGGACCTAAGGAATGGCAAGATATACGTGGTGTAGATATAGCCATGATTTACCAAAATCCAGGTAATTATTTAAACCCATTCAAACGTATTGGAGAGCAGATGAAAGTAATCTTAGCCTCCCATGGAAAGGCTTACGATGAAGGCGATATTTTGAACCTGCTAGAGGCAGTTTCCTTACCACAAGGAAAGGCATTACTTGAGTCTTATCCATTTCAATTGAGTGGGGGCATGCAACAACGTGTGGCCATCGTTATGAGTTTACTCATACATCCACAACTACTGATTGCAGATGAACCTACTAGCGCTCTTGATGTATTGGTGCAACAGGATATTGTGAAAGTTCTAGAAGAGGTGCAACAGCGGTTGCAGAATACGTTGCTGTTTATCACACACAATATTCAGATAGCCCGTAGATTGGCGGATCGCGTAGGCATTATGCATGAAGGTGTGTTAGTGGAAATCGGTAAGACCGAAGAGGTCTTATCGAATCCGCAACATGAATATACGAAACTACTTTTACAGTCCTTGCAGGAGGTGAAAGTATGATACTAGAAGTTCAGGGCGTCAGCAAACTATATACCCGTAAAGGGGAAACGGTGACAGCACTGCAAGATGTGAGTTTGTCCGTGCAAGAACGAGAGCGCATCGGAATTGCAGGTGGCAGTGGATCTGGTAAAAGTACCTTGTTGCGGTTGCTATCCTTGCAAGAAGAGCCAACTTCAGGGAACCTTTCTTTGTTTGGAAAATCTGTTTCCCAATGGAAAGGAAATGAGAGAGAGCTCTATCGTTCCTTGCAAGTGATGTTCCAAAACTCCTTTCACAGCATTAGCCCTCGCATGGCAGTAGGTGAATTTATGCTAGAGCCTTGCGTGAATTTTGGGATAGGCACAAAACAAGAGGCGAAAGAGCGCTGTGAATGGTGGCTTTCAAAGGTGGGATTGGATACATCGGTATGGAAGAAATACCGCCATGAATTGAGCGGAGGCCAGTTACAGCGATTGGTTTTAGCCCGCATGATGGCAGTCGGGGCTGAGCTTGTCTTATTTGATGAGCCGACGAGTGCCCTCGATGTGTGCAATCAAGCACGGGTTATCGAACTGATTCAAAACGTTTACGAAGAGCAACCGTTTACCTATGTGTTCGTCAGCCATGACCTAGGCGTTTTGCAAACTCTCACCGATCGTATTATCGTGATGAAAGAGGGCGCGATTGTAGAAACCTTGGCATCAAAAGATTTGGGATTGGCAACGCATCCGTATACAAAACAATTATTGGCAGCAAGCCGTGGGTAAATAGCTATCGTCTATACAGTAGCAAAGACCACAACATTTCCTTGTGAAAGTGTTGTGGTCTTTTTTTGATATAAATATTATCCTAGTGATAGCATGAATCGTAAAAAAATAGTATAATTGTATTTTAGAATATACAATACAAGTGATATAGAAGATGATAGGGAGGAACGTATGAAAGAAATCAAAGATGTGTCGAAACTGACTTACACGCATGTACAAGGTGGTCAGTTTCGTTGGATAACGGTGAGTACCATCATGCTAGCATTGGGGACGATTTTACATGCTGTATCTCCAAGTGTAGCAGGGGTCACACCGAACTGGACTATAGCTACCTATTGCGTAGCTATCAACTTAACGCGTCCAACTCTTAGACAAAGTTTAGGTATTGGTTTGGTAGCAGCCTTGATTAATGTATTCACGTCAAAATCAGCATTGCCATATGGCAACCTGATCAGTGAGCCTTTAGGGGCTTTCACATGTGCCGTATTAGTGCATTATATTTCTAATCTAAAAATTGGTAAGTTAAATTTGATGCCTATATTGAGCGCTTTCATCAGTACTGTAGCATCTGGTGGAGCTTTTATTACTTGCTTATATCTCGTGCTAGGTTTGCCTAGCAATGTGTATTGGAATGCTATGTGGCCATTGGTGTTGATGGTATCTCTTTGTAATGCCGTAGTGGCACCATTCTTGTACATTCCAGCGCAAAAATTATTGGCTCGTCAAACTGTGAAAGGTCAAGAATTGACGGACAGCAGTGATCATAGTGATTTACGCATTGTACCGTCTGTGAAAGCACCGATTGTTATCGAGCATATGAGTTATCGCTATGGGAATCAAACGCAGTATGCCGTGAAAGATATTAACTTAGTGGTGAACGAAGGAGATTTCCTTGTCATTACAGGCCCAGCAGGCTGTGGTAAATCTACCATTTGCATGGCTATGGCAGGAGCTGTACCGAAGTTCTATGGTGGTACCATGGAAGGCATGGTATTCATCAATGGAAAAGCAGTGACGCAATTAGAAATTCCAGATGTAGCAGATGATATCGGTATCGTCTTAGCCGACTATGATACACAACTAGTGACCATGACGGTGGCAGAGGAAGTAGCCTTTGCCCTTGAAAATCGTGGTTATACAGCGGAGGCGATTCAAGAGCGTACAGCCATCGTATTGGACCAAGTGGGATTGACGGGCCTAGAAGACCGCAATGTATATAGCTTGTCTGGGGGACAACGTCAACGGTTAGCGATTGCCTCTGTGTTAGCTGTAAATCCATCTATTTTAGTCTTAGATGAACCGACTAGCTCTTTAGATCCAGAAGGCACAGAAGAGTTATATCGCTTAGTGGGGTCCTTGAATCGTGATCATGGTATTACTGTTGTGGTTATCGACCATGATTTACATGCTGTGTTACCGTACGCAAATCGTATGGTATTAATCGATGGTGGGGAGCTAAAAATCGACAGCTCTGTAGAAGATGTATTGTCTTATATGTATGATACAAATACCTATGTAGATGCTTTACCATCCTTATTTGTGACCTATAAATCTTTAGCAGCAAAAGGGATTGCTTTAGATATACCATGGTTATCTTTAACATCTGCGCAGTCTAGTCTTATGAAAGGAGAACGCTAATATGTTACAAGTTGAAAATTTGCGCTTTTCCTATGTACCAGGACAAGACATTATGAAAGATGTGACTTTCACCATTGGGAATGGGGAATTCATCACATTAGGCGGTCGAAATGGCTGTGGTAAAACTACGGTGACCCGTTTATTAGTTGGTTTAGAAACGCCCGTAGAAGGCAAGGTTTCTTACGATGGCCAAGATATTACGAATATGCCTACCTCTGAAAGAGGACGTTTTATTGGCTATGTATTCCAACAACCAGATCGTCAAATGTTCCGCCAAACGGTGGCAGAAGAGGTGGCATTTGGTCCTGAACAATTGGGATACGACAAAGCAACAGTAGATCGCATCGTACAAGATGCTCTAGAACGAGTAGGTATTTCCCATTTAGCAGAGGCCTATCCATTAGGCTTACGCCGAGGGGAAAAGCAACGAGTAGCTATCGCCTCTGCCTTAGCGATGCAATCAAAATTGTTAATTCTTGACGAACCTACTAGTGGACAAGATGGAACGGAAACAAAAGGCTTGTTGGTATTATTACAAGAATTACAAGCCCAAGGTTTGACCATATTACTAATTACCCATGATATGGAAATTATGGCAGAATATTCTACACGAGTGATCATTATGGGATATAGCACAAAAGCCTTCGATGGATCCCCGGAAGAATTATTTACAAAACGAGATGATCTATTAGAGTTAGGTTTGACAAAACCTCCGAGTGTAGTGCTTAGTGAAACGGTACCAGCTTTAGGGTATTGCAAATCTATGAAAGAGTTTGAACTGCGCTATGCAGAGTATGTGAAAGGGTAGGAGGAGACCGATGAAATTTGTACCATTAACAAAAATTTGGGCAACGATCTTCGTGTCCATCTTAGCCATTGCTATGAAAACTCCGGAATTATTGTTGGCATTATTCGGGGTAGAAGTACTGTTGATGCTTATCAGTGGTATTCTGTTCCGTCAATGGAAAGCATTATTCGCCTTAATTGGATTTTCTGCATTCTTAGGTATTGTACAGTATTTGGGTAGCTGGTCCGTGGATTCTGCGATTGTGACAGCATTGCGCATGTTGACAATGACCACTATCTTTATGATGCTCATCGTAACCACAAAAACACAAGATTTAACAGTGGCTCTTGTGCAACAATGTCGCATCCCCTATGCGTATGCCTTTATGTTTACAGCAGCTCTACGCTTTGTACCAGACTTTTTACGTGAAAGTAAAGCGGTGCAAGAAGCACAGGCCTGTCGGGGCATGTCGTTAGAAGGGAATTGGCTGACGAAGATAAAATCTTATATGACGGTCATTCAACCGTTGATGCTGAAATCATTGAGTCGTTCGGAGACAATGGCATTGTCCTTGGAACTTCGAGGTTTTGGAAATCAGCAACATACATTTATGCGGAAAGTTAGCTTGCAAGGCATTGATTATGTGGCAGTTCTTGTTATGTTGGGCATCACATATGCTGTGATACATTACATCGTACTATAAGGGTCACTGGTGATGCTATATAGCCTGTGGGGTGTCACTAGTTCCGCTATGTAGCCTGTGGCGTTCTTAATTAGCATAAGGGAAGAGCACGGCACATTCCTCCGCAAACTGATACAGTGGTTAGGTTTGCTCCGGAACATGCCGTGCTCTTCTTGTGTTTGTGTGATTTAGGTAGTTAAGGGAACGCCACAAGGCTACTACTCGTAACTGCGTTCCTTAGGGGATTGGAAGACCGCAACATACTCCTTCTCAAACTGATACAGTGGTTATGTTTGTTCAGGAGCATGTTACGGTCTTCTTGTGTTTGTGTGAGTTAGGTAGTAAGGGAACGTCACAAGTCTACTACGGCTAACTGCGTTCCTTAGGGAAAAAGAGGGCTGTTTATTTTGTTATAGTTTATAACTATGCAAATTTAGCATAGAGAGATCTATGGTTATATTTGACGTCCTATTTGCATCTAAGATATACTAATATTATAGGATATAGAAATATATCGATATAAAAGATAAGTTTCGTTTATTGAGGAGCATACTATGAATAAAGTAATGAAACAATTAGCGTTAGCAGTTGTGGTAGGTGCAGGTTTATTTGCAGTGGCTGTGCCAACACAAGCGGCTTTCAGTAAATATACACCGGTACAAGCGCAAGCAGCCATTAGCTATGATCGTGCGATAGAAATTTTTAAAGCACAATATCCAGATTATCAAATTAAAGATGTTGATTTTGATGTGGACTATGGTCGCCCTCATTATGAAATTGAAGGCTTCCGTGGATATGAAGAAGTTGATGTAAAAATTGATGCGGCTACAGGTGAGATTTATCGCGTGAAATATGATCGTGACTAAGTCGTCTCTTGTTTTGCTATGCAGCCTGTGCCGTTCGTAATTGAATAAGATAAAGGGAAGACCGTAACACACCCCTTCTCAAACTATACAGTGGTTATGTTTGTTCAGGGGTATGTTACGGTCTTCTTGTGTTTGTATGATTTAGGTAATAAGAATGCCACAAGGATGCTACGCTTAACTGCGTTCCTCAAGGGAGGGATCATTTGTAAATTTGTGCTTTGCTTAGTTTGGTTTTTTGTGTGGCACTAACATAAATAAAACAATACGAATATATTATGCTATAATGTAAATATGAAGGGTCAACAACGTGAGTTGGGCTCATCTCTTCCTATTGTAGGAGGAGGTGATACTATGACTAAGTATGAAAAAATCGCTTTGATTATTTCTATTTTAAGTCTAGTAGTTGATATCATTGCCTTATATAAATAGGTAATGAAAACGCCTAACGCAAAGAGGTTTCGCCGACCTCAACACGTTAGGCACATCAGTTTTGCTTATTTGAGATGAGTCTAACGCCACTACACGTTGATGACTCTTCTTTTGTTATCTATAGTATATCATATATTTAGAATATATGACAATCGTTTTGAGCTTGGTTATACAGTTTCTGGTGGTGGCATATATAAATTTGCATTTTACTGGGGTTGCTTAGGAAATGTCGTATTTACTTTGGTTGAGCTGAGTTTTTAATAATAACTTTCAAAATTATTCTGTAAGTACTTGAAATGGACATGGCTGTTAGTGCTATAATAGAATGAGGTAAGTTCGTGCAGGGGTTGAAAGGAGAATTGATGGATTATAAAGTAGCAGCTTCTTTTTGGACAGAGAAGGATAAAACTGCAAGAAAGATGGACCCACGTGAATTGCATGTTGAGATTGTTGATTTTTTGAAAGCCCATCATACGTGTGCTTTATCGACGCATAGTGAAACGGGTGTCCGTTGCACTCCATTATCGTATACTGTGCATGGTGGATACATTGATATTTTCTCTGAAGGTGGTGAGAAATTCTTTCACTTAGAAGAAGATAAAAACGTATCTCTTACTGTGTTCGATCCTTATGAGGGTCCGGGTACGGCAAAGAGTGTTCAGATTCAAGGTGTAGCAACGGTGCTAGGCCCTGATGATGAAGAGTATGCTAAGGTACTAACAGAAATTGGTATGGAAAAATTATTAGACCGTGATGATGCATTGTATTTGATTCGTGTGAAATCGAATGAGATTGTTTACTTGAATGGTTCCTTGCGAGCACGTGGCTATTATATTCGCCAAGTCTTGGCGAGATAGGATAGATTCTTTTTGCACATCTGCGTCAAGTATGATATAATAAATAAAGACCGCCGTTAGAGGTTTCATCTAACGGCGGTCTTTATTTTAGAAATGGAGACAACAATTAATGAATATACAACGTATCTTACTGAGTGCGCTATTAGGAGCAACGTTAGTAGTGACGGCTGCTTGTGGTACTGACGCAGCTCAGCAAGCAAAATCTGAAGTAGGGAAAGAAGTGAAAGTGGAAACAAAAATGCCTAGCTTTGATGCGACACCAATTGCTGATGAATATGCTACGATTCATACGAATAAAGGCGATATCAAAGTGCGTCTATATGGTAGTAAGGCACCTATTACTGTGAAAAACTTTAAAAGTTTAATTGAGCAAGGATATTACAATAATCTAACCTTTCACCGTGTTATCGATGGATTTATGATCCAAGGTGGAGATAATAAAAAAGGCGGTCCTGGGTATACAATTCCTGATGAAGTAAGCAATGATTTACACTTTAATAAAATGGGTATCTTGGCGATGGCCAATGCAGGCCCTAATACAGGAAATGCGCAGTTCTTTATTACAGTGGCACCAACGCCTTGGTTAGATAATAAGCATACCATCTTCGGAGTGGTTGTGCAGGGTATGGATGTAGTAGAAGCGATCAGTCGTGTGCCGAGAGATAAACGGGATACTCCAAAAGAACCAGTGGTGATTCAGTCTGTTGATTTAGCACCAATCCCAGCTGGTGAGTAAGATGGAAGAAAAATTTTACACCTATATGGTACGCTGTGCAGATGGCTCTCTCTATACGGGATGGACTACGGATTTAGAAAAACGTATACGAGCCCATAATGGTGAAATTAAGGGGGGCGCCAAGTATACACGAAGTCGAAGACCAGTCACTTTGGTATGGAGCACAGCTTTCAGTAGAAAGCAAGACGCTCAATCCATGGAACAGCAAGTAAAGCGCATGGAACGGTCCCAAAAAGATGCCCTCATTGCGGCAAATTGTGATATAATGAAATGATACAGATAGTGCGTGAATACGAGAGGAGGAATGCTAATGAAACGAGTCATTGTGTCCGTGAAAAGTACGCAACGTGATGCGGATGGAGAAGATACGGTGGTGGAATTAGTATCCTCTGGTAAGTATTATGAAACAGCCTTGGCGAAACATATCATTTATGATGAAAGTGAAGTCACTGGTTTGGGGAATACAAAAACAACCATTAAAGCCTATAAGGATTCGGTGGTACTCCTAAGAACTGGTGAATTTTCTATGCGCCATGAATATCAATTAGGAAAAACTAATATTGCTAGCTTAGAAACCCCATATGGGGCGGTAGAACTAGCTATGTTAACCCATGAATTAGACATAGATTTGAAAGATGGCAAGGGCCATATTTGTTTAGGATATGATATCTCTGTTGGTGGTGAATGGCAATTTTACAACCAATTGTATGTAGAGATTCGGGAGGATGTACATTATGGATATGAAAGAAGTTTTGAAAGCAGCCATTAAGGATGCTTTGCAGATAGCTCTGGAACAAGGAGAGTTACCAGAAGGTACCTATCCAGAGGCACATTTGGAAGTGCCACCGCAGAAAGAATTTGGCGATTTTTCTACGAATATTGCTATGCAATCTGCACGGATAGCGAAATCGAATCCAAGAGCTATTGCGGAAACGATCATTTCCCATATGAATTATGATTGGTTAACGCGCGCAGAAGTAGCAGGTGCGGGATTTATTAATTTCTTCTTAGCATCGGATGTAATTTACGATACTTTAAAAAATATATTAACAACAGGGGACACATATGGTAATGCACCACTTCGTGAAGAAGATACTGTGCAAATCGAGTATGTGAGCGCAAACCCAACAGGATTGTTACACGTAGGTCATGGCCGTGGTGCTGCCTATGGTAGTGCCTTGGTAAATTTAATGCGTGCAGCTGGATATAATGTGTTTGCTGAATATTACATTAATGATGCAGGTAAGCAAATCGACAACTTAGCGGCCTCTGTGAATGCTCGTTATTTAGAACTATTAGATATGAAACATGAGTTCCCTGAGTCTGGCTATCGTGGTCAAGATGTCATCGATACAGCGCAGGAATTGATTAACTGGAGAGGTGATTTCTTTGCAGTGCTTCCAGAAGAAGAGCGTGTTCCATTCTTTAAAGAATTTGCTTTAACAGAAAAATTAAATGGATTACGCAAAACATTACGTAATTTCCGTGTAGGGTTTGATCGTTGGTTTAGCGAGCGTAGTTTGCATAAAAGCGGTGAGATTCGCACATTAGTGAATCAGTTATTAGAATCTGGCGGAATGTATGAAAAAGATGGGGCTTACTGGTTAGCATCTATGCAATATGGAGATGACAAAGACCGTGTAGTTATCCGTGATAATGGAGAGCCAACATACTTAGCCGCAGATATTGCGTACCACAAAGATAAATACGAACGTGGTTACAAACAATTAATTAACATTTGGGGTGCTGACCATCATGGTTATATTGCTCGTGTAAAAGCAGCGATGGAAGCGCTTGGATTCAATCCAGATAAATTAGAAGTTCTGTTGTTACAAATGGTATTCTTATACCGTGATGGAGAACTTGTAAAAATGTCTAAACGTACTGGTGAAACCATTACTTTAGATGAATTAATCGAAGATGTAGGGGTAGATGCAGCAAGATACTTCTTCTTGATGCGTTCCTTAGATAGCCAATTGGACTTCGATATCAATTTGGCATCCTCTAAATCTAACGATAATCCTGTGTACTACATCCAATATGCACATGCTCGTATTCATAGTATTTTTGGACAAGTAAAAGAAGCAGGTATTGCCTATGGCGACTGGGCGAATACATCTTTCACAGCATTGCAAAGTGAACAAGAAGTGGAATTGATTAAAAAATTAGCAGCCTACCCAGAAGAAATTCAACTATCTGCTAATAATAAAGCGCCACATCGTATCGCTAAATACTTGTACGATGTAGCAAGTCTATTCCATTCCTTCTATAAACAAGGTCGTATCATGGGCGTTGAACCAGAATTGCAACAAGCTCGATTAGGCTTGATTACGGCAACAGCACATGTATTACAACATGGTCTTGGTATCTTAGGTATTTCCGCTCCTGGAAAAATGTAATCAGAAGCATATAATTATTAGGGAGGCATCATGTCAACAAAGTATATTTTCGTAACAGGTGGCGTCGTATCATCATTAGGTAAAGGCATTACTGCAGCATCCTTGGGACGTTTGTTGAAAAACCGTGGATATAAGGTGACAATTCAAAAATTTGATCCATATATCAATATTGACCCAGGTACAATGAGTCCCTATCAACATGGTGAAGTGTTCGTCACTGACGACGGTGCAGAAACTGACCTAGATTTAGGCCACTATGAACGTTTCATCGACATTAACTTAGGTAAAACATCCAATATCACAGCCGGTAAAGTGTATTGGTCTGTGATCAATAAAGAACGTAAAGGTGAATATCTTGGCTCTACTGTGCAAGTTATCCCTCATATTACGAATGAAATTAAAAATGCTGTGTTCCGCGTAGGTAAAGAAGATAATGCAGATGTAGTGATTACAGAAATCGGCGGTACTGTAGGTGATATTGAAAGCTTACCGTTCTTGGAAGCTATCCGCCAAGTGAAAAAAGAAGTCAACCGTGATGATGTGTTATATATCCACGTAACATTGGTACCATATATTAGTGCAGCTGGTGAGTTGAAAACAAAACCAACACAACATAGCGTAAAAGAACTTCGTGGCATCGGTATTCAACCAGATATCATTGTGTGCCGTACGGAAAAAGAAATTTCCCGTGAAATGAAAGATAAATTGGCATTATTCTGTGACGTGGATCCAGATGCTATCGTGGAAAACCGCACTTGTAGCACGATCTATGAAGTGCCTTTGATGATGCAAGATGAAGGATTAGACAGCATTGTTGTACGTAAATTGAACCTAGAAGATCGTCCTGCAGATATGACAGAATGGAAAGAAATGGTTCATAAAATCTTACATCCTAAACAAGAAATTACCATCGCTCTTGTTGGTAAATACGTAGCATTACATGATGCGTACATTTCTGTAGCAGAAGCGTTGGGTCATGCAGGTATCGTAGAAGATACAAAAGTGAACATTAAATGGGTTGATTCTGAAGCGGTAGAAGCTGAAGGTACTGATTTAGCCGAAGTATATAAAGATGTAGATGGTATCTTGGTACCAGGCGGTTTCGGTTGCCGTGGTGTAGAAGGTAAAATTTCTACGATCCAATATGCTCGTGAGCACAAAGTGCCGTTCCTTGGCATTTGCTTGGGCATGCAAACATCTGTGATGGAATTTGCTCGTTCCGTATTGGATATGAATGGCGCTACTTCTACAGAATTTGATGAAAGCTGCCAGTTCCCTGTGATCGACTTAATGGACGACCAAGTAGATGTAGATGAAAAAGGCGGTACAATGCGTCTTGGCGTATATCCATGTAAAACAGTACCTGGTACAAAAGTACATGAAGCATACGGCGAAGACTTGATTTACGAGCGCCATCGTCATCGTTGGGAATTCAACAATGCCTATCGTCAACAATTGACAGATGCAGGCTTGATTATCTCTGGTACATCCCCTGATAATCGTCTAGTAGAATGCGTTGAAGTAGCAGATCATCCTTGGTTCGTAGGCGTACAATTCCATCCAGAATTGAAATCCCGTCCAAACAATGCACATCCATTGTTCAAAGGATTTGTGAAAGCGGCCATTGAAAATAAAAAATAAGACATAGTGAGTATGTAACATAGAAAGGACTGTAACGAGAATACAATAGATTCTGGGTGCAGTCCTTTTGTATGAATTGATGGAGATAATCTTGTAGAACTAATTATAAAATATGAATTGTTTGTAACACCAGTGACAACATATATCTTAGAAGATTTTTATAAAAATGATGAATGTTAGAGGCGTCTGTATATTTTGTGCTAGAAGGTGGTGATGGTATGGTATTGCAAAATAAGTTGGGAATCACTAACTCTGTAGAACTTGCTAGAGAGGAAGAGCGGATTAGTAAGAAGAAAGCTTTAAATCTGTTTGATACTACTGTACTAGAGAAGTATCCTGTAGGTTCTTTTGTGCAATTAGCTGCGATATACAGATATTTATTTGAAGGTATCTATGACTTTGCAGGAAAAGTTAGAACGGTAAACATGGCAAAAGGTAACT
Source organism: uncultured Veillonella sp. (assembly GCA_963516605.1). GTDB lineage: Bacteria > Bacillota > Negativicutes > Veillonellales > Veillonellaceae > F0422. The sequence goes on along the minus strand of CAUQBP010000006.1, from coordinate 60,511 downwards.
TCCGGTTTGCGCCTATAATGTATTTACAGGCTGCCCTTGAAAGTATAGAAAATATGCCACAATCTACTTTTGATGAAATTATTGAAAAATATGTGGAGATGAACGTGGCACATCCTTTCAGAGAAGGCAATGGAAGAAGTGCTAGAATTTGGCTAGATCAAATATTGAAACAAGAGCTACATCTTGTTGTAGATTGGAGTTTAGTTGACAAAGATGATTATTTGCTAGCCATGGAGCGAAGTCCTATTAAAGATACTGAAATCAAGCATCTCTTAAAAAATGCTTTAACTGAAAGGATAGATGATAGAACAGTATATATGAAGGGAATCGACTATAGTTATTACTATGAAGGGTATACTTTGTATAAAACAGAAGAATTGTAGGCTAAAATCTATAGAAGAAAATACAAAAACAATACGATGTATATCTATTGTTAGGGTAATATGATATGTATCATGTATTGTTTTTTATCCCAAACAGTGCTATACTTAAGAGACAAAAAGAAGAGCCGTCAACGTGTGCTGGCGTTAGGCTCATCTCAAATGCGTAAATTGATGATGCCTAACGTATAGAGGGTGCGAACCTCTTTCGTTAGGCTTCATCATTAATTATTTGAATAAATCAATGATTTGTACTATTAGTTTTAAAATCAATACATTGACTTTTTTAAAAAACTTTTTCATAGTACCACCTCCTCCTATAGAGTAGGAAGAGATGAGCCCAACGTACGTTGAAGACTTTTCTATAATTGCATTATAACAGAGTTTATTCGTATTGTGTATATGCCAAAAATAAAAAATACATTAGTCTATTGACAAGCGACTCGAAATGCTATAAAATAGTCTTCAGTTACATAAAGTAAATGCGATGAACAGGTATAAAGATATAGTTAGTTGCTTTCAGAGAGCTACTGGTTGGTGCGAAGTAGTAGAACGGTTATATTGAAACTCCCCTGTGAGCAGCGATGGTGAAATCAAGTAGTCATCGACGGTAGTTCCGTTATAACTGTGAGAACCAACTAGGGTGGGACCGTGTTATTGAATGATAATGCCCCTTGATGTGCACTGCATATTGAGGGGCTTTTTTGTATCATAGGTTGTACTAGTTGCGTCCATACGTTTCTAGTATTTTAGTAGTCATTAGATATATACTATTAAGATTGAAAGAGCATAGCAGGCATTTAGTACAAGCCGTATCTAATTTATTAAAGAGTTAGTGATCTAGTATAAGAGGCTAAGAATGAGATTGTTTAGAAATTCGGTATAGATAGTACAGTCTATGCTGCTGAATATTCTAGCATGCTATACTCAATCATACATAATACTAGATTATCAATTAAGTATTAGAAATAATAAGGACCAACAGGCAACGAGCATACACAATATATAACGCCCCTAGGGATGCATAGTCATCTCTGGGGGCGTTTTTCTATTCTCTGAAAGCAATTTCAGCGGCACGTATTCAAAACCACCATAGGAATGATTTTATCAAAGGTGAGATATGGAGGCCACATATTCAGTTTTCTTAAAATCATTCGTTAGAATAGAAATACGTACAGATATAGATTAGTCAGAAAGAGGAATCATCATGGACAACAGAATTTATTTTTTTGATACTACACTTCGCGATGGAGAACAAACACCAGGTGTGTCCCTTCAAACACCAGAAAAAGTAGAAATTGCACAAGCTCTTGTGCGCCTTGGATTAGATGTCATCGAAGCGGGGTTCCCAGCTGCATCGGAAGGCGACTTTGAGGCGGTATCTACGATTGCTAGAGAAGTGCGTGGATGTACCATCGCAGCCCTTGCTCGATCCAATGAGAATGATGTGACAAAAGCGGCTGAAGCACTTGTAGGTGCAGAGCGTAGTCGTCTTCATGTGTTTATCGCTACTAGCGATATTCATCTAACATATAAATTGAAAAAGACTCGTGAAGAAGTGCTAGACATTGTGAAACACATCCTTGAGTTTGCAAAAGGTAAGTTTGATGAAATCGAGTTCTCCGCAGAAGATGCATCTCGTACAGATTTAGATTATTTATGCCGTGTCTTTGAAGTGGCTATCGAAGGTGGTGCATCGATCTTGAACGTACCAGATACAGTAGGTTACATGACACCAGAAGAATTTGGCAATCGTATTCGCTACATTAAAGAGCATACGAAAGGCATTGAAAAAGCAATCATCAGTGTACATTGTCATAATGACTTAGGCCTTGCGAATGCGAACACGTTGGCAGCTATCGAAGCAGGGGCTCGTCAAGTAGAATGTACTATGAATGGCTTAGGCGAACGAGCTGGTAATGTGGCTATCGAGGAAGTCGTGATGGCTATTAAAACTCGTCATGACCACTATCCATTCGATGTTCATATCGATACACCTTTGTTTACACGTACTAGCAAATTGGTGAGCAAACTTTGCGGAGTTGCTGTATCTCCTAATAAAGCCATCGTAGGTGCGAATGCCTTCGCACATGAGTCTGGTATTCATCAACATGGTATGTTGAACAATCCAACGACTTATGAAATCATGACACCGGCTAGTGTAGGAGCAGAAAAAACATCCATCGTATTAGGTAAACATTCTGGTCGTCATGCCTTCGAAGATCATCTAGTGAATTTAGGCTTTCAGTTAGAAGAAGAACGAGTGAATGAGTTGTTCGTTCAATTCAAAGCTTTAGCAGATAAGAAAAAACAGGTGTACGATGAAGATATTTATGCCTTAGTAATGGATACTATGCATCACGAACAAGCATTCCACGTGGTACAACATGATTACCATTCCGATCAAAATGGGTACGTTCTTGCTAGCATTCGTGTGTTAACTCCGAATGGGGAACGTATGGATGCTGCTGTCGGTGATGGCCCAGTAGATGCTTCTTTCAGATCTATCGAACGATTAGTGAACACACCATTTGTATTGGAAGATTTCCAAATCCGTTCCGTAACAGTGGGTAAGGATGCCCTTGGTGAGGCGGTTGTAAAAGTCAATTATAATGGTCGCAGATTCCAAGGTCGTGGTATTAGCACAGATATCGTAAAATCTAGTGTGAATGCTTATATTAACGCAGTCAATGCCATTTATTTAGCAAAAGAATTAGAACAAGAGTTTGGAAACCAGGAGGGTTAATGTCATGGGTATGACCATAACAGAAAAAAATATGGCTCGTCATGCAGGGCTAGCAGAAGTAAAAGCAGGTCAAATGATCGAGTGTCAATTAGACTTTATCTTGATGAACGATATTACATTTCCGCCAGCGAAAAAAGAGTTTGAAAAAATCGGTAAACCTGTATTCGATGCAGACCGCATTTATTTAGTACCGGATCATTTCACACCGAATAAAGATATTAAATCTGCTACGCAAGCCAAAGTAATGCGCGATTTCGTACGACAACATAAGATTACCCACTATTTTGAAGTAGGTCGTATGGGAATTGAGCACGTATTGTTGCCAGAACAAGGCTTGATTGGACCAGGGGAAATGATCATTGGCGCCGACTCTCACACTTGTACCTATGGAGCATTGAATGCCTTTGCTACCGGCGTTGGTTCTACAGATGCCGGAGTTGCTATGGCAGAAGGTAAAACTTGGTTCAAAGTGCCAGAAACAATCAAAGTCGTGTTAGAAGGAAAACCTGCCAAATGGATTTCCGGTAAAGATATTGTGCTAGATTTAATCGGTAAAATCGGTGTGGATGGAGCACGTTATAAAGCTCTTGAATTCCATGGATCTGGCGTACAGTACATGACCATGGCAGACCGCTTGACCATATGCAATATGGCTATCGAAGCGGGCGGTAAATGTGGGGTATTCCCTTACGATGCAGTGACAGAGGAGTATATCCAAGGTCGCATCACACGTCCTATCGAACCAATCGCAGCAGACGAAGATGCAGAGTACTGCCAAGTGGTGACCATCCAATTGGACGAATTAACACCAGTGGTGGCATACCCACATCTTCCTTCCAATACGCATTACATGAAAGATATTGTGAAAGAAGACCGCATTCAAATCGACCAAGTTATTATCGGTTCTTGTACGAATGGTCGCTTTGAAGATTTAGAAATGTGTGCAGAAATTTTTAAAGGTCGCAAGGTAGCAGACTTCGTGCGTTGCATCGTCATCCCAGGGTCCCAAGATGTATATAACCAAGCTGTGAAAGCAGGTTTAATGGACATCTTCATCGAAGCAGGTTGTGCTGTAAGTACACCAACATGTGGTCCTTGCTTAGGTGGCTACATGGGTATCATGGCAGAGGGAGAACGCACGGTGTCTACCACAAACCGTAACTTCCGTGGCCGTATGGGACACGTGGACAGTGAAGTATATTTGGCAAGCCCTTATGTGGCAGCAGCAAGTGCAGTAGCAGGGTATTTAGCAAGCCCTGAGGAGGTATAATATGGCAGACTTTCAAGGAACGATTTGGCGCTACGGCGACAATGTAGATACAGACGTAATCATTCCGGCGCGCTACTTGGCCATAGCGGATATGGCGGAATTGGCGGAACATGCCATGGAAGACATTGATACTACCTTTGCACCAAATGTGAAAGCTGGTGAAATCATGGTGGCTGGCAAAAACTTTGGTTGTGGTTCCTCTCGTGAACATGCGCCAGCGGTGATTAAAGAAAAAGGCATTTCTTGCATCGTAGCAGATAGCTTTGCTCGTATTTTCTTCCGCAATGCCATCAACATCGGTTTGCCTGTGATCGAAATTGGCGAGGCAGTGGACCGCATTCAAGAAGGTCACGAAATCGCTGTGGAAATGGCTACAGGTGTTGTCCATAATGTGACTACCGGTGAAAGCTACCAAGGAACGGCACTGCCGCAATTTGTGCAAAACATTGCCAAAGCAGGTGGACTGGTGAATTTTGCAAAAACAAGACAAAACTAATATATCTAATAGGATGCCCTAGGCAACTACTATTGATTAGCCTAGAGGTATTCCCTATAGTATGGATACTAACTAGGTAGAATATCTTGGTATATTGTAGATGTGTAGAGACTTTTAAAAGAGGAATACTATGAGTGAAAAACAAATTGTCCTAATTGCTGGCGACGGAATTGGGGAAGAAATAACAAATTCGGCGCGTGCTGTGGTGGATGCAGCCTTTGCCAAAGTTGGTGTAACAGCCAACTGGATTGAGAAAAAAGCAGGTGGTGCGGCTATCGATGCCTTTGGTGAACCATTACCACAAGATACTATCGATGCATGCCAAGCAGCAGATGCTGTATTATTAGGTGCTGTAGGCGGCCCTAAATGGGATGATGTAGATCCGTCCATCCGTCCAGAAAAAGCTATTCTTGGTCTGCGCAAAGCATTAGGCTTGTTCTGTAACTTGCGCCCAGTGAAAATCTATCCAGCATTGCATGAATTTTCTCCGTTGAAACCAGAATTGGTAGAAAGCGTTGACTTTGTCATCGTTCGCGAATTAACAGGCGGGATCTACTTTGGGGAACAGGAAGAAGCGCAAGGAGAAGGTCCGAACGAATTTGCTTGGGACAAAGAGACCTATGCTCGTTATGAAGTGGAACGCATCATGGACGTAGCAGTAGAAACAGCTCGTAAACGATCTGGCAAAGTGGTAAGCGTAGACAAAGCTAACGTATTGGCATCTTCTCGTTTATGGCGTAAAATTGCGAAAGAAAAAGCAGAAGCGAACCCAGATATTTCCATGGACTACTACTATGTAGATAATACAGCTATGCAACTCGTGACAAATCCAGGTCAATTTGATGTACTAGTGACAACTAACTTATTTGGAGACATCTTGAGTGATGAAGGGGCTGTTATCTCTGGCTCTCTTGGTTTGTTGCCATCCGCCTCCATTGGTACAGGTACTTCCTTGTATGAACCAATCCATGGATCGGCACCAGATATTGCAGGACAAGGCATTGCTAATCCACTAGGTACGATTTTGTCTGCTGCCATGATGTGTCGCTACTCCTTGGACTTGCCAGAAGTAGCAGATTCCATCGAACAAGCAGTGACAGCCGTTTTTGATGCGGGCTATCGCACAGGTGATATGTACCGTGAAGGATTCACGAAAGTGAATACACAAGGCATGACTGACGCTGTCATAGCGCACTTAGGATAAGATGTAAGAGTATATAAGGTATAAAAAATCGCGGCACACTCCTCCACAAACTGATACTATCGTTAGGTTTGCTCCGGAGTATGCCGCGCTTTTTTGCATATGTTGTTGTCTAGATATCACTAACATCGCTTAGGGGCGCTATGGGGGCTAGAGAAAAGTAGATATGTATAATTTTAGGGAAAAGAAATATATATACTAGTTAAGGTTTCATGTGCTTTTGTGTATAATAGTGTACATATGTCAGTGTTGGGAACGGAATGTAGGAGGAGTTACTATGTCAGATGAACGAGTTACGGATCTACAGTTGGCACACTCTGTACTAGGCTATACAGGCGTACCTGGTGCCTATGCTTATGAAGTGTTGCAGAATGTACTTTCAAAATATATAGAAAAGGGTGGATCCGTGGAAGGACAACGGATTGAGCGCTGTCAAAGTCATCGTGAGCTCGTACAGGCTGTCCACGAAGGACGCATCGATTATGCCATATTGCCTATTGAAAATTCCATCGTTGGTGAAGTGCGGGATAGCACAGATTTAATCAAAGATAAGAATATCCACATCGTGGGAGAAGTACGCCACCGTATTAGCCATAGTTTATTGGGCGTGCAAGGTGCTAGCCTAGATACGATTCAAGAGGTGTACTCTCATGAGCAAGCCCTCATGCAATGCTCACAATTTTTGGCGACTCACAGCTCGTGGCAACTAAGTCCTATGAACAATACAGCCATGAGCGCGAAATATGTAAGTGATACCCAGGATATAACGAAAGCATGCATTGCCAATGAATCTGCGAAAGATTTATATGGTCTCACACTGTTGGCGCCAGACATTGCAAACTTTAAGGAAAACTTTACACGATTCTTCATTATTACCCACAAGGATGTAGTGATTCATGATGCCCATAAGTTAAGTATCATTGTACAAACACCGAATACTCCAGGAGCACTGGTGAAAGTATTACGAGTCTTTGAAAATCATCAGCTGAACATGGTGAATATCAAGTCACGACCATGTATGCACACGCCGTGGGAGTACTTTTTCTACATTGATATAGAAGGGGAAGGCCGTGAAGCAGAAGTACAACAAGCTTTAACAGAAGTTCAAGATCTGTCTAATTACTTACAAGTCTTAGGACATTATAAAATCTATGATGTACTGTGAGGGTTTCAACAGAACTCTGGTGCCATAGAATACTAATATAGAGACATGATGGAAACCTTGCTATTTCTAGATGCTGTAATGCTAGGTAGTATAATAGTAATTTAAAAGTTTCATGAAGTTTCTGAACATCTCTTGCTCACAGAAATAGAGATATGATACTATATTTCTATAAGTTATATAGAAATATGTAGATATACTATATAGATGTGCTAAGAAAATGCTCTATGTAAATGTAGTGTGCAAATCTAGTACATAAATGTAATGTGCAAATACACTGAGCAAACGCAGTATAGGTTCCCCCTATTTCTATATACGAATTACGAATGTGAAAATTAAGTAAGGAGACATAGTATGAAACGAAGCATTATTTCTTTTTTAGTAGGCGCCATTGTGACGGCATGTGCTATGGGTTGGTTTTGGTATCAAGACCGTGAACAGTACACACGTGCCATCCCCGCTGTAAAAGGGGCTATCCAAGTGACGCCAGTGGTGAATGGAACGCCAACAGGAGCGACAAATGGAGCAGTGGCACAACAAGCAGGAGCCGTAGCCCCACAAGCAACGCAGCAACAAGTGCAAATCACACAAGAAAAAGCGATGGAAATCTTTAAAACAGCATACCCAGACTATCGCATTGAAAAAGTGAAGTTCGATACAGACAATGGTCGTCCGCACTACGAAATCGACGGAGAAACATTAACTCGTGAAGTAGAAATAAAAATTGACGCTTTCACAGGAGACATCTTCCAAATTAAAGAAGGTCATTAATATTTTGCTACAAGACAATGAATACCTAACCTAATTACTAGGCTAGGTATTCTTTCATTAGTAAAGGAAATGATTGTATTAGTATTGCAATCGGCAAATAAATGGGTTTCTAACGACATCATGAATCATTTTCTAGTAGTACATTTTAACGTACTGTGTTAGTATGGATTATAGAAGGTTCGGAAAACTATCTGCATATAATGTAGATTTATTTGGTGTATAGATGCTAGTACATCAAAGATAAAGTTTAGAAAATAATGGGAGGAGACCTTAAGAGAGTTAGAAGTTAGCATATCAAATTTGAGTAAGTAAAGCAGGATGGAGGGATTGTATGACAGAACTACACATGTATTTAGCGTATTTGACAGCATGGACCATATACCAATTGTGGTCAATTCACAGATGGATACAATCGGAGTCAAAAGAGGAAAAAGCCGAGAATGCGGGTCATGCATTGCAGGAGGTTTTAAACTTTATTTCGCCTAAGGCAGTGGCTGGGTTGGCCATGAGCGGAATCATTTTTACCGGGGCTGCAGATGTGTTAGGCATTTTGCTAGTGAAAGGCTTCATACGAGACCCTCAATGGCTAGATACTTTGCTAGTCGGCCTCGTTTGCGTAAGTATTATAGTAGGCATCCGTTCTGCTATTGAGGCGTATCGCATTGTTCTAAGTGCATCTAATTCTCGTCAACCAGATCTCTTTTTAGTGCGCCATGAAAGACTATTTAAAAAGGGGCGTATGAACCTAGAGGTTATTGTGAACCGGATATTACATATTTTATATGCGGGATTTGCCATTTACACGATTGTTATACTTTTACAAGTATTGCATATTTTATAAGAAAATTTGTCATTAATGTTTATAGGATATTAGCAAAAGTTGTGGTGGTCTGTTATAATAAATTGATTACATTACATATGGTTAGAGCATAGCAGTGCAAATGACAGCATATATACAAATCAATTAGTAAGAAAGGCATTGATAATGAACGTAAACAAGAAAACAACAATTTCTAAAGAAGAAACGGCCGTGATTGAACATTTAAAAAACTCCTATGATGAATTGGTATATCCTTCAAAATCCTTTGGAGTAACCTCTATCAACAGTTTAGAAGCAAAGGCAAAGTTATGGGGTCTAAATCCAGTTCCAGCGAAAGAGGCTCGTGTTTTAGAACTGGGCTGTTCTATGGGAGGCAATATTATTGGTCAAGCCGTGTATCATCCAGAGGCGTCTTTTGTAGGGGTTGACCTTAGTGGATCTCAAATTGAAATTGGCAATGAAATCATCGATGCTATCGATTTAAAAAATGTAAAATTAATAGAACAAGATATTCTAAAAATTGATAAAGACTTTGGCATGTTTGATTACATTATCGTTCATGGTATTTGGTCTTGGGTGCCAGATGTGGTGAAAGATAAAATTTTAGAGATCTGTAATGTGAATTTGTCCGAGCGTGGGGTAGCCTACGTTTCTTATAATGTATATCCAGGTTGGCATCGATTGGATCAAGTGCGAGAGATGATGCTCTTTGCTACACGGTATGATCAGGATATGGATTTATTAGAACGTACAGAAAAAGGAATTTCCTTTGTACATCATATGAATGAGCTTATTAAAGAGTCTAAAGATCTTGTTCCTACCTTGGAGTGGAAAACAAATAGCTTTGATTCGGCATTGGATCACAAAACCTATTATATTGCTCATGAATATTTAGAACCTATCAATGATCCGGTATATGTGAGTGATTTCATTAAGAGAGCTAAAAACTATAACATGGTATATGTAGCAGATACAGATTTCCAATTGTCGGCGATTACTTGGATGAAACAAGAACGTAGGAAATTAATTAATACTATGTCAGGTGGAGATTGGAATACAAAGGAACAAATTCTAGATTTTTATTATGACACACAATTCCGTCGTTCCCTATTATGCCATGAGTCGCAAGCTCATTTACTACGTCATAATGAAGAGTTTTTAATTGAAACTATAGATTCTTTGTATTTTGGTATGGTTAATAAAGGTAAAGAGTTGAAGGATACTGACAATGCTATAGAGCAAGCCATTGTAAATCAATGCCGAAAAGGAGAATTCTTTGATGTCGCAGATTGTAAAGCAGAACTGGAACGATTGCAGAATGGTGTAGAATACAATGAAATAGAATTATACAGTATGCTCATTCGTTTCTTGTTATGTGGATTCATTGTACCTGTGACGGAGAAAAAAGAAATTACTACATTCCAAGAAGGTATGTCCACAGTGCCAAAAGAGATGGCTAATTATGTACAAACTGTTGTGGATAGAGGCGGTGATAAGTTCATTAATATCTCCGACTTATACAACGACAGCATCACTGGATTTAACTCTGGACATGTGCTGATGATGAAAGAGTTAGAAACACCAAAAACATTAGAAGAACTCTATGTACTGGCAGATGAAAAGTTAAAAGTAAATGAAACAGAATCATCTGGAAAAGTGGTAGAAATAGCTGGTCGTACCGTTGTAGATGGTGTTTTAGATGATTTGGGCCGTCTTGGATTCCTGTGTAATAAGTAGATGGATGTATGTCTGCTTAGATGGTAGATGTAGCTTTTCCTATTAAAAAGAGCTGTACTAGCATGTCTATGTGACATGTAAGTACAGCTCTTTTGTTGTGCTAGAGAATATACAAAGGACAGGACATTCATAATGATGTGTATACAACGGGGGGAATCGCGTAGCGATCCCCCCCTTGTGTATGGTGTTATTGTAATTTTTCTAATAAGGTTAATAAGAATTTAGACACTGTATCTACTGCTGGCAAGTGTAACCGTTCTTTTGGTGTATGAGCGCCTAAGATAGTAGGACCAAAACTAATCATTTGTGTATTTGGTAATTGTGCTTTTAATAAGCCACATTCAAGGCCTGCATGCACGGCTGTTACATGAGGTTCTACACCGATTACCTCTTTGTATAGAGCGATCGCTTGTTCTTCTAAACGACTACCGCGTTCGTATTCCCAGGCTGGGTAACGACCTTGTTCGGAAGCGGTGAAGCCATGTACTTTTGCCAATGTCATGATGCGGTCACGTAGGTAAGCTAGTTGACTCATAGTCAAGCTACGTACGGAGATAAGAATATCTAATTGTGTGTCATTATCTTCGACGATGGCGATATTGTTGCTAGTATCTACTAAGCCTTCTAACTTTTTACTCATACCAAATACACCATGAGGTGCTAAGTACAAGAATTGCAAGAAGCTATGTGCTTGCTCATCGCTATAGATTGTAGCAGGTGTGTCACAAGGAGTGACTTTCACTTGTAGATTTGGATCTTGTGGAGATAATTCATGACGAATAATCTCAGCGTTGGCTTGGATATGAGCTTGTAATGCGTCTGCATCAGCAGGTTGGCAAAGAATCGTTGCCTCTGCAAAGCGAGGAATCGCATTATGTTTAGAACCACCTGTAAAATGGCTTAAAGAAATAGGGGACTCTTGTTGTGCTTCCACTAATAAGCGAGCTAGGATTGTCACAGCATTACCTAGTTGTTCGCCAATTTCAATGCCAGAGTGCCCACCATGAAGTCCATCTACGGAGACTTTCAAAGCAGTTAATCCAGCTGGTGTTGGTACAGCGTTCGTTGGTAAGGTAAGGTCCAAACGACAGCCCCCAGCACAGGCTACAATAAATTCATGTTCTTGCTCTGTATCGATATTGAGCAAATATTGTCCGTGTAGGCGGTCACCTTTCACAGCCATAGCGCCATTCATACCTGTTTCTTCATTAGTAGTAAATAGACATTCTAAGGGACCATGAGGGATGGTAGGATCATCTAGCACGGCCAGTGCCATCGCTACAGCGATGCCATTATCGGCACCTAGAGTAGTTTCGTTGGCGTGTAACCATTCACCTTCTTCAATCAGCTCGATCGGATCCTTGGAAAAATCGTGCGTGGATGTGTCAGATTTTTCTGCCACCATATCGATATGACCTTGTAAAATGATAGATGGATGATTTTCATAGCCAGCGGTTGCATTAGCACGAATGATTACGTTTAATTCTTCGTCTTGTTCTGCCTCTAAACCTCTATCTTTGGCAAATTGCATTAGAAAATCGCTAATACCTTGCTCATTGCCAGATTCACGAGGGATTTGACTGATTTCACGGAACCAATGTAATACATTCGTTGTATAGTTAGTATGTGTCATAATAAACCCTTTCTTAGGATGGATGAAATACTCAATAAAATAACTATACTCTATTAGCCGTAAGGGGTCAATATAAGAATAAAGGATTCTTTTATGATGAAAGTCTATGTCAATGGTGTGCCAAGGAATGCTATAATAAAAATAGTGATTTCAAAGGAGGTTACCACATGAAGGATACAAAGATTATGATGATAGGCACAGGAGGCACCATTGCAGGTACAGGAAATGGGTCTAGTGCATTAACGGAATATAGATCGGGATCCATAGGCGTGGATGATTTGATGCAAGCTGTGCCAGCCTTGGAGGGGTATGGCCCGTTTGAAAGTGTACAATTCTCTAATATCGATAGTTCTGAAATGAGCCCCTATCGTTGGGTACGCTTAGCACTACTTGTGAATGAAGTGGCTGAGCGAGATGATATAGGTGGTATTGTTATTACCCACGGCACAGATACGATGGAGGAAACTGCATATTTCTTGCAATTGACGGTGCATACGAAGAAACCGGTTGTGATGACTGGCTCCATGCGTCCTGCTACAGCACTCAGTGCGGATGGTCCAGTGAATTTGCTGCAAGCAGTACAAGTAGCACGCAGTGAAAATACTTGGAACCAGGGGGTATTAGTGGTCATGAATGGCTACATTGATAGCGCTAGAGAGGTGGCAAAGCTACACACTACTGATGTGGCTACCTTTGGAAATGCCCAATTAGGTCATATGGGTTGCGTACAAAATGAAAAAGCTTATTTTTACTATACTCCGTGTCGTAAGCATACAAGTGACAGCGAATTTATTTTGCATGAGGAAGTGGAATTGCCACAAGTGGGAATTGTGAATCTCTATGGAGGTATGGATACAGAAATACTCACTATGGTAGCGAGTCGATCACAAGGGTTAATTGTGGGTGGTTTTGGGCATGGCACATTGCCACAGGCTGTACGAGATACGCTCAAAAAAATTACCATTCCCAAAGTACGATCATCTCGCATTGGAAATGGTATTGTGTCCAGTAATTCATCAGATGTGAAAGAGGGATTAATCGTTAGCGATTCTTTGTCACCTGTGAAAGCTAGAATACTTTTGATGTTGGCGTTACAACAAGAACGAAGTCGAGAAGATTTAGAGAAACTATTTACACTCTATTAAGTTCCCTCTTGTTCTGCTATGAAGTCTATGGAGGTCTAGGTTAAGGGAATGGTAGCAAAATAAGCTCTAATAGTTATAAATCCAAGGTGTCTGCGTTCTCTAATGCTGTTTCTATAGCACTTCGCACGGCTTTGGCTAAGGTATCGCCAAATTGAGAGAACGTGCCTGAGTCTGTGAGGAGCTCTCCGTTTGGGTCGATGGTCATGATGACACCATCTGTGGATGTGCCCGTAGCTAGTTGTCCAGATAGGATGCTAGTGATTCCCATGGATTGGAGAGCTACGGTTTTGGCTTCCGTTATAGTTAGTAATGATTTTGTGAGAGCCCCATCGGTGAGGGCGCAATTGGTAAATACTAATAGGTTGATGGTGCCTCCAGCATGGAAGGCGCCATCTTTTTCGTAGTACGTATAGCCATCGCCTGCTCGATGTGCTGTTTTTTCAACTCCGGCTGTAACAATGACTTCTACTATGATGCTTCCCTCTTGTAAGCATACATAGGCATGTCGATCCATAGAGGCGCTAGTCAGTAAGGCCGTACAAAAATGGATGGGTAAGTCTAACTGTACGCATTCTTTTGCTAAATAGGCAGAGGTGGACCCACCAGGCAATTCACTTTCATCGTTGACGAAAAATGTGAGTTGTTGATTGCGTACCGCCATGACATGGTGCAAGCCACCGTTGAATGGGCTAGTACTAATAGTGTAAAACGGTGTATCATAGGTAATGGTAATGGCTGAACTATGGATGTCCACGTAACCACCACTACGTAGTGTAGTAGGAACCTTGTATTGATTGTAATTGGGCATATATCCTCCTAGTAAGTAACATGTTATTTTATATAGTTATAGTACCATAAAAAGAACTAGGATAGTATAATAGATTATATAATCATTGAGGAGGAGTCTATCATGGAAGAGAGTCATTTTTTTGCGCTATTGCAGCGTATGAAATATATTCAACGCTGGAGCTTAATGCGCAATACAGAAGTAGAAAACTTACAAGGCCATAGTTTGGAAACAGCTATGATTGCGCACCAATTAGGCGTGTTACGGAATACCTATTTTGATGGGGCTGTAGATGTGAACCGATTAGCGGTATTGGCTATGTATCACGATGTGAGTGAAGTTTTTACAGGAGATATGCCGACACCGGTAAAATATTTTAACCCTAAGTTGCGTGCTCTCTATGGAGAAGTAGAACAGTTGGCAAATGAAACTTTGTGGTACACATTACCAGAAGAGGTTCAACCGTGCTATGAGGAAGCTTTATTAGGTAGCTCTGATGAATATGCAGTTTTAATTAAAGCAGCAGATACGATGTCAGCATTTATGAAATGCGTCACAGAAAAAGCTGCTGGTAATGATGAATTTAATGCAGCCTATGACAGTATTTATAAACGTTTGCAGGATATGAATTTACCAGAGGTGAATTTATTTTTGAAAGTGTATGTTCCGAGCTTGACGAAGTCCTTGGACGAAATGAATGTATCCTTTGCAAAATAATTTATGTTATAGATAGATGATTGTTGTAAAAATATAGATAGATTTATGGACGGATATATTGACGTCATTACATGCTTTCACGTATACTAATATTATATAGATAATGACTAAGAAGAGGAAAAATCTTTTGAACGCATCACAGAGAGCATTGGGTTGGTGGAACAATGTATGTAATAGAAAGAGGGTAGCCTCGGAGTTGGCATGGTGAACTAAAGTAAGTATGCCCGCTGATCAGCGTTAACGATAATGAGTGATTGCTACGGCAATAATCTAGGTGGTACCGCGGAAGTATAGACCCTTTCGTCCTAATGGACGAAGGGGTCTTTTTGTATATAGAAAGAATATCTATCATTTTTGCGACTTTGCAAGTTTACCATAGAAATATGCTAATTGAAGGGTAGGAATGTAAAGATATATTTGAACTAGGAGGACATATGAAGGAATATAAAAATCTCACAACTTACAATCCAAAAGAGATTGAACAACAATGGTATACATATTGGGAAGAGAAAGGGTACTTTCATGAGGAAGTGGACACAAATAAAGAGCCTTTCAGCATTGTGTTACCGCCACCAAATGTAACAGGTCAATTGCACATGGGTCATGCCCTTGATAACACCTTGCAAGATATTTTGATTCGTACGAAACGTATGCAAGGCTACAACGTGTTGTGGATGCCTGGTACAGACCATGCAGGGATTGCAACGCAAGTAAAAGTAGAAGAAAATATCATGAAAACAGAGGGGAAATCTCGTCATGATTTAGGTCGTGAAGAGTTCTTGAAACGTGTATGGGAGTGGAAACAAGAGTACGGTAGCACCATCGTAAAACAAATCCGTAGTTTAGGTGCTTCTTGTGACTGGACGAGAGAGCGTTTTACCTTGGATGAAGGCTATCATGAAGCAGTATTAAAAGTTTTCGTAGCATTGTATGAAAAAGGGTTAATCTATCGTGGTGAACGCATCACTAACTGGTGCCCTAATTGTTTGACAGCTTTATCTGATATCGAAGTAGAACACGAAGATGAAAATGGTCATTTATGGCATATTAAATATCCTGTGATCGGGGAAGAAGATGTATTTTTAACAGTAGCTACCACACGCCCTGAAACGATGTTTGGTGACGTAGCCGTAGCGGTGAACCCTAACGATGAGCGCTATGCCCATTTAGTAGGCAAAGAATTATTGCTTCCATTTGTGAACCGTCATATCCCAATCATTGCCGATGAATACGTAGATCAATCTTTCGGTACTGGTTGCGTAAAAATCACTCCAGCTCATGACCCTAATGACTTTGAAATGGGACAACGCCATAACTTAGAAAGTATCGTGGTGATGAACCCAGATGGCACCATGAATGCAGGAGCAGGTCACTTTGTGAACATGCCTCGTGAATTAGCGCGTAAACAAGTAGTGGCAGAACTTGAGGCTCAAGGTTTATTAGAAAAAGTGGAAGAACATGGGCATAGTGTAGGTCATTGTTCTCGTTGTAACACGACAGTAGAACCTATGGTGTCGAAACAGTGGTTTGTATCTATGGAGCCATTGGCAAAACCTGCCTTAGAAGTGGTACGTGATAAATCTATTGAATTTGTACCAGAACGTTTTACTAAAACATATACCAACTGGTTAGAGTCTATTCGTGATTGGTGTATTTCTCGTCAATTGTGGTGGGGACATCGTATCCCAGCGTGGTACTGCCAAGATTGTGGGGAAACGATTGTAACGACAGAAACATTGACAGAATGTCCACATTGCCATGGCAAAGTAGAACAAGATCCAGACGTACTAGATACATGGTTCAGCTCCGCTTTATGGCCATTTGCCACAATGGGTTGGTCTGACAATACAGAGGAAGTGAAACATTGGTATCCAACTAGCGTCATGGTAACAGGGTATGACATTATCTTCTTCTGGGTAGCTCGTATGATTTTTATGGGTTTAGAATTTAAAGAAGAAATTCCTTTCAAACACGTATTCATTCATGGCCTAGTACGTGATAGCCAAGGCCGCAAAATGAGTAAATCCTTGGGCAATGGTATCAATCCATTAGAAGTGATCGAAGAATACGGTGCCGATGCGTTGCGCTTTACCTTGGTAACAGGCAATACACCGGGGAACGATATGCGTTTCTACATGGAACGTGTGGAAGCAAATCGTAATTTCGCCAACAAAATTTGGAATGCCTCTAAATTTGTGTTGATGAACTTAGAAGGTTTTGATGAAAGCTTCGTACCAAGCGCAGAAGATTACACATTGGCAGATAAATGGATTCTAGAAGAATACAATAAAACAGTCACAAACATTACGAATAACCTTGATAAATTTGAATTAGGGGAAGCAGCGAGCGCTGTATACGATTTCATTTGGAATACGTACTGCGACTGGTATATTGAATTAGCAAAACCTCGTTTATACAACAAAGAAGGTGGTCGTGACCGTCAAACAGCTCAATACCTATTGGTATCCATTCTTCGTCATATGATGGAATTGTTGCACCCATTCATGCCATTCGTAACAGAACATATTTGGCAACACTTACCACATGAAGGGGAGAGTATCATGGTCGCTCCATGGCCAAGTACATTATCCATGGAAGGTTTCGGTTCTGCAGCGGCACATATGAATGTGATGATGGACGGCATCAAAGGTATTCGTAACATGCGTGCAGAAATGAATGTACCAATGGGCAAACGTTCTGAAGTTATCTTGGTGCCTGCTACAGAAGAATTGAAAGGTATCTTAGAAACCCATGGTGATTACTTCCATACCTTAGGTTGGGCAGAAAAAGTGACAGTACTTTCACCAGATTCGCCAAAACCAGAAAACGCTACAGTAACTGTGGTGAACGGCTTAGAAGTGTACTTGTTGCTGAAAGATTTAATTGACGCAGACAAAGAAAAAGAACGTATCGCCAAAGAACAAGCCACAGTATTGAAAGAAATCGCTCGTTTAGAAGGTAAATTGAACAACCAAGGATTCTTAGCGAAAGCTCCTGAAGCAGTAGTAGCGAAAGAAAAAGAAAAATTGGAAGAATACAAACAAAAACAACAAGCCTTGAACGAACGTGAAGAGTTCTTAAAAACATTAGCATAAGGAGATCCATCATGAATTATACGGAAGCGATTGCCTACCTAGAAGAGGTAGCCTCCTTTGGGATTCATCCAGGATTAGAACGGATTACAGCGCTATTAGAAGAGCTAGGAAATCCACAACATACATATAAAACGATCCATGTCACAGGAACGAATGGGAAAGGATCTGTATCTACCTATATTACCTATGGCTTGTATATGAGCGGGCTTCGAGTGGGGACATTTACGTCCCCGCATCTGCAATCCTACACGGAGCGCATGCGTGTGAATACGGCCTGTATTACAGAAGAGGCCTTTGCTGATTTGATTGAACGTGTAAGTCATGCTGTGAAAACTATTATGGATCGCGGTGTGGAAGCACCCACACAATTTGAAATCTTGACGGCAGCAGCATTCTTATTCTTCCAAGAACAAGGTGTGGACTATGCCGTTATCGAGGTAGGCTTAGGTGGATTACTAGACTCTACGAATGTCATCACTCCAGAAGTGGCAGTAATTACAAATGTGACCATTGACCATCAAGCGTACTGTGGAGATACCGTAGAGGAGATTGCCCGCCATAAAGCAGGTATCATCAAACAAGGAGTGCCTCTTGTAACAGCAGCTCAAGGGAGCGCTCTAGATGTGATCAAGGAAACGGCTCGTTCTCTAGGCGTGACCTACCATGTGTTCAATGAAGACTTTACCATCGATAGTCGCAGTGCGATGGCGATGGGACAAATGATTACTGTAAAAGATAAAGAAGAACATAAAGACATGCTCTTTACTTCTATGCATGGTATCCATCAAGCCCTGAATTTAGCGTGTGCAGCAAGGGTATTGCAAATCCTGAAAGACAAAGAACCAGCAGTGAGCGAAGAAACGTACCGTGAAGGCTTAGCTCGTGCTACTTGGCCAGGACGGTTTGAAACCTTCAAAGTCCATGGCAGGACAATCATTTTAGATGGGGCTCATAATGCGAGCGGAGCAGAAGCCTTTTCTATGACTTTCAATGAACTGTATCCAGAAAAAGCGAAAACTGTGGTTTTATCAATTTTGGAAGATAAAGATGTATCCACTATGGTTAGTTATTTAGTGGGACAAAAAGACCGTGTTATTACGGTGCCAGCACCAACACCACGAGGCATTGCACCGCAACAGTTAGCAAAACAAATGCCCGTCCAAGCAGATCCTATGGAGACAATCCAAGAGGGCTTAGTCCATGCTATGAAAATAACTAAGGAAGGCGATATCATCGCTGTGGTGGGATCCTTATACATTCTTGGGGACGTGCAACAATGGCTCGCCCAAGAAATGGGGCACTAATGGATGCCCTACGTAGACTATCTGTGGACCAATGGATAGTCTACCTCCTCTATGGAGCCACCGTATGCATTCCTTTATTACCCATAGGTGGCAATATTCTTGTCCTTGTGGCGGGGATGCTGGCATTGTTGTTTGATAGGCAACGATTTTCTGGGGCCTTACATTGGCTACAATGGGCGGTTCTGGGGTTTATTCTTTGGACGGGATTTTCTATCGTTAATTCCATAAATATACAATGGTCGGCTATGAGCTGGTTCTACCATATAGGTATGTATGGCAGTATCTATTGGTTGATGACATATTATATAGATAATGAATTACGGCAGAAAACGTTTTTGTCCTTATTTTGTATGACTGGAGTTCTCGTGTGCTTAGGTGCGGGATATCAGTATTTTTATATGACTCCGGAACATATTCATGAATGGGTGGATAATGTTCATTTTCCAGGACTCATGCGGCGCATGTATGGGACGTTACAGAACCCTAATTTATTGGGTGAGTATTTATTGTTTGTCCTATCCGTTGGTGGATTAGGAACAATACAGGTATTGAAAGCTAAAGATTGGAGACGCTTTGCTTACATGGCATTAGCTGTCGTATTTATGCTATTATGCCTTGTTCTTACCTATTCGAGAGGCATGTGGCTTAGTTTGGCTATTGTTGTATTTGTAGCAGGTATTTGTGTAGAGCGAAGATTATTATATGCTCTTCTAGTAGTGCCGTTAGTGTTATTCTTTTACCATGGGGAAGTATCCAGTCGATTATGGTCCCTTTTTAGTGGGCAAGATACATCGGTCATGCTTCGGTGGGCATTGTGGGATAGTACTATGTACATGATAGAAGATTTTCCTGTCTTTGGTATTGGTTGGGATGCGTTTTGGATGACCTATCCAGACTATAATTACTTTATCCAAGATCCAACGGTCATAATCTATCATGCTCATAATTTGTATTTGCAAGTGGCTGCAGAAACGGGCCCCATTTCCTTGTGCTTGTTGTTAGCAATATTGCTAGGGCATAGTAGAAATGTACAAAAACAAAAGTGCCTTTCCATTCCATATCGCTATAGTATGACCTTAATCACCGTAGTTGTTTTGGTAAGCGGTCTCTTTGATCATGCTTTATATAGCCAGCAAGTAAGTATGGTCTTGTGGCAACTATTAGGCTTTTCTATGAGTGTCGTACGAAATAAAAAATAATATAAAACTTAAAAAGTATAGAGAAGGTCTTATGACAATCTCTATACTTTTTATATGTGGTAATCATTGTGTTTAGATTGTATATTGTCTATAACAATATTTGCATACATCAATTGTTATAGAAGAGTATGAATATTGAATTAAGAAATATGAAAACTGATACTGTTGTTTTGAAGTTAAAGGAATCATTAATTATATAGCTTTGAGTGGACTAACACAGTAAAGTAAAAAACTATAACTTGGGAAATAACAAAAAAGAATAAAAGCAAATAACTGTTAGTTATGAATAATATAACACATAGAAATGCATAAACATAAATAGAGTGTATGCATAAGAGTTGAAATATCGAAAAAAGTTGTACTACACCAACATTTATAGATATAGGTAGATAAAGGGTATAACAAAAAGTTATACTCGCATTGGATTTATCTGTTCTGTATGCCTATTATGCATATATTTGCATATATGGTTGACAATAATAAGAAAAATGAGTAGTATTTATGAGAATTAACAAATGTCACACTTTGAGTAGATATTTAATCTTATATTTCTATAACAGTTTTGTAAGTAAGAAATTTCTTTCATAATAGAAATAAAAGAATTGAATGTATAGTGTGATTGTTAGATAGCTGAATAAGTCATTCAAACTAAAGGAGATGGTAGTATGATCGACATTTTAGATCGCGTGCAAGGCGCAGCGTTGCAAGCAAAAATTACTACAGCAGAAGAAGCAGCTAAATTGATTAATCCAGGAGACCATGTAGGTATCAGTGGTTTTACACCATCTGGTTATCCTAAAGCAGTGCCATTGGCTCTAGCAAAACGCATGGAAACGGAACCTTTCCAAATCGATCTTTGGACTGGTGCATCAGTTGGTGATGAAGCAGACGGAGCATTAACTCGTGTAAACGGTATTCGTCGTCGTTTCCCATATCAAACAAATAATGATACTCGTAAAGCTTTAAATAGCCAAAAAATTCGTTATATTGATATGCACCTTAGCCAAATGGCTCAACAAATCCGGTATGGTTTCTTCGGTGACACTGACGTAGCTATCATTGAAGCGGTTTGTATACGTGAAGATGGTGGTATCGTTCCTAGTACATCCGTTGGTAACTCTCCAACATTTGTTAGCCAAGCTAAAAAAGTTATCGTAGAAGTTAACGTATCTCAACCAATGTCTTTGGTAGGTATGCACGATATCTATGAACCACAAGATCCTCCATATCGTGAGCCATTCCCAATCAAAGCGGCTGGCGATCGTATCGGAACAGATTACATCCCATGTGATCCTGCGAAAATCGTAGCTATCGTTCCATGTGATGTACCTGATACAACTCGTCCACTAGCACCAATCGATGATGATGCAAAAGCGATGAGTCAACATTTGATTAACTTCTTCTTAGAAGAGGTAAAAGCAGGTCGTTTACCTGAAAACTTATTGCCATTACAATCCGGCGTAGGTTCTGTAGCAAATGCTGTTGTGTCTGGCTTGGCTGAAGGTCCTTTCACAAACTTATCTATTTTCACTGAAGTTATCCAAGATGGCATGTTGGATTTAATTGATGCAGGTAAAGTAACAGATTGCTCTGGTACAGCATTGTCCCCATCTCCAGATGGATTGAAACGCTTCTATGACAATATCGACAAATACAGTAAACACATTCTATTGCGTCCACAAGAGATTTCCAATAACCCTGGCTTAGCTCGTAGACTTGGTGTTATCACTATGAATACAGCGATTGAATTCGATATCTTCGGTAATGTAAACTCTACTCATATCATGGGTAGCAAAATGATGAATGGTATCGGTGGTTCCGGGGACTTCACTCGAAATGGTTATATCTCCATTTTCTGTACGAACTCTGTAGCAAAAGGCGGAGATATTAGCTCCATCGTTCCTTTTGTATCTCACATTGACCATACAGAACATGATGTACAAGTATTCTGTACAGAACAAGGTATTGCCGATGTTCGTGGTTTGGCTCCAATTGAAAGAGCATACAAAATCATTGAAAACTGTGCTCACCCAGACTACAAACAAGAATTACTTAACTACCTCGAAAGAGCTATTGAAAAGACAAATGGCGCCCATACACCTATCTTATTAGATGAAGCTCTTTCTTGGCATAAACGCTTCACTGAAACAGGAAGCATGAAAAAACAAGGTTAATTTTATAGGAGGATGATGAACATGGCTAATGACAACTTAAAAGCCAAACTTGCTGAATATGATGCAGCGTACGCTAAAAACTGTGAGAAAGTACCTGCTCGTCAAAACTTACCAGAACAACCGGTATACACACCGCTTGATTTAGAAGGTTTTGATTATGAACGTGATCTTGGATTCCCAGGATTCTATCCTTACACTCGTGGTGTGCAACCTACTATGTACCGTGGCCGTTTCTGGACAATGCGTATGTATGCTGGTTTCGCAACTGCTGAAGAGTCCAACAAACGTTATCGTTACTTAATCGAGTCCGGTGCAACAGGTCTTTCTTGCGCATTCGACTTACCAACACAAATCGGTTATGACTCTGACGACGCTATGGCTGAAGGCGAAGTTGGTAAAGTAGGTGTTGCGATTGACTCCTTAAAAGATATGGAAATCTTGTTCCAAGGTATCGACTTAGGTAAAGTTTCCACTTCTATGACAATCAACGCTCCTGCATCTGTACTTCTTGCTATGTACATTGCAGTTGCTGAAAAACAAGGTGTACCTTCCACTGAACTTCGCGGTACAATTCAAAATGATATTTTGAAAGAATACGCAGCTCGCGGAACTTACATCTTCCCTCCAAAACCATCCATGCGTTTAATCACTAATATTTTCGAATATTGCTCTCAATATGTGCCAAAATGGAATACTATCTCCATCTCCGGTTACCATATTCGTGAAGCTGGTTCCACTGCTGCGCAAGAAATCGCTTTCACAATTGCTGATGGTATTGCATACATCGAAGCAGCTCTTAAAGCTGGCTTGGAAGTTGACGATTTTGCAGGTCGTTTATCCTTCTTCTGGAACGCACACAACAACGTATTAGAAGAAGTTGCGAAATTCCGTGCATCCCGTCGTCTATGGGCACATATCTTGAAAGAACGTTTTGGTGCTAAAAAACCTAAATCTATGATGTTACGTGTACATACTCAAACAGCTGGTTCTATGTTGACTGCACAACAAGTTGACAACAACATCGTTCGTGTTGCTCTTCAAACTGCAGCTGCTGTAATGGGTGGTACTCAATCCTTACATACTAACTCTCGTGACGAAGCATTAGCTCTTCCAACTGAAGCATCTGTACAAATCGCTCTTCGTACTCAACAAATCGTTGCTTACGAATCCGGTTTAGCTGACGTAGTTGACCCATTGGGTGGTTCTTACTATGTAGAAGCTATGACTAATGCTATCTATGAAGAAGCTAAAGCATACATCCAAAAAATCGATGAAATGGGTGGCGCTGTTGAAGCTATCGAAAAAGGTTACATCCAAAAAGAAATCCAAGAGTCTGCTTATAAATGGCAAATGGAAGTGGAATCTGGCCTTCGTACAATCGTAGGTGTTAACAAATTCCAAGTTGAGGAAAAACCAGTTGAAGGTCTTCTTCGCATCGATGCTTCTGTAGGTATCAACCAATCCAAGAAAACACAACAAGTTCGTGCAGACCGTGATCAAGCAGCAGTTGATGCAGCATTAGCAGCATTAAAAGCTGGTGCAGAAGATGAATCTGTAAACTTGATGCCATTAATCTTGGCTGCCGTTAAAACATATGCTACATTAGGTGAAATTTGTAACGTATTGCGCGGCGTATTCGGTGAATACCAAGCTCATTCCACACTATAATTAATCGAACCTATTTGGAGGTATAACATCATGGCAGAAAAACGTATCAGAGTAATCGTAGCAAAACCAGGTCTTGATGGTCATGACCGTGGTGCAAAAGTAGTAGCACGCGCACTTCGCGATGCTGGTTTCGAAGTTATCTACACAGGTCTTCGTCAAACACCAGAACAAATCGTTGAAGCTGCTCTTTCTGAGGACGTTAACGTAGTTGCGTTATCTCTTCTTTCTGGCGCGCACAACACATTGTTCCCTAAAATCGTTGAAATGCTTAAAGAAAAAGGCATGGGCGATGTATTAGTAGTTGGTGGTGGCGTTATTCCTGACGCTGATATTCCTGGCTTAAAAGAAGCTGGCGTATCCGCAGTATTCACACCAGGCACTCCAACAGCTGATGTAATTGAATTCATCAAAGCTAACGTAAAATAATATACTTGAGCTAGGCTCGGGCATGTATGTTCGAGCCTAGACGTATATATAATTGGGACGGTGACAATATGGATTTAATCAAAGAACTATTAGAAGGTTCTCGTCTTGCATTGGCTCGGTCCATAACGGCTGTAGAAAATGAATACGATAATGCGATCGACATTATGAAATCTATCTATCCACGTACTGGTAAGGCTCGTATCTTGGGTATCACAGGTGCTCCAGGAGCTGGTAAAAGTACATTGACAGATAAAGTGGTTAAGCATTATCTAGAACAAGGTAAGAGAATCGGCATCGTTGCTGTTGACCCGACCAGTCCATTCTCAGGCGGCGCTATTTTAGGTGACCGTATTCGGATGAATGATTTGACATTAAATGAAAATGTATTTATCCGTAGTATGGGTACACGTGGTAGCCTAGGGGGATTATCTAAAAAAACAGCAGATGTTGTTAAATTAATGGATGCATTTGGCATGGATCTTGTTATCATAGAAACCGTAGGTGTTGGACAATCCGAAGTAGATATCGTTAAAAATGCAGATACTACATTGGTTGTATTGGTACCAGGTTTAGGTGATGATATCCAAGCAATCAAAGCGGGTATTTTAGAGATTGGCGACGTATTCGCTATCAATAAAGCAGATCGCGATGGCTGTGATAAGCTTAATGTTGAAATTGAAATGATGCTAGACTTAGATTCTCGTGAACTTGATTGGAGACCACCAATTAAGAGAACTATCGCTAGTAAAGATGAAGGTGTTGATGACTTAGTGGAAGCACTAGATGAACACTTTGAATATCTTGAAGATAGTGGAGAATTAGCAGCTCGCCGTGCAGAACGTACGCATGATGAACTAGTAGCGATGATCAATGAGCAAATTATGCGTTATGTTCATGAACATGTGGTTGAAAGCGACGCTTTCAAACAAGATGTAGCAGCTGTTAATAATAGAACTAATGACCCTTATAGTGTTGTTAACTCGGTATTAGAAAAGTCCTTAAAAAGATAATAAAAAGAATGATAAAAATCTAATATCGTGGTATCATATAAGTAATCGAAAGATGACAAAAATCACTTTCGAGTTGCAGCTCATTTGAAAGGAGAGTTATTATGGCATTCAAAGTATTACAAGTAGACCACATCGGTATCGGTGTATCTGACTTGGCAGCAACAAAAGAGTTTTATAAAAACGCACTTGGTATGGAACATCTACCAGAAGATGAAGTAGTTGAAGAGCAAAAAGTAAAAGTAAGCTTCTTCCCTTGCGGTGATGCTGAACTTGAGTTCTTAGAATCTACAACTCCAGATGGCCCTATCGGTCGTTTCATCGAAAAAAATGGCGGCCGTAATGGTATCCAACACGTAGCACTTCGCGTTGATGACATCAAAGCAGCGATTGCTGACTTAAAAGCAAAAGGTGTTCAATTAATCGACGAAGAACCTCGCTATGGTGCTGGTGGATCTGCAATTGCATTCCTTCATCCAAAAGCTACTGGCGGTGTTTTATTAGAACTTTGCCAACGTATGAAATAATAAACTATATCCGTAATTATTCTATGGAGGTGTAAAATGGCAACGGTTCAGGAAAAAATTGAATTATTGCACAAAAAGCTGTCCACTGTTAAACAAGGTGGCGGTGAAAAACGCGTAGAAAAACAACATGCGAGCGGTAAATATACAGCTCGTGAACGTATTGAAAAATTATTCGACGAAAATAGCTTTGTTGAATTAGATCAATTCGTTAAACATCGTTGTGTAAACTTCGGTCAAGAGAAAAAAGAATTACCAGGTGAAGGCGTAGTAACTGGTTACGGTACTATCGACGGACGTTTGGTATTTGCTTTTGCTCAAGATTTTACTGTAGAAGGTGGTTCCCTTGGGGAAATGCATGCTGCTAAAATCGTTAAAGCACAACGTATGGCAATGAAAATGGGTGCTCCTATTATCGGCATCAATGACTCCGGTGGAGCTCGTATTCAAGAAGCAGTAGACGCATTAGCTGGCTACGGTAAAATTTTCTTTGAAAACACGAACGCTTCTGGCGTTATCCCACAAATTTCCGTTATCATGGGACCATGTGCAGGTGGTGCGGTATATTCTCCAGCATTGACTGACTTTATTTATATGGTTAAACATACATCTCAAATGTTCATCACTGGTCCAGCAGTTATCAAATCTGTAACAGCAGAAGAAGTAACAGCAGAAGATCTTGGTGGTGCAATGGCTCATAACAGTGTATCTGGTGTAGCTCACTTTGCAACAGAAAACGAAGATGATTGCTTAGCACAAATTCGTTACTTGTTGAGCTTCTTACCAAGCAACAATATGGAAGATACTCCATTAGTTGACACTGGTGATGACCCAGCTCGTGAAGATGAAGGTTTAAATACTTTACTTCCAGACAATCCAAATATGCCTTACGACATGTTTGATGTGATTCGTGCAACAGTAGATAATGGTGAATACTATGAAGTACAACCACACTACGCACAAAATATTATTACATGTTTCGCACGTTTTGCTGGACAAAGCGTAGGTATCATTGCTAACCAACCACGTGTAATGGCAGGTTGCTTAGATATCAATGCATCCGACAAATCTTCCCGCTTTATCCGTTTCTGCGATGCTTTCAATATCCCTGTTGTAAACTTCGTTGACGTACCGGGCTTCCTACCGGGCACAAACCAAGAATGGGGCGGCATCATTCGTCACGGCGCGAAAATGTTATATGCTTACTCTGAAGCAACAGTACCTAAAATTACTGTTATCACTCGTAAAGCATATGGTGGATCTTACCTTGCAATGTGTTCCCAAGATTTGGGTGCAGACCAAGTGTATGCATGGCCTACATCAGAAATCGCTGTAA
Organism: uncultured Veillonella sp.; assembly: GCA_963516605.1. Taxonomy (GTDB): domain Bacteria; phylum Bacillota; class Negativicutes; order Veillonellales; family Veillonellaceae; genus F0422. The sequence goes on along the minus strand of CAUQBP010000006.1, from coordinate 32,913 downwards.
TGGGACCTGCTGGTGCAGCGAACATCATTTTCAAACGCGATGAAGATAAAGATGAAAAAACAGCTAAATACGTAGAAGAGTTCGCAACTCCATACAAAGCTGCTGAACGTGGATTCGTTGACGTAGTAATTGAACCTAAACATACTCGTCCTGCTATCATCAATGCATTAGCAATGTTGGCAAGTAAACGCGAAACCCGTGCTCCGAAAAAACACGGTAATATCCCTCTATAAACTATTTCCTAGAGGCATACTACACACTTTGCTTCTTGCATGATTCTACTATCATGGTTCTCTATTAATGAGGTGAAAGTATGACAGATAATCCGTGGCTAATTATGGCCATCAATATGACAATTGTATTCGCCGTTCTAATTTTGTTAGGCGTGCTTATGCATATTATTTATCTAGTAGATCCTACAAAAAAAAAGTCAACTAAGGCTGAGGTAGCAGAGGTACCATCAGCCACAGCTCCTAGTGTGGCAAGTACCACAACAAAACATGATGAAGTGGTTGCAGCCATTGTGGCAGCAGTATGTGCGATGGGATATTCCAAATCACAAATTGCTTCCGTAAGACCGATTGTGAGCACAGGTTGGAAATTGGACGGTAGACTGCTAGGTAGGAATGTAACCAGATAGTTTGGAGGAGAACTTAATGAATAAGACTGCCAACGCACAAGCTGCAAACAAAGAAACAGAAGTTGTAGCAGCTATTGTCAGTGCTATCGTTGCTATGGGCTATTCGCAAAATCAAATTGCATCCATTCGCCCAGTAGTGTCTAATTCTTGGCGACTAGCTAGTCGTTTACAGGCCCTATAAGCTAATCTAAGCTTATGAAAAAGTTTCATTACAAATAGGTAATTCAGGAGGAAGTTATAATGAAAAAGTTCAATGTTACAGTAAACGGTACAGTTTATGAAGTAGAAGTAAATGAAGTTGGCGGCGCAGCTCCAGTTGCAGCAGCACCTAAAGCAGCAGCTCCAGCACCTAAAGCAGCTCCAGCAGCAGCCCCAGCTCCAGCAGCGGCAGCAGCTCCAGTACCAGCAGGCGCAGAAACAGTAAAATGCCCAATGCCAGGTAAAATCTTATCCGTAGCAGTTACAGCTGGTCAAGCAGTTAAAAAAGGCGATCTTCTTTGCATCTTAGAAGCTATGAAAATGCAAAATGAAATCTATGCTCCACATGATGCAACAGTAGCTGAAGTTCGTGTAGCAGCTAACCAAACTGTAGCAACTGGCGACGCTTTAGTTGTTTTAGGCTAATCATAACTTTATACTGCTTAAACTAAACCCTTCTATTACTAAAGGAGGAACTCCATATGGACGCTTTTCTTGTTGCACTCAACTCTGTTTGGGTGGATAGTGGTTTTATTAGTTTCACAATGGGTCATGGTATCATGATCCTTGTAGGAATTATCTTATTGTATTTAGCTTTTGCGAAAGGCTTTGAACCTCTATTGTTGAGTCCAATCGCATTTGGATGTATTTTAGCTAATATTCCTAATAATGGTTTCCATGAAGGTGTTATGAACTTGATTGGTTTAGGGATTAAATACGAAATTTTCCCACCTCTTATCTTCCTAGGGGTAGGTGCTATGACTGACTTCGGTCCACTCATTGCAAATCCTAAAACATTATTATTAGGCGCAGCAGCTCAAATCGGCGTATTCGTGGCTCTTGGTGGAGCGATGATGGTTGGATTTACTGCGAAACAAGCAGCAGCTATCGGTATCATCGGTGGTGCTGACGGTCCTACATCCATTTACTTAGCTTCAAAATTAGCTCCTGAGTTATTAGGGGCTATCGCAGTAGCGGCATATTCCTATATGTCCCTTGTACCATTGATTCAACCTCCGGTTATGAAGTTATTTACAACTCAAAAAGACCGTGAAATCGTAATGGAACAATTGCGTGAAGTAACTCGTTTTGAAAAAGTGGTTTTCCCAGTAGTAGCGACAATTTCCATTTCCTTGTTGTTACCACCGATTACTTCTTTATTAGGCATGTTGATGCTTGGTAACTTATTCCGTGAATCTGGTGTAACAGCTCGTTTGGCAGATACTTCTGAAAACGCTTTGATTAACACAGTAACAATCTTCTTGGCTACTGGTACTGGTCTTACAATGACAGCAGACAGTTTCTTGAATTTGGAAACCATTAAAATTATCGTATTAGGCTTAGTTGCCTTTATCGGTGGCACCGCTGGTGGTGTTATCTTCGGTAAATTAATGTGCTGGGCAGACGGTGGTAAAACAAATCCATTGATCGGCTCTGCAGGTGTATCTGCGGTACCAATGGCAGCCCGCGTATCGCAAGTAGTGGGTTCACAGGCAAACCCTTCGAACTTCCTATTAATGCATGCGATGGGGCCAAATGTAGCAGGTGTTATCGGTACAGCTGTAGCAGCTGGTACGATGCTTGCTATGATGAAATAATTTGTAACAGTGTCTAGGCAATCCGCCTAAGGGTTGCCTAGGCAATTACAGATACTTTTATGATGAACTATATAGTTTGTCTTACAGCGCTTTAGAAATACTCAGACTTTTTTCACTTTTATTATGTATGAGGTGACGCCTATGATATTATCAGACGAAGGAAAGGTTTTTGCTTGTATTTGTATTGCGCTTTTTATTTTTATCATCACCGCACTCCTATTAGGTGAAGAGCGAAAATCTAAATGGTTTCAAAAACGAAAAACATATAGCTTTTTTCTCCGCCGTGGCCTACTTGGAGAGTGGTTACATTTTGGATACCCTTGTACAGCAGAAGGGTATGGAGTAGCGGCGATTATGTTATTTCTTATTGGCCTATCTTCCTATATTATATACGCTTTTTTTTAAAGCGTTTTGCGGCTAATAAGGAATGTATCCCTTAGGGAGGAGTTGATTCTTATGGATCCGGCTGTACAAACCTTAATTGTCCTTGGTGTAATGGCGTTATTATTTGTAACAGAAATTATTCCACTTGCAATTACGTCTATCGGTGGTGCTATGGCACTTGGTTTATTAGGTGTCATTCCAATGAAACAAGTATTTAGTGGTTTATCTGATAGTACAGTAGTTTTATTCGCAGGTATGTTTATTATTGGTGCTGCATTATTCCATACTGGTTTAGCACAAAAAATTGGTATTTCCGTTGTTAATAAAGCAGGTAAAAGTGAAAACGGTCTTATGATTGCTTTAATGCTTGTAACAGCAGGTATGTCCTCTGTGCTTTCTAACACAGGTACGGCAGCAGCGTTATTGCCAGTAGTTATTGGTATTTGTGCATCTGCTAAAATTCCAGCGTCCCGTCAATTGATGCCTATGGCATTTGCAGCAGGGATTGGTGGTATCATCACTTTAGTAGGTACACCTCCTAATATCATCATCAATGGTGCATTAGGCCAAGCAAAACTACCTCAATTTGGTTTCTTTGAATTTGCATGGATTGGTATTCCTTTAACAGTTGCATTTATGATCTACATGGTAACGATTGGTAAACATTTCTTACCTAAACATGATGGTAATGCAGATGCTGAAGTAGAGCAAGAAGTAGATGCTAGTGAAATTTCTAATGACCCTAAAAAAATGTGGTACTCTGGTATCATCTTATTAGGTGTAGTCTTGTTCATGGCATTGTCTGATCCATTGAAAAGTATTGGTATTAATGTTCCACTTCACTTAGCAGCTATCGTTGGTGCTATCTTAGCCGTACTAGCTGGTTGCTTGAAAGAAAAACAAGCGTATCAATCTATAGACTGGGTAACTATTTTCTTATTTGCTGGTATGATGCCAGTAGCAGCGGCTATGAATGATTCTGGCGCTGGTAAAATGATTGCTCATGCAGTAGTAAGCATTATGGGTGATAACCCAAGCCCTTACTTTGCAACAGCTGTATTATTTATCTTATCTTGCGTATTAACACAATTTATGTCCAATACAGCATCTTGCGCATTGTTAGCACCAATTGGTATCTCCATTGCTCAAGCGATGGGCGCAAGCCCTCATGCAGTACTTATGGCGATTGGCGTTGCCGCATCTTGCGCATTCGCTACACCAGTAGGTACACCACCTAATACAATCGTATTAACACCTGGTAATTACAAATTTATGGACTATGTGAAAGCAGGTACTCCATTGATCTTGGTTTGCTTTATCGTAAGTCTTATCGTGATTCCAATGGTATGGCCTTTCAATATGCCATAATGTGAAGTACGTTATCTAGGTATAATGAAAAATTGAATAGGTAATACATAAGGACTGACGCAGAATTTTGTTTATAAGATTTTGTAGTCAGTCCTTTTGTTGGCTCTATAATATATTTGGGAATAGCAAAAGATATCCTCCCAAGGTATATTTTTATGTAAAAATAAGTATATCATTTAATTTTCTTTACAATATGAGTAATGACACGAATAAAAAAAGATCTGAGGCGTATGGCTACATTAAATGATACTGAAAGTTTTTACTACTCAAAAGAAAATATTTGATAATCTAGAGAATTTGATTCTATTTGGGTGTATAATAGTAGGGTAAGTGTAGAAATCTATCATCGGCGATGGTCATTCGTAGTTGTCTATAGTTATCTGTAGTCGTCATTGATTATTTATAGGTGCGCATTGTGCACTATAAGTAAATGGTACCAGTCACTTTTGTAGATGATACATAAGTTATACAAATAATAAATTTGAATAGTTAGAGGTTATTATACTAGCTCGGTAGATAGTATAATAACTAATACTAAAGTTTATATACTAATAATAAGAAGGTGAATGTGTGAGACCTACATATGTAGAAATTGATACAGCACAAATACGAAGTAATTTACGAAAAATTAAAGATTGTTTACCAGAGTGGTGCACCAGTACTGCGGTGGTGAAAGCAAATGCTTATGGGCATGGTAGTGTTATGGTAGGACGTATTGCCGTAGAGGAAGGCTATGAGTCACTAGCTGTAGCATTTCCGGAAGAGGCGATTCCTTTGCGTGAGGCGGGTATAACGGTACCTATTTATCTATTAGGTCTGACGCTGCCCCAATCCTTTGATTTAGTGATAGAAGGGCATTCTAGACCTGCTATTTGTGAATCTACAGATTTAGAAACGTTGAATGAATGTGCTCGTCGACATGAAACTATTGTAGAGTGCGCCATTGCTGTAGATACAGGTATGCATCGTATCGGTAGTAAGCCAGAGGATGTATTAGCATTTTTAGAAACAGTAGAATCTTATGAACATTTACGAGTAGATGGATTTTTTACACACCTAGCTAATGGCGATGCTGCGGATCAAACCCATGCCAATCAACAAGTACACCAATTTCGAGATGTGGTGGAGCTAATTCGTGCCAATCGTACTGAGGACTATCGCTTTTCTTTAGCCAATAGTGCGGGTTTATTGGCGGTGAAAGATAGTCTATTTAACGATGCTCGACCAGGTATTATTCAATATGGTATTATGCCTTCCATGGATGTGCCTAATCGATTGGGATTAAAACCAGCTTTGAGTTTATATAGTAAGGTAGTACATGTACAACATTTACCGAAAGGATCATCTATCGGTTATGGAAGTACCTATACAACGATGGCTGAGGAAACGATCGCTACTATACCTGTAGGGTATGCCGATGGATATCCTAGGGCGTTGTCTAATAAAGGCTCTGTACTGATCCATGGTACACGTTGTCCTATTGTAGGGCGCATCTGCATGGATCAATTTATGGTGAAAGTGCCAAGTCATATTACCGTAGTTCCAGGAGATGCTGTTGTACTATTAGGACAACAAGGACAAGAGAGTATTACAGCACTTGAGTTGGCCTATTTGGTTGGGACAATTCCCTATGAAATATTCTGTAATTTCTCAGAACGAGTACCACGACATTATATTTAGAGGATATGGATATGGATAAAGCATAAGTATTACTAGTCAATTCTTATCTGTCGAGATTTAAAATGCAAGGAAACTGAATGGAATGACTATCTTTATATTAAAAATAAGCATATCATTTAATTTTCTTTACAATATGAATAATGAGACGAATAGAAAAGGTTTGAGGAGGATGGCTTTTGCTATTCCCCAAAAAATATATATATTATAGAACCAATAAAGGAAAGTTGATGTATTTCGATCAACTTTCCTCTTTTATTTTGTAGGTTTGTTCGGGCAACACATTTATAAAATGTATAAAAAATACCCTACTTAGGTTCTCTTTGAGAGAGACACTGGGTAGAGCATTTTTATTGTAATTTGTATGTATACTATACGTATTGTAGGCTATATAGAGTTTCTTATTTATTGGTTTTCATAAATAGGAGAGCTAAATAAAGAACGTGCTGCGTTTTCAATATACAAGGCTGTATTAGATTGGTTCATTGTGTATAAATGAATGCCAGATACGCCTTCTGTTACAAGGTCTACGATTTGATTTAAGGCGTAAGCAAGGCCAGCATCACGAAGGGCGATTGGATCATGCTCATATTTGTCTAAAATAGCCTTAAATTTGCGTGGAATAGCAGTAGCATTGCTTGTTAATAGACGTAAGGCCTGGTTGCGGTTGATGATAGGCATTACTCCTGCTAAGATTGGCACATCAATGCCTGCTAAGGCGCATTTTTCTTGGAAGTCATAGAATACATTGTTATCTAAGAAAAATTGTGTGACTAATAGTTCACAGCCCGCATCTACTTTTTCTTTTAAGAATTTAATGTCCTGTAATTGGTTAGGTGAATCTGGATGTACTTCTGGATAGCAAGCGCCAGAAACTTGGAAATGCGGAGCATACTCTTTTACAAAATGTACTAGTTCAGAAGCATATTTGAAGTCTCCTACTGGTGGTAAATCTTCTAAAATATCACCACGAAGGGCTAATAGTTTATGGATTCCTAGCTCATCTAGTCTATCTATTACAGATTTAACTTGCTCTTTAGATAAATAAATAGCTGGTAAATGAGCTTTTGTAGGGATATGCAATGTATTTTGCACATAGTTGGATAACTTGATCGTTGTTTCTTCAATATTGCGTTGTTTATTACTGCAGGTAACAGAGATGAACTCTGGTTTTAGGCTTTTTAATTCATCTAATACAGTAATGATTTTTTCATCGCCTACTTGCGTGTTAGGAGGGAATATTTCGTAAGATAATGTTGGTCGTTTTTGTTGTATAGTTTCGCTCATGGCTAGTTCCTTTCTTATTAGTAAAAGATGTTTCTATGATACCAATTTTTTTCTATATAGACCAATTGATAATATATATTGTGCGTTATAGGAAAAAACTATAAATATATAATGGACAATAGAAATTAGGAGGGGATGCATATGAAATTAGCATAGAGAAAATTGAGGAATCCTATGCTATATGTATTGGAACTTTCACTAGAAATCTATATAATAGAAGTATTCGGAATACTGCTATTGCTAGTTAGTTATAGTAGGACTTTCAGAAAAAGAGAAAAATGAGGGAATGTAATTCCTGTAGTCATAGAGTTGTGCATGCTTATTGTGCAAGAAAGGAGAAAGTGATGAGTCAATTACTAGAAGAAATTGAATCCTTGCGAGGATCCATGAAAACATTAAATGATTTTTTCTTCGACCATCCAGAACTAGGGAATGAAGAGTTTTTAGCCCATGGTAAATTAACAGATTTACTGGAAAGTGAAGGGTTTACTGTAGACCGTGAAGTGAGTGGTTTACAAACCGCATTTCGTGCTGTGTACCATGTGCAAGGAGGAGGACCTAAAATTGGGCTTCTCTGCGAATATGATGCCTTAGAAGGTTTGGGTCATGCTTGTGGGCATAATCTGCAAGGGCCTTCCATCTGTGCAGCAGCTATTGGTTTACGTCGTACCTTGCAAGTGCCAGCTACATTGGTGGTGTATGGGACGCCAGCAGAGGAAACGGCATCTGGTAAATTGGTGATGGCAAAAGAAGGCGTTTTTGACGATTTAGATGTAGCTTTCATGATGCACGGTAGTGATTCTACAACGGTAGATGGCAAGTCCTTGGCGCTTAACTTAGTGAATATTAAGTTCCATGGCAAATCGGCTCATGCAGCGATTGCTCCAGAAAAAGGCATCAGTGCTTTGGATGCAGTGTTGTTATTCTTTAATGGCATGGAATATCTTCGTGAGCATGTACCTACAGAAGTACGTATGCATGGGATTATTACAGATGGTGGTAAGGCAGCGAATATCGTTCCAGACTATGCGTGTACACAGTGGTATATTCGTTCCTCTAGTCGCATTCGCTTAGATGAAGTGGTGGAGCGCGTGAAACAAGTGGCGCAAGGGGCAGCCTTGCAAGTGGGAGCTGCTATGGAATGGGACGAAGTAAAAGCCTATGATAACAAGGTCAATGTGCAAAGCTTAAATGATTTACTCCTAAAGAATGCGGAAGTCGTAGGCGCTCCAGATATTTCAGAACCGAGAAAGGTAACCGGTTCTACTGACTTTTCCAGTGTTACGTTCCGCGTACCAGGAGCTTGTTTACGGGTTAAATTTGTAAGTAGAGGTGTGACTAGTCATTCTCAAGAATGGCTGGATAATGGGAAAACTCAATTAGCAGAGGATGCTATTATGTACGGAGCCAAGGGGATTGCTCTTACAGTAGAGGAAATTCTCACCACACCGGGCTTATTGGCTCAGATTCAAGAAGACTTTCAACAGTCGAAAGCAAATTATTAATTAGCTTATCTTCATAGGTAAAGGAGAAGTAGTTATGAATTTATTGTTGTGCGCTATCGTAATTTTATGCGCAGGTACATTGGTGATTAAAAAGTTTAAAGCACAAACAGTATTGCTCTTAGGCGGTTTAATCATGATGCTAGGGGCGTATTTCCTTGGCTATACAACGGAGTTTGTAGATGCGAAAAAAGGAACAGGTATGATGTTCTTTGATGCTTTTGAGTGGATTAATAATACCACTGCAAAGGATGCAGCAGGGTTGGGCCTTATGATTATGACATGTACTGGCTTTGCTAAATACATGGATCACATTGGTGCTAGCTCTCGCTTGGTTACAACTGCGATAAAACCTTTGCAAGCGATGAAAGCTCCTTATTTAGTATTATCTTTAACATTCTTATTAAATATGTTCATGTCCTTGGTAATCCCAAGCGCATCTGGTCTAGCTATGTTGATGATGGTGACCATCTTCCCTATTTTGGTGCGTTTAGGCGTAAGCCCAGTAGGGGCAGCGGCAGCGGTAGCCACTGGTCATTTGTTGGACATTGGACCAGCCTCTGCTACAAGCTTATTAGTGTCTAAAACAGTGGGCTTAGGAGTAGAAGAATACTTCGTAGGCTATCAATTGAAAGTATACATTATCTGTGGTATTGTGACAGCTATTGCGCATTACATATGGCAACAATATATGGATAAAAAATCCGGTCATGTTCCTTCCGAAGTTGTACATACAGAACCACAAGAAGAAGTAGCAGTAGGACCTCTTGCATATTTAATATTGCCATTCTTGCCACTTGTATTTATGTTAGGATTTAGTAAATATGGTATTGCAGGCATTAAGATGAATGTTAACTTGGCTATGTTCCTAAGCTTATTCATCGCCATGATATTTGAATTGATTCGCTTGCGTGATTTCCGAAAAGTAGCTGCATCTATTCAAACTTTCTTTAAAGGTATGGGCGACCAATTTACCAATACGGTAACATTGATTGTAGCAGGGGAAACCTTTGCATTCGGTTTGACATCATTAGGAATTGTGAATGAGTTTGTAGCATTCATTAAAGCCTTCTCTATCCAAGCAGATATGGTGGGTGTTATCGTATCTGTGATTATCTTAGTATTGAGCATTGTTATGGGATCTGGTGTAGCCTCTATGTTTGCATTCTCGCCATTAGTGCCAAACTTTGCTAAAGAATTAGGCGGTAATGCGATTACCATGCTACTAGGCATGCAAAATGCGGCCTCTGTAGGACGTTTGTTGAGCCCAATTAGTGCGGTAATGATTGCAGTAGCTGGTGTGGCAAATATTTCTAGTTTTGACTTAGTAAAACGAACTGCAGTGCCAGTATTAATTACGTTCATTACCTCTACGATTTGTATTTTAATTTTCCATTAATGAGTGAAAGATGCATAAGATAGGGATTGACTATAATTCCTAAGGATTTGATAGAAATTAAATGTTGACGATGAGTGGTCTTTTATGTATTATAGTTGTACAAGACTATTACCCCCTGAGGGTGAATAATGGAATCGTTAACAACATGAAGTGCCTAACGTGTAAGGATTCGTACCTTACTCGTTAGGTTTTTCATTCCTATGAAAGTAATGATAAATGAATGTACTTCATGATAGATATAGAAAAGGCCAAAACAGATGAGAATACAACAATTACAATATTTAGAAAAAATTGCAGAAAAAGGATCTATTAATGAAGCGGCTAAGGAATTATACTTATCCCAACCTAGCTTATCCAATGCAGTGAAAGAACTAGAACACGAAATGGGTGTTCAATTACTATTACGTACTAAATCAGGAGTTACTTTGACTCATGATGGTCGAGAATTTATGATTTATGCTCGACAAGTGCTAGATCAAATTCAATTATTAGAAGAGCGATATAAATCGAATACAAAACGAAAAGAACATTTCTTTATTTCCGCTCAGCATTATGCCTTTGTGGTCCATGCCTTTGTAGAGCTTATCAAAAGTGTAGATACTGATGAATATCAATTTGGTTTACGTGAAACAGAAACGCAAAATATTTTTGAGGATTTAGCTACATTTAAAAGTGAATTAGGTATTTTGTATTTGAATAACTTCAATCGTCAAGTGATGGAGAAATTATTTAAAGAGTATAAATTGACATTTTATCCATTATTTGAAGCGGAACCACATGTATTTTTGTGTCGTGAACATCCATTAGCGAAACAAGATAAAATTACACTAGAAGAATTAGAAGATTTCCCATACCTAAGTTATGACCAAGGGGAAGACAACTCCTTCTATTTTTCAGAAGAAATTTTAAGTACTTTAGATAGAAAAATGACAATCAAAGTATCGGACCGTGCCACAATTTTTAATTTAATGGTTGGTTTGAATGGATATACCATTAGTTCTGGTATTTTGAGTCGTGAGTTAAACGATGACAAGATTATCGCTATACCATTGGATGTAGAAGATACGATGACTATGGGGTACTTAATGCCACATATGCTAGAACCAAGTCCGATTGCAAAAAAATATTTGGAACTATTGAAAGAACATATTCGCAACTATGGTTTTGAAATAATGGAATGGAAAAAGAAATAAGCTTTTGTAATAGAATATGAGCGATAGAACAGAGGTATGCTACTGTAGGCGTACCTCTGTTTTATATTGAGAATAAATATTGATTATGCATTAAATAACTGTTAGTAATGAATAGGAGGTCTATTATGAGATAGATGCTAACCATTGCGTTAGTAAGACTGTAAAATGCATTATAGGTATCTTATGATAACTGAAAATTATGTCGATGTGAAATGTTGTTATAGCCTGTAAATGCCGTTCTATTCTTTCATAAAACAGTTTATAATCAAGGTATAACTTTATATTCGCCTTACTGGTGCCGCGAGGCTTAATAGGGAAGCTTGGTGAAAAGCCAACACGGTCCCGCCGCTGTAAAGGGGAGCGAAACTTCATGTAGCGTCACTGGGAAACTGGGAAGGCGAAGCGTAGCGAAGATCCTGAGTCAGAAGAACTGCCGTAAGAAGCATGTCGTTAGATCCGCGAGAGACGGGTAGAGATGGTTTTGCGCTAAGTGCATACGCTAAATCATAACCTACCGTTTTCAATCGAAAACGGTTTTTCTTTTATGAATGATAGTTATATCTTTCAGTAAGAGACTAGGTAGGGTGATGAGTTATAGGGGTGGGTAGGGTATACCCAGTTTCTAATTGTTTATTTTATTTTTATGAGAGCTGCAACGATTACATAAGCTATTAGAATCTCTATGATGAGGCAAATCTCACTAGAAAAGTGGTTTGAGTAAGGGAACGTATGCCTATGTGGTCAGAGAAAGGAAGCTAGACTATGGGACAAGACAAGCATCATGAACCACAAGTTCACGAAGAACAGTTTGAGCTACCAGATGTATCGTTTGATGAGTTTTCTATCCCTACCTACGAGGAGTGGAAAACGACGGTAGAAGGTATCTTGAAAGGGAAAGATTTCCAAAAAAGTATGTATACAAAAACATACGAAGGAATTACTTTACAACCAATGTATTGGTTGAGCGACCAAGAGGGATTGACTCAAAACTTGACATATCCTGGTCGTGATAGCAATTTACGGGGGGCGAAAGCTAGTGGATATATCCATACACCTTGGACAATTGTACAACGTTGTGACGGAAAAACAATTGCTGACATGCATGACATGTTACAATTTGAATTAGATAAAGGTAGCACAGCTATCAGTTTCACACTGGACAGTGCTACACGGAAAGGACAAGATGCTACGAAAGCCGAAGCTAAAGATGTAGCTGACGCAGGGGTATCTTTGTCTACTGTAGAAGAAGTGGAAGCTTTATTAAAAGGCATGGACTTAACTACAAAAGAATTAGATATTCGTACAGGTGCTAGTAGCGTATGCTGGGCGGCTGCATTACATGCGCTTTGCGAATCTCAAGGGGTGGATGTAAAAGCCTTGTCCGGTATGATTGGGGCAGACCCAATTGGTACTTTGGCACAAGATGGTCATTTATCACGCCCTATGGATGAATATTTCGATGATATGGCACATACCATTGCTTGGGCATCTGCACATGCACCACAATTACGCACAGTTTTGGTAGATACAGATGTATACCATAATGGCGGTGGCAATGACGTACAAGAATTGGGTTTTGCTATGTCTACGGCTGTGACATATTTACGTGAGATGGAACGCCGTGGTATCGATGTGAATACATTTGCAAAACAAATTCGTTTCCATGTCAGTGTAGGAGCTAATTTCTTCATGGAAATAGCTAAACTACGTGCTATAAAAATGGTATGGGCTCAAATTATTGAACATTGTGGCGGTGATGAAGAAGCGAAGAAAATTAACTTGTTCGTAAGTACATCTCACTTTACACAAACTGTATTTGATCCATATGTAAACTTATTACGTGCTGGTTCTCAATCCTTCTCCGCAGTAGTAGGTGGTATGGATGGTATGTTTGTACGACCTCTTGATGGCTGCATTCGTCCAAGTGATGAATTCTCTCGCCGTATTGCCCGTAATATTCAAATCATGGAGCAACAAGAGTTCAACTTCATTCAACCAGTTGACCCTGCCGGTGGTAGCTGGTACTTAGAACCATTGACACAAGAATTGACTGAAAAATCTTGGGCACTGTTCCAAGAATTAGAAGGTAAAGGTGGCATCTTAGAAACATTAGTATCTGGTGAAACGCAAGAAGCCGTGGATGCTATTTTACAAAGCCGCTTTAAAAACTTGGCAACCCGTAAAGATCGTGCCGTTGGTAGCAACATGTATCCAAATATGACGGAAGAATTACTAGAAGTACCAGTGGTAGATTTTGAGGGCTTACGCCAAGCTCGTGTAGCAGCATTAGCTAATGTGGGTACAACTGATGCAGCTGATTTAGCTCTAAAAAAACTACAAGAATCCGACTTCAGTGAAATTGGTTCTTTGGTAAGTGCTGCGTATACTGCATTAGTAGCGGGCGCTAGCTTTGGACAAGTTTTTGAAGCCTTAGCAGATGGCAGTGAAGGTATCACTGTGAAAGCAATTCTATCTCATCGTTGGACAGAACAATACGAAGAATTGCGTATGCGCACTGAAAACTTTAAAGAAACACATAATGGGGACAATGTTAAAATCTTCTTGGCTAACATGGGTCCAATTCCTCAACATAAAGCGAGAGCCGATTTTGTTACTTCTTTCATGCAAGTAGCTGAATTTGATGTGCTTACAAATGATGGATTCCCAACTGTAGACGAAGCAGTTGCAGCTGCCTTAGAATCGAATGCAGATGTGACAATCGTATGTTCTACTGACGATACATACCCAGAATTGGCACCAGCAGTGACAAAAGCAATCAAAGCCGCTCGCCCAGCTATGAAAGTATTCTTGGCAGGGGCTCCATCTCCAGAGTTGAAAGAACTTTGCGATGCAGCAGGCATGGATGATTATATTAGTGTACGCTCCAATTGCTATCAAACATTATTAGCAATGCAACGCGAGAAAGGAATGATGTAGATGATTCCGGATTTTAGAAATATTCCTTTTACAGCTGCTAGCCCAAAAGCATCCGATTTCGATGCATGGAAAGAGCAATTACAAGCTGAAACTGGCAAGTCCTATGATGACAACTTCATTCGTACTATGGAACAAATCGATGTGGGTCCTGTGTATGATGCCTCCATTTATGATCAATGTAACCATTTACAATATGTAGCGGGTATTCCTCCGTATCTTCGTGGACCATATGGCACAATGTATGTACAACGTCCTTGGACAGTACGTCAGTATGCAGGTTTCTCCACAGCGGAAGAATCCAATGCCTTTTACCGTCGTAACTTAGCGGCAGGTCAAAAAGGTTTGTCTATCGCCTTCGACTTGGCGACTCACCGTGGTTATGACTCTGACCATCCTCGTGTAGTTGGTGACGTTGGTAAAGCCGGCGTTGCGGTAGACTCTATCTTGGATATGGAAATCTTGTTCTCTGGTATTCCATTAGACCAAATGTCTGTATCTATGACAATGAATGGCGCTGTATTACCAGTTATGGCCTTCTATATCTTAGCCGGTGAAGAACAAGGCGTAGATAAATCCGTTATGGCAGGTACGATCCAAAATGATATCTTAAAAGAGTTCATGGTGCGTAATACTTACATTTATCCACCAGCAGCATCTATGCGTATTATTGGTGATATCTTTGCCTATACATCTAAATACATGCCTAAATTCAACAGTATTTCCATTTCCGGTTACCACATGCAAGAAGCAGGTGCTACAGCGGATATCGAATTAGGTTACACCTTGGCCGATGGTTTGGAATACTTGCGTACTGGTGTGGCAGCAGGTCTTACAGTTGACCAGTTCGCACCACGCTTATCCTTCTTCTGGGCGATGGGTAAAAACTATTTCATGGAAATCGCTAAAATGCGTGCAGGCCGCATGTTATGGGCTAAAATTGTTAAATCCTTTGGTCCTAAAAATGTTAAATCTATGGCATTGCGTACTCACTCCCAAACATCTGGTTGGTCTTTAACAGAACAAGATCCATTCAATAACATCACTCGTACTTGTATCGAAGCGATGGCAGCAGCCTTGGGTCATACGCAATCCTTGCATACAAACGCTCTTGACGAAGCGATTGCATTGCCTACAGACTTCTCGGCTCGTATTGCTCGTAATACGCAATTGTATATCCAAGATGAAACTAACGTATGTAAAGTTATCGACCCATGGGGCGGTTCTTACTATGTAGAATTCTTGACTAACCAATTGATCCGTAAAGCATGGGCTCATATCCAAGAAGTTGAAGCCTTGGGTGGTATGTCTAAAGCGATTGATACAGGTCTTCCAAAAATGCGTATCGAAGAAGCGGCAGCTCGTCGCCAAGCGCACATTGACTCTGGTAGTGAAAAAATCGTCGGTGTCAACTACTTACGCCTTGATAAAGAAGATCCATTAGATATCTTGGAAGTAGACAATACAGCTGTACGTTTGGCACAGATCGAACGCTTGAAAACATTGCGTGCTAATCGTGATAATGACAAGGTACGTAGCTGTTTGGATGCGATTACAAAAGCGATGGAAACAGGAGAAGGAAACTTGCTTGAATTAGCCGTAGAAGCAGCTCGTGCTCGTGCGTCTAAAGGTGAAATCTCTGATGCAGTAGAAAAAGTATGTGGCCGTCATAAAGCGATTATTCGCTCCATTTCTGGCGTATACAGCAGCGAATTCAGCGATGATGATGTAATCACAGAAGTACGCAGCATGACTGAAAAATTTGAAGAGAAACATGGTCGCCGTCCACGTATTTTCGTAGCGAAAATGGGTCAAGATGGTCACGACCGCGGAGCTAAGGTAATTTCTACAGCCTTCGCAGATATGGGCTATGACGTAGATATCGGACCTTTATTCCAAACTCCAGAAGAAGCAGCAAAAGATGCGGTAGATAATGACGTACATATCGTAGGTATGAGTTCCTTAGCAGCTGGTCACAAAACATTGATGCCTCAATTATGTGAAGAGCTTAAAAAGCTAGGCCGTGAAGATATTATGGTTGTTATCGGTGGCGTTATCCCAGCTCAAGATTATGATTATCTCTATGAGCATGGTGCAGCAGCGATCTTTGGACCTGGTACCATCATTCCAGTATGTGCTAAAAAAGTACTTGAATTGTTAGAAGAACGTCTAGAAGAGGAAGAATAATTAGTATTCAAAATCTGATATACGTATATAGGTAAGACATGACACGTAGTCAGTGCCTCGTGCTACTTTGTAGCTGGCTACTGATTGCGTGTTTGTCATATTCGAATCGGTGAAAGGAGGGTGTCTTATGAGTGATGATACCTATAAGCCTTCTTGGGTTCCTGAGGAGAAAGATGATAAATTTGCATGCCGCGTTATGCGTGGTGTGGACGGGGGGCATGATGGGATGGATGCACATACGAATGCACCACAAAAACCGGTAGCCCCTAAGGTGGTAAAACGGAAAAAATTAACCGTCGATGACTATGTGGAGGGGGTACTGGCTGGTAATCGGATGATTTTATCCCGTGCCATCACATTAATTGAAAGTAATGCAGCAGCTCATTTTGAAATGGCACAGCAAGTGATTCAGCGCTTGTTGCCGTACACAGGTAAGTCCACCCGTGTAGGGATTACAGGGGTTCCTGGGGCTGGTAAATCTACTTTAATTGAAGCGCTGGGCACAAAGCTATGTCAAAATGGTCATAAAGTAGCGGTTCTTGCGGTCGATCCATCTAGTACAGTGACAGGTGGTTCTATCCTAGGGGATAAAACTCGAATGGAACAACTTTCACGGGAGCCTAATGCATTCATTCGTCCATCTCCATCAGGCGGTACTTTGGGTGGTTTAACTCGTAAAAGTAGAGAAACCTTGTTGTTATGTGAAGCCGCTGGGTACGATACGATCCTAGTAGAAACTGTAGGGGTAGGTCAAAGTGAAACTACAGTACGTTCTATGGTAGACTTCTTCTTACTGGTTGTGTTGACTGGTGCTGGTGATGAATTACAAGGTATGAAAAAAGGCGTTATGGAATTAGCAGATGCCATCGTGGTCAATAAAGCTGATGGCGATAATTTACAACGGGCAAAAGTGACACGCCAAGAATACGAACGTATTTTATGGTTTATTCGTGATGCCACGGAACAGTGGACAACTCATGCCTACACATGCTCTGCGTACACAGGGGATGGCATCATGGAATTGTGGCAAGGGGTTATCGAAAAATTCATGGAACAATGTGAAGGCAATGGAGTGCTACAAGCACGTCGCCGTGATCAAACTTTATCGTGGGTATATTCCATGGTAGAAGAACATTTACAAAACTTGTTCTATCGAGCACCAGAAATTGTATCTTGCCGTGGAGGCATTGAAGATGCGGTTATTGAGGGACGTTTAACTCCTACGTTGGCAGTACAACAATTCATTAATACATTTACACAAACAGCCTTGGGGGATCAAGCGAAGAATACTCCATTATTTGAGCTGAAATAAAATAGAAACAGGAGGGGGAACTCTCCTGTTTTGTGCTACTGTGGGTGAAATCCTAGTACATTTAGGGGTATATGGATTTTGAAATATAAAGCATATAAATTGTGTTGCAAAATATGATGGAATGTTAATATATATTAAAAAAATAATATAAAAATATATTTCAGGTGGAAAACGTGATTTTTATCATAACAAAAATGAATACCTTATAATTTGTACAATAGATTTTTTACACATTATATGCTTATTTTTGTTATAATATGACGGAAAGTTAATGAATACATAACTAGTATTGTTTACACTATGTGAGGTGCATAATAATGAGTTTCGAAAGTCGATTCCAACATCTTGATCGCCGTGCCCCTATTGCTGAGGATAATGTGGCGATTATTCACGATTTAGAAAAATGTAAGAACTGTACTCTTTGTCGTAAAGCATGTGCTGACACTATGAGCGTACTTGATTACTACGATTTGGAAGCAACAGGAGATAATCCTATCTGTATCCAATGTGGTCAATGTGCGGTAATTTGCCCATTTGGTGCAATGTACGAACGTACAGAATTAGATAAAGTAAAAGAAGCCATTGCCGATCCAGAGAAAATCGTGGTTATCCAAACAGCACCAGCTGTTCGTGTATCCATCGGTGAAGAATTTGGATTTGAGCCTGGTACATACCAAGAAGGTAAAATGGTAGGTGCGCTTCGCGCGTTAGGTGCTGACTATGTAGTTGATACTAACTTCGGTGCTGACTTAACTATCATGGAAGAAGCGAACGAATTGTTAGAACGTAAATTACATGGCACAGGTCCATTGCCACAATTTACTAGCTGTTGTCCAGCATGGGTAAAATTCTGTGAAACATTCTTCCCAGAATACGTATCTCATATTTCTTCAGCTCGTAGTTGTATCGCTATGGAATCTGCTATGGTAAAAACATATTTTGCAAAAAATATGAATATTGATCCTAAGAAAATTGTATCCGTGTCTGTCGCTCCTTGTACTGCTAAAAAAGCGGAAATTCGTCGTCCTGAGCAAAATAATGCAGCTCGTTTCACTGGCGAAGACTTGGGTCCAGATACAGATATCTGTATCACTACACGTGAATTTGCACAATGGATTCGTGAAGCAGAATTAGATTTTGCCGCAGTAGAAGACTCTGCATACGATAAATTTATCGGTGCTGCTACTGGTGGCGGTGTTATCTTCGGTAATACTGGCGGTGTTATGGAAGCAGCGATGCGTGCATCCTACAAATTCATCACTGGTGATGAACCATCTCCTGCTCCACTTCTTAACTTAACAGATGTGCGTGGTATGGACGGTGTGAAAGAAGCAACCGTAGAAATCGGTGGACACACCATCAACGTGGCTGTTTGCCATGGTGGTAAAAATATCCGTGAATTCTTGAATGAACTAAAAGAATCTGGTAAAACATATGATTTCATCGAAATGATGGCATGCCCAGGTGGCTGTATCGGCGGTGGTGGACAACCACGTGCAAAATTACCAGTTGCCAATAAAGTAAAAGGTGAGCGTATCGATGGTCTTTATAATTGGGATTCCAACATGAAGCTTCGTTCTTCCTATGAAAACCCTGAAATTAAAGATGCATACGCTAATTTCTTGGAAAAACCATTAGGACATATTGCGCATGAATTGTTACATACTACGTATGTAGATCGTAGCGGTGACTTAGGGGCTCGTAAAGACGTGACTCCTGAAACATGTCCAACATCTCCAAAATTTAAAAAGCCGGAATAATTTAGTTAGTAACTTCAACTCCGGTGAGTCAGCGAATGTGTAAGTTGGTTTGCTGCTGAACGAAGTTATTATATAGTCATCTAAGCATGACAACATACTGCAAGACGAAAAGACTCTTATGGGAATCATCCCATAGGAGTCTTTTCTATTCTATTCCATCTTGGGGCTTTGCTCCTATGTGGATAAAGGGAAGAGCCCGACATGTGATCTGGTTCCATTTGTAGCCTGGGGGGGATACTCTTAACGATGGAAAAGTGGAACATATACCTTCACAAACGGTATTTCATAATGTTTGTTCAGGCACATGTTCCGCTTTTCTAGGTTAGCTTAATTTAGATATAGTACCCACAGGCTACTATGGGTAATGTTTGCCCGACACATGTTCCGCTCTTCTGGGGGTTTCTAATGTAGAGGACCGTCACAAAGATGCTCTACGAATGAGGGCAATTCTAGGGGGGGAGTACGGCACATTTCTCCACAAATTAATCCTACGGTAGGTTTGTTCCAGAATATGCCGTACTCTTATAGAGGTATCTAATGTAGTAGAATGAATCATCCCAAGATGACCTAGGGATCAATCGTAGGGAAATGGATAGTAATTATGATAGAATGTAACTAAATGGTGTTGGACATATTAGTTTGGATGACTGCTACTGTATTTAGCGTGATGATGTCTGATTGAAACTGTGAGGTGCTAATGAAGGTTGTTAAGATAGTTCTAACGGTTTGTGGCATTTTGTTATTGCTCTGTTCTATTCTCGTTGGTGGCATATTTTATATGCTTAGTAATGATATGGTGCATGACTTTCAGTATTATAAGGTGGAAGATATACATACTTGGGATGATAAAAATTGGACTTTGATTTTAGTTAGGAATCGTGATAATGCGATTGTTTTACAGTCAGTGTTAGATTATTATAGTGAGGATGATACTGAAATTTTGGTGGTAACGCTTGATGGATATTATATTTTTCTAGGTGAGACCTTAGTGTATTCCGAAACATATGATAGGGGTTATTCTGAAAGAATATGGACAAAGGAGTATTCTGCTGAACGAGGTGAGATGTTACTTTCAAAATATACAAAGCAGAGTTGGGAAAAGTGGATGAAGGAATATTCAGACCAAACAGTAGCTAGTGAAGATATAGTATCAGAGTTAACATATTTACCTTTCAGATATGATGGAGAGTTAATGGATATAACGCAACATAGTTTATTAGCATATCCAGGATATATAAAGATTCAATCTAAATATGTGTATGTATATACTCAGGTTGGCATTCTGATTATAGATTTGAAACAGAAACAAATATATACCATTGAAGATAAGAATTTCCCTTTTTCTAGTAAAGAAAGGATTATGAATTATAATGAATTTGTACATGTGATTAATACTAGTACAGAAGTTAGAAATCATGATTATCAGGAACCCAGCATTTTTAATACCATATATGTACATAATATAGATGAGATACCTGTTTCATCTCAAGGGATATATAATTTTTATGTAGAGGCAGTCAAAAAGGTTAAGGAAAAACGTGGAGAGGTACTACAATAACTTGAGTAGTAAAGAGAAGTATGAATACTTCACTAGAGAACGAATATAAAAAGAGAAAGGGGAAAACTCATTGAAACGTATAGTTTCTATGGAAGCGATTTCGGAAACACAGTATAGGTCTTTGCATCTAGAGAATGGTATGGACCATAGAATGATTATAGAGTTTGATGGAAATCATATTGATACTTGGGATGATATATACAAGGTTGTTAAGGAAAAGTTTCTCATTGATGAAAGAATTATAAATTTATATCATTTGGAAGATATCCTATTGTATGGTAATGCTAAAGGAGTGGAACCCGTTCGAGAACTCTATATCATTTTTAGAAATCTGGATATAGCGATGAAAAGAAAAAGTGGAGTTCTAGGTTATTTGAGGGACATATTTTCTTTTAATGTGCATAGAGATTTAGAGGCTCTATTGGTGTGGACGTTTTTTGCTGGTAATGTTATGCCTAGATGGGCTGTTGAAACAGAAGCTATGGAATCTTGGTCATCCATACCATTAGAGCTGTGCAAGTTATACTATGTGCAAGAGACTTCTTGGACAGAAACGATAGATCCGCCTCATAATGAAACTATTTATTTGGAAGAATCAGAGTATGATTTATTGCGAGACAAGATAGTAACTGATGAAGATACATTTGTAGTGGACTTAACAGATGCACAGGATACTGAGGTGTTTATTCATGTCATGTCTAAGTATGTGAATGGAAAGATTAACTCTTTGGATGAACTAGAACAATATATGCTTAGAGGATTGCGAGATACGACAAAACCGAAGCAAATTGTGTTTTTCTTAAAAGACTTTCTCTCTTATTGTAGAAATGAAGATAAGTATTATGATGATGTACCACTTAGAGTGGGCTTGAGTTTTATAAAATATTGTATATGTTATTGGTTTTATGAAAGTACGCTTATACCAGAATCATGGAAAAAGGAGTTTACCTTGTATGTGACTGAAGAGTGGTAGAAGGAGTAGTATACATAGGGGTGAAAGCGGTTTGATAGACCAAAAGTATATAGAACATAGGAAATATCTTACATTGGTGATGAGACAAGTTGAGGGATACATAGATTCCTATTATGAACGGATAGAGGGGATCAAGCTAATAGAAAATCCTGCAGCAGTGATGGATAATCTTCTTATTAAAATTGTGGAAGATAGACCTAATGAGAAAAAATATGTGTATAGTTTTTATGCTAATCATATGGACATAGCAAAAGCTGATATGATGATTCTTCATGAAATGTGTTGGGATAAAGCAAACGATATAAGTACCTTGAAGAATGATAGTGCATTGAGAAATCATGTTCGAAAAACAGGTTGTGGAGAAGGTGTACCTACGATTACAGATTCTTTTTATAAAATTGATGCGGATAAAATACAAAAGGTTTATGATATAGCTACTATGTTACTTCATCAAATATCAGCAGATGAAGAGAATGAGGAGACCGAAGCAAAGTGGTTTTATGTAGAAGTATATCAATCTACTAATGCTGGATATCTATCAGGTGGGTCTTGGATTGCACATAGTATTTTAGAAAAGATATATAAGAATACAGGTTGGGAAGAAGTAAAAGGCAAGGAGTTAACACTTAATGAGCTTGTATGTATTCAATCAATGTAAGTTTTCATAAATCATGACTTAGAAACTTACTTGAAAAGAACTGCCTGGCAAGGTGATTTGCGAATTAATCCTAGGGTTGCTTGCTATAGTGAAACTAATGTGATAAATAATTGGGGAACTTTTTTAGAAAAATAGAACAAAAAAGTTCCCCAATGTTAAAGTAAAACAAACAATTAGAATCTACTTTACCTTTTAAGTCTGTACTCTTGTACATTTTCCGTGTTGGGTGTATAATAGTTTTTATATAAAATACAAATTAGTAAATATTCATATAATGTGAAGGGCTAGAAGGATGGATATATGTATCCTTTCACGGCTTTTACAGATATGAAATAATAGGAGGACAGTATGGCAAAGATTGATATGAACAATTTAGATTTTAGTTATAAAGAAACGCCATTCCGTTATGTGTCTAATTTCAAAGATGGTCAATGGGATGAAGGCGGTTTGACGGATGAGGCGAATATTGTCCTCAATGAATGTGCTGGTGTATTCCAATATGCGCAAACAATTTTTGAAGGTTTGAAAGCGTATTACACGAAGGATGGTCACATTGTGTGTTTCCGTCCAGATTTAAATGCACAGCGTTTGCATGATTCTGCAAAATATCTTGTGATGCAACCATTTCCAACGGATCGTTTTATCGAGGCTGTGAAAGAAGTAGTAAAAGCGAACCAAGACTTTGTTCCTCCATACAGCACGGGTGGTAGTTTGTATCTTCGTCCATTCTTGATGGGTACGAACAGTGTTATCGGTGTTAAACCGGCAGATGAGTTCCAATTCCGTATTTTTGGTACTCCAGTAGGGGATTATTTCAAAGGCGGTGTGAAACCACTGAAAATCCAAATCTCCGATTTTGACCGTGCAGCACCACATGGTACAGGTCATATTAAAGCGGGTTTGAACTATGCTATGAGCTTGCATGCTCTAGAAACTGCACATGAAGCTGGATATGCAGAGAATATGTACTTGGATCCACAAACTCGTACAAAAGTAGAAGAAACTGGTGGAGCGAACTTTATTTTCATCACGAAAGATGGCAAATTAGTAACGCCTAAATCCGATAGTATTCTTCCATCGATTACACGTCGTTCCTTGATGTATGTAGCTGAACATTATTTGGGCATGACCGTGGAACATCGTGAAGTGTACAAAGAAGAATTGAAAGACTTCGCTGAATGTGGTCTTTGCGGTACAGCGGCTGTGATTTCTCCTGTGGGAATGGTACATTCCAAAGAAGAAGACATCTTCTTCCCAAGTGGCATGGATGAAATGGGGCCAACATTAACAAAATTGCGCGAAACATTACTTGGCATTCAACATGGTGAAATCGAAGCACCAGAAGGCTGGATTGTTCGCATCGTATAATAGAATACTTTTACAATGACGTAAACGCATGGTTACCTTAGGGTAGCTGTGCGTTTTCTTACATAGTAGTCATATATAAGGATGTGGATGAAAGTAATGTTGAAAGACCTCATGATAGTAAATGTATAGATTTTTGAAGAGTTAATAGATGATACACAATAATATATGAGTTTGAAGTCATGGGATAAGAAGTAAAAAGAGATGGATTATTTAAGAATACATGTATACATGATGGATATGTATTGAAAAATAGTATAATTTTTGCTAGTATAGTATACAGTTCTATATTCTATAGAATAATAACTCTATTTTATGGTTACTATGAAATGTAGTGAATAATTATCATAAGAGGATAATCCTGTACAGAGGGAGTGTATAGTAGATGAATGCTAGTATAACATTTAGCTAGACTATGGCGAAGTACAGTCGATTGACAGATGGATTTAGAACTTTCAGTATATGTATGCCTAGTGTTAAGTACGCTAGTGTTGTAATAGAGAGCCTACAGGAGGAGAGGGTTATGATGGAAATGAGTACCATTGCAAAACAACATGAGGAGCAGCGACATTTGGAAGCAAATGGTTTGTATAGTTCCCAATTTGAAAAAGATGCGTGCGGTATGGGATTTGTAGTCAATATTAAAGGTAAAAAATCCCACGATATCATCGACGATGGTTTACGTATTCTTGAGCGCTTGGAACACCGTGGTGGTGCTGGCGCCGATAAGGATACTGGCGATGGAGCGGGCATCTTAGTGCAAATTCCACATGATTTTTTCCGCCGTGAGTGCGAAGTGTTAGGTATCCATTTACCACCTGCTGGTGACTACGGGGTGGGTATGGTTTTTGCTCATAAGTATGAAACATTACGGAATGAGCAAAAGCAAATCTTAGAAGAAGTAGTTCGTGAAGAAGGTCAAATTGTATTGGGCTGGCGGGAAGTTCCGGTAGACTCTACAGCAGTTGGCCATGAGGCAGCATTGATTCGTCCTTGGATGATCCAAATCCTCATCGGTAAAGGTCCAGATATGACAAACCAAGCGGAGTTTGAACGCAAATTATATATGATTCGTAAAATTGCAGAAAAACGCATCGTCCCATTGAGCAAAGAAATGAGTAGCGATTTCTACATTGCCTCTTTGTCTTCTAAAACGATCGTCTACAAAGGTATGTTGACACCAGTGCAATTACGAAACTTTTACCTAGATTTGAACGATTTAGATTTCACCTCTGCTTTGGCTATGGTTCATTCCCGTTTTAGTACGAATACATTCCCAAGCTGGGCACGGGCTCATCCTAACCGTTATTTAGTACATAATGGAGAAATCAACACCATTCGTGGTAATGTAAACTGGATCAATGCTCGTGAAGGAAAAGCAGAATCTCCATTATTCCCAGATATTAAAAAAGTGTTCCCTGTTGTTGATGATACAGGGTCTGACTCTGCCATGTTCGACAATACCCTTGAGTTCTTGCATATGACAGGCCGTAGCTTGCCACATGCGATCATGATGATGATTCCAGAACCATGGGAACGCAATACTTTGATGAGCCAAGAAAAACATGACTTCTATGAATTCAATAGTTTCATGATGGAACCATGGGATGGACCGGCTGCAATGGGCTTTACTGATGGGACTGTGATCGGCGGTGTGTTAGACAGAAATGGCTTGCGCCCAGCTCGTTACTATGTGACAGCTGATGACCGTGTCATCATGGCATCTGAAGTAGGTGTAGTGAACGAAGCAGATGATATGATTCGCGCCAAAGGTCGATTAGAACCAGGTAAAATGCTTTTAATCGACACAGAAGAAGGTCGTATCATTTCTGATGAAGAAATTAAACAACGGGTGGCTACAGAATTGCCGTACCATGAGTGGGTGAAAGAACATGTAATCCACTTGTCGGAGATTCAACAAGCTACGGAAGATAGCATCCCAGAGGTAGGGGACTTGTTCATGCAACAACAAGTATTCGGCTATACCCAAGAAGATTTAGTGCGCATGATTATCCCTATGGCGAAAGATGGCAAAGATCCTGTAGGATCTATGGGTGCCGATGCACCGTTGGCGATTCTATCTGACAAACCGCAAATGTTGTATTCCTATTTCAAACAACTATTTGCTCAAGTGACAAATCCTCCAATCGATGCCATCCGTGAAGAAATGGTCACATCCACACGAGTGATGCTTGGCAATAGTGGTAATTTGACAGACCCTAATAAAGTGGGAACCTACGCCGTATCTATGCGAACTCCAATTATGACGAACCAAGAATTGGCAAGCATTAAACAATTGGACTGCCGTCGTATGAAATCCGTGACTCTGTCCATCTTGTTTGACCCTGCCAAAGGTGCGGAAGGCATGAAAGAAGCCCTCGACCGTTTGTGCAAAGATGCAGAGGAAGCAGCTCGCACGGACCAAAATGTATTAATCTTATCTGACCGTGGTGTGGACGAACACCATGCACCGATTCCAGCTTTATTGGCAGTGGCAGCGGTGCACAATCACTTGATTAATACCGTATTGCGTACAGAAATGGGCTTAATCTTGGAATCTGGTGAACCACGTGAAGTGCATCATTTCTGTACATTATTAGGCTATGGTGTAACGGCTATCAATCCATATGTGGCATTGGCAACAGTTCGTGAGTTACAAGCAACGAATCGCTTGGGCGACCTTACACCAGAGGAAGCAGAAGCGAATTACATCAAGGCCTCTGTGTCGGGCATTATGAAAGTCATGTCTAAAATGGGTATCTCCACTGTACGTAGTTACCATGGGGCACAAATTTTTGAGGCATTGGGCTTGAATACAAACTTTATTAGTACCTACTTCCCAAATACACCGACACGCATTGGCGGTATCGGCTTAGGTGGCGTAGCTCATGAAACATTGGAACGATTCCAACGGGCTTTCAAAGAAGATGTGAAAGTCCTTGAACCAGGTGGTTGGTACGGACCTATGAAAGATGGGGAAGAGCATTTATTCAATCCAGATACGATTAAGTTATTACAAACATCCTTAATCGAAGGGGATTACAATAGATACAAAGAATATTCCAAAATGATTCGAAATGATTACCATGTGACCTTACGGAGCTTGATGGAATTGAACTTCCCTGTGGGTGGCGGTATTCCTGTGGAAGAAGTAGAACCAGTGGAAGACATTGTGAAACGCTTTAAAGCTGGCGCTATGAGTTACGGTGCTATCAGTAAAGAGGCCCACGAAACTATTGCCATCGCTATGAACCGTTTAGGATCTACATCGAACTCTGGGGAAGGCGGCGAAGATACAAGTCGCTTTGTTCTCGATGCCAATGGAGATAATCGCAATAGTGAAGTAAAACAAATTGCATCAGGTCGCTTTGGGGTGACTACGAATTACTTGGTCCATGCAAAAGAATTGCAAATTAAATGTGCCCAAGGTGCAAAACCAGGTGAGGGTGGTCAATTACCGGGCAAAAAGGTATATCCAGACATTGCCAAAGCTCGTCACTCTACACCAGGGGTAGAACTCGTATCCCCTCCACCACATCATGATATTTACTCTATCGAAGATTTGGCAGAGTTAATTTACGACTTGAAATGCGTCAATCCAAGTGCAGCGATTTCCGTAAAATTGACCTCAGAAGCTGGGGTAGGTACCATTGCCGCAGGGGTAGCCAAAGCGAAAGCAGACAGCATCCTCATCTCCGGCTATGATGGTGGTACTGGTGCAGCAGGTCGTACATCGGTGAAACATGCAGGTGTGCCATGGGAATTGGGACTTTCAGAAACACATCAAACCTTGATGTTGAACCGTTTGCGTGACCGTGTACAACTGGAAGTAGACAGTAAACTGATGACTGGCTATGATGTAGCAATCGCAGCTTTGTTAGGGGCGGAATTATTCGGATTTGGTACCTTGCCATTAGTCGCAGTGGGTTGTCGCATGGCACGGGTTTGCCATATGAATACATGCCCGTACGGCGTGGCCACACAAGACGAAAAATTGCGTGCTAAGTTTACAGGTAAACCAGAATATGTGGAAAACTTGATGAAGTTCATCGCTCAAGAGTTGCGTGAAATCATGGCTCGTTTAGGTATCCGCAGTGTGCGTGAGTTAGTAGGTCGTATCGATTTGGTACGCCAACGCTCTCAAGACGATAATTTCAAATTGTCTCGTGTGGACTTGAAACGAATCTTGTTCAAACCATATACAGATGCGTCTGTGGGACATTTACACAGCATCGACCAAGACCATGAATTGGAACGCACCTTGGATATGAAAAAATTACTTCGCATGTGTCGTCCTGCTTTGGATGATCAAAAACCAATTCGTGCTAAATTGGCAATCAGTAATGTGAATCGTGTGGTAGGTACCTTAGTCGGTGGCGAAGTAGTTCGTCGTTATGGCGAAGCGGGCTTGCCAGAGAATACGATCAAATTGAATTTCGTTGGTTCTGCTGGTCAAAGTTTTGGTGCTTTCATCCCGAACGGTATGACATTGGAACTCGAAGGGGATGCCAACGATTATCTTGGCAAAGGCTTGTCTGGTGGTACTATCATTGCGTACCCACCAAAAGCTGCTACCTATGAGGCACATGAAAACATCTTAATCGGTAACGTAGCCTTCTATGGGGCTACTTCTGGTACTGCCTATATCAACGGTGTGGCTGGGGAACGGTTCTGCGTTCGTAACAGCGGTATTACCGCCGTTGTAGAAGGTGTAGGTGACCATGGTTGCGAATACATGACTGGTGGTGAGGTCCTTGTCCTTGGCCGTGTGGGTCGTAACTTTGGGGCTGGCATGTCCGGTGGTTATGCGTACGTACTTGATTTAGATGGATGTTATTGCAACACAGGACTTGTGGAACTTCGTAAAACTAGTGAAAGTGACCTAGCACGGATTTATGAGCTAATACAACAGCATGTATTGCATACGAACTCTAAGCAAGGTCGTCACATGCTAGAAAATTGGGTATTGTATAAAGATCGCTTTACAAAAGTCGTGCCAACAGCCTACGAAGAAATGCAGCAAAGTATCGCTCACTTCCAAGAGGAAGGCATGGTATTAGAAGAAGCACAATTGGCAGCATTTAAAGCGAAATATATGAGTGGAAAATAGAGGTTGGACCATAAGCAGATTGAATGATCTGCCTATGGGATGTCTATGGTATGCATAAAAAATATATCTTGGGGGATGGCTTTTGCTGTCCCTACAAAATATATGATAGAGCCAAAACATATGATAGAACTAAAATGGTATAGAACTTAAAAACGAGGAATGGAACTGAGAATACAGGGCCATTCCTCTTTTGTTGTAGATGCTATACTAATATGATTTTATGTATATATAGATAACTAGAAAAGGGACCTATAAGGACCCTTTCTATTTCAATTATGATATGTGAAAGATACATTAGCCTTCATGACTTTTTAATTGCATACCTTCTAACAATGTTTTCTCCGATTCTTCCATATGGATGCGAGCAATCTGGCGAGCTCGTTCCACATCGCGATCGGAGATAGCTTCCACAAGTTGACGATGTTCATCCCAAGTTTTGGCAAGACGACCTGTTTGGCTCATAGACAATGTACGGAACCGCAATGTTTGTTCCCGTAGATTGTTTATCATTTCAACAAGACGATCATTACGAGAAGCTTTATAAAGGATTTCATGGAATAGAATATCGGCTTGTACGACTTTGTCTAAGTTATTTTCGTTCATGTAATTGCCGATTTCTACAAGATGTTGCTCTAAGGCCTCGATTTCTTCATTCGTAATACGTTCTGCAGCTAGTTCTGCGGCTAATTCTTCTAAGATAGAACGAAGTTCAAACACTTCTGTTACATCTTTCAAACTCATATCTGCCACATAGGTACCACGGCGAGGAATCATAACAATGAGTCCTTCTTGCTCTAAAATGCGGATGGCTTCACGGATAGGGGTGCGGCTCACACCGAGTTCTTCCGCAAGAGGAATCTCCATGAGACGTTCTCCTGGTGGTAAAATACCATCGCGAATGGCTTGACGCAAAGCATCGCTAACAATTTCACGAAGCGGTTTGTAAGCGTCTAAACGGATGGGTTGTAAACGTGGTGCATTCATCGTAGGGCCTCCTCATCATGTGTTTTCGTAATTAGTGAAAGCCAGTTATAACCAGCTTTTTTGATTTCTTCTTGTAATCGAATTGCATCCAGTGCCTTTTCCAATAGAACCACCATAGTAGGACCGCTACCTGTCATGATGGTGGGAAATCCACGGTCTAAGAAAAATTGCTTACATGATGCAAGTTCTGGATGGACAGGGAACATTAATTCTTCAAAGGTGTTGTCACTACTAATAAAAGCTTGACGAAAGTCTTTGGCGTTCATATGTGCGGTAACAGTATCCATCGTGTCTGAAGTGACACGAGAAGTCCCTGCAAATCTTCCGTAGGCTTCTGCCGTGGAAATACTTACTTCTGGTTTTACGATCAGTAGCCATTGAGCACTGCTAGTTGGTAAAGTTTCTAATAGTTCTCCTCGACCGGTGCCACGGGCAGTGCCGCCTTTCAGTAAGAATGGTACATCAGATCCGAGTTTAGAAGCCATGGTCAATAGTTCTTCATCGGTTAAGCGAAGGTCCCAAAACTTGTTAAGGCCTAGTAGCATAGCGGCACCGTCACCACTACCACCGCCCATACCAGCACAAGGGGGAACTCGTTTTAACAAATGAATAGCAGCCCCTTGTTTACAGCCCGTATAGTCTTGCACCATACGAAGGGCTTTCATAGCAATATTACTTTCTGTATAGGGAATTAATTGTGCCATATAATAAGGCAGTTCAGGCGCATCGCCAGAGAACACCACAGAATGGTGACGCGCGAAATAGAGGGAATCCCCTAAGAAAATAGATTGAAAAATGGTATCTATATCGTGGCACCCATCATCACGTTTGCCTGTGATAGCAAGACCTACATTGATTTTACTAAAAGCTCGTTGTTCCATAAGATTGTCACCTCAGTGAAGTCATCGAAAATGTTTACATGTACTCTTTATTATATCATAATTAGCTTAAGAAGTGACGATTCTCTGAAAGTATGGTATTCTATTGTGTAGCGGCAATTGGAAAGGAAGTGACTGTATGACTGATGAAGAGTATATGCGTGAAGCCTTGGTAGAGGCACGTAAGGCCTATGATATGGGTGAGATTCCTATTGGTGCTGTATTAGTGCATGAAGGCAAGATTATCAGTCGTCATCACAACAGACGCGAGATTGACCATGATGCGACGGCTCATGCAGAGGTCCTTGTCATCCGTGAGGCGAATGCTATGCTTGAAAGGTGGCGGTTGACCGGTTGTACGCTTTATGTTACCATAGAGCCGTGCCCTATGTGTGCTGGTGCTATTATTAATAGTCGTATAGATCGTGTTGTCTATGGTAGTAGTGATTATAAGGGCGGTGCGGTAGAATCTTTGTTTAATGTACTTTCACATCCGAATTTAAACCATGAACCACAGGTGTTATCGGGTGTATTGCAAGAAGAATGCAGTCAAATTATGAAAGATTTTTTCAAAGAACGCCGTCGTATACGGAGAGGTACTCAAGTGGCTGAAGAGTCCGCACTCGAAATGCGGTAGGTCAGGAAACTGGCGCGGGGGTTCAAATCCCCCTCTCTCCGCCAAAGTAAGGGCTGTGCAGTAGATGCAGCCCTTTTTTACAAAATGACGTAGTTATAGGAGGTATGATATGGAAGTATATTACTCCCCTTTACAAGAGGTTAATCAAGAATTAATCCATAAACGATTAGATTTTTTGTTGCGTAAAATCGGCTTTGATGAAATTGGTTGCGCTGGCAAAAAAGTGGCTCTACTTCGCAATGATTTGCACAGCGATTATGAGGCGTATGAAACGGTAGTGGCATACATGAAAGCACGCATTGAATCCGAAGGCGGTACTGTGGTCTATGTAGATGAGCCTAGCAACAATTCTCGTGAGGTCATCATTCCTGATGGTGAATCAGTGAAAGTAGCTTATATTGATGAACGCATTGCTACCAGTGATGTGGTGATTTCCGTAAATCATATTAAAGCGAATGAGTACAGTGGATTCTCTGGAGCGGTGAACAATACTGGTTGGTATTCTGCGAGCCTAGAAGGTCGTCGTGAATTGGTAGCCTTAACAGGTACAGAGCATCATAAAGCGGTGGCAGAATATGCAGCAGCTGCCACTAGAAATCGTCAACGATTCCATGTAGGGGTAGCGATGGACGTTGTGGCGGATTATGTGAACCAAGATAAGCTGAAAGAGGCGGGTGCTACTAACAAAATCGTAGGTAACTTAGGTATTGTTGTATCCTATGACATGGTGGCTATGGATGAAGCGTTGGGAGATATTATTACCCAAGCTACACCAGTGGATCATGGCGTATTAAGTACAGTGGAAAAACGTACGTGGGATTATTTCAAAGATATTTCTCCTAATAGTGAATGGCAAGCCATCTTACTTCGTGCGGACCGTATGGGACTGGGTACACGCTCCTATGCTCTAGTGAAAGACGAAGAACTAATCTTCTATGGTGAAAAAATTTAATAGAACATACCTAGAATAATAGACAGCTTTTAGGAGTTGAAGAAAGAATAGTGTATGTTAGTAATAAAAAATCTCTAGTTTAAGCGAGTGCGTAAGCGTAGCTTTGACTAGAGATTTTTGGGGTTATAGGACAAAATGAGTTGGTAGACTAATCCCAATCTTTTGTCAAAGATATATCATAATTATGTAAATCACTCCATACAATTGCATCTCCCCAGGTAGGGAATTTTTCCTCTAGAGTTTGTCTTTCTGACATCTCTTTATATATCTTAGCTATACCTTTATCCGTTGGCATCACCTTAAGAATCTCATCATATGGAAGTGGGTGTGGAGAATGCATATAACACCACCAAAAAACA